>NZ_NKHG01000283.1 GCF_002744245.1 Bacillus pumilus | reverse complement strand
GAATTCCCAGGTCGTTTAGCTCAGCTGGGAGAGCACCTCCCTTACAAGGAGGGGGTCACTGGTTCGATCCCAGTAACGACCACCAGTTTGTAAAAATGATTTAGATGGGTCGTTAGCTCAGTCGGTAGAGCAGTTGACTCTTAATCAATTGGTCGTAGGTTCGATCCCTACACGACCCACCAATTTGCCCAGATCGAAGGCG
>NZ_NKHG01000282.1 GCF_002744245.1 Bacillus pumilus | reverse complement strand
AAGGTGCAGTACCTGGGCGAGGGCGAGACCAAGGTCGAGACCTTTGTGGTCGAGTCCGTCGATGGCACCACCCATACCGTCACCATCACCATCACCGGCGTCAACGATGCCGCGGTGATCACCGGTACCGACACCGGTGGCGTGACCGAAGATGAAAGCAACCCGACCCTGACCGAGACCGGCACCCTGACCGTGACCGACGTGGACGGGGCGGATGAAGCCAAGTTTGTGGCCGGCAACGGCACCCCGAGTGCCGGTGCACTGGGCAGCCTGACCATCACCGAAGGCGGCGCCTGGACCTACAACGTCGACAACAGC
>NZ_NKHG01000114.1 GCF_002744245.1 Bacillus pumilus | reverse complement strand
GTTATACGGTCACTATCAACTGAATTATTGTAGAACTTAAAATAAGAATTACTGAAATCATTAAACGCTTTACCTTGATCTAAGAGTTCTTCTGATTTTCCATCTAGTCTAGCCTGATCAACATCAAAGTAAAGCTTTCCATGTTCATTAGAACTTATGTAATTAAACATCTCTTTAAGAATTTCATCGTCTAACATATCAATGTCCAAACCTTCAAGTTCTTTTAAATTACTAGCTGCAGAAACCCGTTCACCACCAAAATTAGAAAAACCAAGCAAAACAGACAAAATCATCATAACACTCAAAATTTTTCGCATACAATAGCTCCTTATAATCAATTTATACAACAATCATACAACAAAAGGTACTAAAGTAATTTTTTTCCTTGGTTTTTTAAGGTTAATTTAAACTATTATTCAGATAAAAAAGCAGACTATTATAAGCCCACTTACCTAATTAACTATGTAATTCTTGATATCGACATGCCAACGTGCCACGACTTTAAACTTATAAAGAAAAACCGACTCAATTGTCGGCTTCTTCTGCTTCTGAAAACGCACATGCAATGATCATCAAAACAAACATAATGATTGCCCCTAAATCCATCACATGAACTTCGATAGTCATCCCATTCACCTCCACAGTGATGGGATTCTATCACAAAAAAATCCATCAAAACGAAGCACTGAAAAATAAAAAAAATGCTTGCGGACAACGCAACCAAAAAAGAAATTTTTCAGCAAAATTCATGATATTAAGAAACAAAAAAACAGGCTTTTCAGCCTGTTCTTTATTATCCAGTGATGACCATATTGATGAATGGCACACTCAGTAAAAAGAAAACGACGAGAAAAACAATTTTATATCCCATCTCTTTTTCTTTATTATTCTTACGTTTTTGCATATAAACTGCCAAATAAGAAACACTAGTTAACATGATCAATACTGATATTACAGTCATCATAAGATCATCACCTTTATATTATTTGAGGGTATCAACTCTAAATGCCGCTACCCAAGTAACACCTACATATACACCTTTACCTTTATTTTTTGCTCCAATTCTAGTAGCAAGTAAACCCCAGTAACCAGCCGAGACACCAGAAATTGAAGCTACAGGTGGTAACCAAAAGGTCAATCCTCCAACAATAACTCCAGTATTAGCCGCAGTGTACAACCAATCTTGATAGCTTTTAGAAGCTTTATTGTTGAATTTCCGATCATATCCCCACCAATTATAAGTCCATCTAGCGTAATTAACAGATGTCGACAAAGTAAGAGGTGTAATACTCAAATCTTTTTCTATGGTAATTTTACCATTTTTTACATCATTATTCAATTGAGCAAAATGTCCTTCCAATTGATCTAAACTATATTTCTCATATAAAGAATTTGGCACATTATTCAAAGACAACAAACCATCTTTATCAACAGACACATACGGCTGAACAGCATCGATCATTTTTTGCTGATCAGCATCCAAACTTGTTTGATCATCAGTCTCAACCTTATAGACGCTTTCAGGTTCCTTCACATTATTTTCGTAAGCTGAAGCATTTGGTACAACCGATAAAACCAAAACAGAAACTAACGCCATGACCATAATTTTTAACTTCAAGACAAAACTCCCTCTCTATCTAGTATTTTGTTCATGGCAAATATCACATAAATAGATATATAAATCTACATAAATTACCTAAATTAGAAAAGTTTCCAAAACGCTTGCGGACACCGCAATCAAAAAAGAAATTTCACATGCCATATTGACATAAAAAAACAGACCCATGATAGGTCTGCTTTTCTATGTGATTATGTAATTCTTGATGCCTACATGCCAACGTGCCATGACTTCAAATGTCTCATTGGCTACCTCATCATCATCTTCTTCAATTCTGACAAGATCCCCGTCCTCGGCATCCGTCAAATTGAGTTTCTTATGAATATCCTTCAAGATCCCCCCGTAACCAATTAACCGCCTTGCACTTAATGCATCATCCAAGTAATAGACCGTATCCAAATTCTCCTCGGTCACTTCATTCCCACGTATCACATCCGTATCCTTGACTGGGTACTTTGAAATTTCAAGAATCGCTTTTTGTTCTTCCATTGCTTCACGCACTTCTTTTTCAATCGCTTCCGCATCGATCCCCTTTTTTCCTTTGACCCGCTGCACGTGCACAATCGGTGTGTAATCCAATTTCATTGCTTTCTTCCAAAAACTTGTCCACTCTGCTTGCTTAATATAACTTTTACCAAAATAATTTCTCTTTACAGGGATAAGCACATGAAAATGTGGATGATATGTATTTTCTTTATGATTTTTTGTTATCTCTAAAGCTCTAAAAAAACCAAGTGTCCCAGTTTTCACTTTCTTATATTGAAACAGCTTTCTATAACCTTGCATCATATCTGTAATTGTTTGTTTCAATTGATCCCCTTCAACATTTTTAACTGTTAACGTGAGGAATATCCATGCAGGCTTATATTGCTTGTTTGCTTCTTCCACAATCAACTTATTGTGATAAGCAATTTTTAAAGACCTTCGCCATGCACACATAGGGCACAACCTCACTTTACAAAAATAGGCTTGATATAATTTAAGTCTTCCTGTTTCTTTTTCTCTTTTAAACGTAAGACATTCGGCACAATTGGATATCTTCTCTGCTTTTTTTCCGTAGTAAGGCGCACCGATACGCTTTTCAAGCCCTTCATAATGAGATGACATTAGTGAAGATCGCACCTTTTTTCCTTTCCAATCCCGCTTTTTACCTGTTGCGGTTTTGTCCTGAAGGATGCTATAATTCGATTCAGATGAATATGTCAAAATAAAAACTCCTTCTGAAGCTAGTCCTCTAGCAATCTATTATTTTTGTTGTGGTGACTTAATAATAGCAGATGGAGTTTTTACCTGTCAAAATCCCTTTAAACCATTGATATCACTGGATTTGTTCTATTTTTTCAAAATGACAGTGTTTCTATATGTATCAAGATAAGAAAAGACACGATTCTGACTCCGTCAAAATCGCCCAAAAAGCTGGCGAAACCGCCATCTTTTTAAAAACCTAAAACCTCAAAACCTAAAAGACCAAAGACTAAACCAAATTTCCCCGCAGGGGGAGATTTTTTTTTGATTTTTTTGACTCCTTCTCACTAACATTCATACCTTAAAGAATCACAACCCACGATCTAGGGCGACTAGAGCATTCAGCTAGTCGTCATTTTTTATTTGACCTGACTAAACCTGACATTAAAAATACAACTGCCATCATGCCGCCCACAAAAATGGTGGGATTGAAAAAGAGACAACCAGAAGAGCATAGAACAAGTAAGGTCATTTAATAGCGATCAATCCAATCATATTGGCCGTTGATATTTCTGGGTTCCCACCATCTGTAACCAGTGGAAATATCACGTTTAATCAAAAACCTAATAGTTTACGTGTTATTCCCAAGTGACTACACATGATATTTCCACAAAAAAACAGACCCAAAAGGTCTGTCATCTTTCATGTACCTAATCGAATAAAGTACATCATGTCGCATTCCTCGAACGTGTTCCGTTTCTTACAGCAAGATCAGTATCTTCGGTTGCAGATCGAGTTATAAGAGGAAAATCCATAGTAGTAAAACTGTTCCCTGTAGCATTTCTTACAGTCAGATCAGTCGATTCTGGAGAAGTAGCTTTTCTTGAATTGGCATCAAACTCAACAGATGATAAAGAGATCACACCTAGCAAAGCCGAAGCACTTAAAAACCCAGTAAGAACCGTTTTAAAATTCATATGAACAGTCGCCCCTTTGAATTTGTTTTCGGGCGTACATCACTTTCTCGTATAATTTTACAGATTCATCCATACGCCCGCTTTTAGTATAGAACTGAGCGCCTTCTAATGCTAGGTCTTCCATATAGCGATATCCCTTCATGTTGTTCAATTTTTCCAGTACATTCAAGATGTCACTTAGATTAGCAGAATCAAAAAATAATTTTTTCATAAACTCCAAAAGTATAAAATAAAGCTCATCATGATGAATTTCTGCCTGCTCCAATGACTTTCGATAAAAGTTTTGTCCTTCGATAAACTCCTTATTTTTCAAATGAATCATAGCCGTTCTGTAATAAGTCAGAAGCACTTTCTCACCAATAGAACTCCCAATTTCAATCGCTTGATGAAAATGAGAGATAGCTCGGATATTATCACCCAAACCTTCATAACATGAACCGATATTATGCAAAGCTCTAAAAATCATGTGCTGATTTTTTAACGTTTTTGCTTTTTCCAAAACAGCAAGTAACTGCGAAAGTGCCTTTTCTCTATGCTCCAAATCAATATAATTTCCTGCAACCACAGTCAAACAGTTGATCTCTCGAACCACAAAATTAGAATTTGAACGATATGCATTATAAGCAAGACCAACATAATACATAGACATGTGAGTCTGTTTCATGTGATAAAACACTTCTGATAATTTGTAATAGAATTCTGCCCTTTCCAATTCGTCCGCCACTTGCTCTAACCGCTTCTCTGCTCGTTTATAGAACACGATCGCCTTGATAAACTCACCAGTTTTAAACTCATACATGCCTTGAAAAAAGTTGAAATAGTATTCAAGAATACCCGCCATCTTTTTACCTTGGCCTTCTACAGCTTTCAAATAATCCGACTTCTCTAGTGGTTCTCCAGTAGGTTGCACATAGTCCAACATCAATTGATGACGGAACTCCATCAACTGAAAATAAAGAACCGCTTGCTCATCCTCTTCCATCACGTCTAATTCTTTTCTGACTTCTTCCCTTAGGATTTCAGCACCTTTCACATTGAATTTCTTTATATGCTTGTACCACTCGTTTATTTTGATCGCTACAACTGGAGATGGTATAGATTCCACCTACAATACCCCCTAGAAAGTGCAGTTTTATATTAAATGCTAGCACAACACTTCCTAATAAAAGCCTATTTTTCCCTTGATATGTAAAATTTTCGGCAAGACGCAAACCATTTTGAGACTGGATAGGAAACAAGACATACTTCTGCTTCTTAACACGAACAGCAGACAAAATGAAAAAACGCATTTAAAGCCCTTATAAGCTTTTTTTGACTCATTCCCCTATTTTAATTACCAGAACAAAAGTAAAAGCGCTCAGAAACGAATCTGAACGCTCTCAGAGGCATTTTAGAATTGCAGCCTCGGTATTTTTATAGGTTTAATCATTCAAATAAATCTTTGTCACAAACTCAAAACGAGTCAATCCATTGCTATGACTAGCTTCAATTTGCTTTTTTCTTCCGTAGTACCCCCCTGTTAGAGTGGGGGGGTTCCCGTTTGGCTCTCGGTGCTTCGCTTTTCGTTGCCACTCGACGACTGTCGTCGTCTTCCGCTGCGCACCTTCGCCAAACAAAACAGACGCACAAATATTTCTTTAATCTTACCATTTTTGACTCTTTAATTCCAACGGTACAATGCCCTGGCATTCTGCTTTGAACGGAGAAAAAACACACAGCACCTATTTAGGTGCATAAGTGGGCACTGCTTCTCCAGTGACTCTTTTCGGGCTCTGCCCAAACCCGCCAACGGTCAGCCCGTTGGATCGCAAATATTCAAACCCCCTACCCCCGATCTTCGGGGGATGCCCCTTCGGCAGGCGCAAACAAACGGGGTTTGTTTGAATCAATAGGCTTTGGATGTAGTGAATGAGTCAACTCCTTAATGCTCACTTTCGTTCCGCTTACCGTTGACTCATGCCGTATGTTTTTCACTCCATTCTTTAAACAGTAACGCTCTTCTCTATTTTCCTTTTTATGGTGTGTCAGTTTTGCCGTTTATGGCACATCTCCGTATTTTTCTCCTAAAAAAAGGTGTGTCAGAATTTCATTTTTAGGCACATTTCTTTCAAAAATCGCAACCAACACGAAACAAATCACACTGTGATTTCAAGCATGAAATGGTTGCAGTTTTCCCTTATGCTCTTTTCATACATTTCTCTCCTCTCCATATTTCAATGCAAGAACATAAGAATTCCTTGCTGTCACATTGGTATCCACCGCCTTAAACATTGCGTGATCGTATGATCGTATCCGTGGACGCAACCATGACCGTGATCGCAGGGATACATTGATATAACTAGAATAATAAAGGTATGATCGTATGGTGAACGAGGTGGTGAAATTATATGGATAACCAAGAAACATGGCACTCTATCAAATCATTAGAGAAAGAACTTCAAATCCCAGATACCACATTACGAAGATATATTCGTCAACATGGCCATCATTTGAACATAAAGAAAAACGGAAAAAGCTATTTAGTAGCAAATGAGTCCATTCCTTTGCTGAAAAAAATTCGTGGTTTATACGTAGAAGGAAAGTCTATAAAAAACATTGAGACCGTTCTCACTAATGAGGGACACCCAATAACTATCACAATAGACAATCATACAGAAAGTACAGCATTGACGCTGAATGAGTCGATAGAGGATATAAGGAATACTCTCAACTCACAAATGAATGAACAAAAACAAATCATCCAATCTCTTATTCAGACAATTCACGAACAACAACACTACATTGAGGCTAAGCTTGAGGAACGCGACAAACACCTCATAGAGGCTCTAAAAGAGAATGAAGAAATGAAAAAACAGATTGCTGCATCTCAACAAAAAAAGTGGTGGCAATTTTGGAAATAGGACATCCATGAAAATGGCGCACTTATACACACCCTTGTGAGAGTGCTAAAATCTTGCGATTTCCGTCAAGCGTGTAACAAAAAAAGCAGACTCTTTTGAGCCTGCTTTCGCCAAATAATTTCATGATCCCAATAATTGATAACCAAGAAACATGAATATAAAAAAACTGAAAGAAGTTATGAAATTTAAGAACGTGAAAAGATATTTTTTACCCATTATACTTAACACAATTCCAATTGGACCAATCACAAAGTTTAATAACCATAGAATACTACTTTGCCCAAAGAAAACATTGGGAACCCACAATAAAATACCAATAATAAAACAAAGAAATGAAAGATTCCTTAAAGTTTTTGTATTCAAATTATCACTCTCTCAAAATATTATTTTAATAACAACCGTTCGCCTTCACTTGGACGAGAAAATACGCCCAAACATTTCTGGCTACTACCTTTTCAACGAACCCCATCTTTTTTAGATCTCGTTGTATTCGACCCATTAACCTAGCATCACTCTTACAATCAAAATAACCATATTTTTTATAATCGAGATCATGTTTTTTACATGCGGCATCTAGTAAGCCTTTTGTTGGACCACCACCATAACCAGGACCACACCAATTACCCCAAACAGGAAGTGATATTTTAGTT
>NZ_NKHG01000281.1 GCF_002744245.1 Bacillus pumilus | reverse complement strand
TAGTTCTCTAGCACTCTATTATTATCGTTTGGTCACTTTAATAATAGCAGATGGAGTTTTGTGCTGTCAAAATGCTTTTAAACCCTTGACACCACTGGATTTATCGTACTTTTTGAAAATCTCATTGTTTCTATATGTATCAAGATAAGAAAAGACACGATTCTGACTCCGTCAAAATCGCCCAAAAATCTGGCGAAACGCCATCTTTTTAAAAACCAAAACCTCAAAACCTAAAAGACCAAAGACTAAACCAAATTTCCCCGCAGGGGGAGATTTTTTTTGATTTTTAGCAACAAAAAAAACAGACCCTAAAGGTCTGTCGATTTTCATGTTACAAATCGAATACGATACATCATGTTGCATTCCTTGAAGCAACAGAAACGCTGTTATCTTGCGTCGCTAAACCATAAACTGGCGCAACAGCCACAGCTAAAATCAAAACGGCAGCCATAATTTTTTTAAACGTCATATTCAAAATCGCCCCTTTGAATCAGTTTCTGAACTTGGATCATCTTCTTGTAAAAAAATACAGAATCATCCAATCGTTCTATGTCATTATAAAATCTTCCAGCCTCTAAAGCTAGGTCTTCTAAATAAGGATAACCACGACTATATAAAAGTTGATCGAATTTTTGATTGACTTCAACACTAGGCGAAACCGTCACATATAACTCATGAAGCACATTAAAAAGATCGACAAACATATAATCATCATACTTTTCAGCATAGCTTTTTCCTTTCACACAATAATCAAGAGCTTCTTCTTTTCGTCCCTGCTTAAAGAAAATGATGGCTAAATCATAACAAGCTTGTACAACCTCTTTAGCACAGATCTTCTCGCCTAACTCTAATGCACGTTGGTAATATACTGTTGCTTTCGCAACATCATCTTGTTTATTAAAACAGTTTCCTAAATTCAACAAACCCTTAGTCGTAATGTAATCATGGCCAAGTGCAATAGATTCCTGTAAAGCTAATTTCAAATGGGGAAGTGCCTTCTCATAACTGACCAGATCGTCATAATTTCCCGCAATCACGAATCTACACTGGATTAACCTAACTTGATATATACTGTTTGCCTTATAAGCATGATACGCCTGTTCAACATAATACATAGATAGATGTGTTTGCTTCATGTGATAAAAGATTTCTGCCATTTTGAAAAAGAACTCCGCACGCTCCAATTCATCAGCTACTTTATCAAGTTTTCTTTCGGCATAGCGATAAAATGTAATAGCTTTTATGTACTCCCCTTTAGAAAACTCATACATCCCTCTGAAAAAATTGAAGTAGTACTCCATAATACCAGTAAGCCTTTTCCCTTCACCTTCGACAGCTCTCAAATAATCAGCTTTGTTGACAGTATTTTTTGATGGATTTACGTATTCAAGCATCTGTTCATGGCGAAATTCCATTAGCTGAAAATAAAGAACAACCTGTTCGTCTTCCTCCATCAAATCCAGTTCATTCTTAACTTCGTTACGGAGAATCTCTGCATCTGTCACATTCAACCTTTTGATATGTCGATACCACTCATTAATCTTCTGACCAACCACAGGCGCTGCAATAGTTCCCATACCATCAATCCCCCGATACATCGCTTTTTTATGTTAAATCCTAGCACATGAAATACGGCTATAACTTGCTTGCTTTTCCATTTTTGAAAATTTTCGGTATCTCGCAAACGTTTTTTAAAATGAATTCAGCAGACTAAACGAAAAACGCATTTAAGTCCCGTATAAACGTTTTTGGCTCATCCCCCTACTTCAATTACCTGAACAAAAATAAAAGCGCTCAGAATCGAATCTGAACGCTCTCAGAGGCATTTTAGAATTACAGCCTCGGTATTTTTATGTATTTAATCATGCATCTTATCATCTAATTAAAAACCGTTTCAAAACGAAAACGGCTCAATCCCTTGATATGATTGGTTTCCAACAGTTTTCTCATCCATTACTACCCCCCTGTTAGCATGGGGGGGTTCTCGTTTGGCTCTCGGTGCTACGCTTTTCGTTGCCACTCAGGCGACTACCGCCGCCTTTTCGCTTCGCACCTTCGCCAAACAATCAGATGAATAAAACTTTCTCTTATTCTATCATTTCCACCAAATTTTTTCATCAATTTCCCAACGGTACAATGCCTGGCATTCTGCTTTGAACGGAGAGAAAATACACGTGCAACTTTTCAGGTGCATAAGTGGGCACTGGTTCTCCAGTGACTCTTTATGGGCTCTGCCCAAACCCGCCAACGGTCAGCCCGTTGGATCGCAAATGTTCAAACCCCCTACCCCCGATCTTCGGGGGATGCCCCTTCGGCTGGCGCAAACAAACGGGGTTTGTTTGAATCAATAGGCTTTGGATGTGGTGAATGAGTCAACTCCTTAATGCTCACTTTCGTTCCGCTTACCGTTGACTCATGCCACATGTTTTTCACTCCATTTTTTAAACAGTAACGCTCCTTTTGAGTGCACACTTTTCCGAAACAACACAAAACAAACACGAAACTTAATTCAAAGCTTTTGAACCCTTGTTGCTACTGATTTTTTTGCAAACGCTCCCTTTCTTTGTGTGCAGGTGCGCTCCTTTTCGAACACAAAACGTTACCAAACTTTCGTGAAAAACCCCCGTTGGCTTTTCTAAAAACACGCACATTTTTTGGTGCGTATAACTGGGCACTTTGACAAGTGGTCGGCAACTGGCCGATCATTTTTCATCACTGATCCGACAGTGATCGGCTCGTTTTTCAGTAGTGATGGGAAAGTGATTACCTCAAAAATCGCCACTGCTGCAGGAGTGATTTCCACCACTTCTTTGGGGTCATTTTTTTGCTAGGCTTTGCCTAGTTCCACACCATAAGTGGGGACAAAAACCCCTTATGCTCTTCTCGTTTTTCCTTTTTATGGTGTGGCAGTTTTGCCGTTTCTGACACATCCCCGCATTTTTCTCCTAAAAAAAGGTGTGTCAGTTTTTCATTTTTAGGCACATTCTCTTCAAAAATTGCAACCGCCACGAAACAAATCACCCTATGATTTCAAACATGAAATGGTTGCAGTTTTCCCTTATGCTCTTTTCACCTTTTCCGAAATGTCTTCAGCGACACTTATCAATTTTTTCTCTTTCAACCCGCTACGCAAAACAAAAACATTTTGCCTTTTGATCTAAGAGGGCGTAGCGTATACCGTAGCGAATGAATCATAAAGAGGTGAACCCGCTATGAAACCCGAAACCTATCTTTCTTCACAAGACATTGCAAACAAGCTCAATGTCTCCAGCGTCACGATACGCAAATACGCCGCCATGCTTGAGAAAAACGGCTATCATTTCGCCAGAGACACTAAGGGATGGCGTCAGTATAATGAGTCCGATTTATCCGCTATGGAGTATATATACACACACTCTAAATTGAGTGGTAAATCACTAGAAGAAGTAGCCAAACTTGTAGCGACCTTGTATCGGTCAAACTTGTCCATATCGGATACCGCTACACCGCTACAAGATGTCAATGTCGCTGATCTCATTCAAAGACAAGAGGAATTCAATCGGGCCATCCTAAAACGACTCGAACAATTTGAAGAACAACAAAAAAAGCGAGATGAAAATCTCATGCTCGCTTTGAAAGAATCCATTGAAGCAAAAAAAATGATTGCTGCTGCTCAACAAAAAAAGTGGTGGCAATTTTGGAAATAGGACACCCATGAAAATGGCGCACTTATACACACCCCTGTGTGAGTGCTAAAATCTCTCGATTTCCGTCAAGCGTGCAAAGAAGAAGCCGACTTAATAGCCGGCTTCTTCTGATTCTTCAAACCACAATGCAATGAACAGCAAAGTACAAATAATGAATGCTCCTAAATCCATCACATTAATTATAATCGTCATCCCCTTCACCTCCACAGTGAAGGGATTCTATCACAGAAATTTTCATCAAAACGAAGCTCTGAAAAATAAAAAAATTGATTGCGGTGTCCGCAATCAAAATAACAAAATTCAAAAATGGTAATATAGTCATTGAATTGGGAAAAAATATAATATAACCTAGTATTTGTATTCCAATTAACCCAGAGGAGGAAAACGTATGATGACTGTTTCTGTAAAGAAAAACTGGAAGTCTATTTTGGCCGCATTTTGTGCATTAGTCCTTTCAATTACTGCTTTCGCTCCACTAGCAAGTGCACAAAAACTTACTGAAGAGGAACAAGCAGCTCAACAGATCGCTTCCGATATGCAATTCATTTTTGAGACAGCTTCTGTTCAAGAAAACGGGAAATATGTCTTAAATGAGTCATTAGTCGCTGATAAATTCGGACAAGAGAATGTTGCATCAATCGTCGCATTTGTTAAACTGGTAAATGGGGAAGAACTGGAAGAAAAGGATTTAGAAGGTGTCCCTTACCCATCAACTGGAGAAATTTCTACAAAATCATGGAAATCATGTGTGATCAACAAGATCATTGACTTCACTGGAATTGGATTTATTACAGGTGGAATGCAAAAACTGATCGAAAAAAAGCTATGGGATAAATTAGCTGTTGAGATCATAAAAATCGTTGGAAAGAACGCAGTCAAGGGTGGGGTTATTGGACTATCCGCAAGCCTTGCTTGGTTCAGCGTTCGATGCATTGGACAATAAGCTAAAAGTAAAGGGGACGAATTAATATGAACGGTATTAAGTACATATCTTATTTTGTAATATCTTTGGTGCTACAGTTGCTGTGGTTCCTAGCAATCAAAAAGAGCCCAGATGTCACGATACTAGACATGTTAGTTCTGTCTCTACTGTTCACACTTTTCATGTTTATTATTGATAAAGTATTCAAGAAAAAGCAGACTGCATAGTCTGCTTTTTTACATTAATTGATTATGTAATTCTTAATACCAACATGCCAATGCGCCATGACTTCAAACGTTTCATTAGCTACTTCGTCATCATCTTCTTCAATCCTGATCAGATCTCCATCTTCCGCATCCGTCAAATTCAGTTCCTTATGAATCTCTTTCAAGATCCCGCCATAGCCGATCAACCGCCTAGCATTCAATGCATCATCCAAATAATAAACAGTATCCAAATTTTCCTCGGTCACTTCGTTCCCACGTATCACATCAGTGTCCTTGACTGGATACTTTGAAATTTCAAGAATCGCCTTTTGTTCTTCCATTGCTTCGCGGACTTCTTTTTCAATCGCTTCCGCATCGATTCCCTTCTTTCCTTTGACCCGCTGCACATGCACAATCGGTGTGTAATCCAATTTCATTGCACGTTTCCAAAGGCTTGTCCATTCTGCTTGCTTGATATAACTTTTCCCTGTGAAATAACTTCGCTTCACTGGAATTAAGACATGGAAATGTGGATGATATGTATTCTGTTCATGATTTTTCGTAATCTCTAAAGCCCTGAAATAACCAAGAACGGAAGAGTCCACTTTTTTATACTTCATCAGTCTATTAAAACCTTTCATCATGTCCGAAATGGTCTGTTTCAGATCATCACCTTCAACGTTTTTCACTGTCAATGTGAGAAATATCCACGCAGGCTTATACTGTCTGTTCGCTTCTTCCACGATCAATTTATTATGACAAGCAATTTTTAGCGACCTTCGCCACGCACACATAGGACATAACCTCACTTTACAAAAATAGGCTTGATATAATCGTAGTCTGCCCGTTTCTTCGTCTCTCCTAAACGCAAGACATTCCGCACAATCACATACTTTCTCTGCCTTTTTTCCGTAGTAAGGCGCACCGGTACGCTTTTCAAGTCCTTCATAATGAGCCGCCATGAGTGACGATCTCAACTTTTTCCCCTTCCAATCCCGCTTTTTACCTGTTGCAGTTTTGTCCTCAAGGGTGATATAATTCGATTCAGATGAATAAGTCAAAGCAAAAAACTCCTTCTGTCGC
>NZ_NKHG01000280.1 GCF_002744245.1 Bacillus pumilus | reverse complement strand
TTTTTCTAGCACATGGTTTTGAGCATCTATTTGCTCGTTTAGCTTGTTCTCACGCTCTTTAGTTGTATTGAGGATGAACGTTGTTATCTAGTTTTGAGAGAACATTCTCTCCATCAGGTTTGGTGGCGATAGCGAAGAGGTCACACCCGTTCCCATACCGAACACGGAAGTTAAGCTCTTCAGCGCCGATGGTAGTTGGGGGTTTCC
>NZ_NKHG01000046.1 GCF_002744245.1 Bacillus pumilus | reverse complement strand
GACCCTCTCCAAAAAAGAGAGGGTTTTAATAGGTTCATTATTTTACGATATGGATCGGGCTTCCAATTGCTACTTCAGCCGTTTCCATTGTGATTTCACCTAGTGTTGGGTGAGCGTGAATTGTCATTGCGATATCTTCAGCAGTCACGCCAGCTTCAATTGCAAGGCTAAGCTCTGAAATCATATCAGAAGCGCCAACACCTGCAATTTGCGCACCGATAACTAGACCATCCTCTTTACGAGTGATCATTTTCATGAAGCCATCAGTTGCGTCAAGAGAAAGTGCACGTCCGTTAGCTGCGAATGGGAATTTCGCTGCAACGATTTCGATTCCTTCTTCTTTCGCTTCTGCTTCAGTGTATCCAACAGTTGCAAGTTCTGGCTCAGAGAATACAACAGCAGGAATACCAAGGTAATCAATTTCAGCTGGCTCTCCAGCGATTGCTTCAGCTGCAATTTTACCTTCGTAAGAAGCTTTGTGTGCAAGTGGTGGTCCATCAACGATATCACCAATTGCATAGATGTTGGATACGCTTGTACGGCATTGTTTGTCAGTTTTGACAACTCCGCGATCTGTCAATTCAACACCAACTTGCTCAAGGCCAAGCTCATCCGTATTCGGACGACGACCAACTGTTACAAGAACGTAGTCTGCATCAACTGTTTTTTCTTCACCTTTTACTTCGAAAGTAACAGTGACACCATCAGATGTTTCTTCAACGCCTTTTGCAAGGGCGTTTGTATGGATTTCAACGTTTCCTTTTTTCTTCAGGTTACGTTTCACCAAAGAGCTCATTTGCTTTTCAAAGCCTGGAAGGATTTCGTCTCCACCTTCAAGGATGACAACTTCAGTTCCAAAGTTTGCATAAGCCGTTCCAAGCTCAGTACCGATATATCCACCACCGATCACAACTAACTTTTTAGGTACTTCTTTAAGTGCTAAAGCACCAGTTGAGTTGATCACACGGTCAGTGTATTTAAATGTAGGCAATTCAATTGGACGAGATCCAGTTGCAAGAATTGCGTTTTTGAACGTGTAAGTCTGTGCTGAATTTTCATCCATTACTCGCACAGAGTTGCTGTCTACGAAATAAGCTTCACCTTTTACGATGTCGACTTTATTTCCTTTTAGAAGACCTTGAACTCCACCTGTTAATTTGCTCACAACAGAAGCTTTCCACTCTTGAACTTTTGTGAAGTCAACTGTTACGTTTTCAGCTTTGATACCCATGTCTTCAGAATGCTTTGCATGTTCGAAACGATGGCCAGCATTGATTAACGCTTTTGAAGGGATACAGCCGACGTTTAGACATACACCGCCAAGCGTTCCTTTTTCAACGATTGTTACTTTTTGTCCAAGCTGTGCAGCACGAATCGCAGCTACATATCCACCAGGACCTGCACCGATGACAAGAGTATCTGTTTCGATTGGGAAATCTCCTACTACCATGACATTACGCCTCCATTAAAATTAATTGTGGATCATTCAATAAACGCTTGATGTGGTTAAGGGCATTTTGCGCAGTAGCTCCATCAATCATACGGTGGTCAAAGCTTAGGGAAAGAGCTAAGACTGGAGCTGCAACGATTTCGCCATCACGAACAACTGCTTTTTCAGCGATACGGCCAATACCAAGGATCGCTACTTCTGGGTGGTTAATTACTGGGGTAAACCATTGTCCACCAGCAGAACCGATGTTAGTGATTGTGCAAGATGCACCTTTCATTTCAGCTGGAGCCAATTTACCATCACGTGCTTTTGTTGCAAGCTCATTGATTTCGTTAGATACTTCGAAAATCGCTTTGCGGTCTGCATTTTTCACAACTGGAACAAGCAAGCCTTTTTCAGTATCAGCTGCAATTCCGATATTGTAGTAATGCTTTTGCACAACTTCATCTGTTTTATCATCAATAGAAGTGTTAAGTACTGGGTACTTTTTCAAAGCAGAAGTTAGAGCTTTTACAACGTAAGGCAAGTAAGTTAACTTGATTCCTTGATCAGCTGCAACTTGTTTGAATTGTTTACGATGTGCAACAAGGTTTGTTACATCAACTTCATCCATTAATGTGACATGAGGAGCTGTATGCTTAGAGTTCACCATTGCTTTCGCGATTGCTTTGCGGATTCCGCTCATTTTCTCGCGAGTTTCTGGGAATTCTCCTTCTAGAACTGGAGCTGCTGCCGCTTTTGGAGCTGCTTCTTCTTTCGCACTTTCAGCTGCTTGAGGTGCTGCTTCTTGACTTGCAGAACCACCATTAACGAAGCTGTCGATATCTTCTTTTAAGACACGGCCATTTTTACCAGTACCTGCCACTTTGTAAATTTCAATGCCTTTTTCACGAGCATATTTACGTACAGATGGCATAGCGATGACGCGTTTGTTTGGATCGGCATCTACTTGCTCTTGTGCACCTGCACCAGTTGCTGCTGCCGTTTCTTCTTGTGCAACTTCTTTCTTTTCTGGCTCGTTACCAGCTTCAGCAGTACCTTGTACTTGAGCTTCAGTTTTTGCTTCGCCTTCTTCTTCGCTGCCTTTAAATTGAAGATTTTCATAACCAGGTGCATCAAACGTAATGATTGTTTGACCTACAGTTGCAACTGTTCCCTCTTCAACTTTTAATTCTAATACTTTTCCTTTTACAGGTGAAGGAATTTCTACAACTGCTTTATCGTTTTGTACCTCTGCTAAAACATCATCTTCATTGATTTCGTCGTTTGGTTTTACAAACCACTTAACGATCTCACCTTCGTGGATACCTTCTCCGATGTCCGGAAGTTTAAATTCAAATGCCACTGTTTTTCGCCTCCTAGATTTTGTTGAACCCTTGTTGTGTAATCATTACACGCTCATGTAATTGATAAAGGGGAAGAGAAATAAATTCTTTTCCCCCCTGTCATTTAATTAAAATTCAAGAACTTTCTTAGCTGTTTCAAGTACATCTTTATGGTTTGGAAGCCATACGCTTTCAGCTTGAGAGAAAGCAAATACAGTATCAGGTGCAGCTACACGAAGTACTGGTGCTTCCAGGCTAAGGATTGCTCTATCATTGATTTCAGCTACTACGTTTGCAGCGATACCAGCTTGTTTTTGTGCTTCTTGAACAACGATCGCACGTCCTGTTTTTTCAACAGAAGCGATGATTGTTTCAATATCAAGCGGGCTTACTGTACGAAGGTCGATCACTTCAGCAGAAACGCCTTCTTTTTCAAGTTCTTCAGCAGCTTTAAGTGATTCGTGAACCATTGCACCGTAAGTGATGATAGAAAGGTCAGACCCTTCACGTTTCACATCAGCTTTACCGATTTCAATTGTGTATTCTTCTTCAGGAACTTCCTGACGGAAAGAGCGATAAAGTTTCATATGCTCAAGGAACACAACTGGATCGTTGTCGCGAATTGCAGAAATTAATAGTCCTTTTGCATCGTAAGGTGTTGAAGGAATAACAACCTTGATACCAGGCTGTTGTGCTATAAGACCTTCTAAGCTGTCCGCGTGAAGCTCAGGTGTATGAACCCCTCCACCGAATGGAGAACGGATTGTCACTGGAGAATGCCAGCGTCCGCCAGAACGGTAACGCATACGAGCCATTTGTCCAGAAACAGAATCTAATACTTCGTAAACGAATCCGAAGAATTGAATTTCCATTACTGGGCGGAATTCTTGTAGTCCAAGGCCAATTGCAAGACCGCCAATACCAGATTCAGCAAGTGGAGTATCGAATACGCGATCCTCACCAAACTCTTTTTGCAATCCTTCAGTCGCACGGAATACGCCGCCGTTTACACCAACGTCTTCTCCGAAAACGAGAACGTTTTCGTCATTTTTCAGTTCTGTGCGTAACGCATCAGTGATCGCTTGAATCATTGTCATTTGCGCCATGGCTTACTTCGACTCCTTCTGTTTGAAAATTTCAAGCTGTTCAACTAGGTTGTATGGTTGAACTTCGTACATGTTTTCAATCAAGTCAGTGACTTTTTGCTTAGGATGTTCGTCAGCTTCTTTGATTGCTTGTTTGATTTGTTCTTTTGCATCTTCGATGACTTTATTCTCTTCTTCTTCAGACCACAGGCCTTTGTTTTCCAAGAATTTGCGGTAGCGTACCAATGGATCCTTTTGCTCCCACTCGTTTTCATCTTCTTTTGTACGATATCTTGTTGGATCGTCACCAGCCATTGTATGTGGGCCATAACGGAATGTAAGAGTTTCGATTAATGTTGGACCTTCACCATTTACAGCACGCTCACGAGCTTCAGCAGTCGCTGCATATACAGCTAATGCATCCATACCGTCAACTTGTACGCCGACAATACCAGCTGCAGCTGCTTTTTGTGCAATCGTATGAGCAGCAGATTGCTTTTCAACAGGCGTAGAGATCGCATATCTGTTGTTTTGGACAACAAAAATCGCTGGCGCTTTGTAAGCCCCTGCAAAGTTAACACCTTCGTAGAAATCACCTTGTGAAGCTCCGCCATCACCAGTGTAAGTGATTGCAACAGCTTTTTTACCGCGCTTTTTCAATCCAAGAGCTACACCAGCAGCTTGAATGATTTGTGCACCAATAATGATTTGCGGGGAAAGTGCATTCACATCTTCAGGCATTTGGTTACCAACAAAATGTCCACGAGAGAACAAGAAAGCTTTTGTTAGTGGAAGACCATGCCAGATTAATTGTGGTACATCACGATATCCCGGAAGAATGAAATCTTCTTTCTCAAGTGCAAAGTGAGTTGCAAGCTGAGAAGCTTCTTGTCCAGCTGTTGGTGCATAGAAGCCTAGACGTCCTTGACGGTTCAATGAAATTGAACGTTGATCTAATACACGTGTAAACACCATACGGCGCATTAATTCTTTTAATTGGTCATCTGAAAGATCCGGCATTGCCGCTTCGTTTACGACTTCGCCTTTTTCGTTTAAAATTTGAAACGTTTCAAACTGCTTTTTGATGGCATCAAATTGCTTTTTGCTATCAACAATTGCTTTTTTTGTTTTTGCAGCCATTCTAAAGTCACCTCTTCCTTTCTTTTAACAGTCAATTTGTCGTGAATCCATTTATACATACAGATATAGGATAACCCAAAATACTCATATGACTCCTGTTTATAATAGCCACAAAGATCGTTGTCGAAACATTCGACGACCATTCGCTTTTGAGTTCTTTTAACTGTATTAACGATAGTTCACAAAAAACTAATACAACTTCTGTTAACAAGGAATAGTTTACAACAAGAAAAATAGTCCGTCAATTGATTTAACGGCTTTATTTAAATAAATGTATTCGCTTTACTTTTTATGGAGAGCTGTATCAATCTGTTTAACAAACAGTACAAACTGTACTAGTATAGACTTCACTACTGTACTACAATAGCAAATGTTTGTTTTTGTCGAAAAATAAAAAAAGAGCTGTTTTTTTCAGCTCTTTTTCGCCTCTTTATCTGCTGCTTTGTATAAAGCCTGTTTATTCTCATTCAATTGGTCTGTATATTGATTGAACTTCTTGCTTTCTTTTCTGACTTTGCTGTAAGAACGATTCACTGTCTTCAATTTGGATTTCAGCTCTTCGTATCCTAAGTCTTTCTTTTTCAAGGATTGATACAAAAGCTGATCTTGCTTCAGCGCCTTTTGATACTCACGGTATAGCTGATCGTATGACGCATATCTCTTCTCGATTGATTTCACCGTTTGAACTGCTTGATCTTTTAATGCTGCATTTTTTATCCGCCCAGCAGATTCCTTTACAGATTGAAATTCTTTTTTCGATTGATCCATACTGTCTTTTTCTGTTTTCAAATGTTCTTCACGCTTCGCTGCCGATGCTAATGCCTGATCAGAAAGGCTTGATACTGTTTTTGTATGGTCCTTCGTTGTCTGAATCATTTTCGTATACAGCTGCTGCTCTTTTTTTTCATAGCTTTGCAGTGTGCCTTGCTCTTTTTCAAAGGATGCCTCTTTTTCACTCATTTTCGTCATCGCATTTTGCATGTCATCGAACGGACTTTGACCTCCGCATCCCACAAGCAAAAGGGTGCATATTCCCGCTAAAGCAGCTCCTGCTTTTATGCTTCTTTTCATCTGTCTCATCACAAGGTCCCCCTTTACATCTCCACATACCACTATAATTTTTATAGGCGTTTGTGACAAGGAAAGAGGCTACTATATGAGCTAAAAGAAGATTTTTTTCAAGCTATAGGCTCATGACTATACAAATAGTGCATTCATACATAGTTTATATTACACGCTTCGCCTTCACTTCTGAAAGGCCGAGTGTATTTCTAAAGGAGGTCAAAAGTATGTCTAATTATAGTCATGGAAGTATGTATGGTGGATACGGCGGTTACGGATATGGATACGGTGGTGGCTGCTGCTATCCAAGTTATGGTGGTGGATACGGATACGGTGGTGGACGTACATTCGCTTTAATCGTCGTCCTTTTCATCCTATTGATCATTGTAGGCGCAGCATTCTTAGGCGGCGGCGGTGGCTGTTGCTAATGGCTCTCTAAGCCTCTGACCGGTCTCTAACGACCGGTCTTCTTTATTTCTTTGCATATGTTGTGTATCATTTTATATACTTTACATACAAAGGAAATAGGAGTGAAGTTTTGTGATTACCATGGATGATATCGTACGAGACGGGCATCCCGTCCTAAGACAAGCGGCTGTAGCGGTCGAACTCCCGCCAACAGAGCAGGAAAAACAGCAATTAGCTGACATGATCGAATTCGTCAAAAATAGTCAAGATGAAGACATTGCTGAAAAATATGGACTAAGACCCGGCGTTGGACTAGCAGCACCCCAAATCAATATTAGCAAACGAATGATCGCTGTTCACTGTGAGGATGAGGACGGTCATCTATACAGCCATGCCCTTTTCAACCCTCGTATTGTCAGTCATTCAGTCAAAAGAGCTTATTTAGCTGCTGGAGAAGGCTGCTTATCTGTTGATGAGGCCATCCCTGGATTTGTCCCGCGTTACGAAAAAATCAGGGTCAAGGCCACAACGCTTGAAGGCGAAGACATTGAGATTCGCTTAAAAGGGTTCCCAGCTATCGTCTTTCAGCATGAAATTGACCATTTAAATGGCATTATGTTCTATGATCATATTCAAAAGGATCAGCCATTCACCGAGCCAGACAATGCTGTTGCGATTGGCAGATCTTAAATGAAAAGAAGACCCAGCAATGAGCGGGTCTTCTC
>NZ_NKHG01000079.1 GCF_002744245.1 Bacillus pumilus | reverse complement strand
GAGCATCTCTTTAAGAAGAGATGCTTTTTCTATTAATGTCCGGTACCGGGAACCATGATGAAAATTGAATAATATGTAAATCCGGCAAAGAAAATCGTCAAGTACGCTCCGAAAATGTAAATATACATTCTTTCGGATAAATTCAAGTAGGATAAAAATACAAAAAGGACGGTTTGACCGAAGAACAGCAAGGATGCATCTTTCATATGTCCTAAATAGAACATGACAGCAAAAATACCCGTCCAAAAGCCAAGCACGCGGAACATGCGATTCATTTCTTTCCCTCCCCCTTAAAAAACCCCTTTGATTCATATTATAGCTGATCATCACTTGTTATGTAAACATTTACATTTTTGACATCGTGTGAACATTTATTTGGCAAGAGGAATAAATTTTTTTGAAAAAGTGATGAAAAAGTGTTTATGCCCAAAAACATGAGGGTACTTACTCCATAAGAGAAAAGGTTAACGACCTAAGGAGGAAGACTAATGAGTGACATTACTTTTTATTCATACCCAAGCTGCACGTCTTGCCGCAAAACAAAACATTGGTTAAAGGCGAATCAAATTGATTTTAAAGAACGTCACCTTTTCAGAGAAACGCCAACACTAGATGAATTAAAAAAGATACTTTCCTTAACAACAGAGGGATTGGATGAAATTTTAGCAACGCGAAGCCAAGCTTTTAAAAGCTTAAATTTAAATATTAATGATTTAAAAGTAAACGAGGTTCTTCAGCTTCTCATTGAAAAACCAAAGTTACTCCGGAGACCGATCATCATTGATGGGAATAAATTAGTTGTTGGCTATAATCCTGGAGAACTCATGAAAATCTCAAAAAAGAAAACGATTCATCAATCAGTGTCCTAATAAAAAACGAAGAACAGCTGAAATATGCTTCAGCCGTCTTCGTTTTTGTGCTGAACTGGGCTAGCTGGGTTCGAACCAACGATCACGGAGTCAAAGTCCATTGCCTTACCACTTGGCTATAGCCCAATATCAAATGTGCAATGATATTGTTCACCATCTGCGGTCATTTATACATAAAAGTTTGTTTGTCCCTAGTTTTAAGTGAAAAAGGAGAGACAGAAGCAAAATGACAAATGAAAAATCAGAGAAATTATATGAATTTATTCTAAAAGAAGCCCCTGCCATGACCGAAGAATGGCTGAAAACAAGAACAGAAAAAGGCTCATTATATTCTAAACATGCATCAGAGGAAACAGAAAATAAACTCAAGGAACAAAATACAGAGTTTATTCAAACGATCGCAGCGACGCTTATAACAGGATCAGACAAAGTAGAGAACCATTTGAAAAAGTGGTCAGTTGATATCGCGCGTGATCGAGCAGTTCACGAGGTTCCTTTATATGAAATCATCGGACAATTTAAGGTGTTCCGCCACATTTTCTGTTCGAGAATTGAGACATTCACACAAGAAACAGAACTTGAAGTGAAGCTGCAAGATGTTTGCAGGTGGAATCAGCATTTTCACTCCACATTTGATGATATGATTGAGCGTTTATCAGAAGAATATGACCGCGTCACACTGAATCAGTTAAACGCACAAAGAGAGATGATCCAAGAACTGAGTGCACCTGTTATTCCAGTATCAAAAGAGATCGGGATTTTACCGCTGATCGGAGAGATCGATACGTACCGGGCAAAATTATTTTGGAGTCCGTGCTAGAGCAAGCTTCAAGGCTGCGTCTGACGCATTTATTTATTGATATATCTGGTGTGCCAGTCGTTGATACAATGGTTGCTTATCAGCTGTTTAAAGTGGTTGATAGTGCGAAGCTTCTAGGAATTGAGACCATTATTTCAGGCATTCGACCAGAGATAGCTCAGACTGTTGTGAAACTAGGCATTGATTTCTCAAAAGTAAATACTGAACATAGCCTTGCAAAAGCTTTAGAAAAAAGAGGATTCCGTATCTTTGAAGAGCAGCAGCAAGAAGCAACATGATGAAAAAACCTGTACTTGTAAAAGTCAGGTTTTTTAAATGATCTTTTGTTAGATTCAGTGAAATACATCATGTGTTAATGATTTTAACGCTTTTTCAGACATTAAAATCATCAAATACGCTTTTGTCAGGCAGGTTTCTCCATCCTACAATATGGTCAGAGAAAGGAGTGAACCAGTTGTATGATATTGAATATTTAGGACAAGAGCTGCTAGAAGAAGCATGCCGCATGAGGGCTTCTGATTTGCATATTGTCCAGAGAGAGAAGGAAGCTCTGGTTTCTTTCCGAGTAGACTCAGATTTAATTCAACAGCGAAAGATTGATAAAAAAACTGGGGAGAGGTTAATTGCTCATTTTAAATTTTTATCCGCCATGGATATCGGTGAAAAAAGGAGACCACAAAACGGGTCATTGGCTTTTATGCTAAGAACCGGCCGAGTGTTTGTGCGGATGTCTACATTACCAACTGTGAATGATGAAAGTTTGGTGATTAGGATGTTACCACAGGATCATGTGCCAAAAACAAAATATCTGTCGTTATTCCCGAAAGCTTCAGCCAAATTATTATCATTTCTCAATCATTCACACGGACTCATTTTATTTACTGGCCCAACAAATTCAGGGAAAACAACAACACTTTATTCATTGATACAGTTTGCAAAAAAGCATTTTAATCGAAATATTATTACACTGGAAGACCCTGTGGAAACAAGAAATGAAGAGGTGCTACAAGTTCAAGTAAATGAAAAAGCAGGCATCACATATGCAGCTGGTTTACGTGCCATTTTAAGACATGACCCAGATATGATTGTGCTAGGGGAAATAAGAGATGCTGAAACAGCAAAAACGGCAATTAGAGCAGCACTGACAGGCCATTTGGTCATGAGTACACTGCATGCTAAAAATGCAAAAGGTGCCCTTTATCGAATGCTTGAATTTGGTGTGACGATGAATGAACTTGAACAAACAATGGTCGCGATTGCTGCACAGCGATTAATTGAACTGACGTGTCCTTTTTGCGGGGAAACATGTCAACTTTACTGCAAATTAAATCGACCGGTTAGACGAACAAATGTATTTGAATTGCTTTATGGAAAGGACCTTGATGAGTGTATCAAAGAAGCCAAAGGAGAATACGCTCACTCGTCATATGAAACACTCCAAAAATTAATTCGTAAAGGAGTGGCACTAGGCTATTTATCGAAAAACACATATCATCGCTGGGTTTATGAAGAAGCGAACCTCTAAAGCATGGTCTAGAAAGGAACAAGCTGAATTTCTATCAAAACTTGCTCAATTGATTCAAGCTGGATATACATTGATTGAAGCATTAACGATGATGAATATCCAGTTAACAAAAAAACAACAGCTGCTATTAACAACTGGCATTCAGTGGTTGCTTGAAGGGGAGCCTTTTTATGTTGTACTGGAGAGATTCCATTTTCAGCGAGAAGTCATCGCTATTCTCTGTTTTTCAGAGAAGCATGGCAGCCTAGCACGCGCTCTTGAACAAAGCTCACGTTTTTTAGAGAAAAAAATTCAACAGTTAGACACGTTCAAACGCATGTTACGTTATCCGATTTTCCTCATCTTTACAGTCTTGGTTGTGCTGATACTTGTTCAGCAGATGATCATTCCACAATTTTCTCTATTGTACTCATCGATGGATACCCGCATGTCATGGGTGATCCAAGGGGTGTTTGGACTCTTTCAATTTCTATATGCTTTCCTGCTCATCATAGCCTGTGTGTGTATCTGTCTGATTGGATATTATTATGTCTTTTTTAAGAAAAAATCGACCCTTGAGAAACTGAGAGTCATAAGCAGGCTGCCGATGTTATATAAAGGGATGCAGCTGATGCATACTTATCTTTTTTCTCTTCAGCTAAGCGGACTTCTTCAAGCTGGATTAT
Source organism: Bacillus pumilus (assembly GCF_002744245.1). Lineage (GTDB taxonomy): Bacteria > Bacillota > Bacilli > Bacillales > Bacillaceae > Bacillus > Bacillus pumilus_M. Next base: position 63,117 of record NZ_NKHG01000079.1, on the reverse strand, counting down.
CGCTTTATGAAAGTTTGCAAGCTTTTAAACAGCAAAGCTATTTACCCTTTCTTCAAGAAATATCTGAACAGATGATTGGAGAGTTAAGAAATGGAGATACCATGGAACATCAAGTAAGCGGGTCTCCTTTTTTTGAAAGACATTTTGCAGCTGTGATCAAGCATGGTGAAGCAAGTGGGATGCTTGCAAGAGAAATGTACACGTATAGTCAATTTTTATTAGAGAATGCAGAGTTGAAAATTGAGAAATGGGTTTCATGGCTGCAGCCAGTCATATATGGTTTGACAGCTTTCCTCATACTAATTGTGTATTTATCCATTCTTTTACCAATGTATCAACTAATGGAACAAGTGTGAGAAGGAGGACAGATGGATGAATGATAAAGGGTTTACGCTGTTAGAAATGTTAATTGTCATGCTCGTGATTTCAATTCTTTTATTGATTACCATTCCGAATATCACACGTCATCACCAAAGCATTCAAGCAAAGGGCTGTGAAGGGCTGAAATCAATGGTGAGTACACAGGTGATGGCATATGAATTAGAGCATGACGGCAAGACGCCATCTTTAGCTGAATTAGAAAAAGAAGGCTATGTGAAAAAGGGGTTAGCTTGTCCTAATGGGAAAGCTATTGTCATTCAAAACGGCGATGTGAAGCATGAATAAATTGATGACACATGAGAAGGGATTTACGCTCATTGAGCAGCTCATGATCTTACTTGTTTTATCTATCCTTTTATCGATTGTAGGAGGAAAAGTTCCAAACATTTTAGAAAGTGCTGAAGCAAAAAAACAAATGAACATCATCAAACAGGATCTACAATTTGCTTCTTATACTGCATTTATCAAAAAAACCCGAGTGAAGGTTGAGATTCATCCGCAACATGTATCCTATCAAGTAATCGATCAAAATGGTGACAAGGTGATTGCTTCTAATCAGTACAAAAAAGGCATTATCAAGCATTCTACATTTTCACAGGGCATCCATTTTAATGTAAACGGACATCCGAGCAGTGGTGGGTCTCTTATTGTGCAATTTGGTAGTCAAACATATAAACTCACGATCTATTTAGGGAGCGGTCGGATCAATGTTCAGAAACAGTAAAGGATTTAGTACGATTGAGATGCTTTTCGCAAGCCATATCTTCCTATTTGCAGCTCTTGTGCTCATGCCAACCTATGAAAAACTAATAATGGGAAAAAAAGAATTAAGAGCAAAACTTGAAGCTTACCAAGTCTTACATGAACATATGAACGAAGCTTTCATAGAAGGGAAAAAGCAATCCGTCAATAAGAAACGAGGCGAGGTCACATATGAACTCAATTGGCGTAAACGGAAGGGATGTGTATCGTACAAAGTACAAAAAAAGAAGACCATTTGCTTTCGTCATTTTAAGCAATGAACAGGGTTTTACACTTGTTCAAGCGTTGTGGCAAATGCAGTTATATCTCATCCTTTGTTTTGGCTGTGTTTTGATCTTTTCTGTTGCTGTGAAAGCCCATCCATTTGAAGAAATAAACCAATTTTCACATATGGAATGGAAGCAAACGGTATTGCAATTAGAGGAGGAATTAAATCGTGCAGTGGCTGTTAGAGCTGTGAAAAAAGGAAAAGCGTTAGAGTATATTTCCGACAAAGGACGAGTGGTGACAATTGAGCCATATCAAGAAATACTGCGGAAACGAGTGGATCAGGCAGGGCATCTTCCTTTAATGCAAAAGGTGAAACAATTTCGTGTAAGAACAAATCAGCAAGCAACAATTCTCGAAGTCACAGATGTATCTGGTAAGGTATATGAAGCCGTTTTTTTCACATATAAAGGAGTGGTTCCTAAAACGTGAAAAGTGAAAAAGGGTTTATCTATCCGCACGTTCTTGCTATAATTCTTTTATTTCTGTTAATCCTAGGCTCAATGACAATTGGGTTTCAAAAAGAATTAAAAAGGACAGAGCTTACGATTTCTTTTTATAAAAAACAGCAGCTATTTCGAATTGGTATAAGTGAAGCTGCCAGCAAATTAAATCGTATTTGTGATCAGCAGAAAGACCTCCATGTTGACAGCGAAGAAGGCCGTGTGACACTGAAACAGCTCGGCTGCGATCAAAAGAAAAAGCTTGTCCGTATTCTAATTAAGGTGAAAACAAAGGATGGCTTAGCTGACGAGCGGGAGCTGGTGATGGATTGGAAGACAGGTGAAATCATCAAATGGACATTTCCCGAGTAGCCAGTGTATAAAATCATGTTCTTCTTGGTAACACTTTAAGGAAGAAGAGGTGAGTGTTCGTTGAAAACAAATGACTATGTAAAATATATGACGCAGGAAATCATTAAATATATGAATACACCACGTGACGAACGGAAGGAGCATAAACAAGAAAAAATGGAGACAAAACTGCCATTTTCACAGCGTTTATTTGGTGTTCTACCGTTTGGTTTTTCAATGATGCTAAAAAAACGTCATCGACATCGACAAAAGTAAAAAGCCGCCAACAGGCGGTTTTTTTATGCCATTTAGCTGTATTCTTCAACAACAATCACTTTATTGACCTTGTTCGAGTAAGGATTATAGGAAATGGTGACAAATACCCCAAATTCTTTGGTGTGATCTTTTAACGTAATATGATATTGTTTTACAGATTCTTTCTCCCGATGCCGGTCCCATACTTTTTGTTTAAATAAAACATGAGCTAACGGATATCTTTTCTTTGCTTCTTTGACTGCCCTCGTCTCCCATTGATCTGCAGCAATACTGAATACTTGCGCATTCGCAAGTTTGGCGTCTTGTATCATAGGACCCAATAGTAAACTGAGCATGATCATGATTCTTCCACATTTCAATTAACATCACCTCACCAATTATTATCCTGACCAAATCCTACACTTTTATGTAAATTTTTAAGAAGTACAAATGTCATGGAAAAAAATATCGAATATGGCGAAAGAATGAGAAAACGGAAGAAATTTCTTGCAAAAGTTCTTATTTAAGAACAAAATGAACTAATTTGGCGTTTTGGGTTTTATAGGTATTTCCTTATACTGAACGTAATCGTTCTTTTTAAAGAACACAATTGTTCAAGGAGTTGAAAGAATCAATGAAACAGTCGCTCTTTGTACTCTTTTGTGCCATTTGTTTGATTTTCACCTCACTTCTGATCACACCTACGAACGCTTCTTTTAATGATGTCGAGCATTCAAGCTTTGTCATGAAGACATGTGAAAATTTCGAACTGACAGATCAGCATTGTCAGCCAAAGAAATGGGATAGAAGTCATTTGAAGCTCATAGATCAAACGATGATCAAAGGAACAGTTTGTGCGCCTCAAAAGCTAAGCATGACACTGCAAAATACGGGACAACCTATGAGACACTCTGAATGGATGTGGGAATTACACAAAGTAAAAAGCAATCAGACACCATTACAAGACGGCCATATCCTTGAAAAGGGCTTTATAAAAAAGCTTTCAAGAGAAGAAACGACAATCGTAACGACAGATAAAGCAAAAACGAACGGAATCTATGCCTTTAAAATCTATTATCCTAAAGGATTTGGCGCATCTAAAAAACCATTCTTTTGGTCTCATCATATACAACTCTCTCGTTGCCAAGAAAATGTGACCTAAATGGAGTTAGCCTCCTGAATGAGAAAAATATGTTAGCGAAGGGGAGAAAGGATATGAAAAAATGGATGAAAATGACAGGTAGTATTCTTTACGGTATCGTTTTCACGATGATGATTGCATGTATTATTGTCGTGTTGTCATCAAGAACAACAGGCGGCGATCCTCAAATTTTCGGTTATCAATTCAAGCAAGTATTATCTGGCTCAATGGAACCAGAATTCTCGGCTGGCTCACTGATTGTAGTGAAACATGTGACTTCACCTGAGACGCTCAAGAAAGGGGATATTATCACTTTTCAAACGAAGCAAGATCAATCCTATGTGACCCACCGAATTGTTGGGGTGAAAGGAAATGGAACAAATAAAACCTTTGAGACCAAAGGAGACCACAATATGTATCAAGACGGTACGCTGGTAAAAGCGAATCAAGTGGTTGCTCAGTATACAGGAGTGGACATCCCTTATGCAGGAAAGCTCCTTTCGTATGCCGGGACTTCGGCTGGTACAGCTTTGCTGCTTATCATACCAGGCATGATGTTGCTCGTTTATTCAACTCTTCATTTTGTAGGCGCAGCGAGACATCGAAAACACGCGGCTGATTTACATATGTCAGAGGAACAAGCATAATTTTTCGTTTGTAACCTAATCAGGTTTCAATAAAACAATTTATTAGGAGGATCATTCATGGCAATGAAAAAATCGATTCGTTTAGGTGTATTATCAGGAGCATTAGGCCTTGCTTTAATTGGCGGGGGAACGTGGGCTGCGTTTAATGATGTAGAAAAGGCAAACGCGGTCTACTCTACAGGAGAGCTGGATTTATCTGCAAAAGAGAACTCCGGCGCCATCAACCTTGCGAACTTAAAACCAGGTGACCGAATAAAGAAAGAATTTAATTTTGAAAATAAGGGATCGCTTGCGATTAATCAAGTGCTGATGAGTCTTGATTATAGTGAGTTTAAAGATGGAACTTCCGCGAAGAATGGCGGCAAGAATACTGCTGAAGAATTCCTCAGCCAATTTCAGGTGAGTGTTCTAACGGTTGGAGCCGAAGGTGGGAATGGATATCCAAAAAATATTATTTTAGACCATGCAAACCTGCTTGACTTGCATCAATTAACGTCAAAACAGGATCAGACCGCACTTGAAAAGCTTCGTCATGCCATCGATGAGAAGTTTTTACATGAAAGTGGTAAAATTAATGTAGCAACCGTTGATGGAACAACGGCTCCAGAATATGACGGCATTCCAAAGAATCCGTTTGATTACGACAATATGGAAATGATCATTGAATTTGTCAATGACCAGACGAAGGATAAAGCTGGTCACTATATCCAAAATAAATACCAAGGCGATGCGATTCAAATTGATCTATCCTTCGAAGCGACTCAGTGGAATGGTTTAACGATCAATCCAAAAAAGCATACGGATGAAAAAGGCTACGTGAAAGAAAACGAAAAAGCACACAGCGAAGATAAAAAATAAAGCCAGTCTTTAGACTGATATCGAGTTCTGCATAGCAATTGGAGGAGTATGCGCTAAAACGTGCGCTTTACTCCTCTTCTTGCTTTTTTTTCCAGATTTGATAATCTAAAAATTCACGAAATTGCTTTTTCGAAACCCCTGATGTCATTGCATCTCGAACTAGTTTTTCCCATTCACTATCTAATTGACCATCGTATTCGGTTTCATCTTTTTCGTTTAACAGTGTATGAACCGAGACGTCCAGAACAGCGGAGATTTTTTCAAGAAATTGAATGGAGGGGTTTGTTTGCAAGTTTCTTTCTATTGAGCTTAAATAAGACTTCGCTACCCCAGCCTTTTCGGCCAGTTCTGATAGTGAGTAGCCTTTTTCATTGCGGTATTGTTTAATACGCTGGCCAATCAATGTCATCACCTTCCTTTCGATATTATAGCACATTCAGAAAGGTTTGATAGAATGACTTCTTACCAGAGGGGGAGACTCAGAGGACTTTTCGTTTGATTTGAGAAAATGGCGGACTTCCTCGACTGTTAGTCCCGCCTTTCGAGCTTCGTTTAATAATTGAACCCATTCACTGTCTAATATGTTCGTTTTCTTTTCCATGCAAATACCCTCCTAAAATACTGAATCATGTATTTCAGGCATTAACGCATTAAATGGAAAGACACAGGTGGTAAGAACTCATAGTTTGCTTGCGTCATGTTTCCGCCCAATACAAACAGACAAACTTTGCTCTTGACTGATCGAAAATTGTATGTCACATGGAGAGGGGCAGACAGATGAGTCAACCGCCTCTTTTTTGTTGTAAGTAAAAAAGCCCTCCATTTTCAATCGTAAGACTGATTTTTGGTTCGTATAAAGTTTTGAGTGCTTGTCTTTCTATTTCATATTCTACAGATGTGTCTGAAGTCCCTTCATAAAATTGGTTTAAAAGTTCCGAGTCTTCCTTCCACTTTTGAACAGCCTTCACCGCCCAATCGTCCGGCTCCTCATGAGCATAACGCTCCATCAGGCCATAGAGCCGTTTGACTCCGCTTTCAGGCTTAATCATTGTGCTCATTGTAAAACAATAATCAGGGATTTGAGACGACAGCTCACGTGTTTCCAGCTTTTCTTGAAATTGTTCGATGACTTCCCCGCGTATCAGATGAAGCCCAAGTGATAGCAGCTTATCCTTCTTGCGGTCTGCCAGGTAGGATATTTTCACATTGAGACCAAGCCATGGCTCTAGTGCGATCTGGTTGTTTGTGAGCGGCTTGACTCTTTCGTAGAGCCGGATAAATCGGCCTTGCTGTTTCACAGCCTCGAATATTTGAAATAAACGAGGGGAGCCGAAGTGGATACATTCACCTTCGACCGTGTCGCCAGCTTTTTTTGATCGGTGATCAAGGTCAATTGCCTCGGTTCAGGTACTCCGCCCGTTTTTTCGAGCCAGTGCCAATAAAAAGGGCGGTTCATAATCAATTTATCCATATCTATTGTCAGCTGTACTGTCAGGTGTCCTGCACTTTCCTCTATTATGTCGCATTGATTCGCCTGAAAGAAACGGAGAAGAAATGTGTGAATGTCACGCTGCTCCATTGATCAACTCTCCTTTATGAGCCTTGCTGTCTTTTTTCTAAAAGCGGTGTTTGTGCTTCTGTTAAATAGGAAGCAAACTGGGTTAATTTCTTTTTCATGTCTCCATCAGATTCGTGCTGGAAGAGAATATGATGCAATTCTGTTTCGGCCTCTTTGATATCAATCCGAGTTAAAATATCATCTAAATCGCCAATGACGTTTTCAAACAACTGAATTTTTTCATATAAAAGCTTTAAAATATGTTCCTCGACTGTCCCGTTCGTTGACATATTGTAAATGTGGACATCACGCTCTTGACCGAGGCGGTGAATACGCCCAATTCTCTGTTCTAGGCGCATTGGGTTCCACGGAAGGTCGTAGTTGATGATCTGATTGCAAAACTGAAGGTTGATCCCTTCGCCGCCAGCTTCCGTGGCAATTAACACTTGCGCCCGTTCTCTAAATAAATCTTTCATCCAGTCTTTTTTACTTCGTTTAAAACCACCTCGAAAAGGAACCGAGCTGATGCCATTTTGCTGAAGAAACCATTGTAAATAAATTTGTGTTGCACGATATTCAGTGAAAATAATGACCTTCTCATTCAACTGCTGAATGAGTTTGACGACTTCCAGCGCCTTTGAATTTTGCTCAACTTGGTTGATTTTCTCCATGATTTGCGCAATAGCAGAAACTCCTAGAATGTGTTTTTCCTCTTCCTGCATTTTTTTTATCGTCATATATACCGCTTCGCGGCTTGAACAGCATTCTCGTTCCAAGGTCATAATTGAAAACATGTGTTTTGTATAAGATGGGTTCTCTTTTAGCTTGCAGATTTCATCATATAATGCCTGTTCTGTCGGTGAGAAATCAATGGAAATCGTCTTCACATGCCGTTTTGACCATTCGATGCCAGTGTCTTGCCTGCGGTTACGAATCATCACTTTATTGACTAACTGTTTTAAGCGGTCATGGTCTTCAAGCTGCAGGTCCTTTTTGGCAAAGATATCTTTAAACTGATGTTCGTTTCCTAAATGGCCTGGCTTCAGAAGGGAAACGAGATTGAAAATTTCTCCTATTCGATTTTGAATAGGCGTGGCTGTGAGCAGCAGGCAGAACTTTTTATTCATATTTCTCACAAACTCATAGTTTTTTGTTTTATTGTTTTTCAGTTTGTGTGCTTCATCAATAATGACCATATCGTAGGCGATCGATAAAATCGTGTCCCGATGCGGCTGTCTTTTTGCAGTATCAATTGAGGAAACAACGACATCACACTGTTCCCACACATAGCTCTTTTTCTGTTCAACAGCATCAATGTAAAATTTTGACCGAAGTTCCTGCACCCACTGAGACACAAGGGAGGCGGGTACGAGAATGAGAATTTTTTTGGCCAGTCCACGAATCATGTATTCTTTCATAATGAGTCCTGCTTCCATGGTTTTCCCAAGGCCCACTTCATCTGCCAAAATGGCTTTTCCGTTCATTTCTTCTACGACTCTTCTGGCTACTTCGAGCTGGTGTTTTAAAGGAGTGAAAGCAGGCAGGTGCGCAGGAGCCTGTAAGCCCTCGAATGAATCAATCGCTGTGACTTTCTGCACCTGCGTCGCTAAACGGTACATTTCCCAGTTCGCCCAGGGGCCATCTACTGCTAGCCGCTGCTGAAATTCACTCGTCCAATCCTGATCAAAAATCGTTTGAATCTTCAATGTCATCGCCTGCCTTTCTAGTAGGGTCATGATAAAATCATTCTGTTTTTAAACGCTTCATTTTTTAAGAGGTCTTTAAAAGACTATATATATCAATAAAAGCGAACGATATTGAAAGTTTATTTTGAAAATGTTAATGATTTTTCTGTTGCTCTCTATCCAAATCTAATGGTAGGATGTTGGTAAGTGATCTAGAGAATAAGTCACCCATTTTGATAGTATGTCCAATAAATGTGAAGAATATGAGCGGATGATGGTATGGGGAGAGACTTGGCGGTTATTCAGCACCAACAGGCGCCGAAGGAGCAAGCTGAATTGATTCAGTGAATCTCTCAGGCAAAAGTACTCTTACCGGACGCAACTCTGGAGAGTGTTTGCTCATTTTTGTGAGCAAACCACCAAAGGGGAAAACGCACAATGATGTTGTGCTGTAAACTTTCAGGTGCAAGGACAGAGACTTCTTTTTGATAAAAGGAAGCTCTCTGTCCTTTTTTGCTGTGTTTTTTTCTGAAAATTCAGCTTGTGCTCTGCACTGTAAGAAAAAAGGGGGAAACGATTAATGTTGAAACGAACACCGCTTTTTCATGCGTATGAAACGTTTGGCGCAAAAACCATTGACTTCGGGGGCTGGGAATTACCTGTCCAATTTTCTTCCATTAAAGAAGAACATGAAGCTGTTAGAACAAAAGCAGGGCTTTTTGATGTCTCTCACATGGGAGAGGTAGAAGTCAAAGGCCAAGATGCCCTTCCTTTTTTACAAAGGCTATTAACCAATGATCTGTCTAAGCTGACAGACGGTAAGGCACTATATACAGCTATGTGTTATGAAGATGGCGGAACGGTGGATGACCTGCTCGTCTATCAAAAAGAACAGAACAACTATTTGCTTGTTATTAATGCATCAAATATCGAAAAAGATGTGAATTGGCTGTTGAACCATCAGGCTGAGGCGGACGTGTCGATCAAAAACGTCTCTGACCAAATCGCCCTGTTAGCACTTCAGGGGCCACTTGCTGCTGACATGATAAAAGGTGTGGCGGATGAAGCCGTGACATCACTAAAGCCATTTACGTTTTTATCAAAAACGGAGGTCGCTCAAAAAGAGGTGCTTGTTTCAAGAACCGGCTACACAGGAGAAGACGGCTTTGAAATCTATTGCCAGTCAGAAGATGCTGTCCACATTTGGTCGGCTTTATTAGAAGCGGGCCAGCCTAAAGGGTTAATACCATGTGGTCTCGGTGCACGTGACACCTTAAGGTTTGAAGCAAGACTCCCGCTTTACGGTCAGGAACTCACGAAAGATATTTCTCCATTAGAGGGCGGGATTGGTTTTGCTGTCAAAACGGATAAAGAAGCCGATTTTATCGGAAAAGCTGCGCTCAAAAAACAAAAAGAAGAGGGAACGAAGCGAAAGCTTGTCGGCATTGAAATGATTGATAAAGGGATTCCGCGCACAGACTATCCGGTCTTTTCAGGAGAGGAGCAGATTGGAAGGGTCACAACAGGCACACAATCTCCAACGCTAAAGAAAAATGTCGGGCTTGCCTTGATCGAAACATCTCAAGCACAGCTTGAGACAGAGGTGGAAGTGCAAGTTCGTAAAAAACGTCTAAAAGCCAAAATCGTTGCCACACCATTTTATAAAAGAGCCAAATAACGAGGGGGAATAGAGGATGAAGCATAGGTATTTGCCGCAAACAGAGCAAGATCAAAAAGAAATGCTGGATGTCATCGGCGTTCAGTCGATTGATGAGCTTTTTTCAGATATTCCAGAGAAAGTAAGATTCAAAGGCGCATACAACATGAGGGAAGCGGCATCTGAAACAGAACTTGTGCGGGAGCTGTCTCGTCTTGCTGCTAAGAACAAGGATACCGTTTCCTATGCATCGTTTCTTGGTGCTGGTGTGTATGATCATTATCAGCCTGTGATTGTAGATCATGTGATCTCACGTTCTGAATTTTATACAGCGTATACACCCTATCAGCCGGAAATTTCGCAAGGTGAATTGCAAGCCATCTTTGAGTTTCAAACCATGATCGCTGAGCTGACCGGTATGGATATTGCCAACTCCTCTATGTATGATGGCGGAACAGCATTAGCTGAAGCCGCGATGTTGGCTGCAGGACATACAAAGAAGAAAAAAATTGTGGTCTCTGAGACGGTTCATCCTGAATCAAGAGCGGTGCTGAAGACATATGCCAAAGGGCAACATATCGAAGTAGTCGAGGTTCCTGCGCGAAAAGGACAGACGGATATAGCTGCATTAGAAGCGGAAGTCTGCGACGAAACAGCAGCTGTCCTTGTGCAATATCCAAACTTTTTCGGTGTCGTTGAACCGTTAAAAGACATTGAACCGATTGCGCACAAGGGAAAAAGCTTGTTTATTGTCTCAAGTAATCCGCTTGCACTTGGTTTACTGACGCCGCCAGGAAAGCTTGGAGCAGATATTGTCGTTGGTGATGCACAGCCGTTTGGCATCCCGGCTGCATTTGGCGGACCTCATTGCGGGTATTTCGCCGTGACGAAAAAATTAATGCGGAAAGTACCGGGGCGTTTAGTCGGGCAAACAGAAGACGAGAATGGCGTTCGTGGATTTGTGCTCACCCTTCAAGCGCGTGAGCAGCACATTCGAAGAGATAAAGCGACTTCAAATATTTGTTCGAATCAGGCATTAAATGCGTTAGCCGCTTCTGTTGCGATGACGGCACTTGGAAAAACAGGCATAAAAGAAATTGCCTATCAAAACGTACAAAAAGCTCATTATGCCAAGATGCAGGCCGCAAAACACGGGTTACAGGCTGATGTAGAAGGGGCCCATTTTAATGAATTCGTGATCAAGCTAAATGAGCCTGTGAAAGAAGCCAATAAACGATTGCTTGAAAAAGGGATCATCGGTGGCTATGACTTAGGGCGAGACTATCCAGAGCTTCAGGAGCACATGCTTGTAGCCGTGACAGAGCTAAGAACAAAAGAAGAAATTGATACGTTTATCAAGGAATTGGGGGATCGCCATGAATAAACAAGATCAGCCGCTTATTTTTGAATTATCCAGAGAAGGAAGAATTGGTTATAGCTTACCTGATTTAGATGTACCTGAAGAGGAGCTCCCAGCTTTATTGAATGAAACGTACATCCGCCATGAGGATGCTGAGCTTCCGGAAGTATCTGAGCTTGATATTATGCGTCATTACACAGCGCTATCAAGACGTAATCATGGGGTCGATTCCGGTTTTTATCCTCTCGGCTCTTGTACGATGAAATATAATCCAAAGATTAACGAGAAAATCGCACGTCTTGCTGGCTTCTCGCAGGTGCATCCACTTCAAGAGGCAGATACTGTGCAAGGGGCATTAGAGTTACTTTATGACCTAGGTGAGCATCTTGAAGAAATAACGGGAATGGATGCTGTGACATTACAGCCGGCTGCAGGAGCGCATGGCGAATGGACGGGGCTCATGATGATTCGTGCGTATCACGAAGCAAGAGGAGATCATAAACGAACAAAAGTCATCGTGCCAGATTCTGCGCATGGAACGAATCCCGCATCTGCGACAGTGGCTGGATTTGAAACGATTACCGTTGCATCTAATGAGAATGGGCTTGTTGATTTAGAGGATTTACGACGTGTCGTTAATGAAGAAACAGCTGCTCTCATGCTGACGAACCCCAATACACTTGGCCTTTTTGAAGAAAATATTTTAGAAATGGCTGAAATCGTTCATGGAGCTGGCGGTAAGCTTTATTATGATGGTGCGAACTTGAATGCCGTTTTAAGCAGAGCAAGACCGGGGGATATGGGATTTGATGTGGTGCACTTAAATCTTCATAAAACCTTTACTGGGCCACACGGAGGCGGAGGTCCTGGTTCAGGTCCAGTTGGAGTGAAAAAGGATTTGATTCCGTACTTGCCAAAGCCAGTGCTTGTGAAGAAGGAAGGTCGTTTTTATTTTGATGATGATCGTCCAGCATCAATTGGGCGCGTCAAGCCGTTTTATGGCAACTTTGGTATAAACGTCAGAGCATATGCGTATATCCGCTCTATGGGACCAGATGGTCTAAAGGCTGTAACAGATCAAGCTGTGTTAAATGCGAACTATATGATGCGCCGCTTATGTGCTCATTACGATTTACCATTTGATCGTCACTGTAAGCATGAATTTGTCCTTTCAGGTAAACGTCAGAAGAAACTAGGTGTGCGGACACTTGATATTGCCAAACGATTACTTGATTTTGGCTATCATCCGCCAACGATCTACTTCCCGCTCAATGTAGAGGAATGTATCATGATTGAACCAACTGAAACAGAATCAAAAGAAACACTTGATGCATTCATTGAAGCGATGATTCAAATTGCAAAAGAAACAGAAGAGAATCCAGAAGTGGTGCAGGAAGCGCCGCATACAACGGTTGTCAAACGAATGGACGAAACAAAGGCTGCGCGGAATCCAGTTCTTGTTTTTGAGAGAAAATAAAAAAGACTCAAAGGGGGCGGCTAGCTCCCAGAGTCTTTTTTGTTAATTCTTCGTTTTGATGCGGCCGCCCCATTTTTTAAAGCCGCCTTTTAAATTATAAATCTCACGACAACCGTTTTTACGTAAAGTTTGGGCTGCTTTTCCGCTTCTTAAGTTATTTTGGCAATAAAGATAAACAGGCTTGTCAGGACGTATTTCATTTTTCCGCTGCTTTAGTTGTGAAAGGGGGATGTTTCTTGCCCCTAAAATATGTCCGCCTTCAAACTCATTTGGCTCTCTCACATCAATGAGCTGAGCTTTACGATAGCCTTTAATAAATTCTTCTTCCGTCAGCGTTTTCATAATGCGCTGCTGATAAATGTAATTGCCGATGGAATAAAGAACGAAAAGTCCACAAAGTGAGAGGACGATATAATTGAATATTGGCAATACGACTCGACTCCTTCTTGAACATCAGCACAGTGCGACTGCCTGATGGTACGTTTTAGACAAATACTATTATAGTAAAGCAAAAGAAACTTGTCATCATAAATGGTAAGAATTATTTTCAATTCCTTCCCTATTTGATAGACTGATGAGGAGAGAAAAACGGTGGAGACCACCATCATTTCACATTGACTACGTAAAAGAGAAGGGATTTTTATATGCAAAAAGAGAAATGGTGTTTCATTGATACAGGAAACCAAGACCCTGCCTTTAACATGGCAATGGACGAAGCTTTGCTTTATTGGCATAGTGAGAACCTTATTCCGCCTGTGATTCGTTTTTATGGCTGGAATCCAGCAACTTTGTCTGTTGGGTATTTTCAACATGTTGAAAAAGAAATTAACATGGAAGCGGTAGAGCGTTACGGTCTAGGTTTTGTTCGCAGGCCAACAGGAGGCAGAGGAGTGCTTCACGATCAGGAGCTCACCTACAGCGTCATTGTATCTGAAGAGCATCCGGAAATGCCAGCGACGGTAACAGAGGCGTACCGCGTCATTTCAGAAGGCATATTAGAGGGCTTTAAAGAGCTAGGACTCGATGCGTATTTTGCCATTCCACGTACAGAAAAAGAAAAGGAAAGCTTAAAAAATCCAAGATCTTCTGTATGCTTTGATGCCCCTTCCTGGTATGAACTTGTCGTAGAAGGCAGAAAAGTAGCAGGCAGTGCTCAAACGAGACAAAAAGGTGTGATCCTCCAGCATGGCTCGATCTTAATTGACCTTGATGAGGACAAATTGTTCGATTTGTTTCTTTATCCTAACGATCGGGTGAGAGAGCGGATGCAGCGGAGCTTTAAAAACAAGGCGGTCGCGATCAATGAAATCTCAGACCGAACATGTACGATAGACGATGCGCGTGTTGCGTTTAAACGAGGGTTTGAAAAAGGTTTAAATATCGAGCTTGTGCCTTATGAGCTGACAGATGAAGAATTAGCGTTTGTCCACCATCTCGCCAAAACGAAATATGCCTCAGATGATTGGAATTACAAGCGTTAAGACGATGGACACTTCTTGTTTTTTAATGGGCGATGGTGTAGAATTGTTATGATTATTAAGTAAAAGGTGCATTTTGGAGGGGTTTTATGACTACACCTAGTATGGAAGATTATATTGAACAAATTTATATGCTGATAGAAGAAAAAGGATATGCCAGAGTATCTGATATTGCAGAAGCACTCGCTGTCCATCCCTCCTCTGTAACAAAAATGGTTCAGAAGCTAGATAAAGATGAATATCTCATTTATGAGAAATATCGTGGTCTGATTTTAACCCCGAAAGGCAAAAAAATTGGAAAACGTCTCGTATACAGACATGAACTACTAGAGCAATTTTTAAGAATCATTGGTGTAGATGAAGAGAAAATTTATGATGATGTAGAAGGTATTGAGCATCATCTCAGCTGGAACAGCATTGACCGCATTGGCGATCTCGTTCAATTCTTTGAAGAGAACGAGGAGCGATCTGTTCAGCTGAAAGCGATTCAAAGGAAAAACGAACAAACAAATCAAGAATCTTAAGAAAAAGGACACCCATGCTGAGGGTGTCCTTTTTGAATAAAGTTCTAATTGAAAGCAAATGCTCCTACACTATTAATAGTGATGATGAAAAGGGGGCTCCTTGATGAAAATAGATGGTGTGTTCTCAGGTGGAGGCATTAAGGGTGCAGCGCTTGCAGGTGCCTATGAAGCACTTGAGGCGAGAGGATGTCAATTTGTCCGCCTTGCTGGTACAAGTGCTGGAGCCATCATTGCTTCACTGATCGCAGCAGGTTTTACAAGTCAGGAGATTCAGGAGCTTTTAGATGAAATGGATGAGCATCAATTGCTTGACCGCAGGTGTCAATTCATCCCGTTTAAAATGCTGAGATGGGTATCCATTTATTGGCGTCTTGGCCTTTACAAAGGAGACCGGCTAGAAAAATGGCTCACAGACGTTTTAAAGCGAAAAGGGGTTACCGTATTTGGGGATCTCAAAAAAGATTCGCTCAAAATCGTCGCTTCTGATTTAACAAATGGAAAAATCCTCGTGCTGCCAGACGACCTTCCTTCATATGGCTTAAATCCAGAACGGTTTTCCGTTGCACGTGCCATTCGTATGAGCTGCAGCCTGCCGTACTTTTTCGAGCCAGTCAAACTAAAGTCTTCAAAAGGGATTTGTACCATTGTTGATGGCGGAGTACTCAGTAATTTCCCTATTTGGTTATTTGCTGAAGAGAAAAAAAGACCGTTCGTTGGTGTCACGTTAACCCCAAACGAAAAAGAACGCCCTCAACACTCCATCCGCAATGCGTTTGAACTGTTTGGCGCTCTTTTTGAAACAATGCGTGGTGCGCATGACGAAAGACATATTGCCACAAAACACGAACGTCATATTATTTTTATTCCTGTAGAACACGTCATTGCCACTGATTTTCATCTCATGACAGAAAAGAAAAAGGCGCTCGTCGATCTAGGTAGACAGAAGGCCGAGCAATTTTTAAAAAGCTGGACATTTTAAAATAAGGCGCGATTCTTCTTTTTGTTTTTCTTGCCTTCAATCACAGTCAAATGTGTTTGGCTTTTCTTTTTGAGAAGGACGGGCTTAGACTTGTGGTCAGTCGGCACGCTTCGCAAATGAGTGACCCGATTTTTCATCTGGCTTTTCGTTTTTGGTTTAGGCTGCTGGTAGCGACGTTTTGATTGTTTGACTGCTTTACGATAAAGATTGCCTTCTGTTCCCGCTCTTCGATTCATCAGCCATCTAAATAGGAAAAACACAACCGCTCCAATAATCACAACTGATAGCAGCATTGTAAAGAGTCTGCCTGGGTTCGTTGTGAGTAAATACACAAAACCCAAAACACCTAAAGCGAAAATAATGGTGAAAGCAGGATGTACTCGGCGATTCATAACTGTCCACCTCCGAAGGAATTTACCGGATTTATAAGTTAGATCACTTGATGAGCAGAATCTGACGCTTGTTTCTCAGACGCTTCCTCTAAACGAAGAAGTTCATTAAAACTTGCAATGGCTACCTCGACTTGATCGTCAGAAGGTTCTTTTGTTGTGAGCAATTGCAGCCAAAGACCAGGAAAGCCAAGCACTTTTAGCACTGGCACTTCTCGGAGCTTGTTCGTGAGCTGCAGCACTTCAAATGAAATGCCCAAAACAACCGGAATGAGCGCCAAGCGGTTCAGAACTCTCACCCATAAAGGATCTGTCGGTACGAGTAAATAGACGAACATTCCGACAATGACAGTGAATAAAATAAAGCTGCTGCCGCATCGATAATGCAGCCGGGATTGGCTTTGGACATTTTCCACTGTGATGTCAAGATTCTGTTCATAGCAGTTTATGACTTTATGTTCTGCCCCATGATATTGAAATACTCTTTTAATTAAAGGGGTCATGGAAATAAAGTAAATATAGCTTAACAACAGGACCAATTTAAAGAATGTTTCAACGGCTATTTGTGCGAAGTTTCCTGAAAAGATGGGCCGCACAAGTTCAGCCAAAAAGACAGGTACTAGGGTAAAGACAAATTTACTAAAGAGAAGAGAGAGAACTCCGATCACAGCAATGCTGAAGATCATCGATATTTTCGAGCCTTTTTGTTCTTTTTCAAGAGAATGATCTTCAGAAGGATCTAAGTCATAGCGCTCACTGGAGAAGTTTAAGTGCTTACTGCCGTTTGCGCTTGCTTCAACAAGTGCAGCAACACCCCTCACAAATGGGATCTTCTTCAGAAAGGCGGTTCGTTTATTGGAGGTCCGAGGAAGCTTCAAAAATTCAATGGACTGATCCTTACGCCGAATGGCTGTCACATAGTTCTTTTTACCTCCAAACATGACACCTTCGACAACTGCCTGCCCTCCATATGCTGGAGGTTTTGTTTGATTGGACATATTTTTATCAACCTGCCTGTTTCCTGTAATTTACATGCATTTCCTTATACCTTTATTGTACAGGAAATGAGGGGAAATCACTAGCTCACAGGTCGATGATCTACTAGAATTCTATCTACCTCTTTTTAGCCAGTATACCCTTTTATAGAAATTTTACACCCACGCATAGAAATCCTTTTTTTTCATGACATTTTGGACATACTACTTGCTGGAGGTGTTCGTATGAAACGTGATGAAAAGAAAAACCAAGAAGAAAAAAATCAGACAGTGCAAACGTCATCTATGGTGGCAAGAGCAGCTGCTACAGGCTTTGTTGGCGGTGCCTTTTGGGGATTTATTGGGTTTCTGACCTATATGTTTCATTTTTCAGAGGTGAGTCCAAATATGCTTTTGCAGCCATTTGTGCTCGGAGAATGGAAAAAGGACGGACTTGGCACGTTTATCAGTATTGTACTTTTAGGTCTTTTATCTATTGGAGCGGCCTTTATTTATTTCAGTCTTTTAAAAAAGATCAAAGGGTTTTGGATGGGACTGATTTATGGCGCCCTTTTATGGGTTCTTGTTTTTTATGTATTTAATCCTATTTTCCCAGACGTGAAACAAGTACAAGATTTGCAGCAAAGCACCATTGTGACGACATTTTGCCTATATATTTTATATGGCATGTTTGTTGGGTACAGTATTTCGTTTGAATACAATGAATTAACGAGTCAGAAGCTTGCGAGAGCACTCGGGAAAAAGGCAGAATAAAGTGTAAATCGCCCATTCATATGATAAAATATTTTTGGAAACGAAAGGTTTCTAAGGAAAAAGAAACAGATATCGAGTTAGATTGAATAAAGGTGAAGGAGTGATCATATGCCTCATTTTCTAGTGCTGAATGGGCCCAACTTAAATAGACTCGGCAAGAGGGAGCCTGCTGTTTACGGAAGTAAAACGCTGACGGATTTAGAAACGGATTTGTTTCATTTTGCAGAAAGAGCAAGTATCCAATTAACGTTCTTTCAATCGAATCACGAAGGGGATTTGGTCGATGCGCTCCACGAAGCAGAGGATCAGTACGATGGCGTCGTGTTTAACCCGGGTGCTTTTACCCACTATAGCTATGCGCTGAGAGATGCCATTGCAAGTATTTCTTTACCTGTTATCGAAGTACATATTTCAAATGTTCATAAGAGAGAGGAATTCCGCCATCATTCAGTTCTTGCGCCAGTATGCCAAGGTCAAATTGTTGGACTTGGTTTAGAAGGGTATAAATTGGCGATTCGTTATTTAGTCAGTGAAGAGGGAGCGGTATCATGAAACTTGAAAAACTAAGAAAACTTTTAACCGAATTAGAGATTGATGGTCTAGTGATTACGAGCAGCTTTAATTTACAATACATGACCAGCTTTACTGGATCAGCCGGACTTGCAGTTGTCTCAAAAGATCGAGCAGCTTTTATTACGGACTTTCGCTACACTGAGCAAGCCAAGAATCAAGTAAAAGGCTATGATATCATTGAACATAAAGGAAACATGGTGGAAACAGCTGTCCAAACGGCAAAGGAATTTGGGGTCAAACGCCTTGGGTTTGAACAAAATCATATGACATTTGCCACTTACCAGCAGTATGCAGATAAAGCAGGCGGTGTAGAGCTTGTTCCTGTCTCAGAATCAGTTGAAAAGTTGCGCTTGATTAAGTCTAGTGAAGAGATTAAGATATTAGAGGAAGCTGCGAAGATTGCAGATCGCGCCTTTGATCATATTCTCACTTACATCAAGCCGGGCCTGACTGAAATTGCAGTCATGAACGAGCTTGAATTTTTCATGAGAAAAGAAGGTGCTGAAGGATCTTCATTCGATATGATTGTCGCCTCAGGCGTACGTTCAAGCCTGCCTCACGGGAGAGCGGGTGAAAAGGTGATTGAATCTGGTGATTTGGTGACACTTGATTTCGGTGCCTACTATAAAGGCTATTGTTCTGATATGACAAGAACGATTGCTGTAGGAACGCCAAGTGACAAATTAAAGGAAATTTATCATATCGTATTAGAAGCAGAAAACGCTGGTGTGGATAGAATCAAGCCAGGCTTAACAGGAAAAGAAGCTGATCGCATCACACGAGACATCATTGAAAAGTATGGCTACGGTCCATACTTCGGGCATTCGACTGGACACGGGCTTGGTATGGAAGTACATGAAGCGCCTGGCCTTTCCTCACGCTCAGACGTCGTATTAGAAGAGGGAATGGTCGTGACAGTTGAGCCGGGAATTTACTTGCCGGATGTCGGCGGCGTGAGAATTGAGGATGATATTGTCCTGACAGCTGACGGCAATAAACGATTGACCCACTCACCGAAAGAACTTATCATATTATGATGGTGAAATGTAGGAGGATGACAAAATGATTTCAGTAAACGATTTTCGTACAGGCCTGACAATTGAAGTGGACGGCGGTATTTGGCGTGTAGTGGATTTTCAACACGTAAAACCAGGGAAAGGCGCAGCATTTGTTCGTTCTAAACTGCGTAACCTGCGCACCGGTGCTATTCAAGAAAAAACATTTCGTGCAGGTGAAAAAGTAGCGAAAGCTCAAATTGAAACAAAAACAATGCAATATTTGTATGCAAATGGGGACCAGCATGTATTCATGGATACAAGTTCATACGAGCAGCTTGAATTAAGCGAAAAGCAAATTAAAGATGAGCTGAAATACTTGCTTGAAAACATGTCAGTTCAAATCGTGATGTACGGTGCTGAGACACTTGGAGTTGAACTTCCAAACACTGTAGAACTAGAAGTAGTAGAAACAGAGCCTGGTATTAAAGGTGACACAACATCAGGTGGATCAAAACCTGCGAAAACGGAAACTGGTTTAATTGTCAACGTTCCTTTCTTTGTCAACCAAGGAGATAAACTAGTGATTAATACATCTGACGGTTCATACGTATCAAGAGCGTAATGAACGAAGAAAGACTGTAAACCTCGTGTTTACAGTCTTTTTTTATTGAAAAAATATTTCTCTTCCAGATTATTGACAAAGGGCTAAAATGATGTTTATTTTAGTCCTTTGTCTTCTTTTCAGCGTGATAGAAAACCTTTGAAAGAGGGTTTGTCTACACGCTGTTCGTCAGGACAATCGTCACTCGAATCTCTCATCCCTCTCTCGTCCTTCTGAAAAACAAGACTACTTCTAGCTAGTCAAGCATATAGTGTAAAAAAAGCTGGAGGTTCTATATGAAACAATTTCTTTTCCCAGGCATACATCCGTCAGTGGCTGCAATGGCAGGCATGAGGTTTTTATCTGCCGCCATTGAACTGACGGCCGCCATCCTTATTTTAATGACAAATGATGTACGAAAAGCGGTTGTCATCAATAGTATATTAGCGATCATCGGACCGCTCATTTTTATTATCACCATGACGATTGGAATCTATCAAATTGCAGGGCAGTTATCCTATGCAAAGCTCGTGTTTATTTTCATTGGTGTCGTGTTTATTCTTGTTGGGATTTATAAGTGAAACGGCTTGGCATAATTAACGACTCGTATCATACATTTTAGAGAAGAAAAAAAGGAGGGGAATTCGTTGCGGAGTTTGTTGGATATTCTCCCGCACTCGATTGGACAAGAACTCAGTTTACTAAAAGAAACAGAATGGGCGCAAATAGAAGAAATCCGCATTCGCACGGATCGTCCTATTGAATTGATGCAAAGAGGAAAACCGCGCTTTCTTTCCTATCATACAACCGGAGAAGATGCGTCTCAGCTATTAGGCAGGCTCAGCAATTACAGCATGTACACGCTTGAGGAAGAATTAAAACAAGGCTATATTACCATATCTGGCGGACACAGGGTGGGGCTAGCAGGAAAGGTGATCGTTGAGAATGGATGCGTCAAAGGGTTAAGAGATATTTCTTCATTTAACATTCGCATTGCAAAAGAAAAAATAGGGATTGCGCTTCCCTTTCTTCCTTATTTATATGAACAACATTGGTGCAATACACTCATCATTGGTCCTCCGCAAACAGGGAAAACGACATTGCTGCGTGATGTAGCGCGTCTTGCTAGTTCGGGAACAAAAGCAATTCCTCCTAGAAAAACAGGCATTATTGATGAACGCTCTGAAATAGCCGGGTGTATAAGAGGGGTGCCCCAGCATCATTTTGGACACCGGATTGATGTGCTTGATGCGTGTCCAAAGGCTGAGGGCTTGATGATGATGATTCGGTCCATGAGCCCAGAGGTCATCATTGTAGATGAAATCGGAAAAAACGAGGATGTACAGGCACTTTTAGAGGCGATTCATGCCGGAGTAACCATTATCGTCTCAGCTCATGGCTATTCACTTGAAGATCTATATAAACGGCCATCATTTCAACCGTTATGGCAGCTTCGTGTATTTGATCGATATGTTGAATTAAATAGAAAAAAAGGTCCCGGTACCATCGGACGGATGTATGACCAAGATGGACAAGAGATGAAGTGGAAGCAGGGAGTAGACGTATGTTAAAGCTCATTGGCGCTATCTTCATTGTCGCGGCCACGACTTGGGGAGGATTTGAGTTTGCCAAACGATACAGCGACCGGCCTAAGCAAATTCGGCAGCTCCGGTTTGCTCTCCAGTCTCTTGAAGCTGAAATTATGTATGGTCAAACACCTCTAGCACGGGCTGCAGACCAAATTGCGTCGCAAGTAGGCCCCCCTGTGAATCGGTTATTTGAGCAATTTGCAGAAAAGCTCAAAGTCGGGACCTTTTCAGCGAGGCATGCATGGAATGAAAGTCTGGAGGACGTTTGGAAAAAGACCGTTTTGAAAAAAGGCGAATATGAGGCGCTGAAGCACTTTGGTGAAACACTTGGTCAGCATGATGTCACTGCTCAGCAAAAGTATATCAAGCTTGCTTTAGGCCATTTGGAATCAGAGGAGAAGGAAGCTGAAATCGCCCAAGCGAAAAATGAAAAAATGGTGAGGAGCCTCGGATTTTTAAGCGGATTACTACTGATTCTTTTATTGATGTGAGAGGAAGGGAGTCGAGAGCATGGGCGTTGATGTAAACGTCATTTTTCAAATTGCGGGAGTAGGCATCGTCGTGGCCTTTCTCCATACGATTTTAGATCAAATGGGGAAAAAAGAGTACGCTCAGTGGGTGACGCTGCTTGGGTTTATCTACATTTTGTTTATGGTGGCAACCATTGTGGATGATTTGTTTAAGAAGATTAAAGCCGTATTTCTATTTCAAGGATAGGGGAGGGCTTACAAATCGAAATCATACAAATTGTTGGACTTGGTTTAATCGCTACTTTCTTAGCATTAATCGTGAAAGAACAAAAGCCAACCTTCGCCTTTATGCTTGTTGTGTTTACAGGGTGTGTGATTTTTCTTTATTTAATCGATCAAATCTATGCCATTATCTCCATGATTGAAAAAATTGCGGCTAGTGCCGGCGTCAACATGAAGTACGTTGAAACCATTTTGAAGATTATCGGCATTGCCTATATTGCGGAATTCGGCGCCCAGCTCACGAAGGATGCTGGACAAGGCGCCATTGCTTCAAAAATAGAGCTTGGCGGCAAGATCCTCATCTTGGTCATGGCGGTCCCGATTTTAACAGTCATCATTGAGACCATCTTAGGCATGATTCCGTCCATGACTTGATTGAAAAAAGAGGTGATGACAATGAAACGGGTGACGGCTGTTATGGGGCTTATACTTTTCTTTTGGCTAATCGCTTCGCATGCAGGTGCAGAAGAAAATGTGCCCTTAACAAGTGAAGAGCCAGGAGCAGAGGAAGTAGCGAATGGACAGGCTGATGCACTAGAGCTCCATTCCATTAGTGATTTTTGGGAAACGATATTGGACGAGTATGGCGGCTTTCTGCCAGAAAGTCAAAAAGGCACAGTGAAAGAAATGATTGATGGCGATAAAGAGCTGTCTCCCCAAACGTGGCTGAAAGCATTTGTTCATTATCTTTTTCATGAGATTATTGCAAACGGAAAGCTCCTAGGAACACTGATTTTACTCACCATCTTTTGTTCGCTTCTTCAGCTTTTGCAAAACGCTTTTGAGCAAAGCACTGTCAGCAAAGTCGCATACGCGCTTGTTTATATGGTGCTCATCATTATTGCACTAAACAGCTTCCATGTGGCGATCTCCTATGCAACAGAAGCCATCCAAACGATGACCAGTTTTATTCTTGCTCTTATTCCTCTTTTATTAGCGCTCATTGCTTCATCAGGCGGGCTCGTCTCAGCCGGATTCTTTCATCCTGTTATTTTATTTTTGATGAACACGAGCGGCATTTTTATTCAGTATGTGGTGCTTCCGCTCATCTTTTTATCAGCCATATTGAGCATTGTCAGTACGCTGACCGAACAATACAAGGTCACCCAGCTTGCCCAGCTGTTAAGAAATGTGGCGGTTGGCGGACTAGCCGTTTTTTTAACCGTTTTTCTCGGCGTTATTTCCGTGCAAGGTGCATCTGCTGCCATCAGTGATGGCATCGCTCTTCGTACAGCCAAATTTATCACAGGAAACTTCATTCCTGTCCTTGGCAGGATGTTTACAGATGCAACGGATACCGTCATCAGCGCCTCTGTTTTGCTCAAAAACACGGTTGGCCTTGTGGGAGTCGCCATCTTGATATCACTTGCAGCTTTTCCGGCTATTAAGGTTCTGTCACTTGCCCTTATTTATAAGCTAGCAGCTGCGATCCTTCAACCTCTAGGGGGCGGACCGATCATTAGCTGTCTTGATGTCATATCAAAGAGTGTTCTTTATATATTTGCCGCACTTGCCGTTGTATCACTCATGTTCTTTTTAAGCATTACCGTCATTATCACGGCTGGTAACCTCACAATGATGATGAAGTAAGGAGGGGACACCTTTTGAGTTTTCTCACAGAATGGATCACAAGTATTATCTTATTTATCTTATTTGCCATTGTGATTGATCTTTTGCTCCCCAATTCAAGCATGCAGAAGTATGCAAAAATGGTCGTCAGCCTACTGTTGATCGTGGTGATGCTCAATCCCATCTTTGCTTTATTTCGGGCGGACCCTGACCAAATTTTTTCAGAATTAATGAAGGGAAAGGAACAAGCGCAATCAGAAGAAATAAAAAATCAGATGAATTTAGAAAAAAAAGAAATACAAGCCTCACAGCGTGCATATATTTTAAAGCAAATGGCTGTCCAACTAGAAAAAAGCGCAAAGGAGCCACTGGAGAAGGAGAGCTATGAAATGAAACACGTAGAAGTGTTGGCAGATGAGGAGCACCTTGATCAGAATATGGAGGCGGATCAATTTCGCATCAAAGCGGTCCTTTCCCCGCTCGCAGGTGATGCTGTAGAAACGGTGGCGAAGGTGGACATTGATCTCTCCAGGCAAAAGGAGGAAGGCACTGGAGCGTCATCAAAAGAGATTGCGAGGGTGAAAGAGACGCTTGCGGATGTATGGAATACAAGTCCTGAACACATTGCGCTGAACATTGAGGGAGGTGACGCAGCAGATCATGAATAACAAGGACTGGAAACAAAAGCTGAAATCATTGTTCCAGGCACCTGAAAAAGGTGAAGGGAAACCAAAATTAACGAAGCACCATTACTTGCTGCTTGTATTCATTATCGGCGTGTCTTTCATGCTAGTCAGTCAAATCCTGTCACCTCCATCAAGCAAAGAGCAGGCTGCTGTCCCTGCGTCTAAAAAAACATCCTCAGAAGAGCAGGCGGTGTTCAAACCCGCATCTTCAGGTAAATCAAAGAACTCCATTGAGGACGTTGAGCAAGAGTACGAAAATCAATTGAAAGAAATTTTAGAGACGATTATTGGCGTTGAGGATGTATCCATTGTGGTGAATGTAGATGCGACTTCTTTAAAAGTATTTGAAAAAAACAAATCCAATAAAAGCACAACGACCGAGGAAACAGATAAAGAAGGCGGCGTGCGAAGTGTCACGGATCAAACAAAGGAAGAAGAGATCGTCATCATCAAAAATGGCAATGAAGAAACACCAGTTGTTGTCCAAACGAAAAAGCCAGAGATTCGAGGTGTCCTCGTTGTTGCTCAAGGAGTAGACAACGTTCAAATAAAGAAAACCATCATTGAAGCGGTTACACGAGTGCTTGATGTACCGAGCCATAGAGTGGCTGTTGCCCCTAAAAAAATCAAGGAGGATTCGGAATGATGTTAAAAAAACAAACGGTTTGGCTATTAACGATGCTAAGTTTAGTTGTCGTATTAAGTGTGTACTATATCATGTCACCACAAGGTGAGAATGCAGTGACAGTTGAAGATACGAAGTCAAAAGGAACTGAAGAGAAAAAGACTGAAACAGAAAAAGGGACTGACAAAGGAACGGAAAAAGGCTCAGGTGACAAAACAACTGACAAAGAAACAAATGGCAAACAAGAGGATGTTGAAACAAGCGGTGAAGAAGGAAAGGCTGTTTCAGAGCAAACAGACGATGAGCTTTTCACAACATACAGGCTAGAGCTTGAAGATAAACGAAGCAAGCAGCGCGAAGAATTCAACGAAATCGTATCTAGTGATGATGCGACAGCACAAGAAAAAAGTGAAGCATATGATCAAATGACAGCACTTAGTGAGGCAGAAGGAACAGAGCGTCAGCTAGAGACATTGATCAAAACAAAAGGGTATAAAGATGCCCTAGTGAGTGCTGAAGGAGATAAAGTGAGTATTACGGTTCGTTCCGATAAAAAATCAAAGTCCCAAGCAGCCGATATTATTGATTTGGTCACAAAAGAAATGAGAGGCCTTGATAACGTAGCCGTCACTTTTGAGCCATCCAATCAATAAAAATGAAAAAACGCCCTTTGCGGAAAAGGGCGTTTTTTGATGCGGTTTGACACCCTCTTCAAGGTGCCTGCATGAGGTGGCTGATCACAATAGTAGTTGAATTCAACGAAATCCTCCTGTAAGATGGTTATAGTATGTACTTTTAGTACTAGCCTATAAAAAAAGATAAATCCATACATAGGGGTGCAAATCCATGTTAAAAATCGAAGAAATTCATGAACTGATTAAATTAATTGATGAATCTACAATTGATGAATTTACGTACGAAAACGAAGGTGCAAAAATCAAACTGAAGAAAAATAAAGAAGTCGTTCAGCAAGTTGCGGCACAAGCACCAGTGGCTCCTGTCCAAGCAGCTCCAGCTCAACAAGCTCCTAAAGCACAAGCTCCAGCTCAGACCGAAGCCCCTGCACAAGAGGCAACTGCGTCTGAAAATCTGCATAAAATCACATCCCCAATGGTTGGCACATTTTATGCTTCATCTTCACCAGAAGCAGATCCATACGTGACAACAGGTTCTAAGGTGAAGGAAAACTCAGTTGTATGTATCGTTGAAGCGATGAAACTGTTTAATGAAATCGAAGCAGAAGTAAAAGGCGAAATCGTCGAAGTATTAGCTGAAAACGGTCAGCTCGTAGAATTCGGACAACCCCTCTTTCTAGTGAAAGCAGAGTAAGGAGTACGATCATGATTAAAAAGCTATTAATTGCAAACAGAGGAGAAATCGCAGTTAGAATCATCCGGGCCTGCAAAGAGCTAGGAATTGAAACAGTTGCGGTATTTTCTGAAGCGGATCGCGACGCACTGCATGTTCAAATGGCTGATGAAGCATATTGCATTGGACCGACTGCGTCAAAAGATAGTTATTTAAATGTCACAAACATTGTCAGTGTAGCAAAACTGACAGGTACAGATGCGATCCATCCAGGATACGGCTTCCTTGCTGAAAATGCAGACTTTGCAGAGCTTTGTGAAGAGTGTAATGTCATCTTTGTTGGACCATCTGCATCAGCGATTTCTAAAATGGGAACGAAAGATGTCGCAAGAGAAACAATGAAGCAGGCTGGCGTACCGATTGTCCCTGGTTCTCAAGGAATTGTAAAAGATCTTGATGATGCAGTTTCAACAGCAGCAGGTATTGGGTATCCTGTTATTATTAAAGCAACTGCAGGCGGCGGTGGTAAAGGTATCCGCGTAGCTCGTACTGAAGAAGAGCTCATTAACGGTGTCAAAATTACGCAGCAAGAAGCTGCACAAAACTTTGGTAACCCAGGCGTCTATTTAGAGAAGTTCATTGAAGACTTTAGACATGTGGAAATCCAAGTGCTTGCAGACAAGCACGGGCATACGATTCACTTAGGTGAGCGTGATTGCTCAATCCAAAGAAGAATGCAAAAGCTTCTTGAAGAAACACCGTCACCAGCACTTAATGCAGACATCCGTGAGCAAATGGGTGAAGCAGCCGTGAAAGCAGCAGAAGCTGTTGAATACACAGGAGCCGGAACGGTCGAATTTATTTATGATTATAATGAAGAGAAGTTCTACTTTATGGAAATGAATACACGTATCCAAGTAGAGCATCCTGTTACGGAAATGGTGACAGGTGTTGACTTGATCAAAGAACAAATTAAAGTTGCATCAGGTGAGCCGCTATATCTTACCCAAGATGATGTCGTATATGAAGGCTGGGCGATCGAATGCCGTATTAATGCAGAGAACCCAGAGAAAAACTTCATGCCTTCTGCTGGTGAAATCAAAATGTATCTTCCGCCAGGCGGTCTAGGTGTTCGTGTTGACTCTGCCGCTTATCCTGGATATGTGATTCCGCCATATTACGATAGCATGATTGCAAAAGTGATCACGTATGGTAAAACGAGAGAAGAAGCGATTGCGAAAATGAAACGTGCGCTTCAAGAATTCGTCATTGAAGGAGTCTACACAACGATTCCATTCCACCTCAGATTGCTTGAGCATGAAACATTCGTGAGTGGTAATTTTAATACGAAGTTTTTAGAAACGTATCAAATCATGAAACCATAACAGCTTTCGGAGGTGAATGATCGTGTCAGAAAACAATTTGCTTGAAATGAACCTTGATGAAGATCAATTGGGAAAAGTGCAAATTGCGCCAGAAGTGATTGAAGTCATTGCGGGAATCGCGGCTTCAGAGGTTGAAGGAATTGCTGAAATGCGCGGCAATTTCGCTGCTGATGTAGCAGAACGCTTTGGGAAGAAAAATCACCGTAAAGGTGTGAAAGTAGATGTCTCTGATGAAGGCATCACAATCGATGTGTATTGTGTGGTTGAATTTGGCCTATCGATTCCAAAGGTATCCACTGCTGTTCAAGAAAATATCCGTCAAACCCTTTTGAACATGACTGCTTTAACGATTAATGAAATCAACATTCATGTCGTTGGCATTCAATTTGATACAAAAGCACCTGATGCTGAAGTAGATCAAGAAATGTAAAAAAGGGTTGAAGTGAAACCAAGGAGGCATTGCCTCTTTGGTTTTTTAAAGCCCATTTTTGGGTAAGTTCCGAATAATGATTACGTCACGCGTTGCTTTATTCGTTTTTCATGTCAGCTCGCATGGATCTTGGTGCGACCACGGTCAAAATATGTTATGATCTCTGTATGGCTTAACGACAAGCGGATAAAGTGGTTAAAGGAGTAAATAATGAAAAGAAGAACTGCAAGAGAAAAGGCGCTACAAACATTATTTCAAATTGATGTCAGCAATATTGATCCGAAAGAGGCCATTACACATGCGTTGGATGAACAAGAATCAGATCCTTTTTTCGAGGAACTGGTTTTCGGTGTGCTTGAACAAAAGGACAAGCTCGATGACATGATTTCACAGCACCTTGTGAATTGGAAACTCGATCGTATTGCGAACGTAGACAGAGCCATTTTAAGGCTGTCTGTGTACGAGATGGTGTATCAAGAAGACATCCCGGTCAGTGTTTCAATGAATGAAGCCATTGAGCTGGCCAAATTATTCGGTGATGATAAGGCGCCGAAATTTGTAAATGGTGTACTTTCAAACATTAAAAACGACCTAAAGCAGCAATAGGAGGATTCGACATGACAGCAACAATCATCGATGGGAAAGAAACAGCAAAAGAAAAGCGTGAACAATTAGCAAAAGAAGTAGAAGAGCTAAAACAAAAAGGAGTCACACCTGGTCTTGCCGTTATTCTAATCGGTGATGATCCGGCTTCACTTTCTTACGTACGCGGGAAGAAAAAAGCAGCAGAAGCAATGGGCATGCATTTTCAGCTTGATCACTTAGATGCTTCTTTAACAGAAGAAGAATTGCTTCAGCTCATTGATCAATACAATGCGGATGATCAATTCCACGGAATTCTTGTTCAGCTTCCGCTCCCAAAACACATTTCTGAAAAAGCCGTCATTGAACGTATCTCACCTGAAAAAGATGTAGATGGTTTTCATCCGCTGAATATCGGGAAAATGCTACTTGGGGAAGACACCTTCCTTCCTTGTACACCAGCAGGTATTGTTGAATTGCTGAACAAAACAGGTGTCAATCTTTCTGGAAAAGAAGTGGTTGTAGTTGGACGAAGTAATATTGTCGGTAAACCAGTTGGACAATTGCTGTTAAACGAACATGCAACCGTCACATACTGTCATTCAAGAACTGCAAATATTTCAGAACATACGTTAAAAGCGGATATTTTAGTTGTTGCCGTCGGTCGAGCAAACTTTATTAAAGCTGACCAAATTAAAGAAGGCGCTATTGTCATCGATGTAGGAGTCAATCGTTTAGATACTGGGAAGCTTGTAGGGGATGTTGATTTTGAAGAGGCGAAAGAAAAAGCTTCTTATATCACACCAGTCCCTGGCGGAGTCGGTCCAATGACGATTACGATGCTTGCACACAATACGGTTAAATCAGCAAAACGTACATTAGCATAAGCTTTATCCATTCATCCACCTGCATGCTTGCCGGTGGATGAATGTGCGTTTTTGAAGAGGAGGAATACGTCATGAGTGAAAAAGCCTTTGTGACGGTCACAGCCCTTACAAAATACATAAAAAGAAAATTTGATGTTGACCCCCACTTAGAAGATATTTGGATCAAAGGTGAGTTATCAAATGTGAAGATTCATTCAAGAGGTCATGTTTACTTCACCTTGAAAGACGAAAATGCACGCATGCAAGCTGTGATGTTTCAGCGTTCTGCATCCAAGCTGCCTTTTTCACCAAAGAGCGGAATGAAAGTGTTCGTACGCGGCGGAATCCAAGTATATGAGCCGAGTGGCAACTATCAATTATATGCAAAGGAAATGCAGCCTGATGGTGTTGGTGCTCTTCATCTAGCTTATGAAGAGCTGAAGAAAAAACTAGCAAGTGAAGGCTTATTTGATGCGCGCTATAAAAAACAAATCCCTGAATATCCAGAGGTCGTTGGTGTCATCACATCCCCAACAGGAGCCGCTGTTCGAGATGTCATCACAACCATCAATCGGCGCTATCAGCAGGCCAAAATCATCGTGCTTCCAGCGTTAGTCCAAGGAGAAAATGCTACTCGTTCTATCGTCGAACGAATTAAAGAAGCAAATGAAAAACAGCTCTGCGATGTGTTGATTGTCGGAAGAGGCGGTGGTTCGATTGAAGAGCTTTGGGCCTTTAATGAAGAAGCAGTTGCAAGAGCGATCTTCGCATCAGATATTCCCATCATTTCTGCAGTTGGACACGAAACGGACTTTACGATCAGTGATTTCACTGCAGACATGAGAGCACCCACACCAACAGGAGCAGCCGAGCTAGCTGTTCCAAGCACCGCCGACTTAATTGAACGAATCAAATCCATTGACATCCGGTTAACAAGAGCGGTAAAGAATCGAACTTCTCAAGCGAAGGACCGTCTTGTGGCACTTCAATCCTCTTATGCCTTCCGTTTTCCAAAGCGATTACAGGAGCAAAAAGAGCAGCAATTTGATATGGTGTTTGATCGTTTTCAAAAACAGCTGACGAGACAAATTGAACAAAAACGCAGTCAACTCGACCGCCAGACATACAGATTAAAGCCACTTCATCCAAAAGAGCAGCTGCTTCAGGCGAAAAAACGTCACGCCAATGAAACAGATCAGCTCATCCGCAGTATGAATGTGCAAATGAAAACAATTCATTCGCAGTTCCAATCTGTTCTTGGTAAACTAAATGCATTAAATCCGCTTCAAGTGATGGAAAGAGGCTACAGTTTAGCCTATAAAGAAGATGAACTGATTAAAAGTGTGAAGCAAGTAGAAACGAACGATCAGCTGACCATCACAATGAAGGATGGACGTCTGATTTGTGAGGTTATTGAGAAGGAGGGACAATCATCATGACAGAATCTAACAAACAAAAAGAAGAAAAAATGACATTTGAAGAGGCCATGAAAGGTCTAGAAGAGATTGTTGGGAAGCTAGAAGAAGGAGATGTACCGCTAGAGCAGGCCATTCATTATTTCCAAGAAGGCATGACGCTTTCAAAGCTTTGTCATGAAAAATTACAGCATGTTGAAAAGCAAATGGATTTTATTTTAAAAGAGGACGGTGAACTGGCTCCTTTTACAGTGAAGGAGGCAGATGCTAGTGACAAATAATCTAAATGAATTTTTGACAACACGAAAACAAGCAATTGAAGATTATTTATTTACATATGTTCAGGAATTACAAATTCCAGAAGAACTGAAATCCTCTATGCTCTATTCTCTAAAAGCAGGCGGAAAAAGACTTCGCCCTGTTCTCGTTCTTGCTCTCTTAAATGCCTATGGAAAAAGGGAAAAAGACGGCATACCTGTTGGCTGCGCAGTGGAAATGATTCATACGTATTCTTTGATTCATGACGATCTTCCTTGCATGGATGACGATGACCTTCGCAGAGGAAAGCCGACCAACCATAAAGTATATGGAGAAGCAACAGCGGTTCTTGCGGGGGATGCGCTTTTAACCGAGAGCTTCCGACTGATTACATCACAATTATCTGACGATGTACCCGCTGATCAGAAGCTCAGAATCATTGATGAACTTGTGAAATCAGCAGGGGCGCTTGGAATGGTTGGCGGTCAATTTGATGATATGGAAGCAGAGCAAAAATATATACCTCTTGCTGAACTGGAATCCATTCATGCCCGA
The DNA here is from genome assembly GCF_002744245.1 of Bacillus pumilus. Taxonomy (GTDB): domain Bacteria; phylum Bacillota; class Bacilli; order Bacillales; family Bacillaceae; genus Bacillus; species Bacillus pumilus_M. The sequence goes on along the minus strand of NZ_NKHG01000079.1, from coordinate 30,965 downwards.
AAAACAGGAAAGCTCCTAACCTTCAGCGTGGCAGCAGGTGCGATGCTGGCAGGCGCATCTGCTGATGATATCGAAAAGCTAAGAGAATTCAGCTATCATATTGGGATTGCCTTTCAAATTCGTGATGATATTTTAGATCTTGAAGGAAGCGAAGAATTAATCGGGAAACGTGTCGGCTCTGACACAGCAAATGATAAGTCGACGTATCCTTCTTTATTAACGCTTTCAGGAGCAAAAGAAAAACTAAATGAACATATCACTCGTGCAAAAGAAATTGTCTCAAACCTTGAGTTAGAGCAGCAATTATTGCATGATCTATGTGATCTCATTGCCTCAAGAGATCATTAAAAACAGCCTAGATTTGAGGGTCTTCGAGCAATTGTGGTAAACTGAAAACAGTTTATCATGATGAGACAACTCTTATTCCTTGTTTGGTTTTCATAGGAATAAGGCATTATAGATGTATGTAGAAATTTTGTTGAAAGCGAGTTGATCCTGATTGGATCTTTTATCAATAAAAAATCCAGCCTTTCTAAAAGGAATGTCAAATGCAGAATTAGAGGAGCTTAGTGCTGACATTCGTACGTTTTTAATTGAGTCCTTAGCTAACTCTGGCGGGCACATCGGTCCGAACCTTGGTGTCGTTGAACTCACTGTTGCACTTCATAAAGTATTTGACAGCCCGAAAGACAAATTCCTTTGGGATGTTGGACATCAATCGTACGTTCACAAGCTATTAACTGGAAGAGGTGCGGAGTTTGATACACTTCGTCAATATAAAGGACTCTGCGGTTTTCCTAAACGAAATGAAAGTGAACATGATGTATGGGAGACAGGTCACAGTTCAACCTCATTATCTGGCGCGATGGGTATGGCAGCAGCGCGAGATATCAAAGGAACAGATGAATATATCCTCCCGGTTATTGGAGATGGTGCATTAACCGGCGGTATGGCGTTAGAAGCACTGAATCATATCGGTGATGAAAAGAAAGATATGATTGTGATCTTAAACGACAATGAAATGAGTATTGCACCAAACGTGGGCGCCATTCATACAATGCTTGGCAGACTGCGCACTGCTGGTAAATATCAATGGGTAAAGGATGAGCTCGAATATTTATTCAAGCGTATTCCAGCAGTAGGCGGGAAGCTAGCTGCAACAGCAGAACGCATTAAAGACAGCCTGAAATATTTGCTTGTGTCTGGCATGTTCTTTGAGGAAATGGGATTCACCTACTTAGGTCCTGTAGATGGCCATTCCTACGAAGATCTTTTTGAAAACCTTGAATATGCTAAGAAAACAAAAGGTCCTGTCCTCCTTCATGTCATCACGAAAAAAGGAAAAGGCTATAAGCCGGCAGAATCTGATAAAATCGGGACTTGGCACGGCACAGGTCCATACAAAATTGATACAGGTGATTTCGTTAAACCGACAGCAGCCGCCCCGTCATGGAGTGGTCTAGTCAGTGAGACAGTGAGAAAGCTTGCGAGAGAAGATGAGCGAATTGTCGCAATTACGCCTGCTATGCCTGTCGGATCAAAGCTTGAAGGGTTTGCAAAGGAATTTCCAGAGCGAATGTTTGATGTAGGGATTGCAGAGCAGCATGCAGCAACAATGGCCGCTGGACTTGCCACGCAGGACATGAAGCCATTTTTAGCCATTTATTCAACCTTCCTTCAAAGAGCCTATGATCAAGTGCTCCATGACATCTGCCGTCAGAACCTTAACGTGTTTATCGGAATTGACCGAGCGGGTCTCGTTGGAGCAGATGGAGAAACGCATCAAGGTGTATTTGACATTGCGTTCATGCGCCATATGCCGAATATGGTGCTTATGATGCCAAAGGATGAAAACGAAGGGCAGCATATGGTCAATACAGCTATTCAGTATAATGATGGTCCTATTGCAATGCGCTTTCCGCGTGGAAATGGACTAGGCGTTAAATTGGATGAACAGCTGAAAACCATTCCCATTGGTTCATGGGAAGTTCTTCGTCCGGGGAAGGATGCCGTTATTTTAACGTTCGGTACAACGATTAAAATGGCGCTGCAAGCAGCAGAGGAATTGCAAAAAGAAGGAAAATCTGTTCGTGTCGTCAATGCCCGTTTTATTAAGCCTCTTGATGAAGGAATGTTAAATGAGATACTGGCTGAAGGCATTCCGATTTTAACGATTGAAGAAGCTGTTCTCCAAGGCGGCTTCGGAAGCAGCGTATTAGAATATCTACATGACAAGAAAGCATCGCATATAAAGGTAGAACGTATGGGCATTCCGGATGAATTTATTGAGCATGGAAGTGTCGATGCACTGCTTGAAGAAATTGGTCTGACGAAAACACAGGTTGCTGAAACTTTACGTGACCTGCTTCCCTCAGCACCAAGAAAAGGAATTGGATCATGACATCAAAGAAAGAACGACTTGACGTTTTATTAGTCGAGCAAGGACTAATGGAAACGAGAGAGAAAGCAAAGCGTGCCATCATGGCAGGGATTGTTTATTCAAATGAAAACCGTTTGGATAAACCAGGAGAGAAAATCGATCGTGATACACCGCTTATTGTGAAGGGGAATCCTCTGAAATATGTGAGCCGCGGCGGGTTAAAGCTCGAAAAAGCGCTAAAAGAATTTGACTTAACTGTTGAAGGGAAATTACTGATCGATATCGGTTCATCAACAGGCGGTTTTACAGATTGTGCACTCCAAAATGGAGCCGTTAAATCATATGCTGTTGATGTTGGCTACAATCAGCTTGCATGGAAATTAAGGCAGGATGAACGAGTGATCGTCATGGAGCGCACCAATTTCCGCCATTCCGTTCCAGCTGATTTTACTGAAGGATTGCCAGAGGTTGCGTCTATTGATGTATCGTTTATTTCACTCAAACTCATTCTTCCAGCTTTAAAGCATATTCTTGTCCCAGGCGGTGACTGTATCGCGCTGGTCAAGCCCCAATTTGAAGCCGGTAGAGAGCTTGTCGGAAAAAAAGGCATTGTACGCGAACCATCAGTCCATCTCGGGGTGCTAGAAGAAATGAATCAATTTGCGGCAAAAGAAGGCTATGACGTAAAGGATGTTTCTTTTTCACCGATAACTGGTGGTGACGGGAATATTGAATTCCTGCTCCATTTGGTGCTTCGTCCTGATCAAGAGGAGAATACGGCACTAGCGGCTTCTGCACTTGAGAAGGTAGTCAAAGAAGCCCATTCCGTATTGAAGGAAAAGAAAAACAGTCCTGAGCCGACTGACACATGAGATCATTGAAGCAAAAGGAATAATAGCTCGCTATTATTCCTTTTTACATGGCGAAAAGACGAGAATCGACGTTTTTCATGTAATGCTTGTTTTTTGAAGTGTGCATCATATAACATAGAACGTAAAGACAAACTGAGAATGAAACGCCTAGGGGGGTCAAAATGAATAAAGGTCAAAGGCATATTAAAATTAGAGAAATTATTGCAAGCCAAGATATAGAAACACAAGATGAGTTAGTCGATATTTTGAAAGCAGATGGCTATAACATCACGCAGGCAACCGTTTCAAGAGATATAAAAGAACTGCACTTAGTGAAAGTGCCGACGAACAATGGAACATATAAATATAGCCTTCCTGCCGATCAGCGATTTAATCCGCTGTCAAAGCTGAAGCGCTCTCTTATGGATGCATTTATTAAGATGGACGCCGCAAGCCATTTAATCGTGCTTAAAACAATGCCAGGTAATGCTCAGGCTATCGGTGCTTTAATGGATAATTTAGATTGGGAAGAAATTATGGGAACCATATGCGGAGATGATACCATTTTGATCATTTGCCGTACACCAGATGATACAGATACAGTTTCGACCAAAATTTTAGAGCTTCTATCATGAGATTAGGTTTACAAAAAGAGGTGTCAAATGAGTGTTAGCAGAACTAACCATTAAAAACTTTGCAATCATTGAAGAGTTAACGGTTTCATTTGAAAAAGGACTCACGGTTCTAACAGGGGAAACAGGTGCCGGGAAATCAATTATGATTGACGCTGTCTCGCTTCTTGTAGGGGGAAGAGGATCATCTGAATTTGTTCGATACGGTGAAAAAAAAGCAGAGCTGGAGGGGCTTTTTCTTGTACCAGCAGATCATCCTGTATTTGCTCTATGCGAAGAACAAGGAATCGATGCATCTGATGAAATGATGGTTCTTCGCCGTGATATTAATCAAAATGGGAAAAGCATTTGCCGTATTAATGGCAAGCTTGTCACCATCTCTATATTAAGAGAAGTAGGGCGGCTTTTGCTCGATATACATGGTCAGCACGATAATCAGCTCTTGATGGAGGATGAAAATCATTTGCATTTGCTTGATCAATTTGGAGCTGAAGAGATTGCACCTGCTTTATCACAATATCAAGAAGCATATGATCAATATATGAAAACGGCTCATAAACTAAAACAGCTGTCTGAAAATGAGCAAGAAATGGTACACCGCTTAGATTTATTACAATTTCAATTGGAAGAGATTGAAGCGGCTCAATTAGAGCCAGAAGAAGATGAAAGGCTCCAGGAAGAACGCCATCAAATTAGCAACTACGAAAAAATCTATTCCTCGCTTCAAAATGCGTATAATGCCCTGCGCAATGAGCAGGGAGGCCTTGATTGGGTTGGTATGGCTTCAAGCGAGCTAGAGCAGGTTTCTGAGATCAACGATGATTTAAAAAAACTCTCTGAGCAAGTCTCGAATTCCTATTACTTATTAGAGGATTCTACTTTTCAAATGCGCAGCATGCTAGATCAATTAGAATTCGACCCGGCACGTCTTGATTTTATTGAGTCTAGGCTGAATGAAATGAAGCAGTTAAAGCGGAAATACGGTTCCACTGTTGAGGAAATTTTAGAGTATGCGGCAAAGATTGAAGAAGAAATAGACCAAATACAAAATCGGGACAGCCATTTGCAAACGCTCAAAAACAAACTGGATGCGATGAGTCGTGATGCACTGCTGGAAGCACTCAACCTATCGGAGCTCCGAAAAAAATGGGCCAAAAAGCTAGCGAAGCAAATTCAAGCGGAGTTAAAGGATTTGTATATGGAGAAGTCATCCTTTGATACGGCATTTGCGATTCGATTTGCGTCCTTTGGCAGCAATGATTGTCCGCTTTTAGACGGGAAACCAGTACAACTAGGGAAAAATGGGATAGACCAAGCACAATTTGTCATCTCTACAAATACGGGCGAACCGATGAAATCTTTATCAAAAGTGGCATCAGGAGGAGAAATTTCACGCGTCATGCTGGCAGTGAAAAGTATTTTCTCAGCGAAACAAGATGTCACGTCCATTATTTTTGATGAAGTGGATACAGGTGTGAGTGGCAGAGTCGCACAGGCCATTGCAGAAAAAATTTATAAAGTAGCGGCAGGCTCCCAAGTCCTCTGCATCACACATTTACCCCAAGTGGCAGCAATGGCTGACACACATCTCTTCATTTCTAAACGCTCTAAAGCCGGTAGAACACTAACGAGTGTCAAACCATTAAGTCATGAAGATAAAATAAGTGAAATTGGCCGGATGATCGCGGGTGTGGAAGTGACTGAGCTGACAAAACAACACGCAAAAGAATTGTTGCATCAAGCAAATGATGTCAAGACGACAGGGTAGCTGAAAGATCAGCTGCCTTTTCTTATGTTGTCTAACATTCATTGTATATACGCATGGAATTGTCTTTTTCTTTTATCAATTTATCCAATCATTTTCTCTGTGTGCCGGTTATAAATCCTCGCTAAGAAGGCAAAAGTAAAGATGTAGCCAAAACATTAGTGTTCTGGTGTGGGTAAGGAGCGAGGAGAGTGAAAAATGAATGCCCGAAAAGATGAGAAAAGCCATTGGTGTTATTCTCCTTGTTTCTTTAATAAGTACAGGGTTTATGAGCATAGTGAAGGAATATATCAGCATTCCAACAAATGTCGCAGTATTTGAAAACGAGAAGCAATCGATTGACACATCAATTGAAGCGGCAGCCAAAGCTTCCTCACCAGCCTTTAGTCTTTCAGAGAAAAAGAATCAACTTGAAGTAACGGGACAAAAGGCGGGAAAAGCCGAAATTGTTTATGATTTTAAAGGATTTCCTATTAAAAAAACAAAAGTCGATGTTCTCCCTGAATTAAAAATTGTTCCAGGAGGACAATCGATTGGCGTCAAACTCCACTCTGTAGGAGTTCTCGTTGTAGGTTTCCATCAAATCACAACGAAAGACGGCAAAAAATCACCAGGTGAAGCCGCAGGCATTCAATCAGGGGATATGATCATAGAAATAAACGGTCAAAAAATGGAGAAAATGAATGACCTCACCCCATTCATCCAAAAAGCAGGGAAAACGGGAGAGAAACTTCATTTACTCATGAAAAGAGATCATAAAACCTTTCAAACAACATTAACACCTGCGAAAGATGCAAATGAAGGCATCTATCGAATTGGTCTTTACATTCGTGATTCCGCTGCAGGAATTGGAACAATGACCTTCTTTGAACCTGCCTCTAAAAAGTATGGTGCCCTCGGTCATGTGATTTCTGACATGGATACAAAAAAACCAATTGTTGTCGATAATGGTGAAATTGTCAGATCAACCGTGACATCGATTGAAAAAGGCACAGGAGGCAATCCTGGAGAAAAATTGGCGAGGTTTTCTTCCGAACGAAAAACGATTGGTGATATCTCCCGTAACAGTCCATTCGGTATATTTGGGACATTAACCGAAAAGCTTGAAAATCATGTAGCGGACAAACCACTTCCAGTCGCTTTATCAAATGAAGTAAAAGAAGGACCAGCAGAGATATTAACGGTTGTGGATCATGATCAAGTGGAGAAGTTTGATATTAAAATTGTCAGCACAACACCTCAAAAATTCCCAGCAACAAAAGGAATGGTTTTGAAAATAACAGATGAACGATTATTAAGCAAAACGGGCGGAATTGTTCAAGGAATGAGTGGGAGTCCCATCATTCAAAATGGAAAAGTCATTGGAGCGGTCACGCACGTATTCGTTAATGACCCGACAAGCGGCTATGGCGTACACATTGAATGGATGCTGTCAGAAGCAGGAATCGATCTATATCAAAAAAACAAAAAAGCAAGCTGATGAACAAACTGCCGTGAATCTTCCGGCAGTTTTTTTCTACCCTTTCTTTCTCTTCCATCATGTTATAAAATAAGGAAAAAGAGATTTTTCGACAAAATGGAAAATAGTCTGTTGTCAAATTGCAATAATCGTCGATTCGTTAAGAAAAACGTAGAAAAAGCTAGATAATGCTCTATTATTCGGAAAATTAAAGTTTTTTAAAGGGGATAGCATGGTTTTGTCGAATTGAACACTCAGAAGAGAAATGCAAAAGACTAAAGGAATCGACATTGGGGAGGAAAGAACGTGGAGAAAATTAAAGTGTGTGTAGCTGATGATAATCGAGAGCTTGTTGGCCTTTTGACAGAGTATATTGAGGGACAGGAAGATATGGAAGTACTTGGGGTGGCATATAATGGTCAGGAATGTCTGACATTATTTAAAGATAAAGAGCCCGACGTTCTCCTCTTAGATATTATCATGCCTCATTTAGACGGTCTTGCTGTATTGGAACGACTCCGTGACTCTGATATGACCAAGCAGCCAAGTGTGATTATGCTAACGGCGTTCGGACAAGAAGATGTAACGAAAAAGGCAGTCGATTTGGGCGCATCCTATTTCATTTTAAAGCCATTTGATATGGAAAACCTAGTCGGTCATATTCGTCAAGTCAGTGGAAACGGCACACAAGTCACTCATCGATCTTCATCTATCCAAAACAGTGTCCTTCGTAACAAACCTGAACCTAAACGTAAAAACTTAGATGCGAGCATTACGACGATTATTCATGAAATTGGAGTCCCAGCTCATATTAAAGGATATTTATACTTAAGAGAAGCGATTTCTATGGTGTACAATGACATTGAACTGCTTGGAAGCATTACAAAAGTATTGTATCCAGACATTGCAAAGAAATTTAACACGACAGCCAGCAGGGTAGAACGAGCGATTCGTCATGCGATCGAAGTCGCTTGGAGTAGAGGAAACATCGATTCCATTTCCTCACTTTTTGGTTATACAGTCAGTATGTCAAAAGCCAAACCAACCAATTCAGAATTTATTGCCATGGTGGCTGATCGTCTGCGTTTAGAGCATAGAGCAAGTTAGTACATTTCACATGAAAAAACGTTTCTTCATTGAGGCGTTTTTTTATTTTGAAAAATATTGTAAAAAAATGGCTGTATTGATAAGATAATCTTAATGTATAAATTAGACAAACGGGCTGCTATATTTTCAGAATAAAATGAAAAATAAAGCATGAAAGAAATCGATATGACATAAAGTAGTGGTAATCAGCTACGCCAATCAATCGATGGTTCATCCTGATAGAAAAAGAAAACGCTCATTCGTAAGAAAAAGGATGAGAGGAAAAGGTCTTATGGAATTGGAAAATAAAGCAAACGAGATCGAAAGTTCTATTTCTATTGACCTGATTGATTGGCGTTTTAAAGTCACTGGCTTCTTAGAGATTGTGCCATTTGAACTGAATATTCCCATTGTCGAATTTAATAATTTTCACATTCTTTTACTATGCTATAATAATGAAAAGAAGAGGGTGAGGTTATGGGAAAGCTGAAAATCCACTCTGCTGAGGTTGCGAACGAAATTAGCAAGTGGACGAGGGTCATTTCTCAGAATGACCTAGAAAAATCTGCTGTTTATAAAGAGAAAATTCAGAATTTGCTAAAAAATACAGATGAAGACCGCGAAGTTCTCCTTTATTATCAGCTTGTTGATGGCAGACATGAAATGTTACTTGGAAATATTGAAAAAGCCAATCAAATTATGAAAACTGTCGGTACGCTGGATGAGAAAGCAGATGACATTATTAATTTTTATTTTTACTTTTATAAAGGCCAATATGCCGCATATGTGAAAAAGTATGATGAAGCGATTAGTTTTTACAAAATTGCAGAGCAGCGCCTAAAACGTGTAAATGAAGATCTTGAAGTAGGAACTTTTCACCATAAGGTCGCTTCCGTCTATTACGAACTAAAACAAAATTTCATATCCATTAATCATATTAAAAAAGCCATCGATACGTTCAAAGCGCATGAAGAATATACAGCACAGGCAATTGACAGCTTAATTTTACATGCCAGCAATTGTATTGATTTGCTCCAATTTGATGAAGCAGAGGAGAAATATCAAGAGGCGCTTGAGAAAAGTAAACGCATTAACAATGAAGTGCTGATTGGGAAATGCTATCACAATTTAGCTGTCCTTTATTATGCGAAACCGGATTATAAAAAAAGCGCGCAATACGCCAAAAAAGGAATGGGTATTCAAATTCACCGCGACAATAGCCATTATTACATTCAATCTTTATATGTTCTGGCAAACGCCTTGGTTCATTTAGGAGATCATGAGGCGAAAGAACAAATCAAAGAGGGTATTCAGTATAGCTGCGAAATCCAAAATAATGAATATATAGTAAAATTTGAAATTTTAGATTTGATGTGCGAAAATAGTGGGGCAGCAGACGTATTCTCTGAAAAATTAGACTACATAGAAAAAAATAGATTATATGTGGAGCTTGAGGATTTGTCTGAACAAATATCGAAATACTTCAAGGAACGAAATGATTATCAGAATGCCATTCGTTTCCTTGAAAAGAAATTCGATGCACAAATACTTCAAAAGAAAGTGGAGGTTATCTTATGAAAAAGTTGTTGTTAGGTGTAACAATCGTTACAGCAGTCGCAGTTGTTTCTTCCCTTTTTGCTCTTGACGCAGAGACGACAGAGCAAGCCATCAGAGCGATTACGTGATCGAATTTACCTGTCAACCTCTTCTCCTTTACTAAGAAGAGGTTTTTTTATATGCTCAAACTGGAAAAACAGAAATAAACACGTCATAATGGAGATAAGCATCATATTTAGAGGTGACATATGACGAAAATTTTTGCGCATAGGGGCTTTAAAGGAATCTATCCTGAAAACACCATGATAGCTTTTGAGCATGCACTCCATTCAGGAGCTGACGGAATCGAGCTTGATGTTCAGATGACCAAAGACGGCAGATTGGCTGTCATTCATGATGAGAAGCTGAACCGAACAACAAATTTAAATGGCTTAGTGAAAGACCATACATATGAAGAATTAAAAGCAGGGGACGCGAGTCATTCTTTTTATGAAGAAACAGGTGCGGTGTCCATTCCTCTTTTGGAGGAAGTATTAGAGCTAGTCACGAAGCAATCATCTTTTATAATGAATATCGAATTGAAAAATTCCATATATCGATATCCAGGTATAGAAGAGAAAGTAAAAGAGCAAATTGAGCACTTTCAAATCGAGGATCGTGTGCTTGTCTCATCCTTTCATCACGGCAGTTTAGCCCTTTTTCACAAGCTAATGCCGCATATAGAGCTTGCTGTACTCACAATGGATGTCATTCATCAGCCGGAGATGTACTTAAAAACAATACCTGCAAAGGGTTATCATCCGAATATCAAGGGCGCTGGGGTGACAAAAGAGGTCGTATCGGCTCTCCGTGCTGCCCATCAAGTGATTAGACCGTTTACTGTAAACAGTGAAAAGCAAATGCAAAAAATGTTCTCCTTAGGTGTCGATGGGATATTCACTGACTTTCCTGACCGAGCCGTGAAAATAAGAGAAGACATGAAATAAAGACCTGCTATCATCCCAGCAGGTCTTTTTTAATGCCTTATCTTTGTTTAAAACGAGCAGTTACTTTATTGCGTTTACGGTCTCTATATAAAATAAATCCGGCTACAACATAAAGACCTCCCCCTAAAAATAACAACCCTGCAATTCCTTGCAGCCATAAAAATGGAAATGGTGCAATGATAACGCCGAAAACTGTATCACGTAGCAGCTTAATCCCAAGTGCTGCAAAGGCGCCAGGTATTAAAATAATCACTAATGCAAGTATTCTCCCCATCAAATGTCCCCTTAAACGTCATTTACTTCCATTGTCTAATTCAAAAAATATTTTGTCAAGAAAGGAAAACGTGGTAATATAAGAGTTGTGCAATTTTTTGCAACGGAAAAATATGGTGTGCAAATTTTTTCATATAAAGGGGTAACGGGATGCAGAGAGTCTTGATTGTCGGTGCAGGACAGGGTGGATCAGCATTGCTTGAAACATTGCTGAAAACAAATATGATTCAAATCATTGCGATCGCCGACCTTGATCTTGGGGCACCGGGGATGGTAGAAGCGAAAAAGAGTGGAATTGATACGACGACGAATTGGAAAGAATACATAAAAGATGACATTGATATCATCATTGAAACAACAGGAAGTTCTGCTGTACTCAAGGAACTAATGGAAGAAAAACCAGAGCATGCTGTCATTGTTCCGAGTTCGATGGCATATGTCATATCGGAATTAATGGCAGAGAAACAACAGCTGATTCAAATATTGAAGGAACAAACCTATAAACATGACCGGATTTTTAATGCAACGAATGATGGCATGATTTTTATTAACATGGATGAAGAAGTGGTTCTATTTAATCGATCGGCTGCCAAAATGGTCGGACGTTCGCAAAAGATGCGATCGGTCGTCACATTCGAGAAGTGATTCCGAACACAAAGCTTCCCAATATTTTAAGGTCAAGAGAGCCAGAATTTAACCAAAAACAATTTTTAAATCAGCAAATACAAATTGTCGCAACGCGTCTGCCGATTATTGATGACGCAGGGCGAATGCTAGGTGCTTTATCTATCTTTAAAGATATTACAGATGCGGTTGAGCTTGCGGAGGAAGTAACGAATCTAAAAGAAGTGCGAACGATGCTTGAGGCGATCATTCAATCATCAGATGAAGCCATATCTGTTGTGGATGAGCAGGGAAAAGGCATCTTAATTAACCGTGCATATACGAAAATGACCGGTTTAACGGACAAAGAGGTTGTTGGTAAACCGGCAGGTGCAGATATTTCTGAAGGAGAAAGCATGCACTTGAAGGTGCTTGAAACAAGAAGACCTGTTCGAGGTGTCAGGATGAAGGTTGGACCAAACAAAAAAGATGTGATCGTAAACGTGGCGCAGTGATCGTTGATGGCATCCTGAAAGGCAGTGTCGGGGTCATTCACGACGTGTCGGAAATTCAATCGCTCACAAATGAATTAAATAAAGCAAGACAGCTTATCCGGACACTTGAGGCCAAGTATACGTTTGAAGACATTATTGGAGAAAGTGAACAAATGCTTGTGGCACTAGAGCAGGCAAAGCTAGGTGCAAAAACACCAGCAACCATTTTGCTCCGCGGAGAATCAGGTACTGGAAAAGAATTGTTTGCTCACGCCATCCACAATGAAAGTGACCGGAAATATAACCGCTTTGTTCGGGTGAATTGTGCGGCCTTATCAGAGACCCTTTTAGAGTCAGAGCTTTTTGGCTACGAGGAAGGGGCGTTTTCTGGTGCAAGGCGCGGCGGGAAAAAAGGGCTGTTTGAAGAAGCGAATCATGGCAGTATCTTTTTAGATGAAATTGGTGAAATGACGCCAAGTACACAAGCGAAGTTACTTCGCGTTATGCAAGAGAAAGAAATTGTGAGAGTGGGTGGAACAAAAGCCATACCGGTGGATGTCCGTGTAATCACGGCGACAAATGTCAATATTGAAAAAGCAATGGCGGAAGGGAAGTTCAGAGAGGACTTATATTATCGAATGAACAGATACCCGATATCGATCCCGCCGCTTAGGCAGCGTCTTGAAGATATTGATTCATTAAGCAAACGTCTTATTCAGAAGATCAATTTAGACTATGGGCGGAATGTCAGTGGTTTAACAGAACATGCACTGAATAGACTTCGATCATATAGCTGGCCGGGTAATGTGAGAGAGCTTGAAAATGTGCTTGGACGAGCCATGATCTTTTTGAATCCACAAGAAGAATGGATCGATGAAGGGCATATTGCGTTCATGGAGTCAGAAGAACATGAAGAAAATGAGCAGCAGGAACTTGCTGCAAGTCAATTTGAGGGTGAGACGCTTTCGGATGCCGTTGAAGCATTTGAAGCGCAGTTGATCAAACAAACCCTCGAAAAGCATCAATTCAATCGTACCAAAACAGCGAAAACCTTAGGGGTCAGCATTCGTAACCTTTACTATAAAATGGATAAATATCAACTTGCAAAAGATAGCATGCAATAAAATGCGCGTTATCTGCAAAAACTTGCATGGATTCATTCAGAATGGTTCATTTCACATACGTTTCAAGCTGGCATGGAACTTGCATATAGAAAATGAACCGAGCACAAGGAAAGGTGGGCAAGTATGAAGCTTGACGATCTGATTATCAAAGCCTCGCAGCTGCAGAATAAAACAGCAGCTGTGGCTCATGCAGAAGACGAAGAAGTGCTTCAGGCCATCAATATGGCAATTGAACGAAAGGTCGCTCGCTTCCTGTTAGTTGGGAATAAGCGCAACCTAAAGGAGCTAGTCAAACAGCATGAGATCAATGAAGACTGGATAGACATTATTCATTCTGATTCACCCGAAGAATCTGCCAAAATTGCCGTGCAGGCAGTGAGTGAAAACCATGCGGATATTTTGATGAAGGGTCATGTTCCAACAGCGGTGCTGTTAAAAGCTGTACTGAATAAAGAGTATGGACTTCGAACAGCGAGTGTCCTATCACATGTCGCAGCGTTTGAAGTGCCGGGCTTCGATCGTTTTATCTATGTAACGGATTCTGCCATGAACATTGCGCCGGATTTAAATATGCTGAAGGAAATTACGAGCAATTCTGTTCAAGTAGCGCATGCTGTTGGAAACGACATGCCAAAGGTAGCGGTTTTATCTGCGGTAGAGGTAGTGAACCCAGCGATGGATTCCACGCTGACCGCTGCAAGTCTTGCGCAAATGAACCGAAGAGGTCAAATTACAGGCTGTCTCATTGATGGACCACTTGCTTTAGATAATGCCATTTCTCAAACGGCTGCCTCTCATAAAAATATTACGAGTGATGTAGCTGGCCATGCAGATATTTTGCTTGTGCCAACAATTGAAGCAGGCAATATTCTTTATAAATCTCTTATTTACTTTGCACATGCAAAGGTGGGGGCTGTGGTGGCAGGAGCGAAGGCGCCGATTGCTTTAACAAGCCGGTCTGATTCAGCCGAAAGTAAGCTCTATTCAATTGCGCTTGCCATCTGTACATCAAATTAAGCGGAAGCAATAGGAGGAATACACAATGGAACTTTTTAAATATATGGAACGATACGATTATGAACAGCTTGTATTTTGTCAGGATGAGCAGTCTGGCTTAAAAGCTATTATTGCCATTCATGATACGACACTTGGACCAGCACTGGGCGGAACAAGAATGTGGACGTATGAAAATGAAGAAGCAGCCATTGAAGATGCTTTGCGTCTGGCAAGAGGAATGACCTATAAAAATGCGGCAGCAGGGCTTAACCTTGGCGGCGGGAAAACGGTGATCATCGGCGATCCAAGAAAAGATAAAAATGAAGAAATGTTCCGTGCATTTGGACGTTACATTCAAGGGCTGAATGGCCGCTATATCACAGCTGAAGATGTGGGAACAACTGTAGAAGATATGGATCTCATCCATGAAGAAACAGACTTCGTCACAGGGATCTCTCCTGCATTTGGATCATCTGGGAACCCATCTCCCGTCACAGCCTATGGTGTATATAAAGGGATGAAAGCAGCTGCAAAAGCAGCATTTGGGACGGATTCATTAGAAGGAAAAACGATTGCCGTACAAGGTGTTGGAAATGTGGCCTACAATCTTTGTAAACATCTGCACGAAGAAGGAGCACAGCTGATTGTCACAGACATTAACAAAGATTCTGTTCAGCGAGCTGTAGAATCCTTCGGTGCAAAAGCTGTAGACCCTGATGATATTTATGAGCAAGAATGTGATATTTATGCACCATGTGCTCTTGGTGCAACCATTAACGATCTGACGATTCCGAAATTAAAAGCAAAAGTCATTGCAGGTGCAGCAAATAACCAGCTAAGAGAAACCCATCACGGGGATCTTATTCATGAAATGGGCATTGTGTATGCGCCTGATTATGTGATCAATGCTGGTGGTGTGATTAACGTTGCTGATGAGCTGTATGGCTATAATGCTGATCGTGCAATGAAAAAAGTCGAAGGTATTTACCAAAATATTGAGCGTGTCATCGAAATCTCAAACCGAGATGCCATTCCAACCTATAAAGCGGCAGACCGATTGGCTGAAGAGCGAATTGAAAGAATGCGCAAATCTAGAAGTCAATTCTTGCAAAATGGTCAACATATTTTAAGTCGTCGCTAATTTGAAGAATGAGTTGAAATGGAGGTTTTGTTTTTGCTAACAAAAGAATGGCGTATTCTCACGATTAATCCTGGCTCTACTTCAACAAAAATCGGTGTGTTTCATAACGAACGATCCATCTTTGAAACGACACTCAGACATACAGATGAGGAAATAAAGCAGTTTCCTCATATCATTGATCAATTTTCATTTCGTCAAGAAACAATTCTTAAAACGCTTCATGAACAGGGGATGAACATCTCAAAGTTTGATGCAGTTTGTGCCCGGGGTGGTCTTCTTCGTCCGATTGAAGGAGGCACATATGAAGTAAATGAGCAAATGGTCAAGGACCTAAAAGAAGGATATGCTGGTCAGCATGCATCGAACCTAGGCGGTATCATTGCGCGAGAAATTGCGCTCGGCCTAAATATCCCAGCTTTTATTGTGGACCCAGTTGTGATAGATGAGCTAAAGCCAATTGCTCGCATTTCAGGGCTGCCAACCATTGAACGAAAAAGCATTTTTCATGCATTAAATCAAAAAGCGGTCGCAAGAAGAACAGCCGCTTCTTTTGGGAAGCGCTACGAAGATTTGAACATGATCATTACGCATATGGGCGGCGGCATCACAATTGGTGTACATGAAAAAGGAAAGGTCATTGATGTCAATAACGGACTGCATGGCGAAGGTCCTTTTAGCCCAGAGCGGGCGGGTACACTTCCAACAGGCGACCTCGTCAACCTTTGCTTTTCTGGTGAATACACACAAGCGGAAATGCTCAAGCGCATTATTGGGGAAGGTGGTCTTGCGGGCTATCTAGGCACGACAGACGCTGTCAAAGTAGAGCGTATGATTGAAGCAGGAGATGACCGTGCGGCGCTTATTTATGAAGCGATGTGCTATCAAATCGCAAAGGAAATCGGTGCGGCTAGTGCTGTCTTAAAAGGAGCTGTTGATGTCATTGTGTTAACAGGCGGCCTTGCGTACAGCAAACAAATTACTTCAAGTATTAGAGGGTACATTGACTGGATTTCAGATGTTGTCGTGTATCCTGGTGAAAATGAATTGCAATCCTTAGCAGAAGGGGCGCTTCGTATTTTAAAAGAAGAGGAATCACCGAAAGAATACCCAAATGACAAAAGAAGAAAGGAGTGACAAGTCATGGCAACTGAATATGACCTCGTCATTCTTGGTGGAGGCACAGGCGGCTATGTAGCGGCCATCCGTGCCTCACAGCTTGGATTGAAAACAGCAGTCGTAGAAAAATCAAAGCTTGGAGGAACATGTCTTCATAAAGGCTGTATTCCGTCTAAAGCGTTGCTCAGAAGTGCAGAAGTATATCAAACGGTGAAACGTGCTGCTGATTTTGGCGTTGAGGCAAGTGACATTACCTTACAATTTGCCAATGTGCAAAAAAGAAAAACAGATATTGTAGAAAAACTAGCTGGCGGCGTCAAACATCTCATGAAACAAGGGAAAATTGATGTATACGAAGGAATTGGTCGTATACTGGGGCCTTCTATCTTTTCGCCAATGCCAGGAACCATCTCGGTAGAAATGGCGAATGGGGATGAAAATGAAATGCTGATTCCAAAGCAGGTCATCATTGCCACAGGATCAAGACCGCGCGTGCTGCCTGGACTTGAAGCAGATGGAACGCACATCCTCACATCAGATGATGCACTTGAACTGCAAGAACTCCCTCAGTCGATACTGATTGTCGGCGGCGGTGTGATTGGGATTGAGTGGGCATCCATGCTGAATGACTTTGGCGTGAAAGTCACTGTCATCGAGTTTGCGGATCGCATATTACCAACAGAAGATCAAGACATTTCTAAAGAAATGGAAAAGCTTTTATCAAAAAAAGGCATCACCTTTGTCACACATGCGAAAGTACTGCCAGATACTGTAGAAAAGCATGAGAATCTCGTTACGATTCAAGCTGAAAAGGATGGAGACATTCAGTCGTTTGAAGCGGAAAAACTACTTCTCTCGGTTGGCCGTGTACCAAATGTGGAAGGCATAGGGCTTGAAAACACAGAGATTCAAACAGAAAAGCAAGGAATTGTCGTGAATGAACATTATCAAACGAAAGAATCGCATATTTACGCGATAGGAGATGTGATTGGCGGGCTTCAGCTAGCCCATGTGGCTTCACACGAAGGCATGATTGCTGTGGAACATATCGCCGGAAAAGAACCGAAGCCGCTCGATGAGACACTCGTGTCTAAATGTGTTTACTCTCACCCAGAAACCGCTAGTGTTGGACTCACTGAAAAGGCGGCAAACGAGCAAGGCTATGAAGTTAAGATTGGGAAGTTCCCGTTCATGGCTATTGGAAAAGCGCTTGTGTTTGGGGAGTCTGATGGATTTGTCAAAATCATTGCCGATCAAAAGACAGATGATATTTTAGGGATTCATATGATTGGTCCTCATGTAACAGATATGATATCTGAAGCTGGATTAGCCAAAGTACTTGATGCAACTCCGTGGGAAGTGGGGCAAACGATTCACCCGCATCCAACCTTGTCAGAGGCGATTGGCGAGGCCGCACTTGCGGTTGACGGAAAGGCGATCCATTTTTAATCAAGGAGGGAAAACATGATGAGTAACATGCGTCATCAGGAATTAGGATTATCAGATGAACAAGCAATTGATATATACAAGACAATGCTGCTTGCAAGAAAAATCGATGAACGGATGTGGCTTTTAAACCGTTCTGGGAAAATTCCATTCGTGATTTCTTGTCAAGGGCAGGAAGCGCAGCAAGTTGGTGCTGCCTTTGCACTCAATAGAGAAGAGGATTATGTCTTACCTTATTATCGTGATATGGGGGTTGTTCTGGCGTTTGGGATGACAGCGAAAGATTTAATGATGTCTGGTTTTGCGAAAAAAGACGACCCGAACTCAGGGGGAAGACAGATGCCAGGTCATTTTGGGCAAAAATCAAACCGAATTGTGACCGGATCATCGCCTGTCACAACACAGGTTCCTCATGCGGTTGGGATCGCACTTGCTGGACGTCTAGAGCAAAAAAACTTTGCCAGCTTTGTCACGTTCGGTGAAGGCTCTTCAAACCAAGGCGATTTCCACGAAGGAGCCAACTTTGCTGCTGTGCATAAACTGCCTGTTATTTTCATGTGTGAAAACAACAAGTACGCAATTTCTGTTCCGTATGACAAACAAGTGGCATGTGAGCGCATTTCAGATCGTGCAATTGGTTACGGAATGCCTGGCGTCACCGTAGATGGAAATGATCCGCTTGAAGTGTATGCTGCTGTTAAAGAAGCGAGAGAACGGGCGGCAAGAGGCGAAGGCCCAACATTGATCGAAACTATTTCTTACCGTTTAACTGCGCATTCAAGTGATGACGATGATTCTAGCTATCGAGAAAAGGAAGAGGTGCTCGAAGCGAGAAAGAATGACCCGCTCATTCAATATGAAACGTATTTAATCGAAGGAAATGTCATGACTTCTGAAATGAAAGAAGAGATGACAAAAGAAATCATGCAAATCGTAAACGAAGCTACTGATGAAGCGGAAAACGCAGCTTATGCCGAAGCAGAAAGCGCACTTCGTTACGTGTATGCGGAGTAAGGGGGAAGAAAAATGCCTGTTATGTCATATATAGACGCTATTACACTGGCGATGAAAGAAGAAATGGAGCGAGATCCGAAAGTGTTTGTGCTCGGAGAGGATGTCGGGAAAAAAGGCGGCGTATTTAAAGCGACAGCGGGTCTTTATGAGCAATTTGGAGAAGCACGCGTGATGGATACGCCACTTGCAGAATCAGCAATTGCTGGTGTGGGCATCGGGGCAGCGATGTATGGAATGCGCCCGATTGCAGAGATGCAATTTGCGGATTTCATTATGCCTGCTGTGAACCAAATTATTTCAGAGGCTGCAAAAATTAGATACCGCTCGAATAATGATTGGAGCTGTCCAATGGTCATCCGCGCACCTTATGGCGGCGGTGTTCATGGGGCACTTTATCATTCACAATCGGTCGAAGCAATTTTTTCCAATCAGCCGGGCTTAAAGATTGTGATGCCTTCTACACCATATGATGTAAAAGGTCTATTAAAGGCCGCAGTGCGTGATCCAGATCCTGTATTGTTCTTTGAACACAAACGTGCATACCGTCTCATTAAAGGAGAAGTGCCTGAAGAGGATTATACACTCCCTATTGGAAAAGCAGATGTGAAACGTGAAGGCGATGATATCACGGTCATTACATATGGCCTATGTGTTCATTTTGCTCTGCAAGCAGCAGAACGCCTTGCAAAGGACGGAATATCCGCTCATATTCTCGATTTGCGAACAGTTTACCCGCTAGATCAGGAAGCGATTATTGAAGCGGCATCAAAAACAGGGAAAGTTCTCCTTTTAACGGAAGATACAAAAGAGGGAAGTATTATGAGTGAGGTTGCGGCAATCATTTCGGAGCATTGCTTATTTGATTTAGATGCGCCAATTAAACGTCTAGCAGGGCCTGACATTCCGGCAATGCCTTATGCACCGGCAATGGAGAAATTCTTCATGGTCAACCCGGATAAGGTAGAAGCTGAAATGAGAGAGCTAGCAGCGTTTTAAGAAAGAGGAGGGTTTCAAGTGGCAATTGAACAAATGAAAATGCCTCAGCTAGGTGAAAGTGTAACAGAAGGAACGATTAGCAAGTGGCTCGTTTCACCTGGCGATCATGTAAACAAATACGATCCCATTGCGGAAGTGATGACGGATAAAGTGAACGCAGAGGTTCCATCATCTTTTGCTGGGACGATCACAAAGTTATCGGCTGAGGAAGGCGATACACTTCAAGTAGGAGAAGTGTTTTGTGAAATTGAAGTAGAAGGTAGCGCGCAACAGAGTGCAAAAGGAGAAGAATCGGCACCAGAGCAAGAGCAAAACGAAGCACCCGCTCTTGATCAAACAAATGCGGATCAAAGTCAAAAGAAACGATATTCTCCAGCAGTCCTTCGTTTAGCAGATGAGCATGAAATTGATTTAGCGGCTGTCCAAGGAACGGGAGCAGGCGGTCGAATCACAAGAAAAGACTTGCTTCAGCTCATCGAAAATGGAGGCATCAAAGAGAAGGCCGCACCTGTCAGTGAAGGTCCGGTTCAAACGGAGCCAGCGCAGTCATCAAAAGCAAAAGCTGCTCCATCCATCTCTTCGCTGCCTGGAGATGTCGAGCTGCCAGTTACGCCGATTAGACAGGCGATTGCAGCAAATATGCTTAGAAGTAAGCATGAAATTCCGCATGCATGGACGATGATGGAAGTCGATGTGACAAACCTTGTGACGAGAAGAAATCAGCTGAAAGATCAATTTAAAGCAAAAGAAGGCTTTAATTTGACGTTCTTTGCATTCTTTGTCAAAGCAGTGGCTCAAGCATTAAAAGAATTCCCTGAAATGAACAGCATGTGGGCTGGAGATAAAATTGTCCAAAAGAAAGCGATCAATGTCTCGATTGCTGTCGCAACAGATGACGCTCTTTTTGTTCCAGTCATTAAGGATGCTGATGAAAAGACCATTAAGGGCATTGCCAAAGAAATTCATGAACTTGCTTCCAAGGTGAGACAAGGAACGCTAAAGCAAAGTGACATGGAAGGCGGCACCTTCACCGTAAACAACACGGGATCATTTGGTTCAGTTCAATCAATGGGGATCATTAATTATCCGCAAGCGGCCATTTTACAAGTAGAATCGATTGTGAAGCGGCCAATGATTGTAGGTGGAATGATTGCAGCAAGAGACATGGTGAACCTTTGTCTCTCATTAGATCACAGAGTACTTGATGGTCTTGTATGCGGCAGATTCCTCCAAAGAATCAAACAAATTCTTGAAGGCATCGACGAGCAGACATCGGTTTATTAAACCACTTGATGTTCCCCCCTCCCGATCATGAGAGGGGGATTTCCTCATCAATGAGAAAGGAGCGATGATATGTCTGGACTAGATTTTTTTGCTTTTCTAACCATCGGTCTCATGTTTATGACAGCGATTGCGTTCGCTTTTCTTCGATATATTTCTAAATCACGCAATCACCCTGAAAGATTACTACTGATCATATCTATCGTTTCAATCATTCAAATGGTATACTGCTTGTGGATAGTAGGTGGATTGAAAGGAGCAGCAAATAGTTTTTTAGGGATTTCACTTCTTTTAGGTACACTGCTTGGGTATGCACTTGAATATTTATACAGACGCTATATCAAAAAAACGCCCGAATCTAAATGATGTCGGGCGTTTTTTATTCTGCTGGGACAATAAAGGTCAAGTGCTGTTTTAAAACCTCGAGAGAAGAGGGAGCTGTCATGTAGACTTCACCATCTGTATCTGCCTCCATTTCCTCTTTTGTGTGGATATGAATACGGGATGCTTGTATGAGAGTCAGGTCTCCTGTGAAATCTTCTAGCTCTTCTCGATTCATTGAAAATATCTCTTTTAAAGCAGAGAAACTAGTATTTCTGCAAATTAAAATTTCGGCTTTTCCATCATCAATTGCGGCATTTGGCAAATCAATTTTATTTGTTCCAATAAATTGTCCATTCATCACTAGGACGATCACGGCTTCCTCTTCCCAGTTTTCCTCTTCGGTTTCAATGCGTACGTGAAAAGGATCTGTTTGCTGAAGGGTCCGAATGGCGCTCGTAAAGTAGCTAATTTTTCCGAGTACGGCTTTTTCTTTGTCATTAATATTATTGGAAGTGTCTGCAATGAGACCGATCCCCCAGAAGTTTAAAAGGTATCGATCTTCCGCTTTAATGAAGTCGACCTTTTTTTTCGCCCCGTCTACAATCATTTGAGCGGCTTTTTGCATTTGTTGAGGAATGCCAAGCGTTCTAGAAAAGTCATTGCATGTCCCGCCCGGTAATATTGCTACAGCTGGTCTTTTCGCTAAACCACCGATACCGTTCATACATTCATGTACGGTTCCATCTCCGCCTAATATAATCAGCAATTCAACTGTCTCATCTATCGCATGGCAGAAATGGTAGGCATCCTTTGGCTGTTTCGTTGGTTTAAGTATGAGTTCATCAATATGTAGAGAAAGAAGAGGCACTGTTTGACCTAATGTTTTTTCCATGTTTTTTTGTCCAGCATTTCCATTATAAATAAGCATCGCTTTTTTAAATTGTGCCATCACGCAGTTCTCCCTTTCATCTCTTTATCATCACTTTTCCCTAATATAACAACTCATAAACGATATCAATAAAAAGAGGGAAGGGAAAAGACAACACATTTGCCCGTCGGCGTTTTCCTTGATATGATTAGTTAAAATGGTTTGGTACGTAGAAGGAGTGGACGGATATGAATATTGATTTTAATTTATTTATGAATGATATTGTGAAACAAGCGAGAGAAGAGATCAAGCAAGCAGGCTACACAGAACTGACAACAGTTGAAGAAGTAGATGAAGCACTGACTAAAAAAGGAACGGCACTTGTCATGGTGAATTCAGTATGCGGCTGTGCTGGCGGTATTGCAAGACCAGCTGCTGGCTATTCAGTTCATTACGATAAGCGTCCAGATCAATTGCTCACAGTGTTTGCTGGACAGGACAAAGAGGCAACGGCAAGAGCACGTGAATACTTTGAAGGCTTCCCGCCGTCTTCACCATCATTTGCCCTATTAAAGGATGGAAAGATCATCAAAATGGTAGAGCGTCATGAAATTGAAGGACACGAGCCGATGGAAGTTGTGTCAAAACTTCAAGCTGCTTTCGATGAGCATTGTGAAGAAATATAAAATGTTACTTTTGGATGAATAAATATGAAGCAGTCCGGTCTTTTGATCGGTCTGTTTTTTATTTTGTGAGGCTTAAGAACCAAAATAATTTTAGAAAAATACTATTGCATATCAAAAAGAAAGTGTTTAAAATACATTATAGTGAATAAATATTCAAATCTACACATGAGTTTAAATACTGGGAGGCATTATCATATGAAAAAGTGGTTATTATTACTTATGACAGCTGGTCTTGCAGCTGCACTAGCAGCGTGCGGAACTTCTTCTAATAATTCAAACGCATCAGGAGATAACAAGACGCTCGTTATGGCGACATCAGCAGATTATCCGCCATTTGAATCAAAAGATGGCGATAAAATTGTCGGTTTTGATGTAGATCTTGCAACAGCACTTGCGAAAAAGAATGGCTACAAGCTAGACATTCAAGACATGGACTTTGCGAGCCTTGTATCAGCACTTAAAACAAACAAAGCTGATATTGTTCTTGCAGGAATGACGCCTACAGAAAAACGTAAAAAACAAGTTGATTTCTCTGATGTATATTACAATGCTAAAAACATGGTTGTATCAAAGAATTCAAGCGGCATTAAAACAGAGAAAGATTTACAAGACAAAACAGTTGGTGTTCAATTAGGATCTATTCAACAAGATGAAGCAAACGGTTTGCAAAAGACATATAATTTAAAGGTTGAAGATCGTAATAAAATTTCTGATATTATTCAAGAAATCAAAGCAGGCCGCTTTGATGCAGCGATTATTGAAGATAAAGTGGCTGCTGGTTATTTAAATAAGGAAAAAGATTTCCAAGCGTTTGGATTGAATAGCTCAAACGAAGGTTCAGCCATTGCATTCAAAAAAAATAGCGACTTAACAGAGAAATTCAATCAATCATTAAAAGAAATGAAGGATAATGGCGAACTTGATGAATTGATTAAAAAATGGTTTGCTGACGAAAAGTAAGTCAAGAAAAGGATCAGCGTCATTCATGAAAATCAATTAGAAAGCGCTGAAAAGTTCAACATGTGTTGAACTTTTTTTCCTGTTTATTCTTTGATTTCGTATGAAGGCAAAAAAAGGAGAATATAATGATGGATTTTAAAGATGTAATACCTCAGATGCCCTTTATTTTAGAAGGTCTTAAGGTCACGCTTTCTATTGTAGTCGTATCACTCTTCCTTGGTTTTATTTTAGGGATCTTATTAACGCTCTGCAAAATTAGTGTGTTTAAGCCGCTCATTTGGCTTGCAGATTTTTATACGTCAATCTTCCGAGGCACACCGCTTGTTCTTCAGCTGCTGATTATCTATTTTGGTCTGCCCCAGCTGCTTGGCTTTCAAATCGATCAATACTGGGCTGCTGTAGCGGCATTTTCGCTAAACTCGGCTGCATATGTATCTGAAATTATTCGTGCGGGTATTAATGCGATTGATAAAGGTCAAAAAGAAGCGGCCGTTGCTTTAGGTATACCTTATGCTAAAATGATGAAGGACTTATTGCTTCCGCAAGCATTTAAAAATATTTCCCCTGCACTTGTGAACGAAACGATTACACTGACAAAAGAATCAGCGATTGTCACAGTCATAGGACTGGGAGATGTCATGAGACGAGCCTATCAAGCAGGTGCCGTCACGTATAATTATCTTGAACCGCTTATTTTTGCAGGTCTCATCTATTATGTCATCGTGCTTGTTCTCACCTTTGTCGGCAAATCGGTGGAAAGGAAGTTAAAATCAAATGATTAAAATAGCGAAACTCACAAAAACATTTGGCAAAAATGAAGTACTGAAAGGAATTGACACCACCATTAAAGAAGGGGAAGTTGTCGCAGTCATTGGACCATCTGGTTCAGGAAAATCGACGTTCCTTCGCTGCATCAACTTACTTGAAAAGCCGACTTCCGGTGTCATTACGATTAAGGATACGGAGATCACAAATCCCAAAACCAATGCACTAAAAGTGCGTGAAAACATCGGCATGGTGTTCCAGCATTTCCATCTGTTTCCTCATAAAACCGTGCTAGAAAATATTACGTATGCTCCAATGAATGTAAAGAATCAATCGAAGGAAGACAGCATAAAACAAGCAGAAGACCTTTTAAAAAAGGTAGGGCTTTTAGAGAAGAAAGATGATTATCCGAATCGTTTATCCGGCGGTCAAAAGCAGCGTGTGGCGATTGCACGTGCCCTTGCGATGACACCAGACATTATGCTGTTTGACGAACCAACTTCTGCACTTGATCCTGAAATGGTGAAAGAAGTATTAGAGGTCATGAAAGAACTGGCTCAATCGGGAATGACGCTCGTCATCGTCACACATGAAATGGGCTTTGCAAAAGAAGTGGCCGACCGCGTGATCTTTATGGATGACGGGAAAATCGTGGAAGAGGCGAACCCTGTGCAATTCTTTGAATCACCGTCTTCACAGCGTGCTCAAGACTTCCTACAAAAAATATTATAAAGAAAAAAGAGAAGGAGACTTAACATCTTCTTCTTTTTTTGATTATAATGGGGAAAGTAAAAAAAGTTCATGATTTCACAAAAGTGAATGGAAACAAGACAGAAAAGGGTGAATCACATCATGTTTAAAATCGGCTACCGAACGCTGAAAACAGCATTAGGAACAGCTATAGCCATTTATCTTGCCCAAATGCTTGGCTTGCAAAATTATTCAGCTGCTGGGATTATTACGATCCTGTGTATTCAGGTGACGAAAAAAAGGTCACTCTTAGCATCAGGTGCTCGGTTTGCAGCATGCAGTCTCGCCATTTTATTTTCTTATTTATTTTTTGATCTGATTGGTTATCATCCTTTCGTCATAGGGCTCATGCTGCTCGTCTTCATTCCGACAACCGTTTTGCTCCGCATTAAAGAAGGGATTGTCACAAGCTCTGTCATCATCCTTCATCTTTACATGTCTGGTGGGATTACCCTTCATCTCATCTGGAATGAGCTTCTACTGATCACGATTGGTGTTGGTGTAGCGCTCATTATGAACCTGTATATGCCAAGTGTCGATAAAAAGCTGAAACGATACAGTGAACAGATTGAAGCCAATTTCGCAAAAATCTTTGAAGAAATCGAGCAATACTTAATGACAGGGAAACAGGACTGGACAGGAAAAGAAATACCAGAGACACATCAATTGATCAAGGAAGCGAAAGCTCTTGCATACCGCGATGTTGAAAATCATGTGCTAAGACATGAAAATCTGTATTATCATTATTTCAATATGAGACAAAAGCAATTTGAGATCATTGAACGAGTGCTTCCGAAAATTACGTCCATTTCCATCACAACTGAGCATGGACAAATCATTGCAGAATACGTCAGAGACTTACGCGAACATATTCACCCAGGCAACACGGCGCATAAGTTTTTAAGACGTCTCGTTGATATGAAAGAAGAGTTCGATGCTCTTCCGCTTCCGCAAACACGAGAAGAATTTGAAGCAAGAGCCGCTCTCTTTCATTTCCTCGGGGAAATGGAACAATATTTAGTGCTGAAAAGCTATTTTAAAGGGATGAAAGAATAGAGACGCATGAGTTCCTCCTTCATTGGTCAATCTAATGGAAAAAGGAGGAGCCTATGCGTCTTTTATTTTATACCGTGTTGGTCATGTCCCTTTCGCCTATCTGGCCGCTCGGGCAGAACCCGCTTCCAGGAGACCCCTATGTCATTATTAATAAACAAACGAATGAACTTGCTTATATTGATCATGGAAAAGTACAAGAGGTATATCCTGCTTCTACAGGGAAAACAACCGATTTAACGCCAGAAGGTGAATTTACCATTATGATCAAAGCGAAAGACCCTTATTACAGAAGAAAAAACATAGAAGGTGGCGCGAAGAATAACCCCCTTGGCCGAAGATGGATTGGATTTGATGCACGAGGAACAGATGGAAGAACCTATGGGATTCATGGAACAAGTGATGAAACATCGATTGGGAAATTTATCACGGCAGGCTGTGTGAGACTTCATAATCAAGATGTAGAAAAGCTGTTTGAACAGCTTCCAATTGGAACAAAGGTGTGGATTACGAAATCAAGCGATTCATTTGAAAAGCTAGCCAAAGACAAACAGGCCATTCGTTGATCGAACGAATAACCTGCTTGTCTGCTTTTATAGAAACCTTATAAAAAGGTTGCTGCTCCTGCTAAAAGTGAAGAAATTAACAGCAAGCTAATCATGAGCAATACCATAAATTTCATGAATTTCTGAGACATATCGCACCCCTATAACCAAAATTTTTGCGACAAGCGCACCTTTCTTTATTCTATCTGGTTTTTTCACATGCGACAAGTGATCAAAAAAGGAAGTGAACGGATGAACCAAGTCGATCATATCGCCATTGCCGTCTTTTCTATTAAAAAAACAAGTCAAACGCTTCAACAGCTGTTTAACTGGCAATTTTCAGACATACAAGAAATTCCTGAGCAGGAGATCAAGGCATCCTTCGTTTCACTTGGTGAGCTGCACATTGAATTGATTGAACCGATGTCAGATCACAGCAAACTACATACCTTCTTATCGAAAAGAGGAGAGGGGCTTCATCATATTGCATTAAAGTCAGGTGATATTCAGGCTGATCTCAGTCAACTTGACCAGCTGGGCGTACAGCTCATTCAAAAAAACGCACAAATCGGCGCTAACGGAAAGCGCATCGCGTTTATTTCACCAAAAGAAACATCTGGTGTGTTAATTGAATTGTGTGAGCCCTTGAAAGGAGAGAAATATGGCGATGAATGAATCATTCAATGACTTGGCTGAATGGCGAAAGAAGGCTTTAATGGGCGGTGGTGAAAAACGAGTAATGGCTCACCGGAACAAAGGAAAGCTATCTGTTCGTGAACGACTTCATGAACTTCTTGATCGAGGAAGTTTTATGGAAATCCAGCCATTTGCAAAAGGCCACAGGTCAGAGTATGTAGGTGACGGCGTCGTCATTGGAACGGGATTGATTCATGAAAGACCGGTCTGTGTCTATGCGCAAGATGCGACGGTATACGGTGGTTCATTAGGTGAAATGCACGCCAAAAAAATCGCATCTTTAATGGATTTGGCCGCTCAAAACCAAATGCCCATCATCGGTCTAAAAGACTCAGGTGGTGCGAGAATTCAAGAGGGTGTGGTATCATTAGAAGGATACGGTCAGATTTTTAAACGGAACGTGCTGTACTCTGGTCAAATCCCGCAAATATCCGTTATTTTAGGCTCATGTGCTGGAGGTGCAGTCTATTCTCCTGCATTAACTGATTTTGTGTTAATGACCGAGCAAACAGCCCATATGTTTTTAACTGGTCCGAAAGTCATAGAAAAGGCAACAGGAGAAACGGTCTGTCCTGACCGGCTTGGCGGTGCAAATGTTCAGCACCAGACAAGCGGGAATGTGCACTATACTGGGAAAGATGAGAAGGACGTGTTACAAGCTGTTCGAACTCTTTTAACATACATACCAACGAATCAACAGACGACCATTCATGTGAAGGCATCAAAGCATGATGCCTTTGATCCAGGCACGATATTGCCAAAGGATCCATCACGCACCTATGATGTCAAACAAGTGGTGACAGCGATAACCGATCACCGCTCATTCTTTGAAACCCAGCCTTGTTTCTCGAAAAATATCGTCACAGGTTTTGCCAGACTAAAAGGGTCTTCGATTGGTCTTGTCGCCAACCAGCCAAAGGTGCTGGCAGGGAGCCTTGATCTTGACGCTGCTGATAAAGCGGCGAGGTTTATTCGGTTTTGCGATGCGTTTCATATCCCCATTTTAACCCTTGTAGACGTTCCTGGATTTTTACCAGGGAAGAAAGCCGAGCATGCAGGGATTATCCGCCACGGCGCGAAGCTGCTATATGCGTACGCTGAGGCGACAGTTCCAAAAATTACTGTGATTTTAAGAAAGGCGTTTGGCGGTGCATATGTCGCCATGAATAGTAAGGGGCTAGGTGCTGACTTTGTTTATGCATGGCCAGAGGCAGAAATTGATGTCATGGGAAAAATGTTCGCAGATGAAATTGTCCATCCTGCCTCGCGGGAGTTAGACAAGGAACCAAACATCATAAAAGCGGCACAGTTAGGGCTTATAGACGATATTTTATCACCAGCTGAAACGAGAGAGCGATTGATTCGCTCATTTGACCTGCTTCGCAGTAAAGTAGAAGATAGACCGTTAAAAAAGCATGGCAACATGCCGCTATAAGAGGAGGAGCATAATCATGATCAATGAGAAACGCCTACTAGATGAATTTTTAGAGCTCGTTCAAGTCGATTCCGAAACAAAACACGAAGAAAAAATTGTTGAGGTATTAAAAGAGAAATTTACGCAGCTTGGACTTAAGGTGGTCGAAGACGATTCAAAAGCAAAAACTGGTCACGGTGCAGGCAACCTGATCTGCACACTTGAAGGAACACAAGAGGCTGATACGATCTATTTCACTTCTCATATGGATACAGTTGTTCCAGGTAATGGGGTCAAGCCAATCGTTGAAGACGGCTATGTTAAGACCGATGGAACAACAATTCTTGGTGCTGACGATAAAACAGGACTTGCCGCTATGTTTGAAGCGATTCGGGTGCTGAAAGAGAAAAATGTACCACATGGTTCCATTGAATTTGTTATTACGGCAGGTGAGGAATCAGGACTTGTTGGAGCAAAAGCATTAGACCCAAAACTGATGACAGCAAAATTTGGCTATGCCCTCGATTCAGATGGCAGGGTCGGTACGATTATTGTAGCTGCGCCCACACAGGCGAAAGTACGTGCAACCATTTACGGAAAAACAGCTCACGCAGGTGTTGCACCTGAAAAAGGTGTGTCTGCAATTACCATTGCATCAAAAGCGATTGCCAGCATGCCGCTTGGCCGCATTGACGAAGAAACAACGGCGAATATCGGCCGTTTTGAAGGCGGAACACAAACAAATATTGTTTGCGATCAAGTCGATATTCTTGCAGAGGCGCGCTCTTTAGAACCGGCAAAAATGGAAGCGCAAGTAGCGAAGATGAAAGAAGCCTTTGAAAAAACCGCTAAAGAAATGGGCGGAAATGCCGATGTACAAATTGACATCATGTATCCGGGCTTCAAATTCTCTCACGGCGATCAAGTCGTTGAAGTGGCGAAAAAAGCGGCTGCGAAAATTGGCCGCCCTTCAGAACTACAAACAAGCGGGGGAGGCAGTGATGCAAACGTCATTGCCGGGAACGGCGTCCCAACCGTCAACCTAGCTGTTGGATATGAAGATATTCATACGAAAAATGAGAAAATGCCGATTGAAGAATTAGTCAAAACAGCTGAAATGGTTCTCGCCATTATCGAAGAAACGACAAATCCATCGTAAAGGCAGGAGACTCTGTGAGCACTCAAAAGATCATTATTTTCCAAGTGGGACAAGAGGATTTTGGCATCAGTGTAGATCATATTCGTTCGATTGAAAAGATACCTTATTTACAAGAGGTATCGAACCTTCCAAAAGAGATTAAAGGACTGATGTCATTAAGAGGAGAGGTCATTCCAGTTAGTGACACAGGCGTCATGCTTCACGGAAAGCCTCTTGACGTGACCGAACAGTCCAAGATTTTACTATTTGAACTAAACGATCAAATGATTGGCTGCCTAGTCTCAGATGCAAAAGATATCATTGATATCGAGCTAAGCGAGATCAAGCCATTTCATATGAACACAAAAGCATCTGAATATTTCTTCGGCGTCGTTGAGAGAGAGAACAAGATGATTTTACAAGTGGATCCAAGCAAATTTCTTGGGAAAATTGAGGATCTCGAACAATTGCCAGAGCGAATGAAAGAAGAATTGGCATAAAGAAAAGCCCCTTATCCGTTGATAAGGGGGTCCAGCGTGTAGACAAACCCTCGCATTCGGTGTCAG
>NZ_NKHG01000030.1 GCF_002744245.1 Bacillus pumilus | reverse complement strand
CTGACACCGAATGCGAGTTTGTTACACGCTGAGATGTCCATTTCAGGGCATCTTTTCTTATGCTCATTAAGCGAGATACTTCCTATGAACCCCTTTTCCATCGTATGAAAACATCACTTCTTTTCCTTCAAGAACTGACTCGACATGCACACTTCTTCCCCACAGCTGATACAGATACGGGAGCACTTTTTCTAAGTATTTCAGGTCGAGCTCAATGCCTTCATACCAATGCTTAATATAAAGTTCATTGTTTTTTAGGTAGTCGCCATCTATCACTGTCAAATAAGGAAAACCGCCATTGACTCTCATACTTATAAGCTGATCACGAACTGCCTTCCATTCTTTATCAACGACTTTATAATCTCTCCCCTGCTTTTGAAACAAGTACAAGTCTTCTCTCATCACAAGGTCTTTCGTTAAGTAGTTACGGATAAAGGAAATGTCCGATTCAATTTCCCGTACTTCAAACATTTTGCTGCGGCCGGAGCCTTCGGTCACACCTGCTTTTTTCAATTCCTCGCATGGGTGGTCATAGCGATCTTCAATGTCTTCAAATATCTTCAGCCCTAAATAGTAAGGGTTGATACCCGTCTGAGATGGCTGAACCACTCCAGCATTTAATTTGGCAAACTCAATCGATTCGCTTGAATCTAGATCAAGCTCACGCATAATCCGCTGGTGCCAATACGATGCCCAGCCTTCATTCATGATCTTCGTTTCAAGCTGCGGCCAAAAGTACAACATTTCCTCTCTAAGCATGGTCAGGATATCACGCTGCCACGGCTCCAGCTCCCGGGAGTGTGCCTCAATAAAGAGCAAAATATCTTTTTCTGGCTTTGGCGGAAATAGTTTAACGGTTTTCTTTTTCTCACGCGTCTTCGGCTCATCCATCCCCCACAAATCATCATACGGCGTTTGACGTTTTGGCTTATCTTCTTCTTGCTCTTCTTCATCGTCTACATCCCAGCTTAGTTTTGAACGAACAAGTGACGGATCAATATGCTCCTGCAGAGCCAATACCGCATCTAAAAAGGATTCGACTTCTTTTGTTCCATGGATATGCTCATACTCTTTAATCCGCTCTGCAGCCGCTGCCATGCTTTCCACCATATCTCGTTTTGTGTTTTGGAAACGACAATTATTTTTGAAGAAATCACAGTGCGCCAGTACATGAGCCACAATTAATTTATTTTGAACAAGCGTATTGTTATCCAGTAGAAAGGCGTAGCAAGGATTTGAATTGATCACAAGCTCATAAATTTTGCTTAACCCTAAATCATAATGAAGTTTCATTTTATGAAATTGCTTTCCAAAGCTCCAGTGACTAAAACGCGTTGGCATTCCGTATGCACCGAACGTATAAATAATTTCCGCGGGACAGATTTCATACCTCATCGGATAAAAATCTAGACCAAATCCTTCTGCAATTTCTGTAATTTCATCAATGGCTCTTCGTAAAAGACGTTTTTCAGATACGCTCAAGGAAACCATCCCTCCTCATCGGACTTATTCCTACTATATGAGCGCACCTAAAAAAACATGATGTTCAGCCTTTCGTTTAAACGACTTCGATCTCTTTCATGGATTGACCGCCGAATGTCTCGAAATGTATATTCTGTTCTGGAATGCCCATCTCTTTTAGGATACGGATCATCTCTTGAGTAAATGCCGGGGAACCACAAAGATAAAATTGACCTTTCCCTTCTCCAATCATTGATTGAAGGAATGGACGATCGATACGGGAAGCTGCCTTCTCAACCAGCTCACCCTTTCCAGACATTTCAAATTGCTCATTACAAAGGATGATGCGGCCATGAGAAGATGATGCTAGAACGCTCTCAAACTCTTTTTCAAAAGCGGTCACATCCTCTAGTCGGTCTGCATGAATCATCGTAAACGGCTGATTGTTGTGAGATGCTGTTTTGACTAAACCAATCATTGGTGTGACACCAGAACCGGCACTGATCAAATAAACGGGCTCTTTTGTGTCTTCTTGCAAGCAAAACATTCCCTGTGGCATACTCACGTGAAGAACGTCGCCTTCTTCCATTTCATCATGTAAAAATGTCGATACATGACCATCGCGCTTCACTGTGATGCGGTAGTAAGATGGATGATATTGATCTGATATGCTGTATTGTCTGCTGCACACATAGGCTTCACCCGGCATATCTGCCTGCACAGTGATATATTGACCTGCTTCATACATTGGCAGCTCCGATTCATCTTCCGGCACTAGATAAAAGGAGATGAGCGATGGAGATTCTTGTATCTTTTTCTTGATGATAAATGGTTTGACATCTGCCCACCCACCTTTTTGTTTGATATTTTCATCCATCATTTCTGCTTCAATGCTGATAAATATATTCGCAATGATGTCATATGCAGCCTTCCACGCTAATAATGTGTCATCCTCCTCTGTTAATCCAAACACTTCTTTCATCGCTTCAATGAGGTGATATCCGACGATTGGATACTGCTCTTTTTTCACCATGACACTCACATGCTTATGGGCAATTTGTTTCACTGCTGGAAGCAATTCTTCTAACCGATCGATGTGAAGCGCAGCTTGATATAATGTTGCAGCAAGCGCCTCTGGCTGACTTCCATTCATCAAGTTCGTTTTATTAAATTGATTGAGTAGCTCTGGGTGCTGCCTGATCATATTTTGATAAAAAACAGTCACAAGTTTCGTTCCCTCGGCTTTTAATAGAGGGGCTGATTGTTTAATAGCGTTCATTTGATCTGTGGATAACATAGTCATTCCTTCTTTCAAAAGGTGTATTTAAAATACATCTTTATCGTAATCGATGACAGCTTATAAAAGCAATATTTATAATACATGTTTTAAATGTTGTCACATTTAACACTTTCTCGAACAGTTCTTGTCTAAAATGTGTTACGATGATACAAAACTCTATTAGGTTTAGAGGTTGTCAAAATGAAACTTACGAATTATACAGATTTCTCTTTAAGAGTACTCATTTATTTAGCGTCAAGAGAAAACAATGAACTGTCAAATATTCAGCAGATCGCCGATATTTATGGCATTTCTAAAAATCATCTGACGAAGGTGATTTACCATCTTGGAAAACGCGGGTATGTGGAAACGATCCGTGGGAGAAATGGAGGGATTAGACTGGGGAAAAGCCCAGAAAGCATTAATATTGGAGAGGTTGTCCGCTATACAGAGGATGATTTAGTCATGGTTGAATGCTTTGATCCAAAGAAAAATAACTGTATTATCTCCCCGATTTGTTCATTAAAACACATACTTCATGAAGCACTCACTGCTTATTTACGCGTTCTTGACCAATACACATTAAAAGATTTAACACAAAACAAAGATGCTCTAAGAGAGCTCCTGCTTTAGACGAAAGAATTCCAATTCTTTCGTCTTTTTCTTTACCTCCTTATAATAATAATTTATTTAAAATTATTATAAATAAATATTGACTATCATGTTTGATTCAATATAATTAGGGTATATAGATTGCTAGAAACAATTTTTTTGTTTACAGGAGGAGAAAAGAATGACAAATTCAAATCATAAAAATTTGACGACAAATCAAGGCGTGCCTGTTGGCGATAACCAAAACTCAAGAACAGCTGGTCATCGCGGACCTTCATTTCTTGATGATTACCATTTGATTGAAAAGCTTGCACACTTTGACCGTGAACGTATCCCAGAGCGTGTCGTTCATGCAAGAGGAGCCGGTGCTTATGGTGTGTTTGAAGTAGAAAATAGCATGGAAAAACATACAAGAGCAGCCTTCTTAAGTGAAGAAGGAAAACAAACAGACGTTTTTGTCCGCTTCTCAACGGTTATTCATCCTAAAGGCTCACCTGAAACATTGCGTGATCCACGCGGATTTGCTGTTAAATTTTATACAGAAGAAGGTAACTATGATTTAGTAGGTAACAACTTGCCGATCTTCTTTATTCGTGATGCACTGAAGTTCCCTGATATGGTTCACTCTCTCAAGCCAGATCCTGTAACCAATATCCAAGATCCTGACCGTTATTGGGATTTTATGACCTTAACACCTGAATCTACTCACATGCTCACATGGCTTTTCTCTGATGAAGGAATCCCTGCGAACTACGCAGAAATGCGCGGTTCTGGTGTTCATACGTTTAGATGGGTAAACAAATATGGAGAAACCAAATATGTGAAATATCACTGGAGACCATCAGAAGGTATTCGCAATTTATCCATGGAAGAAGCAGCAGAAATTCAAGCGAACGATTTCCAGCATGCGACAAGAGATCTATATGATCGCATTGAAAAAGGCAACTATCCAGCGTGGGACTTATATGTTCAGCTTATGCCGCTTAGCGATTATGATGAACTTGATTATGATCCATGTGATCCAACGAAGACGTGGAGCGAGGAAGATTATCCACTCCAAAAAGTGGGTCGCATGACACTCAACCGCAATCCTGAAAATTTCTTTGCTGAAACAGAACAATCTGCTTTCACGCCAAGTGCACTTGTTCCTGGCATTGAAGCATCTGAAGATAAACTGCTTCAAGGTCGTCTGTTTTCATATCCTGACACGCAACGTCATCGTCTTGGTGCGAACTACATGCGTATTCCGGTCAACTGTCCTTATGCGCCTGTACACAATAACCAGCAGGATGGCTTTATGACAACAACTCGTCCAAGTGGTCATATTAACTATGAACCAAACCGTTACGACGACGAGCCAAAAGAAAACCCTCACTACAAAGAAAGTGAGCCTGTTCTTCATGGTGACCGAATGGTGAGACAAAAAATCGAAAAACCGAACGATTTCAAACAAGCTGGGGAAAAATATCGAAGCTACTCTGAGGAAGAGAAACAAGCATTGATTAAGAACCTAACCGCTGACCTCAAAGATGTAAATGAAAAAACGAAATTACTTGCGATCTGCAATTTCTATCGTGCAGATGAAGAATACGGACAAAGATTAGCGGATTCACTCGGTGTGGATATTCGCTCATATCTTCAAGGAAGCATGAAATAATTGAATTCGTGCTAAGCACCTCTTACCAAAAGAGGTGCTTTTTTATAGCCGAAATACATTAATACTAATCAAATGTCCGGTCACCGGGTGAAAATAAATTTCGGCGTGCGCTGCAAAAAGCGTTGAACCTTCCTTTACGGTAACGCGAAACACATCTTTTGTCTGCTCATCATTCACTTGTGTACGTCCAATGTAATGATAATCGTTTAAAGTGGCGCCTTCATATTCGTCTTGCAAGGCTGTATAAGCAAGTCTTTCCCAATTTTCAGCGGGCTGTACCTCTGCTTTTGATGCAGGATGAATCGTGAGACTGGCGAGCAAAACCATTATTCCTGCTACAAAAAGCATCCACAATTTTGGCTGCATGATATCATTGATCTCACTTTCATGTATATTTTGATTAGGTTTTGCTAAATTTCTCTCTTTCATACATTGAGCATTTATTCAGCCTATAATTCCCGGTACGCTGTTTATGCGGACACCAACTTTTCCCCTGAAAAAGTCGATATGATCCGTGCAAACTAATGAGGACTTCTCAAGGGAAAGGAGAAGGTTTAATGAATGTGGCGGATTATGATAAGGCACTTTATTATACGCATCGTTCGCAATGGGATAATTTACTTATTCTTATGGTACGTACGCAAGATGACTTGCTATCAAAACGTATTGAGCATTTCTTACATGCGTATCAATTTAACCGGAACGATGCAGATGTTGAAAAATGTTTATACGGGCTCCTACAGTATATTGACCATGCTTCAGAGGCTGCTGTTTCTGAGGTTTATTCAGAACCGATGTACACATAAAGAAAAAGGCTGATTTTCGGCCTTTTTACATAAGTTTAGCAGTGTACTCAGCCATGACTGGCATGATGTATTGGAGGCGTTAGAGACCACTTTTTTCGTTATGTACACAGAAATTAAGGAATATCTGATTCATCCCAGTCCCGAAAATCCAATCAAATGTGTTTATCGCTCACCCATTAAAACTTTTTCATGTTGTCATCATGGAAATAACCGCTCACTAATTCAGATGTCTCTAATTTGATTCTCTCCCATTTTTGATTTTTCTATGCCCTCTCATCACCTCCATTAAAACAAAAAAAGACTTGATGAGAATACACTCATCAGGTCTTTATAGGAATTTACCTTACGCTGCTTCTCTTTTCACGCAAAAGGCACCACAAAATAAACCAACATCAGTGCTCTTGTTATTCAATTCATTGAACTGAATGTGCGTTTAAACGTTTAAGCATAACGTCTCATTCCCCTTCTGTCATAACAGCTCTTTCGGCTGATTTTTTTGATAATCCACTGCATATAGAGCCGCTTGTGTTCGATCTGCCAGCTCTAACTTTGATAAGACATGTGATACATGCGTTTTGACCGTCTTTTCAGATATAAACAGCGAAGAGGCAATTTCTTTATTGCTTTTGCCCTTTGCAATTTCAAATAACACATCTCGTTCTCTATTGGTCAGCTCTTTCATCAGTGCCCATTTCTGCTCTTTTGGCTCTGTCAGATGCTGTACAAGAAAGGTCGTGATATGTCCGTCTAACTGATAAGTTCCATTTTGTACTTCAAGCATCGTCTTGAGCAGCTTTTCTGGTGCTACATCCTTGAGCTGATAGGCTTTCGCTCCAGCTTGAATAGCTGGAATGACATAATCTTTATCCGCATAGCTTGTCAGAATCACAATGCGGGCCTCCGGCATTTCTAACGTCATTTGTTTCGTTGCCTCAATCCCATTCATAACAGGCATAGACAAGTCCATTAAGACAATGTCCGGCTCCGTTTGTCTGACAACCTCAAGCGCCTCTTTTCCATTGGACGCCTCCCCAACGATGTCAACATCAGGCTGTGTCTGCAAGAAAAACACCAGCCCTTTTCTCACAATATGATGATCATCTGCAATGACTACTCTCATGAAGACCCCTTCCTTTCTTGAGAAAATGGCACTTGTGCATGAATGGTAGTTCCTTTATTTCGCTCAGAATGAATACAAAATGTACCACCTGCTCGTTTGATGCGGTCAGCCATCCCTTTCACCCCAAGTGAAGGAAGGCTCATTTGTTCGTCATACTGAAATCCTTTTCCGTGATCGATAATTTTCATATCAAACGTGTCTGCTGATTGCTCGAGCTTGACTTCTACTTCGTCTACTCCAGCATGTTTTTGACAGTTATTCAGCGCTTCCTGACATACGCGAAATAACGTCTCATGCTGCGAATGATCCATTTCCATACAGCCTGATAATGATAATGTACAGCTTAGCCCCAAAAGCTGTGCGTACTCTTCAATCGCTGTCGTAAATCCTTTTTCAAGTCCTCTTGGTCTTAGCTGCCAAATGAGTGACCGCATTTCAATGAGTGCATCTTGTGACAAGTGCTGAATAAATTCAATCATTTCTCCTAGATTTTGATCACTTGTCATTTGGCGGGCTGCCTTTGCAGTAAGACTCACTGAAAACAGCATTTGATTCACAGAATCATGTAAGTCCTGCGCAAGCCGGTTTCTTTCTTCCAGGAGTGCATGCTGCTGTTCGTTTTGCACAAGCTTCATCCGCTGAATAGCCGTCCCAATTTGTAGGGCAATACTTTCAAGCAAATTCAGCTCTTCTTGCGTAAATGTGACTTTTCCCTTTGCAGCTACATTTAATAAACCGAACGTACGCTTACTTGCTTTAAGCGGAACTGTCGCATGATGTGTAATACCTTCCGTATCACCAAGCTTTTGCTCAATTGCCGTTTCAATCCGCTTACAGTTGATGATATTGGTAGCCGATTGCAATGAACCTTTTGCGTATCGACTGATGCAATAACAATCATTCTGGCACATCAATTGCTTTTCGTGCTTAGCAAGTGCTTCAGGTAAAAACACCTCTGCCATCAATTGATACGAGCCATCGTCTTCTATAAAATAAATCCATGCTGTCTGAAAGCCTGTAACCTCCATGAGCATTTGGAGCACCTCATGAAGCGTGTCTTTCATTTCCATACCTTCATTGAGCTTTTCTGCAATTTCCTTTAATGCTTTTAACGTTTTAACCTTCTCTTGATATTCTCCCATGCTGTACCCCCGGCATACGCTGCCCCCTCTGATCATTACGTTGATTATACCATGAGCACCCTATTGGCTCTTTCTCAAAAAGGATGAGTTCTTCTCATACTTTTGGCTGAGAAAAAAAGCCATCATACACATGATGGCTCTGACTTCCTTTATTTAGCCGTCTCTTCAGCAATGTCGTAAACGACTTTCATCACTTCTTCTGAAAGATGCATCAGCTTTTCTTCACTATCTGTTAAAGATGAACCTTTGACTGCGATATAAAATTTCACTTTTGGCTCAGTACCAGAAGGTCTTAAGCAAAACCATGAGCCATCTTCTAGGAAATATTTCAACACGTTTGATGCCGGCAGGTGAATCGTTTCTACTTTCTTTTCTGTCACGAGATGTCTTTGACTTGATTGATAATCCTCGATCACAGTGATGCGCTGACCTGCGATGGCAGCTGGCGGATTTGTTCTAAAGGTATGAAGGATCGCTGAAATCTGCTCCGCTCCTTCTTTTCCTTTTAAGGTTAATGACTTTAATCCCTCGCGGTAAAATCCGAATTCTTGGAAAATATCGACGAGTGCATCGTACAATGACTTGCCTTGTTTCTTATAAAAGGCAGCGACTTCAACGGCTAACAGCGCTGCTTGTACCGCATCTTTATCTCGAGCAAAATCACCGATTAAATAGCCATAGCTTTCTTCATAACCAAATTGAAAGGTGTATTCTCCGCTCTCTTCAAATTGTTTTATTTTTTCTCCTATAAATTTAAAGCCTGTGAGAGTGTCAATGGTGTCAGCACCAAATGCGGATGCGACAGCACGACCGAGTTCACTTGTGACAATGGTTTTCATCACAACTGGACGAGGCGGTAACTGACCTAGCTTTTGTTTTTCAGACAATAAATAATGAAGCAGCAGGGCGCCTGTTTGATTGCCTGTTAAGACCGTAAATTCTCCCTCATGATTTCTAATGGCAATGCCTAATCTGTCAGCATCTGGATCAGTTGCAATGAGGATATCGGCATTCTGCTTTTCCCCAAGCTTAATGGCATATTCAAACGCTGCATGCTCCTCTGGATTTGGCGACGTCACAGTTGAGAATTGTGGATCTGGTTTTTCCTGTTCAGGTACAACGGTCACATGCTCATACCCAAGAGCTTTAAGCCCATTTCGGACAGGTTTATTGGCTGTACCATGAAGCGGGGTAAACACCACTTTGACATCGACTTCATCTGCAAGCTCAGGATGCACACTGATGGTTTTTAATTTTTCAGTATAAGCGTGATCAATTTCTTCTCCGATGATGTTGATCAACCCGTTTTGTTTCAATGTTTCTTCTGATTCAACTGGAATGGCTAGTTCATTTTCAATCGCATCTACTTCTTCAATGACTTGATCTGCTTCGATTGGGGGTAGCTGCCCGCCATCTTCTCCATATACTTTATAGCCATTATATTCTGGTGGATTATGGCTTGCTGTGACAACGATCCCTGCAAATGCATTCAACTCTCGAACCGCAAAGGAGAGCTCTGGTGTCGGACGCAGTTCGTCAAATACGTACGTTTGTATGCCCTTTGAAGCAAGCGTTTTGGCCGCTTCCATCGCAAATTCAGGAGACTTATGACGTGAATCATATGCAATGGCGACGCCTCTTTTTTTTGCATCCTCTCCATGTTTCGTTATATATGCAGCAAGACCAGCTGATGCTTTTCGAACAGTGTATACATTCATTCGGTTCGTGCCTGCACCAATTTCTCCGCGCATTCCTCCCGTTCCGAATTCAAGGTTTTTATAGAAGCAGTCTTCAAGCGCTTGATGATCATCCTGATGCGCCTCTAGCCAATCCTTTAGTTCAGTATCTAGCTGCTCCTCATTGATCCATCGCTCATAATTCGTATTCCAACTCATGGTCGTCCTCCCAGCTCTTTTCATCAATAAAATAACATCTACTGTTATTTTATATGGAATTATACTTAATGTCATGCTATATCATTGGCCTATCAAAAAAACGATGAACAAATAAAAAAAGCCGATACACGATCGGCTTTGGT
>NZ_NKHG01000025.1 GCF_002744245.1 Bacillus pumilus | reverse complement strand
ACCATAATACCACTTGAGATCCGTCTTTTTTATTTCTTCTTTTACTTGTCGATCTGGGGTGAGGAGATGTTTTCGAATGACTTCCCTGTCATCCCATAAGAGATAGGCGCAACCGAGGATAAGAAAAATGATGCTGATCCATGTACCGCCCGGCAGCACCTCTTCAAGCAGTTGAAATTTATTTACCTCGTCATCAACACTCATTCTAAAATAATGAATCTCAAAAAGAACGTATTTTGCTAAATAAAACAATGCGGCCATGCAGATAAACATGGCACCGACAATTCGTCTACCAGTCACGTTTCTACTCCTTCAATTCCACTGATTTCTTTTGATTAATTCCGTGATATGGGCAAGATGATGCTTTGAATGCCAGACGTACATTCCTGTTGCATCATATAAGGACACCGTTTGTTGATCAGCTGGATGGTAATAAGCAGCGTTGAAATCTTCCTCTGACATCCCCCGAAGTAAAGTAACCCACCGGCGATGCAGACTGCTGATCAAAGGCAGAGATAAGCTGATGGGTGCCTTGCTATCTGGAAGTGAGGCAAATCCCTCCTGATCGTATGGACGTATATGCGGTGTATCTTCTGTCAGAGCGAGTTTGAATCGCAAGTAAGCATTCAGATGGCTATCCGCTACGTGATGAATCAGCTGTCTTATCGTCCATCCTCCCGGCCGATACGGTGTATCCAGCTGAGCATCCGTCAACTGTGCAGTCACCTCTTCATACTGCTGAGGGACCTCAGCCAACTGATCAATCCATGCTTCAAGCTGTTCTTTCGTTTGCCGTCCGATCGGTTTATATAAACCAATCGGATATTGTAATGAATCCATTTCCTGCCCCTCCTCTTAAAATCCTTCTAACACAAATTTTCCAATCATCTTCCCTTGTTCAAGCGTTTGATGTGCCTGTTTCAAATTGGCAGCATTCACAGGATTCAGAACCTTTGTTAAAGTATGCTTTAATTTTCCCTGTTCAAATAACTCACTCGTCTCTGTTAAAAGCTCGTGCTGTTTGATCATGTCTTCTGTTTCGTACATTGGCCGTGTGAACATGAATTCCCATACAAATGCAGCACTTTTGTTTTTGAGCAATTGAATGTCAAGGTTGTGTTGATTTTCAACAATGGTACAGATCGTCCCTTGTGGTTTAATGGCTTCTGCCATCCCTTTGAAATGCCTGTCTGTATCATTTAAGCATAAAATGTAATCCACTTCGCCTATCCCTTTTTCCTGAAGCTGTATTAAGAGCGGCTGATGATGGTCAATGATATGGTCGGCCCCTAATGAGAGACACCATTCTTTTGTTTCTTGTCTTGATGCGGTGGCGATCACAGTTGTTTTTGCTAATTTAGCCAACTGAATGGCAATAGAACCCACCCCGCCTGCACCACCGATGATGAGCAGTGTCGAGCCTTCTGCATTCCGCTTAATATGCATCCGGTCAAATAAAGCTTCATATGCGGTAATCGTCGTGAGGGGCATCGCAGCTGCTTCTGCAAAAGAGAGATTTGCAGGCTTTTTCGCCACAATGCGCTCATCCACAGGCTGGTACTCACTATTTGAGCCTTGACGCGTAATATCTCCTGCATAGTACACATGGTCACCAGGCTGAAACAACGTACACGCTTCGCCTACTTCCACAACCGTACCGCTTGCATCGTAGCCAAGAATTTTTAGTTCTTCTTCCTTCTGATCCTTCGGTGCCCTCACCTTTGTGTCAACCGGATTCACTGACACAGCCTCTACCTTCACCAGTACATCCCTGCCAGCTGCTTGAGGTTTTGCTACTTCATGATCGATCAGGCTTTGCTCATCCTCAATAGGCAAGTACTCAAATAGTCCAACTGCTTTCACCCGCTCGCACTCCCTTTCTCTATGCTTCTTTTCCACATTTTATCATAATTTTCTGATGTTTATAGGTGGATCAACGGAGCGATTGCACATTTATGACCTCTTCAAAGCCTTTCGCTCCCTCGCAATGTAAGAAGGACGAGCCTTTTTCAAAGAGGGAAAATAGGAGAACCCACTCATAGACTTAAAGAATATTTGAAAGTAGTAAAACTGAACGTGATGCAGGAAAACAACCATTAATAGAAAAATAGATAGTGAGATTGTAAATATATCTGTTCCTCCCTTTACCAATTCGCTGATCAAGAAAAGAACAAAGCCGAGCATGATGAGCTGTTCGATCCTTTGCACGAGCTGAACAACGACATGCCCCCGTTTCGATAAATCCCCTGACTGGCGCTTCCTGATGTTCCTCGACTT
Source organism: Bacillus pumilus (assembly GCF_002744245.1). Lineage (GTDB taxonomy): Bacteria > Bacillota > Bacilli > Bacillales > Bacillaceae > Bacillus > Bacillus pumilus_M. The sequence continues at coordinate 301 of NZ_NKHG01000025.1, read as the reverse complement.
ATAAAACCAAATGATACTTTCTAATAGGTGATGAACAATAAAAAGAGCGAAGCCAGCGATCAATAAAGGAGATGGTACAAAAAGGGCTTGTACGATAAACGGAAACACTAAAAAGTAAAATGCCATAAATGCGTGTCTGACAGATAAGAGAAATAGTTCTTTTTCTATGTATGTTTGCATATGTTTCACCTCTATAAGTACTACGACTCATTTGTCAAAAAGTTCCCTCTGCCTATCAAAAAAGGATGCCCTTCAAAAGGCATCCTTCAGCATGTAGACAAACCCTCGCATTCGGTGTCAG
>NZ_NKHG01000094.1 GCF_002744245.1 Bacillus pumilus | reverse complement strand
TCAACAATCTGAAAGGAACAGGGACTCATCCCCCTGTTCCTTTTTTAATCATGAAAAACATCACTTGATAAATATCGTTCGCCCGTATCTGCTGTCATACAAATGACGATATGATCCTTTGGCATTTGTTTGGCTGTTTCAATGGCTGCGTAGCACGCTGCGCCAGAAGATGGACCGACTAAAATCCCTTCAAGCCGAGCAAGCTGGCGTGTGATGTCGTAAGCATCTTCATCACTCACTTGCACAATCTCATCATAGACATGTTCATTCAGAATATTTGGGATAAATCCAGGGCTTGTGCCAACAAGCTTATGTTTGCCAGGTTTTCCACCAGACAAGACTGGAGATCCCTTCGGTTCTGCCACGTGTATGGTCAAGTGTGGGAATGCCTTCTTTAATTCTTCACCAGTGCCTGTAATGGTTCCGCCAGTCCCCGCTGTTGCGACAAAGGCGGCAAGAGGCTGTCCGAGTTGTTTTACAGCTTCCATGATTTCTACAGCGGTTGTCTCTCTGTGAGCATCAGGGTTCGCCCCATTGTCAAATTGCATTGGAATAAAGCTATGAGAAATTTGAGCAGTCAGTTCTTCTGCCTTGCGAATGCAGCCTGGCATTTTTTCTTCTCCTGGGGTTAAGACGACCTGTGCACCGTATGCCTTCAAAATATTGATTCTTTCCTTTGTCATCGTATCAGGCATGACAAGAATGGCTTTGTAGCCTCTTGCTACGGCGTTCATCGCTAAACCAATTCCTGTATTTCCGCTCGTTGGTTCTATAATGGTCGCCCCTTTTGTGAGCTTCCCTTGTCTTTCTGCCTCCACAATCATATTGTAAGCAGCACGATCTTTCACACTTCCACTAGGATTAAAAGATTCCAGCTTTAAATAAACAGCCGCCGCATTGTCTGGCTGAAGACGCTGTAATTTTACGAGTGGTGTATTGCCAATCAGCTCAGCCATATTTTGTGCAACCTTCATCATATGACACCCTTTCTTCTCATTCCGCATTTCTTTAGTTATACTATCATCAATGGGGATTCGTAAAGTTTGTTAAAAAAGGGCAGGTGATGATATGTCAGAAAGCCGTCATTATTTTATTGGGATTCATCTCCCTGAACAACTTGCGCATCAAATGAAAACAGACATAGATCGAAGGAGCGGACTGTCATTTCACAAATGGACAGCACCGAGTGATTATCATGTGACCCTTGTGTTTTTAGGCGCCATTTCAGAGGAGCGATTAGAAAAGATCACCAAGCTGCTTGAAAAGCTCTCTCATGAGGCGTCTGCCTTTCCACTGGAGCTGAATGAGTTAGGGCAGTTTGGTACAAGGGAGCGCCCAAGAGTCTTTTTTGTAAAGCCGAGTGAAAGTGAGCCGCTCATGCACTTAAGAGAAAAGGTGAAAGCAGCTGTATTGTCAGCAGGTCACCCTGTGGAAAAGAGACCATTTCATCCGCATATGACCATTGCGCGCAAATGGAATGCGGATCAGGGGTATATAGAACAAGCGCCCTTACGTAATGAGCCATATTTGATGGAGGTTTCTAGTATCGCTTTATTTGAAATACGTCCGACGGAAACCCCACGTTATCACGCAATCAAACATTTTACACTACCTAAATGATTCTAGAAGTTGGAGTGAGCAGCAGATGGCGCAAATTATTAAAATTCAAGATTATATATCACGGTATGAACAAGACCCGCATCATTACATCAATCAGTTTATTCGATTGAAAAAACAAAGATGGGACGAGTTAAAAAAGGCTTCCAAAGAGAAAGCGCAACAACAGCTTGACCAAATCTCTGAGCTAGCGCCTGAACAAGAGGAAGAAAAGAGAAAGAAATTCTCCTTAAAGAGAAAGCAAAAAGAAGCCGATATGAAAAAGGAACGGGACCTAAGTCTTTTTAACGAGCCAACAGATATAGAGCAAGGTGTCTTTAGGAACGTCCCTACCGATGAAACGAAGCTGATTCACTTTTTTAAAGATCATCTCTACGATGTTCAATTAAAGTGGGCCAGCTCGACGATATCACACATTTCAACCGTATCCCATCACATTCGATATGATGAAAAGCTGCGTATGCTTGCAAGGCAGCTTCCGGATACTTATTTTGTGATGTACAAGCCGGTGCTGCTCATTCAAAAAGCTGAGATGGAGTTATGTACAGTACTCATTACGCCGCTGGAAGTGATCTGTTTATCCTTTTTAGAGGCAGAGCCAGACAGCGTATTTATCGGATCAAAGGAACGTTTTTGGGAAATGCGGGCGACAGGAAAAGCTGTTCAGTCCATCTTAAATCCTTGTGCAAGCCTTCTGCGCTCTGGAACCGTGGTGTCAAAGATTTTACAGCAAAGTGGTGTAGAGCTTCCTGTGAAAAAAATCCTCATCAGCCGAACTTCTTATATTGACTTACCTGAAGTTCCATACGGGATGGAGGTTGTGGATAAGAAGAAGGCTGAGGAATGGTTTGACAAGCAGCGGAAAAATACGGCGCCGACAAAGCACCAGCAATTTAAGGCGACAAAGGCATTGCTTGCTTATGGTGAATCAGACAGCAAAAGAAGGCAGGAATGGCTCGATTAAGGGCATGATGGAAGGTCACCGTAAAATGAGACCTGAGTGGAGCTAACATATGAATGAATGGTATTTTATCGTCAATCCAGCAGCAGGACATGGAAAAGGACTCCGTACTTGGAGGAGCATAGAGAAAGAATTACAAAAGGTGGAGATTTCATACCGATCGTTTCTTACCCAGCATGAAGGTCATGCCGAAGTCTTGGCGAGACAGATTAGCGCCATGCAAGATGACAGGCTGAAGCGTATGATCGTCATTGGCGGTGACGGCACCATTCATGAAGTGTTGAATGGCTTAAAAGAAATAGATCATGTGCAGCTGAGTTTTGTCCCGGCCGGTCATTGGAATGACGCAGCGAAGGGACTCGGCATCCATCGTCATGATGTGATAAAAGAAGTGAGAAAGCAAAAGAGAATGCTCACCAAAGCATTTTCTCTCGGTTCATTTCAAGATCATGCAGAAAGCCCGCAATCTGTTCTCTTTTTCAATCATATTGGTGTTGGGTTTGACGCACATGTCCTGAGGAAAACTGTGCATTTCAGAGGGAAAAAGTGGCTGAATCGACTTAAGCTGGGGTTTATCATCTACCCGCTGTCATTTCTCCATTCATTATGGTCATTTAAGCCGTTTGACCTTGCCCTTTTTATTGAAAATGAGAAAAAAGTCTTTCGTCAAGTGTGGTTTGTCATCGTATGCAATCACCCGTATTATGGCGGAGGGCTAGAAGCAGCGCCAGAAGCGAGTGCTAGGCAGCCAGGCTTTCAAACAATCGTTGTGACGGATTTGAATCCGTTCAAAGTCCTCCGGTTTCTAAGTGCGATGGTTTTTCGAAAGCACCTTGCAATGGAGGGAGTCACCCTTTTTCAGCATGAGGAAGCGTACTTGGAGGCAGATGAAAAAATCTTATTTCACGCAGATGGTGAAGTGATTGGCGCAACCCCTGTCTTTGTAAAGGCGAGTGAACGACCCTTAAAATTACGTGCTTAATGGAATGCAGGCGTATGTGCCAGCAAAAGGACTATGAAAAAGCCTTTCTTTTCATAAGGTTCTTGTCCTGATTTTTTAGTTTTGCTTGACGAGTATAAGAAGGTAGCGATAAAATCTATAGGACGGCTATTGTTTAGCATCTCATTCTCAATAGCTGTCCTTTTTGTTTTTATGATCATATAAATAAAAAAGAAACAGCCAATTGATCCTCAATCGGCTGAATTTTGTTGACTAAAAAAGCACGATTTAAAATATTTTAAGAAATGATGGGTTGAAAATTGATATGAACTGGTTGGGACAAATATTAGGTAGCGAATGGCACATCTCTCCTGCTGGAGGCGCTACGGGAGATGCGTACTTCGCAACACACAATGACCAAAAGCTATTTTTAAAACGCAATACGTCACCGTTTCTTGCGGTTTTGTCAGCTGAAGGCATTGTGCCGAAGCTTGTCTGGACAAAACGGATGGAAAATGGGGATGTCATTACTGCGCAGCACTGGCTGAGTGGCAGAGAGCTGAAGCCAAAGGACATGAAGGATCGTCCGGTTGCAGAGCAGCTAAGAAAAATTCATACATCTAAAGAATTGCTCGATATGCTGAAACGATTAGAAAAGCACTCGCTTGACCCAGAATCCATTCTGATGCATCTCAAGCAGTCCATCTTAAAAGAGCAGATTGATTCATATGACATCATGCGTGCCATCCAGTATCTAGAGAAGCATGTGGAGGCCGTCCATTTCGAAGAGAAGGTCGTGTGCCATTGTGATCTCAATCATAATAACTGGCTGCTCACAGATGAAAATCAGCTCTATTTAATCGATTGGGATGGGGCAATGATTGCGGACCCAGCGATTGATCTTGGACCGCTTCTATATCATTATGTTGAAGAAAAGAATTGGGAAAGCTGGCTCTCTATGTATGGCGCCCCGCTGACAGACAATTTACGAAAGCGCATGGCGTGGTACGTGCTAGCAGAAACGGTATCCTTTGTCGTTTGGCATAAAAGAAAAGGAAATGAAAAGGCGCAAAAAGAAGTACAAGCTGAGCTTAGCGCACTCTTAAAACGGTTAAACATCCATTAAGAAAGGGGAATGTTTTCAACCCACTCCGACAGATAAGATTGGTGTTCTTGGATATGTGCATCAATCGAACTGACAGAGGTGCCCTTTTGGCTATAATCATAAATATCTGTTAACAGCTGACGAATATCGGCATCAAGATCTTCCTTTGCCAGCATTAATTGAATCACGCGTCCCACCTGTTCATATTCTGCAACAGTACCACAGCAATCAAGCTGATGATCAGTTAAAATATCTTTAATTAATTGAAGCTGATGTTGGCGGTTTAATCCCATACGGATGCTCCTTTTTAAATGTCATTTATGTGGTTAAACTGTGCATTCAGCGTTGATTTTATACATGCAGCAGACCAGCTCAAGAGGAGGCTGGTCTTTTTGATATGTGCATATTAGATGCTGTCTTGCGGGTCTTTATGTTTCATGGTATCTTGATAAAATGTAAAGAAAATAGAGGTGTATCAAATTGAGAATGCGACATAAGCCATGGGCTGATGATTACTTAGCTGAAAATGCTCATATTGCTTTAGAAAACCCTGAACAGTATAAAGGGAAATGGCATGAGCTGTTTGGAAATGATCATCCAATCCATATCGAAGTCGGGACAGGAAAAGGGAGCTTTATTGCTGGAATGGGCAAGCTTCATCCTGACATCAACTATATTGGCATTGAATTGTTTAAAAGTGTCATTGTAACAGCAGTAGATAAAATCAAAGAAACAGATGTGCAAAACGTGAAGCTTTTGAACATAAATGCAGAGACATTGACAGATGTGTTTGCGGAAAATGAGATGGACCGAGTGTACTTGAACTTCTCGGATCCGTGGCCAAAATCAAGACATGAAAAACGTAGATTGACGTTTAAAGCCTTTTTAGAGCGATATGAACATATCCTCCGCCCAGGCGGTGAATTACATTTCAAAACAGATAACCGTGGGCTATTTGAATATTCCTTAAAGAGCTTTTCTGCTTACGGACTCCTTTTAACGTATGTCAGCCTTGATTTACATGAGGATGGTCTAGAAGGAAATGTGATGACAGAATATGAAGAGAAATTCTCTTCTATGGGTCAACCCATCTATCGATCAGAAGTAAAATTCCCAGAATAACAAGTGAAAAAAGCTGGTTGCAACGAACGATTGCGGTCAGCTTTTTTTGATGAAAAATTTCAGCGGATTAGCGCATGCGCTTTTTGGCTGTATTTGCTACGATAGAAAAAGGAGGGATGACAGCAATGGAGACAATGAAAATAGGTGAAATGGAATTGTTCTGGTTAAACGGGGGAGATACTCACATGGACGGCGGTGCGATGTTTGGTGTGGTGCCAAAGCCGTTATGGTCAAAAAAATACCCTGTGAACGATCGCAATCAAATTGAATTACGGTGTGATCCCATTCTCATTCGATGGAATGGTCTTCATCTGTTAGTGGATTCAGGCATCGGATCAGGGAAGCTGACAGATAAACAAAAACGCAATTACGGCGTAACAGAGGAGACAAACATTGAAGAATCGCTTGCGGCTCTCGGTCTACGTCCATCAGATATTGATTACGTATTAATGACCCACCTGCACTTCGATCATGCAAGTGGGTTAACAAAACGTGAGAGTGATCAGCTCGTGTCCGTTTTTCAGCAGGCAAAAATCATCACATCAAAAACAGAATGGGATGAAATGAGAGAGCCGAACATTCGCTCAAGAAATACATATTGGAAAGAAAACTGGGAGCCTGTAGTAGATCAAGTGGTTACATTTGAAGAAAGCATTGAAGTGACAGAAGGAATTCATCTGCATCATACAGGTGGTCACAGCAATGGTCATAGCATCTTAACGCTCACAAGTCAGGGCGAAACAGCGGTTCATTTAGCTGATATCATGCCAACACACGCTCATAAAAATCCACTTTGGGTCCTGGCATATGATGATTACCCAATGACCTCAATACCAGCCAAGCAAAAGTGGCAAGCCTACGCAGAGGAAAAAAATGCGTGGTATTTGTTTTATCATGATGCCATTTACCGAGCTGTGAAGTGGGATCAAGACGGGCAAATCACGCATGAAGTCAAAAGAGAAGCAGGCAGATAAAAGATCATCTGTATGTTTTTTCGCCTTTCACACAAAATAACGACAATATGAACTTGTGAAAGGAAGAGTGCAGGTGAACCAATTTTATCGTGTACATGATGATGTCATTGAAACACCATTAAGAGGGATGGAAGTCATGTCTGTCCCTTATTTAAACAAAGGGGTTGCATTTACAAAGGAAGAGCGGGAAGAGCTTGGTTTAAAAGGATTTCTCCCCCCTAAGGTCTTAACTTTAGAAGACCAGGCAAAGCGTGCATACGAGCAGTTTAAAGCACAGCCAGATGCACTTGGGAAAAATGTTTATTTAACAGCGCTTCATGACAGAAACGAAGTACTCTTTTACAAATTATTAAATGAGCATTTGGCTGAAATGCTTCCGATCGTATACACCCCAACCGTAGGGACGGCGATTCAGCGCTATAGCCACGAGTATAGAAAACCGAGAGGACTTTATTTATCTATCGATGACCTAGAAGGCATGGAAGAAATTTTCGCCTCTTATGGTGTAGATGAATCGATTGATTTAATCGTTGCTACGGATGCAGAAGGTATTTTAGGCATTGGAGACTGGGGCGTTGGTGGAATAGCCATTTCAGTCGGGAAACTGGCTGTTTATACGGCGGCGGCAGGCATTGATCCTAGCCGTGTGCTGGCCGTTGTACTTGATGCTGGGACGAATCAAGAAAGCCTTTTAAATGATCCGCTTTATGTGGGAAATCAGCATTCTCGCGTTCGAGGAGAACGTTACGATCAGTTCATTGATCAATATGTAGAGCTTGCCCGTGCTGCCTTTCCAAATGCGCTTCTTCACTGGGAAGACTTTGGCACAAAGAATGCACGTGCGATCTTAGAAAAATATAAGGACCGCATTTGTACATTTAATGACGATATTCAAGGAACTGGAGCGGTTTCACTTGCTGCGGTTCTATCATGTGCAAAAGCATCAAAGGTTCCGCTTAAGGACCACCGAATCGTTATCTTTGGAGCGGGTACGGCTGGTATTGGGATTGCTGAGCAAATTCGTGATGCCATCGTGAGAGATGGGGTTAAAGAAGAGGAATCATATGGCCACTTCTGGTGTATTGATAAAACTGGATTGCTTACAGATGATTCGCCCGAGATTCAGCCATTCCAAAAGCCGTATGCTAGACATTCTGAGGAAGTAAAGGAGTATGCCCGTAATGGTCCAAAACACTCCATTGACCTATTAGAGGTTGTCAAACAAGCAAAACCAACCATTTTAATTGGCACCTCGACAGTAGGAGGGGCATTTACAGAGGAAATTGTGAAAGAAATGGCGTCACACGTAGAGCGCCCAGCGATTTTACCGATGTCTAATCCGACGCCTCTTTCAGAAGCAAAGCCGGAGGATCTGATCGAGTGGACAGAAGGACGTGCCCTTGTGACAACGGGAAGCCCATTTGATCCTGTGGAATACAATGGGGTCACATATGAAATTGGACAGGCAAATAATGCCCTTGTTTTTCCTGGGCTTGGTCTTGGTACGATTGTGTCTAAAGCCCGCTTGATGACGGATAGTATGTTTGTTGCGAGTGCTGAAGCCATTGCCAGCATGGTCAATGTCGGAAAGCTGGGTGCGGCGATGCTACCACGTGTCGATCAGCTTCGAACCGTTTCAGCCACAGTGGCTGTCCGAGTGGCGCAAGCGGCAATTGATGAAGGGATTGCCGAAGAAACACCTGATGATCTCATACAGGCTGTTCAAGACGCCATGTGGCACCCTGTTTACAAAAAAATCAAAGCCATATAAAAAAGAAGCTTCGCAAGGAACATGTCCCTGCGAAGCTTTCTTTATCAAGCAACAGAATCAATGACATCAACGATCATGCCCGTTTTTGCATCAATCATGACTTCGTACTGTTCAAGCTCGCCAAAGGCAGAGCGGGTAATGCCAGATTTGTACACATCAATCGTTTCACCATTTACGGTATACGGTTCTGGTACAGTATAAATCCAAGAGCCATCAATTGGGCCGCGCTGTTTAAAAGCAGATTTCACAATTTTTAACGCTTTTTCAGACGAGATATACGTAGGGAAAAATACTTTCTTTGCAACAATTGCAGCGGCTACGCCAATACTCGCACCAATCAGAACATGTTTTAACTTCAACGTGCTGCACCTCCGTATTGCTGTTTTTTCCATTATACAAAACTTGTCCATTGATGTTAAGAAATCCGAATACTTGAAAGCATATTCAAAATTTCTGGAGAGATACTTGGAAAACCGAAAGAATTCTTATAGTATAAAGTGAGTGTTATTTTTATAGGAATATATATGGTCATTACATAGAAATGAGGGTAACTGTCGAATGAACGAAGAAACATTATCGCTTTTCCGAAATTTAACAGAATTACAGGGAACTCCAGGTAATGAGCACCATGTGCGTGCTTTTATGAAAAAAGAACTTGAGAAATATTCCGATGAACTCATTCAGGATCGTCTTGGCGGTGTATTTGGCGTGCGGAAAGGTCCAGAAAAGGCACCAAAAGTCATGGTGGCTGGTCATATGGATGAAGTGGGCTTCATGGTCTCATCGATTACGAAAAACGGGATGCTTCGTTTTCAAACACTTGGTGGCTGGTGGAGTCAAGTGATGCTGGCGCAGCGTGTTGACGTTCATACCGATCACGGGCCAATTCCTGGGGTCGTGTCGAGTACACCTCCTCACCTTCTGACACCAGAACAAAAAAGCAGACCTGTAAAGCCGTCAGATATGCTCATTGACATTGGTGCTGATAGCGAAGAAGAGGCAAAGGAGCTTGGCATTCGCCCAGGACAGCAAATTGTCCCTGCAACGGTCTTCACTCCAATGGCCAATCCAAAAAAGATTTTAGCGAAGGCTTGGGATAACCGCTATGGCTGCGGACTTGCGATTGAATTATTAAAAGAGTTGAAAGACGAAACACTCTCCTGTCAGCTGTATTCAGGCGCAACGGTTCAGGAGGAAGTAGGGCTAAGAGGTGCAGAAGTAGCAGCGAATATGATTCAGCCTGATCTATTTTTTGCTTTAGATGCGAGTCCTGCAAATGATGTGACGGGTGATAAAACACAATTCGTCCAGCTTGGAAAAGGTGCACTTCTTCGTATTTTTGATCGAACGATGATTACGCATCGGGGCATGAGAGACTTTGTGCTTGATACTGCTGAAACAAACAACATTCCATACCAATACTTCGTATCGCCAGGTGGTACTGATGCTGGACGCGTTCATCTTTCTAACCAAGGTGTACCGTCTGCTGTCATTGGTGTTTGCGCGCGCTATATTCATACAAGTCATTCTGTCTTGCATGTGGATGATTACGCAGCTGCAAAAGCATTGATTGTCCGCCTTGTCAAAAGCTGTGATCAAAGCACTGTGGATTCCATTTATCAACAGGTGTAAACGTAATAGAAAAGGCTGCCTATTGAATGAGGGCAGCCTTCAGCGTGTAGACAAACCCTCGCATTCGGTGTCAG
>NZ_NKHG01000279.1 GCF_002744245.1 Bacillus pumilus | reverse complement strand
TACGTCATATTCAGTTTTATTTGAAACCCCCATTTCGGGGGTTTTTATTGTGTTATAAAACAATTTGCTACATAATGCAGCGAACTTAGCATGTGATCATTCCTGCCTCGTCAGTTTGACTGACTACCTATGAAATATCATAGGATTTTTTTATAAAAACTCGAATTAACAGGTACGTTTTGTCTTGTTTAGTTTTCAAAGA
>NZ_NKHG01000112.1 GCF_002744245.1 Bacillus pumilus | reverse complement strand
TCAACAATCTAAGGAACTGCCGTGCAGTTCCTTTTACAACATCCAGTTGACAGCTCGCTGGACATCAAATAAAAGTGTCATGATGAGAAAACACGCGGCGAGCGGTGTGATTATAATTATAAAGGCTTGCCATACTCTTAGCTCCATCACAGCGACGATGCCTAAAACAGCCATACCGAATATCCATGTCTTTGCATATGCTTCAGTGAGCGTCCATAAGTCGAGATAATACCAAACCTCATAATGCTGATCTAAATAAGGTGAGATTTTCACAAATGTATACGGACCGAGCAACCCCACAGTGAAAACCCAAGTAAGAGCAAATAATGCGGAGGGGAAAAAGACTGTCAGCGTGCAAGCTTTGAGCACATCTCGATAAGACGTTTTATTGCCAAAAAAGAGCCGCCCTAACCACTGTAAAATGAGTGCACCGCAAAATAGAATGATATTTCCTGCTAACATCCCAAAAACTGCCCCATGTAATAGGATAAAAGGGAACGGAATATGATTGCCCATATACTCACTAAAATACCCTTCATAGACCCAGCTTGTACCAGCGATACTTGCAAGGAGCATCATCAGCCAAATCGGAATAGAGGCATGTTGATATGAACGAATAATCGTTTTTGTCGCTACAAAAATTTTGAAAAATCGAAAAAATCCTTTTTCTTCCTCTTCTTGGGAGAGATCACTCTTCATAGCTTCCAATGTTCTTTACTCCTTTAACACACAAATGATTACTTATATTACCAAAAAGTTTGCGTTTTTCAAAGATAAGATCAATAAAAAAATCCAATTTTATAAAAAATAGGTCATTCTACAGTCTCTTTAAGAGAAGACACATATAGTAATCATAGTTTAAAAGAGACTGAGGTGAAAACTTTGACGAAAGTAACTGTCATTATGACGAGCTACAACAAGGCGGATTACGTTGGCAGGTCGATTGAAGCGGTGCTGAACCAGACTTTGTCAGACCTTGAACTTTTTATCATGGATGATGGATCAAACGGAAAAACCCTAGCTGCTATTGAGCCTTTTCGTAAAGATCCGCGCGTCCATTTTATCCAAAGCGGTGTCAAAACGCTGAAGGAACGAACAGCGAAAACCCGCTATGCCGTGCTCATTAATCAAGCATTAGAAATGGCGAAGGGCGAATATATTTCCTATGCGACAGATGACAATGTCTATGCACCGGACCGTTTAGAGAAGCTTACGAATTATTTAGATGCCCGTCCAAATGAAAATATTGTCTACTCTGGTTCAAAAGTGATCTATTTAAATAGTAAAAAAGAGCCAGTGAAGGAAATAATACGACCTGCGCAAATTGTGCAATGGAATGCACCGTGTGCCATTGATCATTGTTCAGTTGTTCATCGTGCATCCATTTTAAAAAGAATTCATACTGAATATGGATCTTACTGGGATGAGAGTCCACGGTACTATTGTATAGGAGATGCGAGGTTCTTTTTTAGATTAAATCATTTCTATCCGTTTTACCCCTATAACGAAGTACTGGATACGAATTACATCACAGAACAGTCAATTCATTATCAATTAGCAGATAAAACAAAAAGCGACTTTATCAAAGCACTTCCCCCGCAGTCTAGCTGCTGGGAGCTCCGTAGTGTATTAAAAAAGAGATATGGGAGGTAACCTGAATGTCGCATTATATTCATCATTATTGGCAGGTATACTTTGAGTATGTGAATTTAATGAAAGACTTGTCTTACCGTCAAATTCCTCTTGGGTTAATCAGCAATTTTTATCAATACATCAGCCCAGAGGTCAGAGAACGTATGGAAGATAAAACGTTTGGACACAAACTGGCCACCACTTGCCCATCGCCGCAAGAGATTCAGCCATTTTTTGATCAGCACAAACAAAGGATGAAGCGTATCTCCTATCGTTCAGAAAAGGGCAAGGTATTGCTACACATTGATCACCTACGCTTTACTGAAAACAATTATAAACGATTTCATCCAAACAAAACGGTGGTGTTGGCCCATTGGAAAAAGGCTGATTATTTTGGATTACCAGTAATCAGTAAGCCGGATTTAGTGGGTGAGGTTAATAAAGCAGCCCATGCTGAATATATTGAAAAAGCAAATGCTCTATTGAAACCTTATGCGCAGCATCCTGTCTTTGGGAATGCTTTTTTTAAAGAAAAACTTCGGAAGGACATTGTGCAATTTATTGATGTGATTGACCAAACAGAGGCGTTATTTCACAAGCATCCAATTGCAGCCGTCGTTGTTGGTACGACGGAGGATGTTTACAGCCGCGTGCTGGCTCTGCAAACAGTGAAGCGTCAAATCACTAGTATTTGTCTTCAGCATGGTGCGCTCATGGGTGATGAAGCCTTTTTACCGATTTTCACAACACTTCATGGGGTGTTTGGGAAGTATGAAAAGAACTGGTATGAAGCCAAAGGCTGTCAGCCTGAACAGGTGGAGATGACAGGTCATCCAAGATTTGATTTAGTGCATGACCGAAAGCCGCTTCAACAGGATTTGCTGTTTCGTAAATTGAACTTCAGCCCAGCTAAAAAGACAGTGCTTGTGGCGACGCAGCCGTTTTCAGAAGCTTTTTATGGGGATGTCCTTAAAGCGCTTTCGAAACGGAAAGATATTCAGCTAATCATCAAGCCGCATCCATATGAAATTATCAAAAATCTCGTACAAGATTATGAGGCGATTGAACGTTCAGTGAGCCATGTGAGATTGATTAAAAAGGAAATCGACTTGTATGACTTGCTGCCACATATGGATATGGTCATTACGCTCACATCGACAGTCGGACTTGAAGCCATGCTGTTTAAAAAAAGTGTGTTGATTGGGAAGATGTCAAAAGGCAGAAGATATCCTTATTACGAGTCGCTTGGCAGCTATCATATGAAAAACCCTATCAAACTTGCTAAGAGAGCGATCCGTATTTTGTCGGATGAACAAGAGATGAAGCTGTCTAAACAGCAAGGTGCCCTTTTTGTCAAAGAAAATTATCCACATGCGCGTTCTACCGATGTTCTGCTTTCTCTGCTCAAAACAAAAACAGGTGTGGATTTTAAGAGATAAGAATAGGGGGTGTGCAAGCGATATGAGGAAAAAAAGAGCACAATTTCTTCCTTATGCACTGCCTTTGATTGAACAGGAAGAAATTGATGAAGTCATTGGAACATTAAAGTCCGGCTGGCTGTCAACCGGACCAAAAGTAAGGCAGTTTGAAGAAGAATTTAGACAGCTGACAGGTGCAAAACACGCGATAGCTGTCAATTCATGTACAGCTGCTCTATTTTTAGCGTTAAAGGCGAGAGGCATTGGGGCTGGTGATGAGGTGATCACAACGCCCCTGACGTTCTGCGCAACAGCGAATACGATCATCCATACGGGGGCAGCCCCTATTTTTGTGGATATTGATCTAGCTACACTCAATCTGGATGCAGAGAAATTGGAAGCGGCCATCACACCACATACAAAAGCGATTGTACCTGTTCATTTTGCTGGTCAATCATGCGACATGGACCGGATTTTAGCCATTGCCAAAAAGTATGATTTGTTTGTGCTGGAGGATGCCGCCCATGCCCTCTATACGACGTATCACGATCAGCCCATTGGATCGATTGGTGATGCGACCGCCTTTAGCTTTTATGCAACGAAAAACATAGCGACTGGAGAAGGCGGCATGCTGACGACAAATGATGATGCACTTGCAGCTCGAGTCAGAAGACTAGCGCTCCACGGGATGAGCAAGGGAGCATGGAATCGTTATGGAGAAAAGGGAACGTGGTACTACGAGGTGGAGGAACCTGGCTATAAAATGAACATGTTTGACGTGCAGGCGGCGTTAGGACTCGTTCAGTTAAGCCGGCTGGATGACATGCAGGCGCGCAGAGAACAGATTGTGCAGACATACAATGCGGCTTTTCAAAAAGAAGCAGGGCTGATCTTGCCGCCTGTCCACCAAAAGGGAAGACATGCATGGCATTTGTATGTGCTGCAAGTTGATCCAGAAGAAGCATTCATCACACGTGATGACATGATCGATCAGCTGCAAAAAGAATATAAAATTGGCACGAGTGTTCACTTTATTCCTGTTCACTTGCATCCATACTATCAACAAACCTACAACTATTCACCAGAGGATTTCCCTGAATCACTCACTTATTATGAACGGACTCTCTCACTCCCTCTTTATCCAAGTATGACAGATGAAGATGTGCAGGATGTCATCACCGCGGTGTTGTCTATCCTAAAAGATAAGAAGGTATCTTCATGAAAGTCGTTCATGCAATAGACGATCAGGTGCTTGCCGCTTGGCTGGAAAAATATGATCATCGGGCGGAACTCATGAACGGTTTCAAACAATTTGCCCTCGTCAGCGGCGCCCAGCTCAAAGCGGTGCTTTTATACGAGTGGTCAAAATGGGAGAGCGGCATTTTCAACCAGCATATTTTTCATGTGAAGCTTGTGGAAGCTGAGTCGGCACCTGCATTTAAGGAATTGATGGAGCGATTCATCATTTGGATGAGAAGCGAAAAATGCGATTTCTTCTTTTTACGACTTGATGCGGCTGATCTTGAAAAAAACCGTATTGTCCAAAAGCTATCACGTGTGTACTATGTCGGCGGTCTCACGCGGCTTGAGGCACCGTCTGGTCAAATGGATATGCCATCAATAGGTCAAGATGTGGTGATCAGTGTGCCAAATGAAAAGGATTACGATGAGGCGGTTTCACTTGGTGATCAGGCTTTTGGGAAAAGCCGATATGCACTTGATCCATATTTAGACCAGAGTGTCGTCCGGCATTTCTATCAGGAATGGATGAGAAATAATTTGTATGGGCGTGCAGATATCAATCTCGTAGCAAAGCTGAACGATGAAGTGGTTGGCTTGATTCAAGGAAAGGCCGTAGCTAATAAAATGGCGATTGAGCTTTTTGCCATTAGATCAGATATTCAAGGAAAAGGGATCGGAAAAAGGCTGTTTGTAGAGATGATGAGGGTATCTCATGACAGACAATATAGCTTCATCTCCGCTGGAACGCAGGTGCATAACATTCCTGCGATCCAGCTGTACGAGAAGATGGGATCTAGGACAATGAATACTTTTCTGTATTACCATGTGTGGCCGAAAAAAGGAGAGAGGTAAGATGGCGCATTTCTATATTGGAGATCGCAAAGTAGGGGATGGTGCGCCTGTTTTTATCATTGCAGAGGCAGGCATTAACCATGATGGAAAGCTGGATCAGGCGCTTGCTTTAATTGATGTGGCGAAAGAAGCAGGGGCCGATGCGGTGAAATTTCAAATGTTTCAAGCTGATCGAATGTATCAAAAGGAACCGGGCTTATACGAAACAGCCAAAGGAGAAGAGGTGTCCATTTTTTCTTTAGTGGAACAAATGGAGCTGCCGCCAGAATGGCTGCCGACCTTATTAACGAGATGTAAGGAAAAGGGATTGATTTTTTTAAGCACAGTGTGTGACGAAGAATCTGCGAATCTATTGAATCAAACCGGTCCGCCTGCTTTTAAACTGGCTTCCTATGAAATCAATCATTTGCCTCTTTTGCGTCACACCGCTTCATTTCAAAAGCCGATCATTTTTTCAACAGCTGGGGCAACCATTGCAGATGTTCATGAAGCATACGAGACCATTACGAGCCAGCAAAATAAGCAAGTCGCCATCATGCATTGTGTGGCAAAGTATCCAGCGCCTAGAGCATACACGAACCTTCGTGTTCTTCAAACCTTAACCTCAGCTTTTCCTGAGGCAGTCATTGGCTTTTCCGATCATAGTGAGCATCCAACTGAAGCGCCTGTTGCCGCTGTGAAGCTTGGGGCAGCCATGATTGAAAAGCATTTTACAGTGGATAAAACGTTACCTGGAGCCGATCATTCCTTTGCACTTGATCCTGAAGAATTGAAGGAAATGGTTCAGCATATTCGAGCAGCTGAAAAGCAGCGAAATCAAACAGAAGCAGACGCTCATTCTTTGCCAGAGGAGCTTCTTGGCAGTTCTTATAAAACGACAACAGCTATTGAAGGTCAGATTCGAGAATTTGCGTATCGAGGAATATTTACGACAAAAGGCATTGCAAAGGGCGAGACTTTTACTTCAGAAAATCTAGCCGTGCTACGTCCAGGACAAAAAAGCCAAGGTCTGCACCCGCGATACATGGCGATTTTACTTGGTGCAAAGGCTATGAGAGACATTCCAGCCCATACAGGCGTTTCGTGGAAAGATGTGCTCGTGAAGGAGTCCCAAGATGATCAATGATGTGCTCTTTGTCATTCAGGCTAGGATGGGTTCAACAAGACTGCCAAAAAAGGTGATGAAACCGATCGGCGGGATGGCGCTGATCGATTTGATTGTTGAGCGGGTAAAGCAATCAGATCACTACAATCACAAAACGCAAAACCTCATGATTGCCACAACGGTCGAGGCGGAAGATGACTTTTTGGCTCATTATTGTCTATCAAAGGGCTATAAGGTGTTTCGAGGCAGCGAGACGGATGTGTTGCAGCGATTTGCACAGATTGTACAACAGTTTGAACCACAAACTGTTGTACGTTTAACAGGAGATAATCCTTTCATAGATCCAGTACTTTTGTCGAAAATGATTGAAAAACATAGACAGGAGAAGGCTGATTACACTTATACGAACGGAACACCACTCGGTATTTCCGGGGAAATGATTGACGCACCTATTTTAAGTAAAATCGACACATTTCCCCTTTCACAGCCAGAGCGAGAGCATGTCACGCTGTATATCAGAAAGCACCCGGAGCAATTTCACCTTCAATTATTCACACCGCCCAAAGAACTTGCATATCCTGCTTATCGATTCACGATTGATACTGAAGAAGATTACGTGTTTGCTACCCGTTTACTTGAGAAAGCTGGCGGTTCTATTGCTGTGCCAACGGCTGAGCTCATATCCATCTGTGAACAGGATCGAGACATTGTTCGTTTGAATCAATTTGTGAGACAGAAGGATGCTGAATGAACAAAAAAATCATGATTGTTGTCTATGGTGGTTTTTTAAGAGGGATGGGGCATGTCGTCAGAATGAAACGGTTAGCAAGAGAACTGCTTCAGGAAGGGAACGACCTATTTTTCTATACAAATGAGCAGATTTGTGTAGAAATGCTTTCGCATCCAGAGTGGCACGTCCACATGGTGCAGAAGTCGAATGCACTCCTTCAGTTGCAGCAAGAAATGAAAGAGCTGAAGCCAGATCTTCTGCTGATTGATGTCCTTGATTGTGACCTACAGTTCCTTCGAACGATCAAGGATTCCTGCGGCTGTGCAAGGCTGGTCTTATTCGAGGAAAAAAGAGATGAAGCCTGTCAGCTTGCGGATGCTGTCGTGAACGGCATTTATGGAGGTCTGGACGGGAAGCACATGCAAGTAAATGGGACGGAATATTTTTATGGAACACCTTATTTATTGTTAGATGACGAGATTGACCGATTAAAAGACACATATGAGGTTCGAAAAGAATGCAAAAAGGTGGTCATCAGCCTTGGGGGTAGTGATCCGCGCGGGCTGCTATCAAAGGCTGTATCAGCACTTCTACAAGCAAATCATTTACACATTCTAGCGGTGACAGGAAAAGCCTCTCACATCAAAGAGCAAGTAGAGGCTGAGCATATTCAATTTATTCGCCATACAGATCAATTACCTGCCCATCTATCGGAAGCTGATTTGGCCATTGTGGCAGGTGGTATGACGTTATATGAGGCAGTTTGTATTGGAGTGCCCAGTATTGTACTCACACAAGTAGACCACCAAGCAGTTACAGCGAGCAGTTTTGCGCAAAAGGGAGCCTGTTATCACCTTGGATTAGGCGACCATGTGGATGAACAAGATCTATTGCGTGCGGTTCAAAGGTTGTCTGGCAGCTACTTCCTCCGCAGGAGCATCCATCTCAATGGACGGACACTCATTGATGGAAAAGGGACCGAGCGAGTGAAAAACATTCTTATACACCTCATGAATCATCACCAAAAAGAACATAAGGATGTGTAGATGTGAAGGGAGTTATTTTAGCAGGAGGAAAGGGATCACGACTGGCACCATTAACGAAAATTTTCAACAAACATTTATTGCCGGTTGGTCCATACCCGATGATTTATTGGTCATTGTTCAAACTGAAAGAAGCGGGTATTTTAGATGTGATGCTGATTTCACAGGAAGAACAAATCCCGCTGTTTCAAAAATTGCTTGAAGGTGATCAAGAACTTGGGATGAACATTGTGTATCAAGTACAGCCAGAAGCTTCTGGTATTTCGGATGGGTTATCCTATGCAAAGCCCTTTGTAGAAGGGGAGAAGTTTGTGCTCATGCTTGGTGATAATGTATTTGAGGATTCGTTAAGCCCTTTTGTCAAAGCCTTTCAGCAGCAAGACGGCGGAGCCAAGGTACTTTTGAAAGAAGTGGCAGACCCGAAGCGGTTTGGCATTGCAGAAATTGATACCGCACGCCACCGGATTTTATCAATACAAGAAAAGCCAGAGCATCCTCGTTCAACCTATTGTGTCACTGGCATCTATTTTTATGATCAAGAAGTCTTTCAATACATTGAGAAAATCTCGCCATCAGATCGAGGCGAATTAGAGATTACAGATGTCAATAATCTCTATATCTCAAATAGCCAGCTGACCTATGATATGTTAAAAGGGTGGTGGATTGATGCAGGAACACATGAATCTCTACACCAAGCATCTACGAAAATATTTGAAACGATGAAGAAAAAAGAGGGATACGTATGACGAAGTCTTATTTAATAACAGGTGGAGCGGGATTTATTGGACTGAATTTTGTGAAACTGCAGCTTCAGGAATCAGATGTCCGGCTCACCGTATTTGATAAATTAACTTATGCCAGTCATCCAGAGGAAATGGATGAATTATCAAAGCTGCCTCATTTCCGTTTTATTCAAGGGGATATCACCCTGCAGCATGAGCTGGATCAAGTATTTGATGAAGCCTATGATGCCATCATTCATTTCGCAGCAGAATCGCATGTCGATCGCAGTATTGAGTCGGCAGAGCCCTTTATTCAAACAAACGTCCTCGGTACTTATCATATGCTGGAAGCTGTCTTAAAGGGAAAGGCGAAAAAACTCATTCATATTTCAACAGATGAAGTATATGGAGATTTGGAGCCGGATGATCCTGCTTTCACAGAACAAACACCACTCTCACCGAATAATCCTTATTCAGCAAGCAAGGCGAGTTCAGACCTGCTTGTGAAATCTTATATCCACACCCACCAATTACCCGCAATGATTACAAGATGTAGCAACAACTACGGGCCCTATCAGCATGAGGAAAAATTAATACCAACTATTATCAGAAAAGCGGTCAATGGAGAAAAGATTCCGATTTACGGAGACGGCCAGCAGATTCGCGATTGGCTGTATGTAGAGGATCATGCAAGAGCGGTAAAGCGGGTAGTCGAAAACGGGACAGCTGGGCAGGTTTACAATATTGGTGGCGGGAACGAGAAAACGAATCTTGATGTAACCAAAACCATTCTCACACATCTAGGCATCTGCCATGACCACATTGCGTTTGTTCAAGACCGAAAAGGGCATGACAGACGGTATGCCATTGATGCCAGTAAGCTAAAAAAAGAGCTCGGCTGGGTGCAGGCAACTTCATTCGAAAAAGGTATCGAAAAAACGATCAATTGGTATCGTGCCAAATATGATCAGAGCGAAGAAGGGTGACCGATGAAAGTTTTAATCACCGGTGCAGGCGGCCAATTAGGAAAAGAATTGAGCAAACAGCTCAAAGAAAAAGATATCACCGTCATTGCTTTAACAAGGAGCATGCTCAATATCGCAGATCAACAAGCAGTCAGACACGCAATGAGACACTTCAGACCTGATATTGTTGTCAGTGCGGCAGCATATACGTCTGTTGATCAATGCGAAAAAGAAACGGAAAAAGCCTATCTTGTAAATGGTATTGGCGCCTACTATACGGCATTGGAAGCAAAGAACGTAGGGGCCGATGTGTTACATGTCAGTACAGATTATGTGTTTGACGGGCAAGCGGACGCCCCTTATCAAGTCGATGCACAAGCAGATCCCCAAACCATTTATGGAAAGAGTAAAAAACTTGGGGAGGAATTGATTCATCTTGTATCAGACGAAGTGAAAATCATCCGGACATCGTGGCTCTATGGACATGAGGGACATAACTTTGTGAATACCATTCTTCGGCTGGCCGAAACGAAGGATCATTTGCGCATCGTGAATGATCAAATAGGATCGCCTACTTATACAAAGGATGCAGCAGAGGCTTTGATTCATTTGTTTGACCAGAAGGCAGGTACTTATCACGTCAGTAACCGAGCGAGCTGTTCTTGGTTTGATTTTGCGTCAGAAATTGTTGCAAAGAGCGGCCTGTCTACCACCATTGAGCCAATTTCCACGGAAGAGTACGGCTTCCAAACACCTCGTCCAGCCTATTCTGTTTTAGACCTTCAAGCGATTGAAGCCACTGGCTGGCAGCCAAGACATTGGAAGGATGCACTTCACGAATATTTGCAAAAAGAAGGGAGATGGCATCAGCATGATTGAAGGTGTGCAAACGAAAAAACTCATGAAGCATTGTGATGATCGCGGCTTTTTTGCAGAGCTCATTCGAGATGACGAACCGATGCTGAAACGCTTTGGGCAGGCGTCGTGGTCGAAAAGCTTTCCAGGAGTGATCAAAGCCTTTCATTACCATGAAAAACAAGATGACGTTTGGTTCTTTCCAGCAGGTCATGCACAGGTCGTTTTATACGATTTGAGGGAGGGTTCCCCCACAAAGGGTCAAACTGATGTGTATTATATGGGAGAAGATAATCCAATGCTGCTCCTCATTCCAAAGGGGGTCGCGCATGGCTACCGTGTACTAGGCGAGACGCCGCTGCAAATTGTTTATTTTACAACAGAATCCTACGATCCGAAAAACCCAGATGAAAAAAGAATCGCTTGGAATGATGAGGTGATCGGATTTGATTGGGAAACGACGTTTAAATAGAGAAGAGAGGCCTTTCGCAGGAGAAAGGTCTTTTTTTGTTGAAATACAATCTGTATGTGTCATTTTATGTATATTTATGAAGATAAAAAGAAAAGGGATGTGGATGAATGTGTCTAAAAGAATTGCATTTGTAACAGGGGCAAGTACAGGAATTGGAAAGGCAATCGCGATAAAGCTTGCCGCTCAGGACGATATAAAGGTCATCATCAATTCTAGAAATAGATCCTCGCTTGAACAGACGAAACAGCATATTCAAGACATAGCAGAAACAAAGGAACCGGTGGCTCTTTTCTGTGGAGACATGTCGCACGAAGCAGTGAGGGCGGAGGCCTTTGCGACAATAGAAAAAGAGTTTGGCAGACTGGATGTGTTCATTAATAACATTCCGGGAGGGAAGCCAGATACATTTGATTCATGTGAAAGTGAGCAGATGCTGGCAGCCTTTTCTCAAAAAGCCATTGCGTACGTTGATACGATGAAGCGTGCGGCAGCGATGATGAAAAAACATGAATATGGACGGATCATTCAAATTGTCGGGAACCTTTGGAAGGAGCCTGGTGAACAAATGTTTAC
Source organism: Bacillus pumilus (assembly GCF_002744245.1). GTDB lineage: Bacteria > Bacillota > Bacilli > Bacillales > Bacillaceae > Bacillus > Bacillus pumilus_M. The sequence goes on along the minus strand of NZ_NKHG01000112.1, from coordinate 184,474 downwards.
GAACAGTATGATGAATGCTGCGATTATCAATGCCAGTAAAAATGCAGCCACACAGCTTGCGTCTTCTGGTATTACGGTGAATTGTCTTAACCCAGGTTTTATTGCAACAGATCGGTATGAGCAGTTTATTGGAAATTTGATGAGTAAGCAGACATTGTCACGGGAAGAAGCTGTACAGGCCGTCGCTTCAGGTATCCCGATGCAAAGAGTAGGTTCAGCAAGTGAAATGGCTTCAATGGCGGCTTTTATCGCATCAGAGGAATCCTCCTATATCACAGGACAACAAATATCTGTCGACGGTGGATCGATGAAAAGTATATAACATAAAAAACCCGCTACATGCGGGTTTTTTGATGAAATCGAATCGGGAGTATGTGAAGCCGGTCGATAAACAGGGCAAGCTGTTCAATTGGGGCCACCATTGAAATGCGTACATGACGTCTTCCGTGTGCACCAAACACCCCCCCAGGCGTTACAACGACATCTGCATGCTCTAATAAATAGTCAGCGAATGCATGAGAATCCTCGAAATGATCGGGGATGGGAGCCCATAAATAAAAGGCACCAGCTGGACGCTCAATGGTCCAGCCAAGCTGTTTCGCCGCTTGACGGATGAAAAAATTCATTCGTTCAAGGTACACCTCTTTCAACGAGTGAATATGACGATCATCACTTTGCAAGGCAATGGTGGCCGCCTGTTGAAATCCGCCATACATACTGACAAACACATGATCTTGAAAGGCGTTGATAGCATTGATGATTTCCTCATTCCCAACAGCAAAAGCGACTCTCCATCCTGCCATATTAAATGTCTTTGATAGCGAATATAATTCCACCCCTACGTTTTTTCCAAGAGGAGCATTCATCAAGCTCACTGGTGTTTGTTCATAATGAAATGAACCATAGGCAAAATCGTGAATGACATACAGCCCGTGAGCGGCCGCAAAGGCAGCCGTCTCTTTAAAAAATGCATCATTTGCCACAGCACCAGTTGGGTTATTCGGGTAATTCAAAAAAAGAACCTTTGCCTTCTTTAACACGTCAGAATCAATTGAGGAAAGATCCGGCAAATAGCCATTCTTCTCATCAAGTTTGATACAGTATGGCTTTGCGTCCGCCATCCAAATCCCTGAATGATATTCTGGGTATCCTGGATCGGGGACGAGTGCGATATCCCCTGGATCAAGCAGGCACTGACTCATGACATAAAGACCCGTTTTTCCACCATTGAAAAGGGCGATTTCCTTCTGTGGGTCAATCTCAGCACCAAATTCTTTTCTATAAAAATCTGCAATGGCTTGCTTGAAAAAGTCAAAGCCTCTAAAAGGCGGATATTGCTGGAATTGCAAAGTGCTCGCCGCCTCTTGAAGGGCATTGACAATATGTTCAGGGGTAGGAAGGTCGGGATTCCCTTGACCAAGGTTGATGATGTTTGCCCCGTTTTTTGTTTTATGTGCAATTTTCTCAAATACGGTTCCGAATTTCTGTTCAGGCAGCCGTTCAATCATTTTAGATGGTAACATCTTCGCCACATCAGCCTCTCCTTCTATCCTTTCACTAATTCATCCATCAACTGAATGGTTGCCTGCTTCTGAATGTTGCGGATGGACGAAGCAATATCCTGTGAGGATGATCCTTTTAATTCAAGAGACACGATGCCATTAAAGGCTTCAAATAAAGACAGATCCACAATGGTGCCTTTGGATGGAACTGATTTACTGACAATCACTGTATCGCCCACTAACGACTCCTTGGGAATATGAACATGATCAATGGTGATATGTGTGACCTCTGGCGGTATGTGTCCGCTCTCTTTGAAGTGCTGAGGGTATAAATGGCAGTCTGCAATATAATACGTGTGTCCAGAAAGCAGCTGTTTTGGCAGTTCAGCCTTTTTTCCATGAACTAACACATCTATAAGGAGCTTGGCCATATCCACCCCAAAGACCTTTTTGATATTCGGAATCATATTCCAGCCAGCAAATCTAGCCGCTGATTCGATCAGTCCGGTTTCTCGATTTTTCATGAGCTTGATCTCTGTATGTGTTGCACAGTTTTCAAGGCCTAACCCTTCATTAGCCTTCCTAGCCACCTCAATGATGCTCTGCTGTGCTTCATTGTCTAGGATCGACGGTGTGATATGAGCCGTTTCTGTAAAGCCGATTTGAGGGGTCTTATCATGAATGACAAAAGGGATATATTCACCCTCTACGACCAATCCTTCTACACTGACATAATCAGAATACCCTTCTTCGTGATACCAATCCTCGTAAGCGCCCTCTAAATACGTTTCAGCGACAAACGGTGCTTCATATGTCACAGCGTTTGGGACTGGAATGGTTTGCAAATAGGATTGTACATTTAAAAAGCGGTCATCACTGCCGGCTCTGTCATGAAAAAGTGTGACACCAATAGAGCTTGCTAAGTATGTAGGCTTTAAAATAAGCGGTGTACCGATATGATCAATAGCTTTTTGGAAATCAGATAAAGTGGTGACAGGCTGAGTTTTAATTGCCTTTACACCAGAAGCGTTGAATGCAGCCCGCATTTGGCTTTTATCACGCGCCAATTCAGCTGCCTTTACACCGGCACCGCGCAGTCCAAGACGTTCAGCTGCTTTGGCCATCGGTGCAATAAATAATTCATTATTGGTGGTCATCGCATCTAAGTTGAAAAAGGAAGCTACTTGGATCAGGTCTTCGACAACTTCATCTTCTGATTTCGGATGATCATCTTGTGCCCAGTAAATAGAATCAGGATGTTCAAAAGAGGGATGTGACTCAAAATAATCACGATCTTTTATGACCGCAATAGAGTATTTTTCTATTTGTTCAGCGTGACCCTTTGTAATCGCAAAGGGTCTTGGGATATAAGAAACAATATGATACGATTCAGCCACGCTTTCATAAAACATATGGGGCGGGCATCCTCCTAGGTCAGCAATGACAAGTACAGTTTTTTTACTCAATGAAAGCACTCCTTTTTATCTAGCGGTGTAACCGCCATCTGCTGTGACGACACTTCCAGTCATATAGCTGGATAGATCGGAGGCGAGAAATAACATCACGCCAGCAATTTCTTCGGGTTTTCCAAGCCGTAACAATGGATTCACCTTTGCTTTTTCCTTTTTGACAACCTCGAGGCTTTCTGAATGATTGTCCAAAAAGGACTTTTCATTTAATGGTGTATCAATGATTCCAGGGGCTATACAATTCACCCTAATTTGATGGGCGGCATAGTCGATTGCCATCGATTTGGTTAGTTGGATCACACCGCCCTTAGTTGCGTTGTATGCAGGGATGTCTGGCCATCCAACGAGACCCCCGACAGATCCGGTATTGATAATACTTCCGCTTTTCTTCTCAAGCATATGAGGTAATGTGTGCTTACTCATGAGAAATACACCAGTCAGGTTGACCTGTAGAATGCGATTCCAATCTCCCTGCATTGTTAATCAAGACATCAATCGTCCCGAATCGGCTCAGCACTGCCTGAACAGTCTGATGACAGTCAGACTCATTTGTTATATCCGTTTTGAAAAATGCAAGCTGCTCATCCGGAAATGATTCGATGAGTTGCTTGCCGCTTTGTTCATTGATGTCGGCCACTGCTACTTTTGCTCCGTGCTCAAGGAAGAGCTTGACGGCAGCAAGCCCAATTCCTGATGCACCTCCTGTAATCAGGACAACTTTTCCGGCAATCTTCATTTCTTCACCTTAGATGCTTTTGGCTTTAAACGATTATAGCGAGGCGGGAAGAAGAGATTAATAGACTTTGACGCTTCCGGTTTTGGGTTAATCGCACCGTGATCTTCTTTTGGATTACAGAAATAGGTGGTGCCAAATTCCATTTTTTCTGTAAAGCCTTCAATGGTCATATCATAGCCCCCGCTGATGCAAATGCCAATTTGTTCATTTCGGTGCTTATGAAAAGGCATTTCTCCGCCATTGCCAGGAATGTTGGCGATCATAAGTTCCATCCAGTCCTCAACAAAAAAGGTCACTTCCATGCCAGGGAGTAAATCACGTGTTTTGAAAATGTCTAAGAAATAAGTGGGAGGAGCCGTATATTCTTCTCCATCCTTTAATCTCTTAATATCGATGGCTATCACTTCTTCATCTGTCAGATTAGATGCGCCGTGAGGGACAAACGGCGGTGCGATATAGGCGGATTCTAATGGGGTGAGCAATTGGGTCGATTGGCCGACCGTCATTTGAAGCTCACCTTTTAATACGATCCCAATTTGAGCTTCAGGATGCTCATGAGGCTCTATGGTCGTGTGAGGAGGGACATATGAAATCAATACTTCAGTATCACCTCTTACAGTGGAATATTGGGTAACGCCATTATCCCATTCTCTTTTTTTCGCTTGAGGAAAATATCGTTCTTGCATGTTTTGTTTGATTTGCATGTTACATCTCTCCTTTTCCAAATATGGACCAGCTCATTGGTATACTTTTAAACGTTCGAATGAAGGTGAGGCCGTACGTCGCCCTAGCGACCTCGTTGGTTAAGGCAAAATCAAATTCGCCGTCTCTTACTTTTTGGGCGGCAGTACTTGTAGAATTAACAAGTTCAAATTCAGCATTTTGATGAATGAAATATTGAATCAAATTGACAGGTGCAGGATGAGAGACAATTTTTAAATGATGGAGCATTTGTTCTTGAAATGGGAAATCTGGTCTCACAGCCAAACCATACATGGGCGTGTCACATCTGAAAATTTGTAAAAGCTGTAGGTCTGGTCTCATGTAGAAATGTTTGATTCCTTCGTATGCGTGTGGAACGAGAGTGTATTGAAGAGCGTTAGAGAGAGTATGTTCAATGCAAGTTTCGAATGTGTCGTAAAGGGATAGTTTCGTATGGGTGCCGAGTGTAGAGGTGGAATGAGAGATGAAATGTTTTGCTGCATATTCACTGCTTGTCCCCTTAGGGCCTAGTGTATTGACTGTAAACATCTTGGATGAGGCGATAGGCTCTTCTTTGAAATGAAAAACATCATTCTTTAAGATCATGTTTACCATCCAATCTTTATCAAATTTTACTAGATTATAAAAAATAAAATTGGTAACTGTCAACAAATTTTATAAAAAATGTAATATATGATGATATTAAAAATTGATCTAAAAAACTGCACATTAAGAGATGTGCAGTGAAAAGAGCTTATATTTCAAATGTGTTTTGATGTTCCTGCTGTAAGGCACGTTCACGTTTATAGCTGCCGAAGCTGATGATAAAACCAACAAGGGTAATGAGTGCACATACAAGCCCAACTGTATGATATCCGAAATGGACATAAACAGGCCCCATAAGTGCGGAACCGAGCATAACGGCAAGATTGGAAGCAAGACTGTAAAAAGCCATCACTTTACCTCGATGGGTTTGGGAGCAGTCGCTTAGAACGGTGCTCAGAAGCGTGACGGATAAACTTTGCATCGCCCCCCAAATAAATAATGCAAAAATCAGCAATATCCATGAGAACGGCGCATAAGGAAGTAAGGCTAGAACGAACGTAATTCCACCTAGCACGAAGAAGAGAGAACGCGTTTTACCAAACCAGTCTGCTAATTTCCCCGTAAATACACTCATGGAAAATCCAACTCCATAAGCCATGATCAGAAGTCCAGCCGTTGATTGCCCTCCATCAAACAGACTTTGCAGGTAAGCACCTAAAAAGGAGTACATGCCATAAAATCCAAGCATATTACAAAAGGTCACAGTCAAATAGGCAGGGACGCGATCAATTTTCAATGCCCCCCATAAAGAGCCTGTTTTCTCACTAGCTTGTGGGAGCGGTGTATCAGCTGTGGACACTTGTTTTCGTGATTCAAGGATGACGAGCAGCAGCACAACGAGACTCATCATAGCGAAGATCCAAAATGTCCAGCGCCAATTCAGACTTTGCCCGATAAAGGCTCCAATTGGTACACCAAGGACAAGAGAAAGAGACCAGCTCGATACAATGAGCCCCATCACTTTGCCTCGATATTGGTAAGGAACGCGGTCGCCTACAAGAGCATAGGCCGTTGGGACAAATACACCAGTCGCCAGTCCAGAAATGGCACGGCCAGCAAAAAAGACGGCCAAATTCGGGGCAGCAGCACACATGACTGTTCCAATCAAGAAGAAAGAAAGCCCAATGATCAAACACAGTTCTCTTGAATACCGGTCCCCTAATGGAACGAGTAGTGGTGCTCCGACCAATACAGCTAACCCATAAATGCTGATGGAAAGAGCGAGAATATCAAGAGATTGCTGAAAGGAGCTAGATAAATCAGGCAAAAGTGGTGAAATCACCAGTTCTTCCGATCCCGCCGCAAAGACGCCAAGTGTGAGCGCGATGGCAAGTGTGATGGGAAACGTTTTAGAAGCCCGGCTGTCTAAAGATTCTTTCATCAGGTAATCCCTCCATACTTGCATTTTCATTCGATTACGTTATAAAAATCGTTTAGCCCTTTTTACTTGTTTATCTGACTGGTAGCTCATGATCGTAATGATGAGTCCAATGAATGTCACACCTGCTGCAAATAACGGCACAAGCTGTAAATGTGTGATTTCGATGGCAAGACCGCCAAGCGCGGCACCGCCGGCATTCCCAATATTAAAGGCAGAATGACTGAGCGTCGATGCGAGTGTCGGCGCTTCATGTGCCATATTCATCGTGCGGTATTGCAAGGTAGGAACAAGAATAAAAGAAATGATTCCCCAAACAAAAATAGTCAGCACAGCAGGCACCTTGAATGCGGAAGTGAACGTGAATAATAACAGGACCGCAATCAGCATGATGAGTGTCACCATAATACTCGGCATGAGCCTCCAGTCGGCAAGCTTTCCGCCAACTAAATTCCCGATGGTTACCCCAAGCCCGAAGAGAACAAGGATGAGCGTGACCCCATTTTCTTGAAAGCCAGTGACTTGAAGCAGGATGGGGCTGATATACGTAAAGGCCGTAAACACACCAGCAAAACCAAAAATGGTCATTGCAAAGGAAACAAGTACCTGTGGTTTTTTCAAAACCGATACTTCATTTCGAATATCAAGCACTTCTTCCTTCGATTGGTTTGGTACTAAGCTGATGATACCGATTAAGGAAATGAGCCCAATGACAGCAATGACAAGAAAGGACATTCGCCAGCCGAATTGATTGCCGATCAATGTACCAAACGGCACACCAAGTACATTAGCTACCGTAAGTCCTGTAAACATGAAGCTGATCGCACTTGCGCTTCGCTCCTTAGGGACAAGCCGTGCAGCCATAATGGCTCCGACACCAAAGAAGGTACCATGAGCAAATGACGTTAATATACGTGCGGCCATCAACAGACCATAAGTGGTCGATACAGCGGCGACAGCATTTCCGGCCACAAACAGAATCATTAACAGGATGAGGAGACGTTTCCTCGACATGTTACCAGTGGATAACGTTAAAATAGGTCCGCCAACTGCTACACCAAGTGCATATCCAGTAATCAGCTGCCCTGAGGCAGAGATGGATACATGGAGATCGTTTGCGACGTTTGGCAAAAGTCCCATGATGACAAATTCAGTCATGCCAATCGAAAATGCACCGAGCGTTAATGCGAAAATAGCGATGGGGAAGTTTTTCATGATGAGATCACCTTTCTAAACAAATACATAAAAAGGCTTCGGAGAGATCCGAAGCCTTAAGAGTTTATCATACATGGAAATAAGACGCTAGCTGCTCGTTTGCTAATCGGTTTCCAACAAAGAAGGAACCGAATTCGCCGTAACGTGCACTCACTTCATCAAAGCGCATTTCATAAACCAGTTTTTTAAATTGAAGAACATCGTCAGAGAAAAGGGTGACACCCCACTCATAATCATCAAAACCGACAGACCCTGTAATGATCTGTTTGACTTTCCCAGCATAGCTTCGGCCAATTAAGCCGTGGCTTCTCATAAGGGATTTACGTTCATCCATTGAGAGCATGTACCAGTTGTCATTGCCAGAGCGTCTTTTATCCATTGGATAGAAGCACACGTATTTAGAAGAAGGGAGCTCTGGGTATAGACGAGCACGTACATGTGGGTTTTCGTAAGGATCTCCGCCGCCTTCGCCTGCTAAGTAGTTACTTAATTCAACAACTGAAACGTACGAATACGCAGGAATTGTAAATTCTGCTAGTCGTGACTTGTTGAATTCAAGCTCGATTTCATTCAGTTCTTCCATTGTTGGACGTAAAATCATGAGCATAATATCTGCTTTTTGGCCGACAATACTATAGATTGTTTGGCTTCCCGCCTTCTCGTGCTCAGCTGTCTTCCATTTTTCTAGTAGAGCTGTAAACTCATGAATAATGGCTTGACGCTCATCGCTTGTCAGCAGCTTCCAAGCTGTCCAGTCAATCGCTCTAAAATCATGCAGCGCATACCAGCCGTCTAGTGTTTGAGCTGCTTCATTGGTTGTATGTTGTTCGCTCATTTCATTCACTCCTATTTACAGATTTCCATCTGTTTCAACTATAACATAGTTTGTCCAAATGAAGCTGTGATCAAAACTTGAACGAAGAAAACAACTTTTATGGAAATGGATTTAATTAATTTGAAAAATAAGAATTTAATTTGTAAGCGCTATAATGTATTTTGGTAGTTTGAATTTATGTAGAAGAAGAGTATGCTTAAAAGAGAGCGCTTTTTTTGTAAAATCAAGGAGGGTATTGAAGTGGCAGATATTTTTTCAACAGTTCAGGAAAAGGTTGCAGGCAAAGGAGTAAAGATCGTTTTTCCTGAGGGAATGGACGAACGCATTCTAACAGCCGTTCAAAAACTAGCAGATGGCAAAGTATTGCAGCCGATTGTTGTAGGCAAGAAACAAGAAGTGGAAGCAAAAGCAAAAGAATTAGGTCTTACACTTGAAGGTGTTGACGTGTATGATCCTCATACATATGAAGGTTTTGAAGAGCTTGTACAAGCTTTCGTAGAAAGACGTAAAGGAAAAGCAACAGAAGAGCAAGCAAGAAAAGCATTACTGGATGAAAACTATTTCGGTACAATGCTTGTGTATAAAGGTCTTGCAGACGGACTTGTGAGCGGTGCAGCACACTCAACTGCCGACACAGTGCGTCCAGCACTTCAAATCATTAAAACAAAAGAAGGCGTAAAGAAAACGTCTGGCGTCTTCATTATGGCTCGCAGCGAAGAGCAGTATGTATTTGCTGATTGTGCGATCAACATTGCACCAGACAGCCAAGATCTAGCTGAAATTGCAATCGAAAGTGCAAACACAGCCAAAATGTTTGATATTGAACCACGTGTGGCCATGCTGAGCTTCTCAACAAAAGGCTCAGCAAAATCAGACGAAACAGAAAAAGTATCTGAAGCGGTTCGCATTGCAAAAGAAAAGGCACCTGAGCTTGTACTTGATGGAGAATTCCAATTCGATGCAGCTTTCGTTCCTTCAGTTGCAGCGAAGAAAGCTCCAGATTCCGTGATCAAAGGGGATGCGAGCGTATTTGTTTTCCCTAGCCTCGAAGCTGGAAACATAGGCTACAAAATTGCACAGCGCTTAGGTAACTTTGAAGCTGTAGGTCCAATTTTACAAGGCTTAAACCAGCCAGTAAACGATCTGTCAAGAGGCTGTAATGCCGAAGACGTTTACAACCTGGCGCTTATCACAGCAGCTCAAGCATTATAATATGACAATCAAAAAAGCTAGCTTCGCTTTTACGCGATGCTAGCTTTTTTTGTATATGAAATAGGTATTAAAACCCAATACATACGATTCATTTTTTAGTGTATTTATTTTCAATTATATGCCTCTTGCGTTAGTAAATGGTAACATAACAGAGGACTATTTGAGGAATAGAGGTGTATGACGATATCTGGAGCAATGATCGGATATACAACGGCCTTGTATTCGTTAAAGGCAGACATATCCATAAAAAAAGAACAAATCACAGAACTCAACATGTGCCGAAAAGAAGTAAAAAAAGCAAAAGCGTCTCTATCGGATGCTAGCCGGAAAATCACTCATCCAGATCTTACATCACATACATGGTTTGGAAGCCTGGCAGATACATTTAATGGTCTACGGAAAGAGATGACATCGGCCAGTCAAAAGATGAATACACAGTTGACCAATCTAATGAATCGAATTGATGAAAAAATCAGTGATCTCACATCGGATATCCATTCGTTAGAACGTGAAATCAATTCGGTTGAAAGAAAAATAGAAAAACAGAAGCAAAAACAACTGGAAGAAAAAAGAGGGAAATAAAATGAGCAGAGAAATCAAAATAGATGCTAGTGAAGTCAAACGAGCATTACATCAAGCAAAACAAGCAGGCGCTCACATACATTCAACACTTCCAAAAACCATCAAAGGGAAAAATGAGCTCTCAACAACAGAAAAGATAGAAAAGATCAATCAGCAATTGAACGAACTAAGTACCTCCTATATAGACATTCTGCAGAAACAGCTTGTACAAACAGAACAAGCCGTTAACACCATGATTGAAACGGACAAAGCGCTTGCTTCTAGTAGTAAAAGAAAGTAAAGGAGAACGGAATGAAAACCCTTGAAGCCTTTGCGCTAATAAACGGAATTGATCAAACGCTGAATACGTTAAAGCAGCAATCACAAAACATCAGATCACTAGAAAAACAAATCGACCAAATCATCTCGCTCGATGGCGCACTAAAGGGAGAGGCGGGGCAAGCCATCCGAGCGTTTTATACAGAATGCCATATTCCTTTCTTGCAATTCTTTCAGGTCATCATTGAGGAATACAGCTCTGCGCTCAAAAAGACAAAACAAGCACTTCATGCCCTTGAATCAAACCAGCACGGTTTTATTTCACAATCATTTATCGAACACGAACTTGATCAAGGTTTAAAAAAAGCCGAATGTGCTGTTTCTGAAATTGTATCAGATGTGAGCCACGCCATCGGCAGGGTCGGTCATATCGTTCATTTGCCTAGTGTAGACGAATCTGCTTTTCAACAGAGCTATCAAAAAGCATGGCTCGAGACCTCCAGAACCATTGGGCTGCTTCATGCATTTGACAGAGAACAAACAAGTGCTTTAAATAAGACAAAAAGTGCATTGCAAACAATGAAGCAATACATGGACACCCTAAGTACCATGTTCACTGGCCCGAAAATCGAAATCACCAGCTATCAAAAGGGATCTATTTTTAAAGATAGAAAAGAAGAAAAAGTGAGCAGTACCATTGGTGGATTGAATGAAAAAATAAACAACCCTAAAGAAAATCCAATGATGATCATGCTCAAAAAGTTGAGTGAAAAAGAACGGGTGAATGTCGATCCGGTTGTTCGTGATGACACCCACCGAAACATCAACAAGAAAGTCAAAGCAAACGATCCATCGCTTACGACATTGCAAAGGGAAACCGTGAGCGGAAAAAACAAGATTCATAGAGACATCAGGGTGGTAAAGGGTAAACTATACAACTTAAAAGGCATCAAAAAGCTAAAAGAATTCGATATTGCAGATGAAGTCGTCATGAACCCATCAGACATTGACTTTATAGGCGGCCGATATACTGTTTACGCCAATAAACAAATCATCCGAACGTATATCGCAAACGGCGAAGTAAAAATAGAAGAAGTCGACAAAATTCCAGAAAGCCGAAGCCGCGGAAACGCCAAACGCATATTAGACGGTGAAGTCGTCTCAACCGCCGAAAACATCATCCTAGAATACAGCGGCATCTACGACGGCTACCGAGCCGTCACAGGCAAAGACCCCGAAACCAGCAAAAAAATCAGCAGCATAGACCAAGCCCTATCCGCAGCCTCTATTATTCCAATCACGAAAATAGCGAAGGTTGGGAAATATGTTTTTAAGATTGGACAAGGGAAGAATGTGGTGAGGAAGGTTGAGAAGACGGCTAAGGATACAAAAAAACTGCCTTCAGCCTTTGCGGATCGTGCTAAACTAGAAGGGCATTTTGATAAACATGGAAAAGAGTTCTTAGGACTATATAAAAATGCCAACGAGTACCTTGAAGGTGCAAAAGCGGTCATTAATAGTGGCATTAAGGTCAAGTATCAATATAAAGGTGAAATAAGGACAGGGTATGTCAAATTTATGGGTAATAATAAAAATGGTAAGGCTAAGTTTGAATTTGTAGGTACGAATCATAAAAATGAAATTACAACTTACCATACCCAGAGTGGTAAAAAGATATGGAAGACAATTAATGGTGAAAATATTCCAGTCATCAATCCATCAGAGTAGGGAGTGAGGATTTATTATGGTATACGAATGTCTTGTTAAAAGACTCGACCCTCAGATTGAGGAGGAAACAACAATTGAGATTAATGGAATAGAATTTACAGGATTTGCTGATATTTGTCCGTATGAAATTGAAGTGGGAAAAAGTTACCCTGTATCAATAGGGTTTACTATATTAGACGAGCTAACTATTCATGAAATTCCAGTAGAGAAGAAAGAGATAGAACGCGTTGATTCAGGGTATGAATATTATTTAAGAGGTTTGCTACAAGAAGATAACATTGATGCAGGTTTAATTTTTACTGACGAAGATGAGTATTTCAACGATTTTCCTGAATTGATGAATAGAACTGTTGAAATAAAAGTCGATAGAATTAGTTTAGAATTTTTAACAACAAGAACTGATTAATTGGTGTGAAATGATCCTCTCAAATTTCAATTATTAATAGAGTATCATGTGTAATGATGTACAGAAAGGAATACGTATGGAGCAGAAAAAACACAAAAACAAAAAATCATCCAATTGGCTATTAAGTATCAGTGTTCTTCTTGTCATTGGGACAGCTTTTATTAGAGGGGTTAATCTACCCAAAGCTGATGCTGCTTATCGAGTTTTACCCATCGATTGGTTAGTCCTGCATTGACATCATGGTGTTGAATTCCTATTGTTAGGTTTTATACTCGATGTGTTCATTTTCTATTTCATTTTAAAGGTGCTCATTCGGTTGTATAAAAAGGTCATGAAAAAATTAGTTACTTGAATGATCATTGATGTATTGAGATTTTTACATCATATCTCATTCATTTAGGAGGCTCTCCAAAATGATCAATTCACCTCAAATCCCAAACCTGCTCATGAACCAACCAGCAAGTGACATACACATCAAAGAGGCAGAATCCCAACTAAACAGGGGTTTACCTCATGCCTATAAGACTTTGCTCGAACACACAAATGGATTTTCCATTGGCGGTGAGCTGCTTCTATACGGAACAGAGGACATGGTGAAACGCAATGCAACGTGGGAGACCAATCATTATGCAAAAGGTTATGTAGCGATTGGTGATAATGGAGGCGGATAAGTATTCCTCATGAGGCTGGCTGAAGAAGAGAAAAAAGTGTGGATTGTGGATGCCGGTGTGATGGACCCTCAGCAAGCGGAGTTGGTGGCTGAAGACTTGTTGAGTTGGGTAATCTGTTAAGGAGATGATCGATTTGCCGTGGAACACATTGATCGCTGCATGCCTCATGGTTGGGGTTCCTGTCGTTTTGATTGCCGCTGTTTTTTTCATCGTGAAAAGGAAGAACAAGAAAACCAAATCATCCAGCTGAAAAGCTCTGTGACGTTCCATGTCATAGAGCTTTTTTCTCTCTCATTCTCCCTCCATTCATCCCATGTTATAATAAACAAACACAGTTTATGAACGAGAGGATATGCAGGAGATGAAAAATGAACCTATTGAGTTATTGACGCAGCCGACATGGCGAATCATTGATCAGTCGAGTCTAGGTCTCTATGTAGACCCAAAGCAATCCTTTGCGATGGATGATACGCTTTGTGCATCGGTGGGGAAGGGGCTCTCACCAGCAACAGCCCGTTCTTGGGTGCATGATAAGACGATTGTTCTCGGTATTCAGGATACAAGGCTTCCATTTCTTCAAGATGGTGTGAAACTTCTTGAAGAGGAGGGATATCGAGTGATTGTGCGCAATTCAGGTGGTCTTGCTGTGGTGCTGGATGAAGGTGTACTGAATGTGTCTTTAATTTTTGCAGAACAAAAGAAGGGCATTGATATCGACCGCGGATATGATGCGATGGTGGCATTGATCCGCCGAATGCTGGCGATGTATGAAGTGGAGATCGAAGCCTATGAAATTGCCGGCTCTTACTGTCCAGGCAGCTATGATTTGAGCATCAATGGAAAGAAATTTGCAGGTATTTCTCAGCGCAGATTACGCGGAGGGGTCGCCGTGCAAATCTATTTGTGTGCAGATGGAAGCGGACGAGAACGTGCCGATTTGATTCGCCGTTTTTATGACGCCGCTTTAAAGGATAAACGCCAAGAGGTCAAGGCCGTGTTTCCTGATATACAGCCTGATACGATGGCATCCCTATCAGAATTGGTCGGTGAACCAATCGATTGTACGCTTCTGATGCGGTTTTTACTAGAAGAGCTTCAAAAGCTGAGTGATCAACTGACAGCGTCAGGGCTCACCGTAGAAGAACAGCTTGAATTTGAGAAAAACATGACGCGGATGATTGAGCGAAATGAAAAGGTGTTTTCTTGAAAAGAAAGGAAGGATTCCAGTGAAATCCAAAAACGGCAGTTACCTCTATCTGCTTTGGCTTCCTGTCATCATAGGATCCGGCTACGGCATTTCGCTTTTCGTGCCGTTTCTTCAGCCTGTACTGACACTTGGCATCGCAGGTCTTTATATGTTTATTTTTGGTGATTTTCAGGTGAGGCAAGTCAGGTATATCTTTATGTTTGTGTTCTTGATCAATGTCCTTTTTAGTGTAATGCTATTTTTAGATATTTAAAAAAGTGCTTCCCGTAAGTGGGGAGCACTTTTTGTTATTCAGCCATTTTTTCAAGGTTGCCGTTACGGTCCATTTTAAAGGTTGGTGCGGCATTGTCGTCATCCTCAAACAAAACTAGTTTTCTCGCACGGTTCATGATTTTGACGAGTGTTTCATAATCTTCTTGAATCGTAAGCTGATCCTTTTCAAGCTTTTTCACTTCCGCTTCTAGCTGCGAGACTTTATGTGAAAGTTCGTTGTTTTCTCGTTTTAAGCGGCTGTTTTCCATACGTAAGGCAGAGGATTGCTGTCCATCGCCTTCATAGCGGCGTAAGAAATCGATGATATCTTCGATCGTTAATTCCTGACGCTGCCTAAATGGATTGGCTTCTGGCTTTTTCTCTACGACGTGAGAAGCCTGTGACAATAAATGTGATATACTAGCTAACTCTTCATTGTAGCTCTGATCAACAAACTGTAGCTGTTCTGCTGTTTCCGCTGCTGGTGCAAATGTTTCTTCCTGTGCTGGTTCCAGCTCTTGAGAGAATTCCTCCTGTGTGATCGTTTCTTCTACTTTTGGCTGATAGAGTAAGCGTTTTTTTGCAGGCTGACCACTGCCGAGTGCGCGCATTCGTTGCTTTCGCTGTTTTTTGGCAAGTGCCAAGGCTTTTTCATATTGATGTCTCACGACAGCATTCCATCTAAACCCGCATGCCGCTGAGGTGCGGTTCAGCTTGTCTCCTACTTCTTCAAACGCATTCAGCTGTGTGCTGCCCTCTCTGACATGACGTAAGACGGTTTCTGCCAGAAGGAGATCATTTTCCTCTGACCAAGCATCTTGTCTTTGTTTTGACATGTGTTTAAACCCCCAAATGATTTGATGGTATTAGATTAGCCAAGTTCAGGAAGGTTTATACAAGTTTGCTAAAAGGATAGTGGAAAATACTAGCTTTTATGTGAACATGTATCGGCATTGACAATGCGCCTTGCATGTCCCGTCGCTTCGATGTACAATGTTGGGTGGTATATTATTCACTCTTGGTTGTCCAACTGTTTCATATAGAATGAAGTTTCATCATTGAAAGGAAGCGTAAGACCATGACTAATGAGTTTCGCGTATGTGACGATTGTGATGCGACGAACCTAAAGACGTTATTGCCTCGACTCAAATCGGTTGACCCTGATGCAAAAATTGAGATTGGCTGTCAATCGTATTGCGGTCCAGGACGAAAAAAGGCTTTTGCGTTTGTGAACAATCGCCCATTATCCGCACCAACAGAAGATGAATTACTCGAAAAGGTTCAAAAAAAAGTCAAATAAATGTCACTGAATGTGTTCAGTCGATCTAAAAAGAGGTCCGTCCCTGTCAGGTCGGGCTTTTTACTTCCGTGAAATCTTCGAGAACACATTCATCAGCAAATTCAAGGATGTTTTCGGGAAAACTTACTCGATATAATAGAAATACGTCTTAAAAAAGAGGGACGAAACGATGGCGTATCCAAAAGGGAAATTATCTGAAGAAAAGGTATTTAAAGATCCTGTGCACCGTTATGTTCACGTACGGGACGCATTAATATGGGATTTAATAGGAACAAGGGAATTTCAGCGCCTTAGACGAATTAAACAGCTAGGAACCACTTACTTGACGTTTCACGGTGCAGAACATAGCCGATTCAATCATTCACTCGGTGTATACGAGATTGTGAGACGGATTGTGGATGATGTGTTTAAAGGAAGACCAGAATGGGATGAAGGGGAGCGCGAGCTTGTACTGAGTGCCGCCTTGCTTCATGACCTCGGACATGGTCCGTTTTCTCATTCCTTTGAAAAGGTCTTCCACTTAGATCATGAATCGTTTACAAGAGATATCATTTTAGGGCAAACGGAAGTAAATGAAGTGCTTCGCCGAGTCAGTGATGATTTTCCGAAGCATGTGGCGGAAGTCATTGCCAAAACCTATCAAAACAAACAGGTGGTCAGTTTGATCTCAAGTCAGATTGATGCCGACCGAATGGACTACTTGCAGCGTGATGCGTACTATACAGGCGTGAGCTATGGTCACTTTGATATGGAACGTATTTTGCGTGTGATGCGTCCGAGAGAAGATCAGATTGTGATAAAGCAGAGCGGGATGCATGCCGTAGAGGATTATATTATGAGCCGCTATCAAATGTACTGGCAAGTCTATTTCCACCCAGTGACACGCAGTGCGGAAGTCATTTTAACGAAAATCCTTCATCGTGCAAAAGAGCTGCATGAAACTGGTTATATGTTTACACATGCCCCTGTTCATTTTTACTCGATTTTTGAAGGGAATGTCACCACAGAGGACTATATTAAGCTGGATGAATCCATTGTCTTATTTTATTTTCAGGCGTGGGAAGATGAAGAAGATCACGTGCTGGCTGATTTGTGCCGCCGTTTTATGAACCGCCGATTGTTCCAATATACAGAGTTTAATCCAAACGAAGAAATGACGAAATATTTCAAGCTGACCGCCTTGTTCAAGGGGGCAGGAATTGATCCTGACTATTATTTAGTGGTCGACTCTTCCTCTGACTTGCCCTATGATTTCTACAGACCGGGGGAAGAAGAAGAGAGGCTCCCTATTCACCTCTTGACGCAAAGTGGTCATATTAAAGAACTGTCGAGACAGTCAGATATTGTAGACGCCATTTCCGGTAAACGAAGAACCGATCATAAACTTTATTTCCCGATGGACTTAATTGTAGATATGTCGGAAAAAGCTGAAGAAAAGAAGGCGATCATGAAGCTGCTTGGATTGGGATAAGGAAGTACTGAAAAAGGAGTTGTCGGGAATTTGTTGAAAGAGCATGCAAAGTTGATGAAGGTGTTCTCTGAATCAGGGGAAATCGTTGGACGGAAGAAGCTGCAAAAAATGATTTACATAGCAAAAAAGCTAGATTTGCCTTTTTACGAGAAATACGATTTTCATTTTTATGGTCCCTATTCAGAGGAGTTGACGCTCAGAATTGAAGAGCTGTGCAACCTTGGATTCTTGGACGAAATGAAGGAAAAAAAGGGCGGATACTATCAATATCGCTATTCGCTGACGGACAATGGGAAAGAGTTTCTCGATCAGTGTGAAGTAGACATGCCTGACCTCAAAGTGCTGACGCAGCAGATGAACGAGCAATCGTCTCGTTTTTTGGAACTCGTCTCAACGATTTTATACTTTGATGAACTGCCTCAAGATGAGGTAAAGGAAAAGGTCTTCACCATTAAAAGCAAGCAGCGCTATACGGACGAAGAATTTGAAGCTGCCATTGCTTATATCAAGCAATTGAAGGAACTGAACTAGTTTGCAAAGGCCCGACTTTTCGGGCTTTTTTGTTTGGAGAGAACCAGATCAAAAGCGCTATTTTTCGATCAAATAAACGTCCGAATATTTGGGGAATTAGTGAAGATAACGAGATGTCACGACAAAGGTTTTAGATGATTCTGGTAAGCAGGTGGGGTGAGAACCTTTAAGGCTAATACAGGAGATTCGATGTCAACAAAAGCAAGTACAGGCAGTCAGAAAGTGACAGTCTATGCAGTAGCTGATGTCCAGTATCGTGCGAAATATAGTGACTGGCAGCGGAATTGTCTGCATCATGAATTATGATTATTCCTACAAAGCTGATTACTTCGATGCTCCTCATAAAAATCAAGTCAATCGTAACAAAGCGTGGTATAGATAAGATAGGAGACAAAAAGGACAAACGCCTTTGTGTTTGTCCTTTTTTATATGCTTACAGGTCGCTGATTCGTTTCCCTGCTACGGCATAGTGTTCTTTTTTCATTTCTTCAATAATGACAGAGACTTTTTCTGCGCCTGCGCCTGTTGTTTCGACAACGGCATCCGTGACTTTCTCCACAAGGGCTCTTTTCTGCTCGTCTGTTCTTCCTTCAAGCATTTGAACGGTGACAATCGGCAATGCGAAAACCTCCTTTTTCCTTTAGTGTTTCGCTTCCCTTTAGTTTAAGGGACTTCTTATAGTATACTGAATGAAGTAAATCATTGTATAGAAAGAAAGAGGGATTCATGCCTTTGAACCAATTTCTTGTTTATCCATTAGAACTTATTCCATATGTCGCCATTACACTTGTTGTGGCATTTACGATGCACGAGCTGGCGCATGCATATGTTGCGTATCGTTTTGGAGACCCGACAGCTAAAAATCAAGGCAGGTTGACGTTAAATCCACTCAAGCATCTTGATATATTCGGGACGATCTTGATCTTTGTGGCTGGATTTGGCTGGGCGAGACCTGTACCGGTGAATCGTTACCATTTTAAAAAACCACGCTTTGCAGGAATTTGTGTCTCCTTCGCAGGACCACTAAGTAACTTGGTTTTAGCGTTTCTGGGATTCTTTGTGTATGTGCTTCTTCAGAAATTTGGTGGAGAGTGGATCATGCGCTTTGAGCCGGGGGTCGATTATTTCTTCCAAATCTTTATTAACCTGAACGTCATTTTGTTCCTATTTAACCTATTACCACTCCCGCCGCTGGATGGGTATCGAATTATTGAGGACGTTGTCAGTCCCGGCATTCGTGCGAAAATGACGCAATTTGAACAATATGGTGTGATCATTTTCCTCATATTCGTCATTACGCCGCTGGGTCAGTTTGTTTTTGTTCCATTGATCAGTATGAGAGATCAAATTATTTACTGGTTTAATCTTATTTTGAAACCGCTGCTTTAGGAGGTCTAATGAATGGAAGGTAAAAAAAAGAAACCAATTGGTTTTAACATCATTAAAAAAACAGATGCAACCGATGGACATGGAGGCTTTGGGGCGGGTTCACTCAGTCTTGATAACATTTCGCCAGTCATTATTGATGTAGAGGAAAAGGAAGCTGTCATTGATATTGGTGCGATGCATGCAAGAAGTGCCGTGGAAAAAGGGATTAAATTTTTGAAAAGCAAAGAAGAGGTGCCAAACGGAAAGCCGTATTGGCTCGTATGGGTGACCATTGACCGTAGAGTAGAGGGGCCTTATTATGCAGGGGTAACGGCCTGTGAAATGACAGTTGACCGCTCGATTCGCCGCGGGTATAAGTCGCTTCCAGAGCATGTGAATTTAATGGATAAATCCATGAAGCGTAAAATCGTTGTCAGTCATATGGATGATGTATCGAAAAAGGTGCTTGCTGATTTCTTAAAGGGTCACAATGAAGCATTATGGGAAGCATCCACAACTGAATTAAAAGAAGGATTGGCTGTCTCTGAGTAATTGTGAAATTTTTGTGAAGAATGGCGGCTGGCTACCAATTCCAGCCGTTTTTTGAGTAAACTGGTGTTAAAGCTAGGACATGGAGAATCCCGAGATGCATATCTCGGGGTTTTTCATGTCCTTATTTATCGTTTCAGCCACTTTTCCCACCATTTCTTTGGCTTTTGATCTTGAGCCGGGTCTTGCTCAGATGCCTTTTCCTCAGCACCATAGCAGACACCTGTCGGTTCCGTTCCTTCTATAAAATAGGTGAATACCTTTGATTCGCATCCTGGACCTGCAAGATCACCGGTTTTTGGATTGATATACACACCTTTTACGCCGTCTGGCGGCATGAAGGAGGAGGCTGGCTGCTTTGAGAGAGCTGATTCCATAAAGGAGGCCCAAATCTTTTTCGCATAGGCGGTTTCTTCGACTGAGTCAATGGTGCGCCCTTTATCGTAGCCGGTCCACACACCTGTTACGAGCTGGGGAGAGAAGCCGATCATCCAGCTGTCTGCTCCTGTCGTCCCCGATTTCCCCCCGTATGTTCGCGTAAGTTCATTCATAATGGTACGTCCAGTGACACTTGTATAGCCATTTAATTGATCATTGAACATGCCTGACATCATATCGGTGGTGACAAAAGCTGCTCTTTCATCCAGTACTTGCTCTCGTTTTTGTTTTTCCTCAAAGAGCACGTTGCCTTTTGCATCCGTTACTTTCGTAATAAAGGTTGGCTTGACGCGTTTGCCGCCATTGACAAGCATGGCATAAGCATTAGTCATTTCAATTGGTTTGACAGGAGATGTCCCTAGCGCAAGGGATGGCACTTGATCCAGTTTCTCGTTGATACCAAATGTCTTGCCGGCACGTACAAGCTGTTCCATTCCTAAAAACAGATGGGTTTTGACCGCATAAATATTGTCAGATAGAGCCAGCGCTTGAAGCATTGTAATACCGTCATTGGCGTAATAGCCGTGAAAGTTGCTTGGTGAATAAGTGGCACCGCTTCCTTGATCATCCAGCTCAAAAACTGTTTCCTCACTGCGCATGACGGTTGCTGGTGTAAATCCATTTTGCAAGGCCATGTAATAGAGAAGTGGTTTCATTGTCGAACCAGGCTGTCTTTTAGCCTGTGTGACTCGATTGAATGGACTTTTCTCATAATCTCTTCCTCCAACTAGGGCAAGCACATGTCCTGTTTGGGGATGGATGGCGGTAAATCCAATTTGGATGTCTGAATCGGAATTCATCGTGTTTTTCAGCGTCTTCTCTGCGATTTTCTGTAATTCAGGATGTAAGGTGGTTTGAATATGAAGTCCATAAGTTTCAATCTGTTCCTCTGTTAAGCCTAAGTTTTGCTTCAGTTCTCTAATCACATCATCATAAAAATAAGGGGCTTGTTTTGCTTGTAGCTGCTTCTGTTGCAGCGGACGATAGGACAGCTTTTCTTTCGCTGCATCAGCGGCTTCTTTTTTCGTAATCATGCCGTCCTCTTGCATTTGCTTTATGATCATGGCTTTTCTTGCGTCGGCTTTCTCCTGATTCACATAAGGGGAATAGAGGGAAGGCCCCTTTGGGATACCTGCAAGCAAGGCAGACTCGGCTAGGGTCAAATTTTTCGCCTTTTTCCCAAAATAAAGGCGGGACGCCGCTTCCACACCGTACGCTCCGTGACCATAATAAATGGTGTTCAAGTATCCTTCTAAAATCTCATCTTTTGTATAGTTTTGCTCTAAGCGGATCGTGTAAAAGGCTTCATTCCACTTCCGCTTCCACGTTTTATCATGATCTAAATACAGATTTCGTGCATATTGCTGCGTGATTGTGCTGGCACCTTGCACCTTTGCCATCGCACGAATATCAGCCACCGCAGCACCCGCCATTCGTTTCACATCAAAGCCATGATGCTCATAAAAAGTTTTATCCTCAACAGCTACAACTGCCTGCCTGATATGCGGAGACATGTCTTTTAATGAAACCCAATATCTCTTTTCTCCAAAGCTGGATTCTCCGAGTTTTGAGCCATCTGCTGCATAAATGGTGGTGGATTGGGGAACTTGAACAGAAGGGGCACCTTGCCACTTTGCAAGTAAAAGAATCGTCAAAAAAACAATGCCTGCAAATAGAAAGGCGAGCAAGCCGATAAAAAAGCAGGCTCGAATCGTTTTCACGGTCATGCGGATTTTTTTATTACTCATGATTGTGTCCATGCAAAGCCCCCATTTTGACGGTTTTGTATCAGTATGGAACAAAGAAAACCGTTTTAAACAGGCGATCCCATCAGCGTGCGGTAAAAATGAAGATAGATCATGAGGTTCTTTACAATTTGATATGAATCCACTATACTTTTTTCTTGGACAATCGATAACGTCATAAGCCGTTAAAAGGCGCTAACAATAGATGTTTGTTTATTATTGGATGAGAGGAAGATGAACAATGAGCGAACTTTGGTATACAGAAAAGCAAACGAAGAATTTTGGCATTACATTGAAGGTGAATCAAACCCTTCACACAGAACAAACAGACTTTCAGCATTTAGAAATGGTGGAAACAGAAGAGTTTGGCAATATGCTGTTTTTAGACGGCATGGTGATGACATCTGAGAAGGATGAGTTTGTATACCACGAAATGGTGGCACATGTTCCTCTTTTCACTCATCCAAACCCGGAAAATGTACTTGTCGTAGGCGGAGGAGACGGTGGTGTCATACGTGAAATCCTGAAGCACCCAAGTGTGAAAAAGGCTACGCTTGTTGATATTGATGGCAAGGTCATCGAATACTCGAAGAAATTCCTTCCTTCAATTGCTGGAAAACTTGACGATCCTCGTGTGGATGTCAAAGTGGGAGACGGCTTTATGCACATTGCAGAAGCGGACAACGAGTATGATGTCATCATGGTTGATTCGACTGAGCCAGTTGGACCAGCTGTGAACCTGTTCTCTAAAGGATTTTACGCAGGAATCTCAAAAGCTCTCAAGGAAGATGGGATCTTCGTTGCACAAACGGACAACCCTTGGTTCACACCGGAATTGATGACGAATGTGCAGCGTGATGTAAAGGAAATCTTCCCGATTACAAAGCTTTACACGGCTAATATCCCAACGTATCCAAGCGGTCTTTGGACATTTACAATCGGTTCTAAGAAACATGATCCACTTGCTGTGGAAGACAGCCGTTTCTTTGATATTGAAACGAAATATTACACAAAAGAATTGCACAAAGCGGCATTCGTTCTGCCGAAATTTGTGAGCGACTTAATTAAATAAATATAGCGAAATGAGAATGCGCAAATGACTGTTTGCGCATTTTTTGAAGCATAAAAGGAGGAATCTTGCATGAGATTCGACGAGGCTTATTCAGGAAAAGTGTTTATTGGAAGTCAGCCGACATGGGAAGATGCAAAAGTCATTTTATACGGTATGCCGATGGATTGGACGGTCAGTTACCGCCCAGGCTCACGTTTTGGACCTAACCGCATTCGTGAGGTATCCATTGGTTTAGAGGAATACAGTCCTTATGTAGATCGTGAGCTGCACGAGGTGCCATTCTTTGATGCAGGTGACATTCCACTTCCATTTGGGAACGCACAAAAAAGCTTAGATTTAATTGAAGAGTATGTCGACAGTATTTTAGAAAAAGGGAAGTTTCCATTAGGGATGGGCGGAGAGCATCTTGTGTCTTGGCCGGTTTTCCGTGCGATACATAAAAAATACCCTGATTTGGCCATCATCCATATGGATGCACATACGGATCTTCGCGAGGAATATGAGGGAGAGCCGCTATCTCATTCCACACCGATTCGTAAAGTAGCAGGACTCATTGGACCTGAAAATGTGTTCTCCTTCGGTATCCGTTCTGGTATGAAGGAAGAGTTCGAATGGGCAAAAGAAGCGGGCATGCACATTTCTAAATTTGAAGTGCTAGAGCCGTTAAAGGAAGTTTTGCCAAAGCTGAAAGGCCGTCCAGTTTATGTGACGATTGACATTGATGTACTAGACCCAGCACATGCGCCTGGTACTGGAACGGTCGATGCTGGCGGTATTACGTCAAAGGAGCTGCTTGCATCTATTCATGCGATTGCAGGCTCTGATGTCCAAGTGATTGGTGCAGACCTTGTCGAGGTAGCGCCCGTATACGATCACTCTGATCAAACGGCGAATACAGCGAGTAAGCTTTTACGCGAAATGCTGCTTGGTTTTGTGAAATAACATGTTGATAAAGGAGCTTGTCATCTCATGTAGACAAGCTCTTTTTTTACATTGGACAAAAAGATAAAGAAGGCAGCTTATGTTTGCTGCTATATTTTTGGTGTTAACTGCTTTATGTGTGTTAGCGGCAGGCTTTCTTACGCAACTGAGCCGCCAGTTTTTGCTTCAAAAAAGGAGGCAAAGGAAGAGATCGTTGGTCTGTTTCAGGATCGCGGTTTTTTCTACCTTACGGCCATTGCGTTGTTTATGCAGATTGTATTTAATCGAGCGCAGCTTGTTCCATTTGATATCTTTCAGGCTATTTTGGCAAGTTCAGGCATACAATCACTCTTTTATGTATTGAAGTGGAAAGGCATGGGGATAAAGGCTTCACTCGTTATATTGGTTAGTTTCATTTTCCTTTTTTTCTAAAGCGCTTTTTGAAGATCAAAAACGAAGTTTAATCCTCATGAAGAAGAGAAATGATGGTATGATAGGCGATCGTGAATATGGTATACTATTTTAGTTAAACGGGTCTTAGCAAAGGAAGTGCAAAATGACACAAAACCAAATTTCAATTCATGTAAAGTCAGTGATGAAACCAGAGACGGAGCCGGCTGAAACGATCGAATTCCGAACAACTGGAACGTACCAAGAGAAGAATGACAAAACGTATCTCACTTACCATGAAGAACATGAAATGGGTCAAGTAAAAACCGTTGTGAAAATGAGTGAAAAAGAAATTTTTGTCATGAGATCAGGTGCTGTTCAAATGAAGCAGCGTTTTCTCATTGGTGAAACGACCGTGACACATTACACGATGCCATTCGGTACACTTCAGCTCGATGTGCACACACATGGCATTGATCTCGATGTGGACAAGGGCTTACTGCACATTACGTACGATATGCTGACAGGTGAAGATCAAAAGCATTTACATACATTATCGATTTCGTATAAGGAGGATTTACGTTCATGAATATCGCAGAACAGGTCAAGGATGCGTTAAAAGAAGAAATCATTGCGGCAGTCGTCAAAGCAGGACTTGCTGATGAAAGTCAGGTGCCAGATGTCCTGCTGGAAGTGCCAAAAGAAAAAACTCACGGTGATTACTCCACCAACATGGCGATGCAGCTTGCCCGCATTGCCAAAAAAGCACCTCGTCAAATCGCAGAGGACATTGTCAATGCGTTTGATAAAGGGAAAGCTTCTATTGAAAAAATGGATATTGCAGGTCCAGGATTCATCAACTTTTATATGAACAATCAGTATTTAACAAAGCTGATCCCAGCTGTCCTTGAGGCAAAAGAGGCATATGGTGAAACGAATACAGGCGCTGGTCAGAAGGTACAAGTCGAATTCGTTTCAGCAAACCCAACAGGTGACCTTCACCTTGGACATGCCCGCGGAGCAGCTGTAGGTGATTCTCTTTGCAACATCCTTGATAAAGCAGGGTTCGATGTGAGCCGTGAATACTATATCAACGATGCAGGGAATCAGATCAATAATCTCGCTTTATCTGTAGAAGTGCGTTACTTTGAGGCGCTTGGTCTTGAAAAAGAAATGCCAGAGGACGGCTACAGAGGAGAAGACATCAAAGGGATTGGCCAGAAGCTTGCTGATGAATTTGGTGATCGTTTCGTGCATGAGTCAGAAGAAGAGCGCATGAAATTCTTCCGTGAGTACGGCTTAAAATACGAATTAGAAAAATTACGTATAGACCTTGAGAATTTCCGTGTCCCATTTGATGTATGGTATTCTGAAACATCTTTATATGAAAACGGAAAAATCGAACCAGCGCTAGAAACGCTTCGTGAAAAAGGCTATATCTTTGAAGCAGACGGCGCAACATGGCTTCGTTCAACGGATTTTGGCGACGACAAGGACCGAGTGCTGATTAAAAAAGACGGCAGCTTCACGTACTTGCTTCCAGACATCGCATACCATAAGGATAAGCTTGACAGAGGCTTTGATCAGCTCATTAACATTTGGGGAGCGGATCATCACGGCTATATCCCTCGAATGAAAGCGGCCATCCAAGCACTCGGATATCCAGCAGACAAGCTTGAAGTGGAAATCATTCAGCTCGTTCACCTTTACAAAAACGGTGAAAAGATGAAGATGAGTAAGCGGACAGGAAAAGCAGTCACGATGCGTGATCTGATTGAAGAGGTAGGCTTAGATGCCACTCGTTATTTCTTTGCGATGAGAAGTGCGGCAACACATATGGACTTTGACCTAGACTTAGCGATTTCTACGTCTAACGAAAACCCTGTGTACTATGCACAATATGCGCATGCGAGAATTTGCAGCATGCTGCGTCAAGGTGAAGAAAAAGGCTACGAGCCGAATCTTGAGAAAGCAGATTTCTCTCACATTCAATCGGAAAAAGAATACGATCTTCTGAAAATCATTGGTAGCTTTTCAGAGGTAGTAGCAGAAGCAGCTGAAAAGCGTATTCCGCACCGCGTGACCAACTATATTTATGACCTCGCATCCGCTCTTCACAGCTTCTACAATGCTGAGAAGGTCATTGATGGAGAAAACGAAACAAAAACAATAGCTCGTCTATCGCTTATGAAAGCCACACAAATTACGCTAGCTAACGCATTAAAACTAATTGGCGTATCTGCACCGGAAAAGATGTAATGCATAAAAGCCCCGTTCTACTGTAAGAGCGGGGCTTTTTCAGATGAAAAAAACCGCTATCTTCTAAGGACAGCGGGTGTTGAAAATTACCAGGCGTATTAATAATGTTAGAAATAGAATCGAATAATTGGCTGAGAACATCTGAAAACATGTTTTTGCCTCCTTTCTTTTTGACATCTACTTAACGAAGGGGATGAAGGTTTAGATCACTTTTTAAAAAAATTCTTTTGAATTCAATAAGGTCATAGAAAAAAGCACCTCTTTTCGGGTGCTTTTTTGTCTTGATTTATGAATAAATCCACAGCTTCACATCCCCGTTTTGACAGGAGAGCTGGACGTTTCCGCCAATCGGTAAGGTGAATACAGGCTGTGTATGTCCTATATCTACCCCATAGATCACCGGGATGTGTTTGAGCATTGGGTGCTTATCTAAGATGAACCTCAAATGTTCCTCTGTCATATGAGATTTCTTTTGAAAGCGTCCGATGATCAATCCTTTAATTGATTCTGCATGCTGTAAGAGCGAGGTAAGATCTCTGGCGAACGTTTCAGGGAACACCAAATCATCATCCTCCACAAATAAGATCGCGTCCTTTATGTTAGGCATATACGATGTCCCTTGCAGTAAGTTAAGCGTACAAAGATTTCCGCCATACAAGGTGCCTTCAGCGGTTCCTTCCTGATAAATTCCCCATTGCGTCGGATGAAACTGCCGATTGGCTTGATCGAGAAACCACGCATCATCACTCCACTTTGTAGAAGGAATAAAATCAAATGGCTCGCCGCTCATCACGCAGGCTTGAAACATAGCTGTCTGCTCCTCTTGTCCCTGCTCCATTTGAAAGCTGGAGAAGTGGGGGCCTGAGTAAGTCACCATATCACATTTGGCGGTAATGGCGTTTGCGAGTGCTGTGATATCACTGTACCCGCAAAGGACTTTTGGGTGTTGATGGATCAAGTCGTAATTAATATAAGGCAAAAGCTCATTGCAGTTGAATCCGCCGATTGCTGTCAAAATGCCGTTGACTTCACCATGTGAGAACGCCTCATGTAGATCAGAAATACGGTGTTCAATGGACGACGAGGAATGCAGATCACATTCAAACACGTGTTTTCCAAAAGAGACAGTGAACCCTAAAGTCTCTAAACGTTTTTTGGCTTGAAGAATTCCTTCTTCTGATAAAATGCTGGCACTTCGGCTTGGGGCGATGACACGAAGATGGTCGCCCTTTTTTAAAGGAGATGGTGTACGCATAAGCAATTCTTCCTTTCCATCACATATTTCTCCATTATATCGGATCAATTCGCTCCAGTCTGTAAAAGCTAGAAGAAAGCAGTAGACCGTGCGTTTCATACAAGCTCTGCAAAGGGTATGGAAGAAAAAAAGACAGAAACGAATGAGGGGGGAGAATGTGAAAAAGAGGAGACTGGAATTTTTATTTTTATATTTCATGATATTCGGGGCATATGTGGTGTATTGGTGGCCTGTGCCAGCGTGGGGCTTCCAGCTTTACGCAGCTTGTTATATCGCCATAATTTTATTTAGTATCATCTCACTGATGCTAGAGAACCGGACATCACAGCACACGCTGTTATGGATGTATGTGCTGATCTTTTTCCCCATCATCGGCTATATGTTTTATTTGTTCTCAGGGCAGCTCTACGTAAAAGGTCATTTGTTCAAATCAAAAAGAATGTATAACCGTGAAAAATTGCGCAGAATATCAGAGCTTGAGAGCAAGCCGGATGAAACCAGTTTAACCGATAACCAGCGTGCTTTTTTTCAATACACCGAAAAGGCGACAGGGATGCATGTGAATACAAATAGTGATATGGAGATTTTAAAGAATGGGGAGGAAACGTTTCCCCGGATTTTTGAGGAATTAAAAAAGGCAAAAACGTTCATTCATATTGAATATTACATGTTCAAATCTGATTTTCTCGGTCACCGGATGATGGAGATTCTCATTGAAAAAGTCAAAGAAGGCGTAGATGTTCGCTTCATATATGATGCGGCAGGCAGCATTCGCTTCTCCCGTAAAGATATTAAACGGTTAAAGCAGGCAGGTGTAAAGATCGCTCCCTTTTTGCCTTTAAAATATGGATTCTTTAATCAAAAAATTAATTTCCGTAATCACCGAAAAATCGTGATTATTGATGGAGAAACCGGATTTGTCGGCGGGTTAAATGTCGGGAAGGAATATGTCGGACGAGATGAAAGCATCGGCTTTTGGCGAGATACGCATGCGATGCTAAAGGGTGAAGCGGTTCAGACACTTCACTCCGTTTTTATGCTGGACTGGGAGTATGTATCAGATGAAGTGTTAATTGATGACCCGAAGTACCATACGCCGAATCCTGTTACAGGAGAAGATGTCATTCAGGTCGTCCCAACTGGACCTGATATGAAGGAAAGTATGAGTGATTTATATGATGCACTCATTTCAAATGCGAAACAATTTGTCTGGATTGCTACACCGTATTTTGTGCCAAATGAGTCGATTCGCACAGCGTTAAAAATAGCTGCGACCAGAGGGGTTGATGTGCGTGTGATGGTGCCTGAGACAAATGACGGCTTTCTCACGCAATACGCCACACGGTCTTATTTTTCCGAGCTTCTGAAAGAGGGTATTAAGGTGTATCACTATCAAAAAGGCTTCATGCACCAAAAGGTCATGATCGCAGATGGAGAGCTTGCCTCTGTCGGTACCGCGAATGTCGATATGAGAAGCTTTCAGCTCAATTTTGAGGTCAATGTCTTTACAGCGGCGAAGAAGCCAATCGAGCAATTGATGACCCATTATGAGGAAGATATGAAGGAATGTGAGCAGATGAGACCGGTTCATTTTTATAAAAGAGGCGTAAAAGATCGTTTGAAGGAATCGTTTGCCCGGTTGTTTTCAGGTGTATTGTGATGAAATCATTTCCTTATCTAGTATTTTCATGTGGATTCCTCTATAATTGAAAATGATTATCAATTATAGAGGGAATGAGGTTCTTTACATATGCTAAAACGCTTTTTCGCCTATTACAGGCCCTATCGTGGTCTGTTCTTTTTAGATTTCTTTTGCGCTGTCGCAGTTGGACTTATGGAACTTGGTTTTCCGCTTATTGTGAACTACTTCATTGATACATTATTGCCGACAGGGAACTGGACGGTTATTGGCTGGACTGGACTTGGCTTGTTTGTCATTTATGCATTCAGCTCAGTTATGCAATTTATTGTCTCGTACTGGGGGCACATGCTTGGCATCAATATTGAAACAGATATGAGAAAAAAGCTGTTTGATCATTTTCAGCGCCTGTCATTTAAATTCTTCGATAACAACAAAACAGGTAAGCTCATGTCACGGATGACAAATGACCTCATGTATATCGGAGAGGTGGCGCACCACGGGCCTGAAGATTTGTTTATTGCGATTATGACGATTCTTGGCGCCTTTGCTGTTATGCTGATGATTAACTGGCAGCTTGCCATTTTAACCTTTCTGATCATGCCAGTTATCATCTGGCTTGCGCTTCATTTTAACAAGAAGATGACAAAGGCGATTACACAGCTGAACAATGATATTGGAGATTTTCATGCAAGGGTTGAAAACAATATCGGCGGCATTCGACTTGTTCAAGCCTTTGCCAATGAACATTTTGAAAAAAAACGCTTTGCTGAAAACAACAATCGTTTTCGGAAAGCGAAGCTTCTTTCTTATAAAATTATGTCGGTCAATGGATCGATCAGTTATATTTTAACGCGTCTTGTGACCCTGTTTGTCCTTCTGGCAGGTACATGGTTTGTTCTTCAAGGCCAATTAACGGCAGGTGGATTTATCGCCTTTGTTCTCATCACAAACGTTTTGTTCAGACCAATTGATAAGATCAACACAGTGATTGAAATGTATCCAAAAGGAATTGCTGGCTTTAAAAGTTATGTTGATTTGCTTGAAACAGAGCCGGATGTCAAGGATACAGATGGGGCTCGAGATGTATATGGGCTGAAAGGTGAAATTGAATATCGACATGTGACGTTTGGTTACGATGAGCACAGTCGTGTGTTGAAGGATATCAATTTGAAGATCAAACAAGGAGAAACCGTTGCGTTTGTCGGGCCATCAGGAGCAGGGAAATCGACCATTTGCAGCCTTCTGCCTCGTTTTTATGATGTGGATGAAGGAGAGATCACGATTGATGGTGTGAGCACAAAATCCATGACCTTGTCTTCTTTAAGACAGCAGATCGGAATTGTGCAGCAGGATGTCTTTTTATTCTCAGGCACGATTCGTGAAAACATTGCGTACGGTAATTTAGAAGCGAACGATGCAGAGATTTGGGAGGCAGTACGACGTGCGCATTTAGAGGACCTCGTTCAGCGTTTCCCAGAGGGTTTAAATACCGTCATTGGTGAACGTGGGGTCAAGCTGTCAGGCGGTCAAAAGCAGCGTTTGTCGATTGCGCGGATGTTCCTAAAAAATCCTTCGATCCTCATTTTAGATGAAGCCACGTCAGCACTTGATACAGAAACAGAAAAAGCGATACAGGATGCACTTAGCGAACTGGCAGTCGGCCGGACAACACTGGTCATTGCCCACCGACTTGCGAGAATTAAACACGCAGACCGTATCATCGTTGTGACAGAGGAAGGCATCCAAGAACAAGGCCGTCATCAAGACTTAATCCAAATGGGCGGCGTCTACAGCAGACTGCATGAAGCACAGTTTGGTCATTGAGAGGGCTCAGCGTGTAGACAAACCCTCGCATTCGCCCGCAGGTCTGTGCGCAGTGCTCGTCCTTCCTAGACTTCAAAGGTATTCTATCACGCTGAAAAGAACACAAAGGGCTAAAATAAAGATCATTTTAGCCCTTTGTCAACAATCTGAGCCCTTTTGATCAAGGGCTTTTTTTGTTAGGATATAAAAAAACTTGTGTAGGAAGGATCTGATGGAATGAAGGGACTTCGGCGTTTACAAAAGGGCGATAAGATCGGCATTTTTTCTCCCTCGAGTCCAGCATCTGCGACCTCGCCTCTTAGGTATCAGCGGGCGAAGGAATGGCTTGAGCACCAAGGATTCATTGTTGAATCAGGGTCATTGACAGGAAAAGAGGATCACTACCGTTCTGGGACGATTCAAGAACGAGCGGATGAGCTGAATGAGCTGATGGCTAGAGAGGATTTGGCCTGTATGATGTCGATGATTGGTGGTACGAATTCGAATAGTTTGCTGCCATATCTTGATTTTGAATTGCTAAAGAAACATCCAAAAATCATGATCGGTTATTCAGACGCGACGGCGATTCTTTTAGCGGCCTATGAAAAAACTGGACTGCCTGTGTTCTACGGACCGGCGCTTGTCCCATCTTTTGGAGAATTTGAACCATTTGTTACTCATACATATCAATCTTTTGAGGACATCCTCATTCACCCGCAAGCCATTCCATATCAGGTGAAAAAACCGCCCTTTTGGACAGATGAACGGATCAACTGGGAAGAGAAAACCCGTGACAAAGAAAAGCGACCAAACGATTGGCTGTGCGTCATAGGGGGACAGGCAGAAGGCAGGCTGATCGGAGGGAACTTAAATGCCATGTACGGCATATGGGGGAGTGAGTTCATGCCTCAGGTCCAGAAGGGAGACATCCTATTCATTGAGGACTGTATGAAAACCGCTTCGATTGTAGAAAAAAACTTTTCTCTTCTGAAGGTAAATGGTGTGTTTGAACGGGTATCAGGTATTCTCTTAGGGAAACATGAGCTGTTTGATGATGAAGGAACGGGCAAAAAACCGCATGATATTTTACTTGAGGTGCTCGGGGACACAAAGAGGCCGCTTATCGCTGATTTTGACTGTGCCCATACGCACCCGATGCTAACCATGCCGATTGGAACACATGTCAAAATGGATGCGAAGACAGCCGAGATTTGGCTGACAGAACCGTGGATATCAGAAAAAGAGCTAAAATAAAAATTATTTTAGCCCCTTGTCAACAATCTGAGAGCAGCCCATGGCCCATGGGCTGCTCTTCTTTTTATGAAACATTCTCTTTTTCAAATGGTTGAAGAAGGTCGTGTGCCTTTTTCCCCTCTACCACAATTAAGTAGTCTGACTCTAAATGAGTGAGTCTAAAGGTTTCGAGCTCTACGATATTCTTAATGTTGCACATTGCTTTTTTAGAATACACATATAATCGATGCTGAGCCTGCTGGCACTTTTCATATAGAGAAATGAGCTTATGTAAATTCAACGATTTGGCAGCAATTCGGATTGAATAGATTTGAGACATCTTCATATCCTCCTGTTCATTACTTTCTCACAATAGCTTTGTTACCCCTGTTTGCACAGGGGTAAACCTTTTTCTATGATTTCCACTCAAGTGTTCCCCCGCCCGTTCGCCGATTGCCTCTAATCGCAGACAGCTCTTCGACAAGGCGGAGCAGAGCTTGATCCTTTAACTTCGCCTCAATCATAAAATCCACATTGCGTCCGTACGGCTTTAATGCTTGAAAAAGCGGTAAGACAAAGGATATGTCAACACCGTCCGCATGGCTCCGTATGGCCTTTTCTGATTTTGGTGAGGACAAATGAATTTTAGGCGGAATGCCGGTGCTTGCCCAAGTGTCGAACATTCTTGGCAGGATATCCTCAAGTGCGGTATTGTCATCTTTGTTTGCGACGTGATGATGGTAATCAAAAACAAACGGAATGTCGTGCTTTTCGCATACACCGAGTGTTTCTAATGACGTATACGTTTTATCATCATTTTCAAGAGTCATTCTCGCCTTGATATGGGAAGGGAGCTGTTTGATATTTTCATCAAAGCGCTGAAGAGCCGATTCCTTATCTCCGTATGTACCACCCACATGAATATTCATATAGCCTTCCTCTTCAAGCCTCATCGCTTCAAGCATCTGAAAATGATACGTCATATCAATCACGGCATTCTCTGTGATCGAATGCTTTGGGCTTGTAAATAAGGTGAATTGATTGGGGTGAAAGCTCACTCTTAATCCGTGCCGTTTCACCAATTGGCCAATCTCAACAAACTCGTTGCGAAACGGTGTCGCAAAGTCCCAGCGAACCTCGGGATGGGTTGCCAGCGGAACAATTGAGCTGGAAAAACGGTAAAGCGGAATATCATGAGCAATGGCAAAATAAAGCGTTCTTAACGTATTGACGAGATTGGCCTTCGTTGTTCTTAACAAAGCCTCCTCTCTGTCCTTCTTTGAGAGCTTGCTGTATCTTGCGAAGGTCAGCGACTTGGCAGGAGAAGCTTCCCACAAGGTGACGGCATTGGATACATAACCAAATCGATAACGCATAGGTCATCTCCTTTATAAAAAATAAGAGAACATGACGCCAATCCACTCGAGCGGACGCGTATAAAAAGGACGCTGTTTGTATTTCTCATCTGTCATGAGCTCAGAAACTTCAATGTGTTCGCGGATCTTTTCCTCCACGTGAGCTGTAAAGGCTGCATCTTCAATCGCTACATCTACTTCTTCATTTAAAAACAAGCTGCGCTTATCAAAATTCGCTGTACTGATGATGCAGCGTCTATGATCAATGAGAATGGCTTTCGAATGATAAAACCCTTTATAAAATCGATACACAAGACAGCCAGCGGCAATCAGATCCTTCAAATAATGAAATCCAGCCTCTTTCACGAAAGGATGATCCGCCTTCATTGGGATGATGATTTCGATAGTGACGCCTCGCTTCTGCGCCTCAAGCAGGGCCTTGAGAAGAGGGGCTGATGGAATAAAATAAGGCGTACAGATGGTGATTTGCTGCCTCGCCTGCTGAATATCTTGGAGAAATAAGCTTTCTAAAGAAAATCCAGCAGTCGCACGTGTTGTACATTTTAATGTTCCCGGCTCCATTGCAGGGAAAACTTCGTATTGCAACTCGTGAATGCCAGATGCCCGGTACAAATCATTGAGGAACACATGCTGGAGGTCTGCAACAACCTGTCCGGTCATTCGTAAATGATAATCTTTCCAAATGCCAAATCTGCCGTTTTTCCCTACATATTCATCACCGATATTAAACCCGCCAATATAGCCAATCTTCCCATCAATGACCGTAATCTTACGGTGATTTCTCATGTTTAAACGATAAATCAAAAAAGGAAAACGAGGTTTATTTAAAAAGTAAAATTGAATGCCGCTTTTTTCTAGCATGTGGATCACCTTTTGATCAAATGAAAAGGAGCCTAATCGATCCGTTAGCAAAAAGACCGAAACGCCTTGCTCTGCTTTGGCTTTAAGTGCTTGTAAGATTCTTTGCCCAATCTTGTCGTTCTTTACAATAAAGAACATCATATGAATAGAAGAAGAGGCCTGCTGAATATCCATGAGCAGCTGATCAAAAAGTGGTTCGCCATCATGATAAAAGACTGCATCGCCACTTGTTTGGTCAAAAGTCTGTTCGAAAGCATGGGTAGAAAAATATTTCTTTGCCATATAAAGATCCAAAATCACGAGTAGTACGATGGCAATGAGTACGAGTAGAATGATCAATGTGATCATGAAGGTTCCTCCTTTTTTCTCCATATTTCAATAGTGTACCCAAACGTGTAAAAAATATTGACTGAATACTCATTCATTATTTATGATAGAGGTACAACATGGAAACGGAACAAACTGGGTTTTGGGGAATGAAAGGGGGAGCAAGATGAATAGCCTTTTAATGATGAACTTGATTGCATTTGCGGTGGTGACCGCTTACGCTGTGTATTTGTTTATTTATCTCATTCGAACACGAGCGGCGTATATTCGTCTTGGTAAAAAAGAAGAGTTTCAACAAGACATGAAGAAACGCTTAGAGCGTGTTTGGGTCAATGTGTTTGGACAAAAGAAGCTGTTAAAGGACAAGAAGAGCGGCATCATTCATGTGCTGTTTTTCTATGGATTTATTCTAGTTCAGTTCGGTGCCCTTGATTTTATTATGAAGGGACTTGTTCCAGATAGCGGGCTTCCATTAGGGCCTCTGTATGGCGCCTTTACGTTCTTCCAAGAGGTCGTCACACTTCTGATCCTAGTGGCGGTTGTTTGGGCTTTCCATAGAAGGTATGTAGAGAAGCTTGTTCGTTTAAAAAGAGGCTTTAAATCAGGTCTTGTGCTGCTGTTTATTGGTGGTTTGATGCTGACTGTATTACTGGGGAACGGCATGAATATCATTTGGCATGGACATTCACTGTCACCAACTGAGCCAATTGCTTCATCTATTGCCTTCTTGCTAGGCGGACTTTCGCCACTTGCGGCAACGATTGTTTTTTATGTGGCATGGTGGGTGCATCTCCTGATTTTGCTGACGTTCTTAGTGTATGTCCCACAATCAAAGCATGCCCATCTGATTGCAGGTCCGGTGAATGTATTTGCCAGCAGATTAGACCCGCCGGGCAAGCTGCAAAAAATTGATTTTGAAGATGAAACCCAAGAGACCTTCGGTGTTGGGAAAATTGAAGATTTCCGGCAGTCTCAGCTGATCGATCTTTATGCCTGTGTGGAATGTGGGCGCTGCACGAATATGTGCCCGGCAACAGGTACTGGGAAAATGCTTTCTCCAATGGATTTGATTTTAAGGTTAAGGGATCATTTAACGGATAAAGGAGCTGCGATTACATCGAAGACGCCTTGGGTGCCGCAGCTTGCCTTCAGGCAGACAACCGGGAATCAGCTGGCGATGCAGGCGAGAGGAGCCGGAGCTGAAGAATCAGCCGCTAGTACCATGTATCATCCTTCATTGATTGGTGAGGTCATTACAGAAGAAGAAATCTGGGCATGTACGACTTGCCGAAACTGTGAAGATCAATGCCCTGTCATGAACGAACACGTTGACAAGATTATTGATATGCGCAGATACCTCGTGTTGACAGAAGGAAAAATGGACGCAGATGCACAGCGTGCCATGACAAGCATTGAGCGCCAAGGAAACCCTTGGGGATTGAATCGAAAAGAAAGGGAGAATTGGCGTGATCTCAGGGAAGATGTGCATGTGCCGACAGTGAAAGAATTGAAAAAATCAGATCAGTCCTTTGATTATTTATTCTGGGTCGGCTCAATGGGAGCATATGACAATAGAAGCCAAAAGATTGCGCTTGCCTTTGCAAAACTGCTCAATGAAGCAGGCGTCTCCTTTGCCATCTTAGGCAATAAAGAGAAAAACTCAGGTGACACACCAAGAAGACTCGGGAATGAATTTTTGTTCCAAGAGCTTGCCACAAAGAACATTGAAGAATTCCAGAAAAATAATGTCACAAAGATTGTCACGATTGATCCGCACGCTTACAATTTATTTAAAAATGAATACCCAGACTTCGGGCTTGAGGCAGAAGTGTACCATCATACAGAATTACTTTCAGAGCTAGTCAAAAAAGGGAAATTAACACCTGTACATGAAGTGAATGAAGTGATTACCTTCCACGATTCTTGCTATCTGGGCAGGTATAACGAAGTGTATGATCCACCAAGAGATATTTTAAAAGCCATTCCTGGTGTGACACTGAAAGAAATGGAGCGAAACCGTGAAACCGGTATGTGCTGCGGTGCAGGTGGAGGCTTAATGTGGATGGAAGAAGAGACAGGTACTCGGATTAACACAGCACGAACGGAGCAGGCGTTACAGGTACAGCCGTCCATCATCAGCTCGGGCTGCCCGTATTGTTTAACCATGCTGGGAGATGGGACGAAAGCGAAGGAAGTAGAGGAGCAAGTAGGCACATTCGACGTCGCAGAACTTCTGGAAAAATCAGTGTTTGGCGAGTCTAGAAATCAGGCTTCGTCATGATGATATGCCGATGAATCTTATGTTCATCGGCATGTGTATGGCGAAATTGCATCAATCGTCTAGATTATATGTAAGCGGTAACAAACGGGAGGGGAAATCAATGAGCACGACAGTCATTGTATCTGGAGCGAGAACACCATTTGGAAAAATGGGCGGATCTTTAAGTAGTTTAACTGCCGCAGAATTAGGCGGAATGGCGATAAAGACTGCACTGCAAAGAGCCTCAACTTCTCATGAGGTGGATGAGGTCATCATGGGAAGTGTCCTTCAAGGAGGACAGGGTCAAATTCCTTCAAGGCAAGCAGCTAGACATGCTGATCTTCCATGGTCGGTTCCTACGCAAACCATCAATAAAGTCTGTGCTTCAGGAATGCGCAGTGTCAGCACAGCCGATCAAATCATTCGAGCGGGGGATGCCCAGGTCATCGTGGCAGGCGGTATGGAATCCATGTCTCATGCTCCTTATCTTCTAAAAAAAGCGCGATGGGGCTACAAAATGGGAGATGGTGCGGTACAAGATGCGATGATTTTAGATGGATTAACCTGTTCGTTTACAGGTGTTCATATGGGCGAGTATGGAAGTATGGTAGCAAAGGAGCTTGGCATCACGCGAGAAGAGCAAGACCTTTGGGCACTGAGAAGTCATGAGCGAGCGGTCGAAGCTCAAAAAAGCGGCTTTTTTAAAAATGAAATGACCCCAGTCACCGTCAAGACGAAAAAAGGGGATCAGCTTATCACGGAAGATGAATCCCCGCGGCGTGATACGTCATATGAACGATTATCAAAGCTCATGCCTGTTTTTGATCAGACCGGTACCATTACCGCTGGAAACGCACCGGGTGTCAATGACGGAGCAGGTGCGCTTCTTTTAATGAAAGACACTTACGCTATGCAACATGGTGAAAAGCCAATGGCAGTCGTACTTGGGCATGCACAGGTAGCAGTAGAGGCGAAGGACTTTCCGAAAACACCAGCCTTTGCGATCGAAAAGGTTTTAAAGAAAACAGGCAAGTGTGTAGAGGATATCGATTTGTTTGAAATCAATGAGGCCTTTGCAGCGGTGGCTTTAGCATGTGAAAAAATTCTCCGGCTGGACCGGCGGAAAATGAATGTGAACGGAGGAGCAGTCGCACTTGGTCACCCGATTGGGGCAAGTGGAACGCGTATGATACTGACCTTGATTCATGCATTGAGACAAAGAGGCGGCGGCATTGGTATCGCAGCGATTTGCAGTGGAGGCGGTCAAGGGGATGCCATCATGATCAAGGTGAATTAAGAAGGGAGGCGTTTATTGTCATGCATACAGAAGAGACCGTCATGGTCGTTGGAGCTGGTCAAATGGGATCAGGCATTGCCCAAGTATTTGCGCAGTCAGGCTACACAGTCCTGCTCCATGATACAGCAGAAGAGCAGATTCATAGAGCCATATCCTCAATGACCAAACAGCTGACGAAACGAGCGGAAAAAGGAAAGCTGGCACATCAAGCAGTCCGTGATATTACGCAGCGGCTTGCTGTCTCAACGGATTTAAAAGACGTACAGCAGGCACATTTAGTGGTTGAAGCAGTATCTGAACAAATGAGTGTTAAGAAACAAATCTTTCAAACCCTCGATCAATTTGCAGAGGCTGAGACGATATTTGCAACAAATACGTCTTCTCTGTCAATCACAGAACTAGCAGCCGTTACGAAAAGGCCAGAGCAAGTCATTGGCATGCATTTTATGAACCCGGTTCCTGTGATGAAACTGGTTGAAGTCATCCGTGCGCTGCAAACGAATGACAAAACGTATCAAGTCGTTTTTGAAACAGCCAAGAAATTAAACAAAAAGCCGATAGAAGTGGAAGACTTTCCAGGCTTTATTTCAAATCGCATTTTGATGCCAATGATCAATGAAGCCATTTACACCCTTTATGAAGGTGTGGCAGATGCAGAAAGCATTGACGGCATCATGACACTTGGGATGAACCATCCAATGGGTCCGCTTCGTCTCGCTGATTTGATTGGACTTGATACATGTTTATTTATTATGAATACCCTTCACGAGGGTCTTGGAGATAGCAAATATCGTCCTTGTCCTCTTTTGAAAAAATACGTAAGCGCAGGCTGGCTCGGCAAAAAGACAAAGAGAGGCTTTTACACATACCACGACCACTCATAGGGGGAGTCAGGATGGATGTTTTGCTAACGGAAAAACAACGTCTTTGGAGGAAACAGATAGCAGAATTTGCACGCCAGCATGTAGGTCCTGAAATAGAAGCCATGGAACAAGGCCGGTTTCCGAGAACACTGTTAGCTGAGATGGGACGTCAAGGCTTTCTAGGGATTCCGATACCAGCTACGTATCAAGGATTAGGAGCAGATTTTACAACGTATTTCCTTGCGATTCATGAATTGTCGAAGGTGAGTGCAACCATCGGTGTCATTGTATCCGTTCATACATCTGTTGTGACGATGCCTATTTTGGCTTTTGGAACAACCAAGCAAAAAGCATCCTATGTTCCACTGCTTGCAACCGGTCAAAAGCTGGGAGCCTTTTGTCTGACTGAACCAACAGCTGGATCAGATGCTTCCAATATTCAGCTAAGAGCAGAGCGGGTAGACGACCACTATGTGTTAAATGGAACGAAAATTTTTATCACGAGCGGCGGGGAAGCAGAGCTGTATCTTGTATTTGCAGTGACAGACCCTGGTTCTACTAAAAAAAATATATCGGCGTTCATTGTTGAGAAAGATACACCGGGATTTACAATCGGAAAAGATGAGAAAAAGATGGGGCTTCACGGATCAAAAACAGTGACGCTGCATTTTGATGGCGTACGCATTCCGAAGGGGCAGCTGCTCGGTGCAGAAGGAGAGGGCTTCCGAATTGCCATGTCTAGCTTAAATGCGGGAAGGATCGGTATTGCAGCCCAAAGCCTAGGCATTGCAGAAGCCGCATTAACTGAGGCAGTGACTTATTTAAAGCAGCATCCAGCCGGCCTTGAAACGACCATTCGTCTTGGTGATCTAGCAGCGAAGTGGGAAGCGGCCAAGCTCCTTGTCTATCAAGCGGCTTCTTATAAAGAGGCGAATCGTCCGGTCACAAAGGAAGCGTCGATGGCGAAGTTATTTGCCTCCAAAACGGCGGTTGAGATCAGTACAGAAGTCATCCATTTGCTTGGCATGGATGGTTATACAAATCGATATCACGCAGAGCGCTACTTTCGTGATGCGAAAATTTGTGAAATCTATGAAGGAACAAGTGAAATTCAAAGGCTGGTCATTTGTAAACAGCTAATATGAAATGAGGTGGCTCAGGGTGCAGTTCCAATTAAGTGACGAACATGAAATGATACAAAAAATGGTGAGAGATTTTGCGAAAAATGAAGTGGAGCCAACAGCAGCAGAGCGAGACGAGACAGAGACCTATGATCCATCTATTTTTCGTCAGATGGCAGAGCTCGGTTTAACGGGCATACCTTGGCCGGAGGAGGTGGGCGGCATTGGCAGTGACTATTTGGCTTATGTTATAGCGGTTGAAGAGCTCTCAAGAGTATGCGCCTCTACCGGAGTCACCCTTTCTGCTCACACATCCCTTGCCTCATGGCCAATTTATACATTTGGCACAGAGGAGCAAAAGGAGACGTATCTAAAGCCGCTAGCAGAGGGACAGAAGATAGGAGCATACGCACTGACTGAAAGTGGTTCAGGTTCAGATGCAGGAGGAATGAAGACAACAGCAGTGAAAGCGGGTAGTGAATACGTACTGAACGGTGCGAAGATATTTATTACAAATGGAGGTATTGCGGATTACTATATTGTGTTTGCTGTCACTGACCAAGAGGCTGCATCTCGAAATACAACTGCTTTTATTGTAGAGAAAGAGACACCCGGCTTCTCGATTGGCAAAAAGGAAAGCAAGCTGGGCATACGCTCATCGCCAACAACTGAAATCATATTTGAAGATTGTCGTATACATGAAAGGAACCGCCTTGGCCAAGAAGGAGAAGGATTTAAAATAGCCATGATGACGCTGGATGGCGGCAGGAACGGCATTGCTGCACAGG
This sequence comes from Bacillus pumilus, assembly GCF_002744245.1. Taxonomy (GTDB): domain Bacteria; phylum Bacillota; class Bacilli; order Bacillales; family Bacillaceae; genus Bacillus; species Bacillus pumilus_M. The sequence continues at coordinate 142,845 of NZ_NKHG01000112.1, read as the reverse complement.
CTGTTGGGATCGCTCAAGGTGCTCTTGATGCGGCGGTCAATTATGCAAAGGAGCGCAAGCAATTTGGCAAACCCATCATTCAGCAGCAAGGGATCGCTTTCAAGTTAGCCGATATGGCGACAGCGATTGAGGCATCAAGGCTGCTCACCTATCAGGCAGCATGGCTTGAATCAAAAGGGCTTCCGTATGGAAAGGAATCAGCCATGTCCAAACTCTTTGCTGGTGATACAGCCATGAAGGTGACGACAGAAGCCGTTCAAATCTTCGGCGGATACGGCTATACAAAGGATTACCCAGTCGAACGATACATGCGTGATGCAAAAATCACCCAAATTTATGAAGGAACACAGGAGATCCAGCGGCTGGTCATCTCAAGGAAACTGCTAGATATGTAGAAAACGAGTAAAGACCACCTGATCTCAAGGTGGTCTGTTTTGGTTCGTTTCGTTAAGCTGTAAAAGGACCTTTGGATAATTTTGATCTCTATCAAAATCTGAAGGTCTTTTTCAGAGTATTGGAATATTACGGTTGAGATATACCCTATGAAATTGCGGAAGAGCTTCAATGGTCTAGCTGAACCCACATACAATGCAATAGCTAGGTTTTCTTGAATTTTAAATAATTTCCATTATTGATCCATATTATATGGCATTATGATAAAATTGTTAAAAATATAAATATGGGGGTTGTTATGATGACCACAACATTTATGACCATTTTAGCAATAGTAACTACGGTTATATGGATTATGGTTTCCACAGAACTTACGAAGTCTTCAAAGAAGGACAATAATGAAAAAGAAAAAAGCCGCAGAAAATTAATTGTATTAATGTCTGCGGGAACTTTATTTACCATACCTTTGGTTTTCTCATTAATTCAGAACATCCAGCTTTAGAATAATGCATAAAAGTGTATTAATTTAAGGTTTTGATAATTTTTTAAAAACGATATACACAGCTCTGTATCCATTCGCCTATATCGCCGCTGTCTGTTTTGATTTCATCCATTTGAAAAAAACATAACGGACAAGTGGTCCCATAATCAAAAGCTGTAAGGGCAGCGCCATGATCACATTCTGACCGAAAATAGAAAAGTAATCAGAAAGAATCGATTGTGTTTGAAATCCTGTGCTGAAGCTTTGAACCAAATATCCACATAAAGACATGAGACACACCATCCCAAATATGATGCAGATGGAAAGAGTGAGGATGAAATAGATTTTCTTGCCTTTCGGTGCAAAGCGGAAGGCTGCTTTTTTTGCTAAAGGCTCAACAATACACATTTCAATTAACAAAGCGATGACAAAACCGATCACGTAAGTGAGTACACCTTCTATCCACGTCATATGTCCAAGCAGTCCATTTACAAATAGATTGTATAAGAACATCACTGAAAACATGCAAAAACACATCAATACACCAAACTGTCTATCTTCTTTTTTTGTCATTGGCAATTCGATCAACCTCTCAAAATTAGTCAATTCATTATAGATTTTTGTATCAAATGCTCGTAAGTGAACATTTTGTGAAGGAATTAATTCCCTTTTTAAAGGGGATAAGTGGTTTGTTTTGATTAAAAAGAAAGACAAAAAAGCACGCAAAATGTGTGGGGCGCACAAGAACTAGTCCGATTCGACACAAATGATGGACCTCTGGGTGCTCTTCTTGATAAAAAATCAAAATTTAACCTCGATAAAGGTGGCATAAACTCTTCTAATTTGTTTATAATGAGAGGTATGGTTTGTCGTAAAAATAAGGTATAAATACTTATTATTTCACTGATAAATGGATACATACATGTAATAGAAAGGGAGTGTCTGACCTTGAGTTTGAAAGAATACTCACAGGAACAGCTCAAGCAAATGTCTTTAGTTGAACTTGCATATGAAATTTTCAGAGACAGCAAAACACCGATTACGTTTTCCGAGTTAATAGATGAAATGGTCCGTTTGCAAGGGATACAAAAATCAGATCTAGATGATCGACTAGCTCAATTTTATACAGACTTAAATATAGATGGCCGCTTTATTTCGTTAGGTGATCAAAGATGGGGACTTCGCAGCTGGTATCCAGTTGATCAAATCGAAGAAGAAGTTCAGCCAGCTGTGAAAACAAAAGCGAAAAAGAAAAAAGCGAAAGTGGCTGTCGTTGAAGAAGACTTCGATGATATAGAAGAGGAAGAAGAAATCGACGAGCTTGAAGAAGACCTTGCTCTTGTTGAAGACGACGATGACCTTGACTTAGATGATGAAGAAATTGACGAAGATATAGAAGACTTCGACGACGATGATGACGAAGATGATGATGGCTTAACTGAAATTGCTGAAGACGATTTAGGCGATGATGAGGAAGATAAATAACCCTCTCAAACCGGTCTTCAAACAGGACAAAACCGTCTTGACTTTCGAGAGCGAACTATGTAGTATGTATTTTGGGCTCTCTAAAAAAGAGTACGTAAAGATACGTTCATTTACGCTCCCTTTCATTTATTTGAAAGGGAGCTTTCTTATTTTTCAAGAGATTTAGGGATACACTCTAAAGGGATGAAGCTGTGCATGTCTAGTCATGCAAGGGTAAAGAAGAGAGGAGCATACGAAATGACAAAGTATATTTTTGTAACAGGAGGAGTTGTTTCCTCACTTGGAAAAGGGATCACGGCTGCATCGTTAGGCCGCCTTCTTAAAAATAGAGGGATGAATGTCACCATTCAAAAGTTCGATCCATATATAAATGTAGACCCAGGGACAATGAGTCCATACCAGCACGGTGAGGTGTTTGTCACAGATGATGGTGCTGAAACAGATCTTGACTTAGGTCACTACGAGCGTTTTATTGATATTAACTTAAATAAGTACAGCAACGTGACGACTGGTAAAATTTACTCTACTGTTCTGAAGAAAGAGCGCCGTGGCGACTATTTAGGCGGTACAGTTCAAGTTATTCCTCATATCACAAATGAAATCAAAGATCGTGTATATCGTGCAGGAAAAGAAACCGGTGCAGATGTTGTCATTACAGAAATCGGCGGAACAGTTGGAGATATCGAATCCCTTCCATTCCTTGAAGCGATTCGTCAAATGAAGAGTGACATCGGTCGTGAAAATGTCATGTACATTCATTGTACCCTTGTTCCTTACATTCGTGCAGCAGGCGAACTGAAAACAAAACCAACACAGCATAGTGTGAAAGAATTGCGCAGCCTTGGCATTCAGCCAAACGTCATTGTTGTCAGAACAGAAATGCCAATGACACAAGATATGAAGGACAAAATTGCTTTATTCTGTGATATCGATACAAAAGCTGTGATCGAATGTCAGGATGCAGACACACTTTATTCGATTCCGCTAGATTTACAAAAACAAGGATTAGACAAGCTTGTATGTGAGCACATGAAGCTCGATTGCCAAGATGCGGACATGAATGAGTGGAAGGCTCTTGTCGACAAAGTGCAGAGCCTTTCAAAACAAGTAACGATTGGACTTGTAGGGAAGTATGTGGAGCTTCAAGATGCTTACATTTCTGTTGTCGAATCACTTCGTCATGCAGGCTATGCATTTGATGCTGATGTTCAAATCAAATGGATCAATGCAGAGGAAGTCACAGCAGATAATATGGCAGATTTCGCGCAAGATGTAGACGGCATTATCGTACCTGGAGGCTTCGGAGATCGCGGAGTGGAAGGGAAGATTATTGCAACGCAATATGCCCGTGAAAACAAAGTGCCTTTCTTCGGTATTTGCTTAGGGATGCAAGTAGCGTCTATTGAATATGCGAGAAACGTGCTAGGTTTTGAGGGAGCACATTCAGCAGAAATCGATCCAGAAACAGCATTCCCAATCATCGATCTTCTTCCAGAACAGAAGGATGTAGAGGATTTAGGCGGAACACTTCGTCTTGGCCTGTACCCTTGTAAATTAAATGAAGACACAAAAGCATTTGCTGCATACAATGACGAAGTGGTATACGAACGTCACCGTCATCGCTATGAATTCAATAACGAATACAGACAGCAAATGGAAGCAGCAGGGTTTGTATTCTCTGGTACAAGTCCAGACGGACGTCTTGTTGAAATTATCGAGCTGAAGGATCACCCTTGGTTCCTTGCTTCTCAGTTCCACCCAGAATTCACTTCAAGACCGACAAGACCACAGCCATTATTTAGAGATTTCGTCGGTGCTTCACTGCAAGCATCTGAAGCAAAATAGAACAAAAAACGGCCGAGAATATCATCTTCTCAGCCGTTTTTTTATTCATATTCCTCAACGATTTCTTTCACAGTAAAAGATAGTGCATGGTAGACGTATAAACAGGTCATCAAAGCAGGATAGCCGAATCTTGTTCCATCTTCAGCAGGCACAAGTGGTTTTTTAAGCTGGAAATCAATGTGGACATCACAATGCTCTTCAATCACTGACGGCTCCTTTTGTGCGGGCCCCACTCCTACAATGGGCGTACCTTGCGTGTATAGTGCTTTTACAAGGGATTGGATCTCCTGATCTTCTGGATCTGTATAAAATAGCAGCACCCTGTCACTTGGATGAAGTAAGCTGCGCCCCTTTTGATCCTGCGGCAGCACTTTTGCACCGGGAAATGGCTCCTTGCTTTCGGATGCCTCTAAGGCCACAGCAGCTAGTTCATTCTTTCCATGGAAATAAACCGCATGCCCACTAACCACTGCTTGAGCAAGAAGGCGTGCGCCATCTTCAATCGCTTCTGCTTGTTTCTCTCCGATACGTGAAAAAATACCTGATAACTGGGTTGTGAAAATTTTTAACAAGACTCATTTCCTCCTTCGGTCAGATCATTTTATAATAGAATATAAAGAGAATATTAGGAAAAATGCTCAGAAAATGTCGTAAAGTAAACTATTATAATTAAAGGAAATGTGAAAATCAAACAGAATTATTTAACAACTGCTCTTTTTATGGCGAAAAATGAAAGCAATGGGGTGTAACAGATGAATGAGAAAATTTTAATTGTCGATGATCAGTACGGTATTCGAATATTACTGAATGAAGTGTTTCATAAAGAAGGCTATCAAACCTTCCAAGCGGCCAATGGACTACAGGCGTTAGATATTGTGAAAAACCATAGACCGAACCTTGTTCTGCTAGATATGAAAATTCCCGGAATGGATGGGATTGAGATTTTAAAACGGATGAAATTAATTGATAAAGACATCCGTGTAATCATTATGACAGCCTATGGCGAACTAGACATGATTCAAGAATCCAAAGAACTCGGCGCATTGACGCACTTTGCAAAACCATTCGATATTGATGAAATCCGAGATGCAGTCAAAGAATACTTGCCCCTTGAAACAAATGGTTAGATGGAAATGATTGAATCGAGTCATTCTGTTGCCGATTTGTCGAATAATTGGTATTCTAGATAAGAAGAAGAAAGCGATCTGACTTTGAAAGTTTACATATGGCGAGAAAATCTGGTCATGCTAGGGTGGAGAGCTTTTTTTAGTAAGCAAATTAGCTACATAGGGAGGATTTTTCATCATGCCTTTAGTTTCAATGACAGAAATGTTGAAAGATGCAAAGGAAAAAGGTTACGCTGTTGGACAGTTTAACTTAAATAACTTAGAATTTACGCAAGCGATTTTACAAGCTGCTGAAGAAGAGAAATCTCCAGTTATCTTAGGAGTATCTGAAGGAGCAGGACGCTACATGGGCGGCTTCAAAACAGTTGTCGCAATGGTTAAAGCGTTAATCGAGGAATATAATGTAACAGTTCCTGTTGCGATTCATTTAGATCACGGTTCAAGCTTTGAATCTTGTGCAAAAGCGATTCATGCAGGATTTACTTCTGTCATGATCGATGCTTCTCACCATCCATTTGATGAGAACGTGGCAACAACTGCAAAAGTAGTTGAGCTTGCACATTTCCACGGTGTATCTGTAGAAGCTGAGCTTGGAACTGTTGGTGGACAAGAAGACGACGTCATCGCTGAGGGCGTTATTTATGCTGATCCAAAAGAGTGTCAAGAGCTTGTAGAACGCACTGGCATTGACTGCCTTGCACCTGCTCTAGGTTCAGTCCATGGTCCATACAAAGGTGAACCAAACCTTGGTTTCGCTGAAATGGAAGAAATTGGAAAAACAACAGGTCTTCCACTTGTTCTTCACGGCGGAACAGGTATCCCGACTGCTGACATCAAGCGTGCAATCTCACTTGGGACAGCAAAAATCAATGTAAACACTGAAAACCAAATTGCTTCTGCGAAAGCAGTTCGCGAAACACTTGCTGCAAAAACAGAAGAGTATGATCCACGTAAATATCTTGGACCAGCTCGTGACGCAATTAAAGCGACTGTTATCGGCAAAATGCGTGAATTTGGTTCTTCTAACCAAGCATAATTTGATGAGAACCGAAAGCCGCCTGAGTCACAGGCGGTTTTCTCCATATCTTGAGAAAGCGCAATCAAATTTACATGTCAGACAATTTATTGATAGGAGAGTGGCACGATTATGTTATTTTTCGTAGATACAGCGAATATCGAAGACATCAAAGAGGCACATGAGCTTGGCGTTTTAGCAGGCGTTACAACAAACCCTAGTTTAGTAGCGAAAGAAAAGGGTGTATCGTTTCATGATCGCCTTCGTGAAATCACTGACGTGGTGTCAGGTTCTGTCAGCGCGGAAGTCATTTCTCTAAAAGCAGAGGAAATGATTGAAGAAGGAAAAGAGCTTGCTGCTATTGCACCAAATATCACGGTGAAAGTTCCAATGACAACTGATGGACTGAAAGCAGTTAAAGCCTTAACAGACCTTGGTATTAAAACAAACGTCACATTGATCTTCAATTCAAATCAAGCACTGCTTGCAGCAAGAGCGGGTGCGACGTATGTTTCTCCATTCCTTGGTCGTTTAGATGATATCGGCCACAATGGTCTTGATCTCATTAGCGAAGTGAAAACCATTTTTGATGTTCATGGAATAGATACACAAATTATTGCTGCATCCATTCGTCACCCGCAGCACGTGACAGAAGCAGCGATTAGAGGTGCTCACATCGGCACAATGCCGCTGAAAGTCATCAAGCAACTGACAAAACACCCATTAACGGATGCAGGCATTGAGCAATTTTTAGCAGACTGGAATAAATAAGTGATTGTGGCAGGCGGAAAAACCCTTCCGTTTGCCGCAGTTTTCCTAAAAAACGCTAAGAAATGTTTTGTGCAAAGAAGAGAACATCACAGCCTCGCAAAGCTTCGATTATTTTTCTTCCGACAAATTTCGTTTAACCTGTATTCTTTCTCTTGATATTGGCTAAATTTTGGACAAGACCTTTTAAAGCGCGACGACATCCACAAACAGTATAACTCCAACAGTGATCTTCTTTAAGAAGGGAGATAAATATGGAAAAGTTAAACATTGCCGGCGGTGACCCCTTGCGCGGGACCGTACATATTAGTGGTGCGAAAAATAGTGCTGTGGCACTGATTCCTGCCACGATTCTCGCTAATTCTCCAGTAACCATTGAGGGCCTTCCGCATATTTCAGATATTGACACGTTACGAGATCTGTTAGAAGAAATTGGTGGGAAGGTGACATTTGAAAAAGGTGAAATGGTTGTCAATCCCAAAGCAATGATCAGTATGCCGCTTCCTAATGGGAAAGTGAAAAAATTGCGTGCGTCCTATTATTTAATGGGGGCGATGCTAGGCAGGTTCAAACAGGCCGTTATTGGTTTGCCAGGAGGATGTCACTTAGGGCCTAGACCGATCGATCAGCATATCAAAGGCTTTGAAGCACTTGGAGCCGAGGTGACAAACGAGCAGGGTGCCATTTATTTGCGTGCTGAAAAATTAGTCGGAGCACGTATTTACCTTGATGTTGTGAGTGTAGGTGCGACCATCAATATTATGCTGGCGGCCGTGCTGGCTGAAGGCAAAACGGTAATTGAAAATGCCGCAAAAGAGCCCGAAATTATTGATGTATCGACACTGCTTGCAAGCATGGGAGCCAAAATCAAAGGTGCGGGCACTGATGTGATTCGGATCGAGGGTGTAGAATCTCTTCATGGCTGCAAGCATTCAATTATTCCTGATCGCATAGAAGCAGGTACGTTTTTAATTGCTGGTGCAGCGATGGGAGATGAAGTTGTACTTGATAATGTGATCCCAACTCATTTAGAATCAATTACGGCGAAACTTAGAGAGATGGGGTTCACCATTGAAACGAGTAACGATCAGATGCTCATTGTTGGCAGGAACGAAGGACTCAAGCCTGTCGATATCAAAACCCTTGTGTACCCGGGCTTTCCGACTGACCTTCAGCAGCCGATGACGGCCTTGTTAACAAAAGCGAAAGGCACAAGTGTTGTCACAGATACGATCTACTCTGCCCGCTTTAAACACATTGACGAATTGCGTCGAATGGGTGCAAATATGAAGGTAGAAGGAAGATCTGCTATTATTACCGGACAAACTCAGCTCCAAGGGGCAAAGGTGAAAGCAAGTGATCTGCGTGCAGGTGCTTGTCTCGTTGTCGCAGGGTTAATGGCAGACGGCGTGACCGAAATCACAGGGCTTGAACATATAGACAGAGGATATAGTATGCTTGAGGAGAAGCTTGAAGGCTTGGGTGCAACCATCTGGCGTGAAAAGCTGAATGACCAAGAAATAGAAGAACTTCAAAATTCATAAGGCTTTGACTGTGAGAGGAGATTTGGACGAAAATGGAAAGAAGTTTATCGATGGAACTAGTACGCGTGACAGAAGCAGCCGCATTAAAATCTGCCCGTTGGATGGGGAGAGGAAAGAAAGACGAAGCGGATGATGCTGCAACAAGTGCAATGCGTGATGTATTTGATACCATTCCGATGAAGGGAACTGTGGTCATCGGCGAAGGAGAAATGGACGAAGCACCGATGCTTTATATCGGGGAAAAGCTTGGGAACGGATATGGACCTCGCGTGGATGTCGCTGTTGATCCATTGGAAGGTACAAATATTGTGGCAAGCGGCGGCTGGAATGCCTTAGCTGTCATCGCTGTTGCAGATCATGGCAACTTGCTAAATGCACCTGATATGTACATGGATAAGATCGCAGTAGGTCCAGAAGCGGTAGGCTGCATCGACATTGAAGCGCCTGTCATTGATAATCTTCGTGCTGTTGCAAAAGCGAAAAACAAAGATATTGAAGATGTTGTTGCGACGATTTTAAACAGAGATCGACATGAGAACATTATTGCTGAGCTGAGAGAAGCAGGAGCAAGAATTAAATTGATTAATGATGGTGACGTCGCAGGGGCCATTAATACAGCATTTGATCACACAGGTGTTGATATTCTATTTGGTTCAGGCGGAGCACCAGAGGGTGTCCTTTCTGCTGTTGCGTTAAAGGCACTTGGTGGTGAAATCCACGGTAAGCTTCTTCCTCAAAGTGAAGAAGAGCTGAGACGCTGTGAGAAGATGGGACTAGATGTTGGTAAAGTCCTGAGAATGGAAGACCTCGTTAAAGGAGACGACGCCATTTTTGCAGCGACAGGTGTAACGGACGGCGAGTTATTAAAAGGTGTTCAATTCAAAGGCTCTGTTGGAACAACACAAAGTGTTGTCATGCGTGCGAAATCGGGTACTGTTCGATTCGTCGATGGCAGACACAGCTTAAAGAAAAAACCGAATCTTGTCATTCGTCCGTAATCAGAAAGCGGGTATTTATTACCCGCTTTTCATATAGGTGTCAAATGTATATCATTTTCTTTTTAAAGTTGAATATTCTCTGCAAATGAGGTAAAACTAAAGAGTGCTGCGAAATTTTCTGCGAATTTACTTCTTTTAAGCTTCAACAAGTTTAAATACTGCCGCATCATGACGATATATTCATTTTCTTTCTCTCTATGTTGACAAAGCTCTATTTTACATTGTTCCTATCTTCCATGATATAACGAGTGGGAGCGTTACAATGAGAGCGAGGTCATTCCAACAAAAAACGGAATTAAAAACTAATCAAATACAATGGTCATGCATTTGTAATGAAATACATTGACTAGAAAAGTGTGGTGTCCATATTGAAAGATGTTTCGATTTCATCTTTGGAAAATATGAAATTAAAAGAGCTGTATGAGTTAGCAAAACGTTATAAAATCTCTTATTACAGCAAACTAACAAAAAAAGAATTAATCTTTGCCATCTTAAAGGCAAATGCTGAGCAAGAGGATCTCTTATTTATGGAAGGGGTTCTGGAAATTATTCAGTCTGAGGGATTTGGTTTCTTAAGACCAATTAACTACTCCCCAAGTTCTGAAGATATTTATATTTCTGCTTCACAAATCAGACGCTTTGATTTACGAAATGGAGATAAGGTGTCTGGAAAGGTACGACCTCCAAAAGAGAATGAACGCTACTATGGCCTCCTTCATGTAGAAGCTGTAAATGGGGACGACCCAGAATCAGCAAAGGAACGTGTTCACTTTCCTGCACTCACACCGCTATTCCCAGATCGTCAAATGATTCTTGAAACACAGCCTAATCACCTGTCTACTAGAATTATGGATATGATGGCACCTGTTGGGTTTGGACAGCGTGGATTAATCGTTGCGCCGCCTAAGGCAGGGAAAACCATTCTGCTAAAAGAAATTGCCAACAGCATTTCTGAAAATCATCCTGAGGCAGAACTAATTGTGCTTCTGATTGACGAACGCCCAGAGGAAGTAACAGATATCGAACGTTCTGTTGCAGGGGATGTTGTTAGTTCAACCTTTGACGAAGTACCGGAAAACCACATTAAAGTAGCAGAGCTTGTATTAGAGCGTGCCATGCGACTTGTTGAACATAAAAAAGATGTCATTATCTTAATGGACAGCATCACAAGGCTTGCCCGTGCATACAACCTTGTCATTCCACCGAGTGGAAGAACACTATCTGGTGGGATCGATCCAGCCGCTTTCCACCGTCCAAAACGTTTCTTCGGTGCTGCGCGTAACATTGAGGAAGGCGGAAGCTTGACCATTTTAGCCACAGCCCTTGTTGATACAGGATCACGTATGGATGATGTGATTTATGAGGAGTTTAAAGGAACTGGAAACATGGAACTCCATTTGGACCGCTCTCTTGCAGAGAGAAGAATTTTCCCAGCGATCGACATTCGTCGTTCTGGTACAAGAAAAGAAGAACTCCTTGTGCCAAAAGAGCATCTTGACCGTCTATGGGCGATGAGAAAATCGATGTCTGATACACCTGACTTCGTTGAGAAGTTCATGCGCAAAATGAGAAAAACAAAGACAAACCAAGAATTTTTCGATATTTTAACGCAAGAATGGAAGCAAGCGAATATGTCTGCATCAAGAAGGTAGCTTCCTGAAAAAATACATTTGCAATCATAGACTCACACTGTTATAATTTCATCATGTGCGTTTCAGAATTTATTCTGAGATATTAACTCTGTTTCCGAATTGGATTCAGGGCGGAAGGAGATGACAGTAGATGAAAACAGGAATTCATCCTAACTACAAAAAAGCTACAGTCAAATGCGCTTGTGGAAATGAGTTTGAAACTGGATCAGTAAAAGAAGAGGTACGCATCGAGATTTGCTCTGAGTGCCATCCTTTCTATACAGGCCGTCAAAAATTCGCTTCTGCTGATGGACGTGTTGACCGCTTTAACAAAAAATACGGTCTTAAGTAATAATAGATACAATAAACAGGCAGGAATCCGTTCTTGCCTGTTTTTTTACGTGGATTGATGGAACTTTAAAACGGGGGAGAAGACCTTATGTATGTGATGAAACAAAGCGGTTGGCTTGAAGTCATCTGCGGTAGTATGTTTTCTGGAAAGTCGGAAGAATTGATTCGGAGAGTCAAAAGGGCCACCTTTGCCAAACAAGAAGTAAAAATATTCAAACCAGCGATTGATAACCGATATAGCACAAGCTCAGTTGTATCACATAACGGTTCATCAGTAGATGGAATTGCAGTAGCCTCACCAAAAGACATATTAACGCACATATCAGAAAAAACAGATGTCATTGGCATTGATGAGGTGCAATTTTTTGATGAGACAATCATTGATATTGTCACTCAATTGGCTGATAAAGGCTACCGAGTCATTGTTGCAGGCCTTGATCAGGACTTCAGAGGAGAGCCATTTGGTGTTGTTCCGCATTTAATGGCATGTGCAGAGCTTGTAACAAAACTTCAAGCAGTTTGTTCGGTATGCGGCTCCCCAGCGAGTAGAACACAACGCTTGATCGACGGTAAACCCGCATCCTATGATGATCCCATTATTCTAGTAGGTGCGCAGGAATCATACGAAGCACGATGCAGACATCACCATGAAGTACCAAGGCTTGATGTTGGTACAACACTTGACAATTAAAAAAATAGCAAATGCCGCTGTGTTTTGTTTTTCGAGATTTTGGCTAAACATCCATCATTTGTACTTAAATAAATTAAATAACACTACGAAAAAATTATCTAATTTTCAACGCTTGCGTTTTGACATAAGCAGGCATAAAATGACTAACTGTAGTGTAAAGCATTTCAACGAAAAGTTCGATTTCTTGTCATAATTTTTTTGATTAAGGATTTTTCTCCTTAATCATTATTTTGAATAATAGTTAACTTTATTTATATTTTAGAAAGAGGGTAGTTTTTGATGAACAACGTGAAGAAGACAAAAGAAGGGTACCTCGAAACCACTTTGACCGGTAAAGATGTATTATCGATTCCAACGTTGAACAAAGGCGTTGCTTTCTCTGAAGAAGAAAGACAAGAGCTTGGACTAGAAGGATTGCTTCCACCAACTGTTCTTACTTTAGAACAACAAGCGGAGAGAGCGTACAAGCAATTTCTGGCTCAGCCAGATCGTCTTCGTCAAAACGTATACTTAAGTGATTTACAAAACCGTAACGAAGTATTGTTCTACAAGCTTCTAACAGACAAGCTTCGTGAAATGCTTCCAGTTGTCTACACACCAACTGTTGGTGAAGCGATTCAAGAATACAGCCATGAATACAGAAGACCTCATGGTGTCTATCTTTCAATCGACAACATCGACGGCATTGAGAAAGCATTTGAAAACTTACATGCAACAGCAGGTGACATTGACCTCATCGTTGCAACTGACTCTGAGAGTATTCTTGGAATTGGTGACTGGGGTGTTGGTGGTATCAACATCGCGATTGGTAAATTGGCTGTTTACACTGCAGCAGCAGGTATTGACCCAAGCCGCGTTATTCCGGTTGTGTTAGATGTTGGAACAAACAATGAAAAACTATTGAATGATCCATTATACATCGGTAACCATCACAAACGTGTACAAGGTGAAAAATACGAAGAGTTCATTGATGCTTATGTGAAAGCAGCACTTAAATTCTTCCCGAAAGCGTTGCTTCACTGGGAAGACCTTGGAAACAAAAATGCACGTAACATCATGAAAAAATACAACGACAACATCCTAACGTTCAACGACGATATTCAAGGTACTGGTGCCATTACTTTAGCGGGAGTTCTTGCAGCTGTCAAGAAAACTGGTACTCAATTGAAAGATCACCGTGTTGTCATCTTCGGAGCTGGATCAGCTGGTATCGGAATTGCAGATCAAATGCGTGACACAATGGTACTTGAAGGTCTGACTGAAGAAGAAGCAAACAATGCATTCTGGACATTAGACTACAGAGGGTTGTTAACAGACCAATTTGAAGCTGAAGTGCTTGATTTCCAAAAACCATACCTTCGTACATCTGATGAAGTGAAGGGCTGGGCACGTGATGAAAAAGGACAAATCTCATTTGCAGAAACAGTTCGCCAAGTGAAGCCAACGATCCTTATCGGTACATCAGGTCAAGGCGGCGCATTTACTGAAGAAATCATTAAAGAAATGGCAGCACATACAGAGCGTCCTGTCATCATGCCGATGTCTAACCCAACACCACTTGCTGAGGCAGTGCCAGAGGATCTATTCAAATGGACAGAAGGCCGTGCACTTGTTGCAACAGGAAGCCCATTCGAAAACGTTGAGTACAACGGAATTGAACATGAAATTGGACAATCAAACAATGCGTTTGTTTTCCCAGGACTTGGTCTAGGTTCTATCGTAACAGAATCAAAAATCATCACAAAAGGCATGTTCGTCGCTTCTGCGAATGCGATTGCTGAAATGGTTGACCATGATAAACCAGGTGCTGGTCTACTTCCAAGCATTGATAAATTACAAGAGGTGTCAATCCAAGTAGCGATTGAAGTAGCGAAAGCAGCGATTGAAGATGGAGTCGCAAGAAAAACACCTGATAATATCGAACAAGCTGTGAAAGACGCAATGTGGATTCCTGAATATAAAAAAATTGTAAGAGCATAATAAAATGTGTCATGCGGCGTTGTTTAGGGGAGAATCTAAGCAATGCCGCAATCAAATGAAACATGTTAAGGATTTAAGGAGGAATAGTAAGATGGACTTTTTAAATATTTTGATCCTCCTAGCACCGATTTTTTTCGTTATCGCGCTGGGTTGGTTCGCAGGGAACTTCGGCAGCTATGACGCTAAATCTGCAAAAGGTGTAAGCACACTTGTGACAAAGTATGCTTTGCCAGCGCACTTTATCGCCAGCATTCTGTCAACACCAAAAGATAAATTCTATAGTCAAATTCCGTTTTTCATTGCATTAATTTTAGGAATCGTTGGTTTTTATATTATTATACTTGTTGTGACAAAGTTTGCTTTTAAATACGATTTAACAGATTCATCTATCTTCTCGTTAAACTCAGCTCAACCGACCTTTGCATTTATGGGGATTCCGGTCTTAGGCAGTTTATTTGGGGCTCAAGAAGTTGCAATTCCGATTGCAATTACCGGAATAGTTGTAAATGCATTGCTTGATCCAATAGCTATTATTGTGTCAACTGTCGGTGAAAAGACAAAAGGAAAAACAAAAGATAGCGAAAGCTTCTTCAAAATGACAACAAAAGCCATTTTACATGGTTTGTCAGAGCCGTTAGCACTTGCACCGCTAGCAAGTATTATTCTTGTTCTTTTAGGATTTAAACTACCTGAAATCGGACATGAAATGTTAGAGGAAATTGGAAGTGTTACATCAGGGGTTGCGCTA
Source organism: Bacillus pumilus (assembly GCF_002744245.1). Classification (GTDB taxonomy): domain Bacteria; phylum Bacillota; class Bacilli; order Bacillales; family Bacillaceae; genus Bacillus; species Bacillus pumilus_M. The sequence continues at coordinate 127,788 of NZ_NKHG01000112.1, read as the reverse complement.
TTTGCAGTCGGTGTAACTGTTGGTATCCGTAAAATTAAATTAAGCTTACCAGCATTCAGTATTGCATTGCTAAAAGTAGCTGTACAACCATTACTTATGTATTTTATCGCCATTCTTATGGGTCTTTCGGCGGATGAAATTACAAAAGCTGTATTGCTTGTTGCCTTCCCGGGTTCAGCCGTTGCAGCGATGATCGCAACGCGATTTGAAAAACAAGAAGCAGAAACTGCATCCGCATTTGTCATCAGTGCAATCATGTCATTAATTACATTACCGATCATTATTGCACTTACCGTATAATTTAAGGCTGCCTAACGAGGCAGCCTTAGATTGTTGGCAAAGGGCTAAATGAACTTTATTTTAGCCCTTTGTCTTCTTTTCAGCGTGATAGAAAACCTTTGAAGTCTAGGAAGGACGAGTACCGGAGCGGAGCGAATTTGACATTCGTGAGCACCGGCACGCAGGATTGACACCGAATGCGAGGGTTTGTCTACACGCTGAGGCAGCCTTTCTTAGCGAAACGAATGAAATAGAGGAAAGAGTACACGCTTCTTTTTGATCTCAGGGTGTGCAATTTCCTTCTCTTTTTTTTCTTGTGACGATTGTTTAAATGTTGCAGTGAGGCGTTCAAGTTTAGTAGTTAAATCTTCAATTTCTCTCCGGTGCTGGAGCAGCTGATAGGACACACCTTCATCTGCCTTTTTGGCCAGCTTCCGTTCCAGATCATGTAAACGCTCTTCAAAATGAGTTACGTGTGTTTGTTGATGAATGAGGTTCTTCACTTGCTCTTCTAATGCTTCAATCCGTTGTGTTGAAATGTCAGTTTTTACAGCAGGTGATAATTGATGGGCTGTTTCCTCATAGATTGGCAATTTAATTTCCTGAAGGAATACGCCTTCATTCATTTGGTGTTTGACCTCTTTGAGTAGCTTTACAATGTCTTCATGAAATTCATAATGTCCAAGTTCATTTCGGGCGACAGGGATGTTGAGCTGTTTGACCCAACGCTGAATCGTTTTTGAAGAGACACCAATTTCCTTAGCAACCTCATTTGTATTCAAAAAAATGCCCTCCTTTTTTCAATTATAAGTATCATTCTCTTGAAGGAGGACATGTTCCTTCATGTTAGACAAAACAAGTAACCAATCGCCAAAGATCGTGTTTTCTAGCGGAAAATTGCAGAAAATCAATTGTTTTGGAAATTTTTTTGACTGTCATACCCCGCTATACTATAATTAGACTGTTACGCACAAAACAGAGGTGAAGACCATGTTAGACCGTTTAAAATCAATCGAAGAACGCTATGAAAAGCTAAATGAATATTTAAGTGATCCTGAAGTGGTAAACGATCCTAAGAAGCTTCGTGAATATTCAAAGGAACAATCAGATATTCAAGAAACTGTTGAGGTATATAGACAATATCGTGCGGCGTACGACCAGCTGAATGATGCGAAAGCGATGCTAGAAGAGAAGCTGGATGCCGACATGCGTGATATGGTCAAGGAAGAAATTTCAGAGCTCACAGAGGAAACAGAACGTTTAGAAGACGAGCTGAAAATCCTACTGATCCCAAAAGATCCGAATGACGATAAGAACGTTATTGTGGAGGTTCGTGGTGCAGCAGGTGGAGAAGAGGCTGCTCTTTTTGCAGGAAACCTTTACCGTATGTACAGCCGTTATGCTGAAGTGCAAGGCTGGAAAACGGAAGTCATGGAAGCAAGTGTCACTGGCACGGGCGGTTATAAAGAGATCATCTTTATGATCAGCGGGAAAGGCGCTTATTCCAAATTAAAGTTTGAAAATGGCGCACACCGCGTACAGCGTGTCCCTGAAACAGAATCAGGCGGACGAATTCATACATCGACGGCGACAGTCGCTGTATTGCCTGAGGCAGAGGAAGTTGAAATTGATATCCACGAAAAAGATATTCGTGTCGATACGTTTGCATCAAGCGGACCCGGTGGGCAGAGTGTAAACACGACCATGTCTGCTGTTCGATTAACTCACCTTCCAACAGGTGTTGTTGTTTCCTGTCAGGATGAAAAGTCGCAAATCAAAAACAAAGAAAAAGCAATGAAAGTGTTACGTGCTAGAATTTATGATAAATTCCAGCGTGAAGCACAAGCTGAATATGATCAAACACGTAAATCTGCTGTTGGAACAGGAGATCGCTCAGAGCGTATCCGTACGTACAATTTCCCACAAAACCGTGTAACAGATCACCGCATCGGATTAACGATTCAAAAGCTTGATCAGATTTTAGAAGGAAAACTTGACGAGGTCATAGATGCATTAATTATGGAAGACCAAGCAAGAAAGCTTCAAAATGAAAAATAATCAACGAACGATTTTTGAAGCCCTTAAATGGGCTTCTTCTTTGTTAACGGAAGTCGGCAGAGACCAAAATGCAGCTGAGCTTCTCCTGATGCATGTACTTGGATGGAGCAGAAGTGAACTTCTTGCGCGTTTTCATGATCTGCTACCTAAGGAGCAAGATCGACTGTTCAGCGACTTTGTTACACAGCACAAGCTTGGAGTACCCGTTCAGCATATAACAGGTGTTGAATCCTTTTATGGTCGTCCTTTCGAGGTGAACAAGCATGTTCTCATTCCTCGTCCTGAAACAGAAGAAGTCGTTCTGGCCGCGTTGAATATGGTGAATGACGTATTTCCGCATGATCAGCCGCTGACAGCAGTTGACGTTGGCACAGGAAGCGGGGCAATCGCTATTACGTTAGCTCTTGAAAAAGAATCTTTATCTGTCATAGCGACTGATATCTCACGTGATGCTCTTGCGGTAGCGAAGCGGAATCAAGAAGCGCTAGGTGCAGACGTTCATTTTTTACATGGAGATTTACTTGAACCTGTCGTGGCTGATGGCATCAAAGTGGATTTGTTTATATCCAATCCACCCTATATTGCAGTAGAGGAAATGGACAGTCTATCAGAGGTTGTCACAAAGCATGAACCAGTCAATGCGCTGACTGATGGACGTGACGGGCTATGGTTTTATCAGCGGCTTGTTCGTGATCTCCACAACGTATTAAACAAGCAAGCGGTCGTTGTCTTTGAAATTGGACACACGCAAGCACAAGATGTAAAAGCGCTTCTCGTGCAGGCATTTCCTACAGCTAATGCTCGGATCGTAAAAGACATGAACGGGAAAGACAGAGCTGTTTGCGCACACATTCAAAACGGAAGTCCGGCTGAATAAAGTCGGACTATTTTATTATGTAAAGATGAAACTTATGGTAAAAGAGAAACGTATATATAAAAGAATGAACATTCTGATCATGATGTTTTTACATAAATTTGTTTTGAAGGAGCGAATGGTGTGAACAGAAGGTATGCGATGGTGTTGGTCATCGTCAGTGTACTATTGATTGTGAGTGCTTGCGGAAAACCGAGCTTTAAAAAAGAGGCAGCAGCATTTGGAGAAAGCTATAAAAAAGCACAATACACAGTGAATCGAACGGATGACCTATCTGACATGAAGGAGAAGTTGAAGTTTTATTTAACCGAGCATGAATATCAAGAATATACACAAGACAGCATGTTTCCAAACGTATTAGAAGCAGCCAAGGATCAAGATTGTCAAATTAAGCTGAAAAAAATTACGTTTACGCCTTCAGATGAAAGCGATGACAGAATTGAATTTGACTATGAAATGATCATTCAATTTATTGATCAAAACGGAAAAGTCAAAAAAGAAATTGAGAAAAAGGGGGCAATGACTGTCATCCAAACAGAATCAGGTTTGAAAATCAGCCGTGATTGGGATGGGAGACTGTACCCCTCTGACTACCAATCCTCACTCCAAAGCCGTTCTTAAATTGAACGGCTTTTCAGCGTGTAGACAAACCCTCATGTTCTTTATCACGTGCCGGTGCTAACGAATCGTTCATTCGCTCCGGAACTCGCCCTTCCTAAACTTCAAGGGCTTTCTATCACGCTGAACAGAAGTTGGACTCATAATCTATTAAAAAAATCATTTTTGCTGTTTACGAGATGAGTTTTCTGGACACAATGTTTGTAGCGAAGAGAAAAGTGGGGGGGAACACATCATGTTCAAAAGTAAAATGATGATTTGTCTTTATATGTTTCTATTATTATGCGGGGCTTTTGCAAACCTTGGGCGAGAGGAGACAGCGGCTGCTTCTGCAGACCAGCCTGTTGTGATACCAGATGAAGCAATTCGTTTACGCATTTTAGCGAATAGTGATCGTTCAGCGGATCAAGATGTGAAAAGAAGCATTCGAGATGAGGTCAATGCCAATATCACTGAGTGGGTCAAAGACCTGACATCCATTGAAGAAGCGAGACGTGTCATTCGTTCAAAGCTGCCTGAAATCAATCGTATCGCCAAAACAAAATTGAAAGAACAACATATTGATCAATCGGTATCGGTTCATTTTCAAAAAGCTTCTTTTCCAACAAAGCTTTATGGAAATTTCGTCTATCCTGCTGGGAAATATGAAGCCATTTTGATTACGTTAGGAGAAGGAGATGGAGCCAATTGGTGGTGTGTGTTATTCCCACCTCTTTGCTTTATCGACTTTTCAAATGGAGAAGCCATTGCATCGCCAGAAGGGGATGATGAAACCAAGATGGCAGCGCAGCAAACAAATGAGTCTGTTAATGAAGTGGTAAAAGAAGAGGAAGAAGAGACTGGAGAAGTAAAGTTCTTTCTGTTTGAATGGGTCTCTAGTCTTTTCTCTTAAAAAAGGTATAAATCTGTTTTTGCCTCATAGAGTTGAAGTAAGAGATCAAAAAGAGGTGAAAGCATGTATTATCAATTAAGAATGGCCACAGAAGAAGATGCTCCAGCTATCAATGCTTTTCTTGAAAAAGGACAAGCCAAGGGCGGGGTGAAGATTGTAGAGCATACGGCATTTGTTGTCATGGAAGATGCGGACGGGAAGCTGGCAGGCTGCTTAGGGCTTGAACAGCTCAATGAACATGATGGGTTACTCAGGTCACTTGTCATATCAGATAAACTTGGTCAGGGACACATTGTTTCTTTGTTTCAAAGTGTGCAAACACTAGGAGAAAAACGAGGTGTGGATACCTTTTATGTCGTAGCAAACCATTCATCCTCACATGATTTTTTAGCATTAATGGGTTTCTCACCCTTAGAGGAAATTCCGGATAGTGTGTGGGTATCTACACATGCAAAGGAGTCACTGGGAAAAGAACAGGCTGTGGTGCTGCAAAAAAAGAGTAGTTAATCACAAAACCCGGACTTATACACATACTTATCCACTGTTAAACAAGCGTTGTCCACAAATTGTGGACAACGCTTGTTTTATTGAGCATCATCTTTTATACTTTCAAAAGGATAATTGAGATATATCAACAGTTTTATCTTTTTTAAAAGGAGTTTGTCTGATGTTAAATACAAAAAGGTGGTCTGTGGATTTAAAAAAGGATTTATCCACATACTATCCACAAATTGAACAAGCAGCCTTGCTGTTGCAGCAAAACGAAGTTGTCGCTTTCCCGACAGAGACTGTTTATGGATTAGGAGCAAATGCGAAAGAGACAGAGGCAGTCATGAAAATTTATGAAGCAAAAGGGCGTCCAAGTGATAATCCGTTGATTGTCCACATTGCGGAAGTTCAACAGCTTCATGAATTTGCACTAATAGAAAATGAAAAAGCGAAGGCGTTGATGAATGCCTTTTGGCCAGGTCCGTTAACTATTGTTCTCCCATGTAAGCCGGGCACTTTATCAAAGCAGGTCACAGCAGGTTTATCCACAGTTGGCGTGAGAATGCCTGATCATCCCATTGCGCTTGAACTCATCCGAGCAGCTGGTCTGCCAATTGCCGCACCAAGTGCCAATCGCTCCGGGAAACCTTCGCCGACACTGGCTGACCATGTAGCAAGTGATCTCGATGGAAGAATTGCTGGGATTGTGGATGGTGGTTCTACTGGTATTGGTGTTGAGTCAACTGTTGTATCCTGTGTAGAAGAGATCCCAGTGATCTTAAGGCCGGGCGGTTTGACAAAAGAAGCATTAGAAGAGGTAGTAGGGACAGTCAGAGTCGACCCAGGGTTAACGAAAAAGGATGAGGCGCCAGTATCACCAGGGATGAAATACACACATTATGCACCTGAAGCGCATATGTATATTTTTCATGGAAGTGATGAAGAGATGCAGCGTCACATTCAGAAGTACCAGGCTGAGGGTCAAAAAGTAGGTGTGCTGACAACAGAAGAAAAGAAAACGTTGTTTACGGCAGATGTTGTTTATAGCTGTGGATGGAGAGAGAAGCCTGAAACCGTCGCTGCAAACTTATATCGTGTGCTAAGACAATTTGATGAAACGGATGTAGACTTGATTATTTCAGAAGCCTTTTCAGAGCAGGGTGTTGGTTCTGCGATTATGAACCGTCTTCAAAAAGCGGCAGGAGGGCGTACACTCTCTTCGTTCAACTAGTTCTAACCTTTCTTGGACAAACATAGGTTAAAGGAGAATGCGTGTCCAAGGGGGATTTACATGAACGAACTAGCTGGCGAATTGCTGACGCTCAGTATCATGGCTTTTGCACTTGGGATGGATGCCTTTTCCGTTGGACTTGGCATGGGGATGATTCGCCTGAGATTCCGCCAGATTATTTATATTGGACTTGTGATTGGAATATTTCATATGCTTATGCCGCTTGTTGGCATACTGACAGGTCAGCTTTTATCTGGGTGGCTTGGTCTCCTTGCAACCTATATCGGTGGAGCGCTGCTTTTGGTGCTAGGGCTACAAATGATCATTTCCTCTATCCGAAAAGAGGATGAACCATTTATTGCGCCTGTTGGGGCTGGTCTCGTTCTTTTTGCGACAAGTGTGAGCTTAGATAGTTTCTCTGTTGGCTTAAGTCTAGGGATTTATGGATCTCAGGTGTGGATGACCATTTTATTGTTTGGCTTTTTTAGTATGATGCTCACATGGCTCGGATTATTACTTGGTAAACAGGTCCGTTCATGGGTCGGTTCATATAGCGGGGCACTTGGTGGTCTCATTTTACTAGCCTTTGGTATCGAATTAATATTTCCGCTATAGCCAGTCTCCTTGCACAACATGTAGAATGAATCCTATATAATAGAAGAAAAGGAGGGCGAAAGATGAATATCTTATTTGTTTGTACTGGGAATACATGTAGAAGTCCGATGGCTCAAGCCCTTTTTGCTTCAATTGCTCATGAAAAAGGTTTAAGAGTAACTGTAAGGTCAGCGGGCATCTTTGCCTCTGATGCAGGAAAGGCTTCTCCACAAGCGGTCGAAGCATTATTTGAGAAAAGCATTCCACTCAATCATTCATCGTCAAAACTGACAGAAGATCTCCTTCACGAAGCCGATTATGTCTTTACCATGACGATTCAGCATAAACAGTTGATTGTCGAGCAATTTGCATATGCACAAGAGAAGATTTTCACATTAAAGGAATTTGCGACAGGGACAGAAGGTGATGTATCCGATCCTTTTGGAGGAAGTCTTTCCATTTACAAGGAAACACGTGATGAACTAGAAGCATTGCTGTATCAGCTGGCAGAGAAGCTTAAAAAGGATAGGACATCCTCATAAATGGACAACCTATTAAACCGTTGCGTAAACGGTTTTTCTGCTTTTGTTTGCAAATGACTAGGCAGAGGTTAAAATATAACTGTGAATAAAAGATTGAATGTAAGACACGGAAGATCAACTCACCTTTAGGAGGAATTGCCCCATGAAAGTAGCCATTGCATCCGATCACGGCGGAACGAAGATTCGTGAAGAAATCAAACAACTGATGGATGAATTAAAGATTGAATACATTGATATGGGTTGTGAATGTGGATCAGGTTCTGTAGACTACCCAGATTATGCTTTTCCTGTGGCCGATATGGTGGCAAACGGAGAAGTCGATCGTGGCATTTTAATTTGTGGGACAGGCATCGGCATGAGCATTTCAGCTAATAAAGTGAAAGGCATTCGCTGTGCACTAGCACATGATATGTTTAGTGCGAAGGCAACTAGAGAACATAATGATACAAACGTTCTTGCAATGGGAGAACGTGTGATTGGACCGGGATTGGCAAGAGAAATCGCACACATTTGGCTAACGACAGAATTTACTGCAGGACGCCATGCTGTGCGGATCGGTAAAATCGCTGATTATGAAGAAAAGCATCTATAAGGAGCGCTTAACATGAACATTGGTCAAGATTGGCTTGAAATGTTAAAAGAGTTTCACCAAACAGTCGAACTGCATGTGGGACAAATCTTAGTGGTTGGCTGCAGTACGTCTGAAGTTGCTGGGGAACATATCGGTACAGCAGGAAGTGAGCAAATTGCTGAAGCGATCTATCAAGAGCTGAATCAGCTAAGGCAAGAGACAGGAATTGAACTGGCATTCCAATGCTGCGAGCACCTGAATCGTGCCCTCGTCGTTGAGGAAGAGGTAGCTTGTCGCCTTCAATTAGAGATTGTGGCAGCAATCCCTGTTCGTAAGGCGGGCGGTTCTATGGCAGCTCATGCGTATCAGAAAATGGAACACCCTGTGTTAGTTGAATCCATTGAGGCGCATGCAGGAATTGATATCGGTGATACATTGATCGGAATGCACTTAAAGCGAGTAGCTGTTCCTGTCCGCCTCAGTCGTCATCAATTAGGACAAGCGCATGTGACGTTTGCAAAAACACGTCAGAAGCTGATTGGCGGTGAACGGGCGGTTTATACAAGATCATAACTCGGATATATTTCTAATATAATGTTGAATGATGAAGACGCTTTACCACTTGAATATTCGGTTTTTCATAAAAAAGAAGTCGATTTTCCAAAAAAAACTTTTACATTTTACTCAAAAACCGTGTACAATGAGATGGTGAAAACATCGAATGGAAATAGATTGGAGAGGATTTCGCTGATGAAACATTTACCTGAGCAAGACGCACAAGTATTCAAAGCAATTCAATTAGAGCGGAAACGCCAGCAGGACAAAATCGAATTAATTGCATCAGAAAACTTCGTAAGCGAAGCTGTCATGGAAGCGCAGGGCTCTGTCTTAACAAACAAATATGCTGAGGGCTACCCTGGTAAACGCTATTATGGCGGCTGTGAACATGTAGACGTTGTAGAAGATATCGCACGTGATCGCGCAAAAGAGATTTTTGGCGCTGAGTATGTGAACGTACAGCCTCACTCAGGTGCTCAAGCGAATATGGCCGTATACTTTACGATTCTTGAGCATGGCGATACAGTGCTAGGCATGAACTTATCTCATGGTGGGCATTTAACACACGGAAGCCCTGTGAACTTTAGTGGGGTACAGTACAACTTTGTAGAATATGGTGTAGATAAAGAAACGCAGCATATTGACTATCAAGATGTACTTGAAAAAGCACGCGAGCATAAGCCGAAACTAATCGTTGCAGGTGCAAGTGCATACCCACGTCAAATTGATTTCAAAAAGTTCCGTGAGATTGCTGATGAAGTCGGTGCTTACTTTATGGTCGACATGGCTCACATTGCGGGTCTTGTTGCAGTAGGTCTTCATCCAAATCCAGTTCCTTACGCAGATTTTGTGACAACAACAACACACAAAACATTACGAGGACCTCGCGGCGGAATGATCCTATGCCGTGAAGAGTTTGGCAAAAAGATCGACAAATCGATCTTCCCTGGTATTCAAGGTGGGCCACTAATGCATGTCATCTCTGCAAAAGCTGTTTCTTTCGGTGAAGTATTGAACGGAGATTTCAAAACATATGCACAAAACGTGATTGATAACGCAAAACAACTAGCTGAAACACTTTTATCTGAGGATATTCAGCTTGTATCTGGTGGGACAGATAACCATTTAGTTCTAATCGACTTGCGTACTCTTGGCATCACAGGGAAAATTGCAGAAAATGTTCTGGATGAAATCGGCATCACAGTGAACAAAAATGCGATCCCTTATGATCCAGAGAAACCATTTGTCACAAGTGGTGTACGTGTAGGTACAGCCGCAGTGACAAGCCGCGGATTCGATCAAGAAGCAATGAAAGAAGTTGGTTCCATTATTGCGCTTGCTCTAAAACATCATGAAGATGAAGCGAAATTAGAAGAGGCGAAAAAGCGTGTGTCTGATCTGACTGCTCGTTTCCCTCTATATAAAGAATTAGATTATTAAAAAGTAAACCCATTTGCCTATTTTTGGCATGTGGGTTTTTTTTGTAGGATTTGCGAATCATATTGAAAGATGATGTCTTTTTATGTAGAATTGTAGGAAGTGTGCAAAGTTCACCGGAAGATGACAGAAAAGGAGTTGTAGCAAGCAATGGCAAAGGTTTATGTATTTGATCACCCGCTTATTCAGCACAAACTTACATATATTCGTGATGTTCATACAGGAACAAAAGAATTTAGAGAACTAGTGGATGAAGTCGCAACGTTAATGGCATTCGAAATCACAAGAGACTTGCAGCTTGAAGAGGTAGATGTAGAAACACCTGTACAAGTAGCTAAATCAAACGTGATCTCAGGGAAAAAACTCGGTGTTGTGCCAATTTTAAGAGCAGGTCTTGGAATGGTAGACGGGATTTTGAAACTCATTCCAGCTGCTAAAGTGGGACATGTCGGTTTATATCGTGATCCAAAGACATTAAAGCCTGTTGAATATTATGTGAAGCTTCCATCTGATGTGGAAGAGCGTGAGTTTATCGTAGTAGACCCAATGCTTGCAACTGGCGGCTCGGCAGTCGAAGCGTTAAACAGCTTGAAAAAACGCGGTGCGAAAAACATTCGTTTCATGTGTCTGATTGCTGCCCCTGAAGGTGTAGAAGAAATGCAAAAACATCATCCAGATGTAGATATCTACATTGCAGCATTAGATGAGAAATTGAACGAAAAAGGTTACATCATCCCAGGTCTTGGCGATGCTGGTGACCGTATGTATGGAACGAAATAATGAGCAAAAAGAAGAAGTCATGTGCATATACGTACATGGCTTCTTCTTGAAAAAAGCTCTTTTTTAAATTTTTTAAAGGATGCTGGTTATGTGAAGCTCCCCAGGGAATTCACATAACTCCGAATGTTTTGGGAAATTTTTCTTCATTTATGTTGGAAATGTGAACATTCTGTGTGCACTAACATTTATAGAAAAGTTTTTTAACTTTCAACTGATTGACACATCATAGAGCCTATTGTATGCTAAACGAGGGTATTATGGTAAGGTTTTCATAGCCTATAGCACTCTATCAATCCTCAATATGAATCCTAAAAAACCCCTAAAAGAATGGATTCATAGCAGCTAATGAAACAGAATCCCATAAATTTTAAGATGTCAAGTCTGATTGTACAATCAGTTTCTTGGTGATTAGTTTTTTTGAATAGGACGGCTTGAAAACAGACGTCTTTTCTATGGATGACATCACCATTTTTTGCCTTTTTCACAAAATTCTTCATCAGGAGATAGATATGTGATGGATGATCCAAATCTGATTTTTCGCAGACAAAGTAAATATATGTTATATATCTTGGCCGTATTTGTTTTAGGTTATGCGCTGCCAAGTTATAAAACAATATTCCTTGGTTTAATTATCGGCACATTATTAAGTTTCTTTAATTTACTGCTTATGATTCGAAGAATGAATGCCTTTGATCACTCCATCGAAACAGGTAAACCTGTGCGATCCCTAGGAAGTGCGGCAAGATGGTGCAACGGACTTATTGCAGGTGCCATTGCTTGGCGTTATCCAGAATATGTTCATCTGGCAGGTGTTGTTTTTGGATTAATGACAATTTACCCTGTCATTATGATAGATTCCTTCATTCAGCTTAAACGCTTTACAACGGAAGAGAGGTGAATACTCTTTGAACCACGGTGCAAGAACAGAAGAATTTTTAGGATTAACATTTAATATGTCCAACGTCCTTATGATCACTGTAGCCAGCATCATCGTTTTTCTAATAGCAGTTCTTACTACACGTACATTGGCAATCCGTCCAACAAAAGCACAAAACTTTATGGAATGGGTTGTTGATTTCGTCCGTAATATTATCGGAAGCTCGATGGACATGAAGACAGGTGCTCCATTCATTGCACTTGGCGTCACGTTGCTTATGTACATATTTGTCTCTAATATGCTTGGTTTACCATTTGCCATTACCATTGGAGATGAGCTTTGGTGGAAATCACCTACTGCTGATCCAGGCATTACACTCACTCTAGCGATTACTGTTGTGAGTCTATCTCATTACTATGGGATTAAACATAGAGGAATGAAGAATTATGTAAAAGGTTTCCTCGCGCCGATTCCGTTTCTATTACCGCTTAAAATTATTGAAGAATTTGCAAACACGCTAACGCTTGGTTTGCGTCTTTATGGTAATATTTTCGCTGGAGAAATTCTGCTTGGTCTTATAGCAGGATTAGCCACGAATTTTTATGCTCAAAATATTGGGCTTGGCATCGTCGGAACAATTGGTGCGATTGTGCCAATGCTTGCTTGGCAAGGCTTCAGTTTATTTATTGGCGCTATCCAAGCATTCATTTTCACCATGCTGACAATGGTGTACATTTCTCATAAAGTCAGCGACGAACATTAAATTTCAATTTCTTGTCCTTATTGGACGTAAATTAAAGGAGGAGCTTTATAAATGAGTATTTTAGCAGCAGCAATTGCAATTGGTTTAGCAGCACTAGGTGCAGGTATTGGTAATGGATTAATCGTTTCAAGAACAGTAGAAGGTATCGCTCGTCAACCAGAAGCTGGAAGAGAATTAAGAACAGTTATGTTCATCGGGGTTGCATTAGTTGAGGCCGTTCCGATCATCGCAGTAGTTATCGCATTCCTTGCATTCTTTGGTTAATGTGTTAAGAACTGCACAATAGACTATATGATACGAAATGGCGAAGATCATTCTAGACAGAAACTTCGCCATTCCTTTATGTTTTATGGTTTCTTAACAATTAACTTTAGGAAGGGAGTTGCCCAACTAACATGTCACAGTTACCAATGGTACTAGGAGCAAGTACTGGTGTATTTACAGGTGGAGATATGCTTTTCCAACTGATAGCCTTACTCATCCTGCTTGCACTTTTAAAGAAATTTGCGCTTAAACCCTTATTAGGGATTATGAAACAGCGTGAAGATTATATAGGAAATGAAATCTCAAGTGCTGAACAAAAGAATGTTGAAGCTGAAAAGCTTCTTGAAGAACAACGTGTCTTATTGAAAGAAGCACGCGAAGAATCACATACACTCATCGAAAATGCGAAAAAGCTTGGTGAGAAACAAAAAGAAGAAATCATTCAAGCAGCACGTCAAGAGTCAGAGCGCTTGAAAGAGTCTGCTAGAACTGAAATCGTGAAAGAAAAAGAACAAGCTGTGGCTGCGCTGCGTGAGCAGGTTGCATCACTATCTGTGTTAATTGCATCTAAAGTGATTGAAAAAGAACTTGATGAGCAAGCACAAGAGAAATTGATCCAAGAGTACCTTAAAGAGGCAGGCGAAAGCCGATGAGCGTAACTATTGTCTCTAAGCGTTACGCTTCTGCTCTTTTTGACATCGTTCTTGCTTCTTCGGCAGTAGACGAAACTGAAAAAGAGCTGAATGAGATCAAAAAAGTGCTAAGGGCTGATCAAGAACTGAACGACTTTCTTGTTCATCCAAAGATTACGGCAGATAAAAAGAAACATTTGATTGCAGAAGCTTTCAAAGGTGTTTCAACATACGTATTGCACACAATGTATTTACTGATTGACCGCGGACGCACGAATATTTTTCCTGAAATGACGTCTGAATTTGTGAAACTTGCAAACCGCACGAAACAAATAGATGATGCGATCGTGTATTCGGTTAAACCGCTTAGCGGGGCTGAAATTCAATCTTTATCTGAAGTATTTGCCAAAAAAGCCGGAGTCACATCACTGCGTGTTGAAAATGTGATTGACAAGGATCTAATAGGCGGAGTAAAAATCCGTATCGGAAACCGCATTTATGACGGCAGTGTGAGTGGAAAGCTTTCCCGCATTGAACGTCAGCTTGCAGGCGAAAATCGTTAGAAGGGGTGAAACCTTAGTGAGTATCAAAGCTGAAGAGATTAGCGCGCTGATAAAGCAGCAAATCCAAAACTATCAATCTGAAATTGAAGTAAAAGATGTCGGTACAGTCATTCAAGTAGGGGACGGTATCGCGCGTGTTCATGGCCTTGACAACATTATGGCAGGAGAACTGGTTGAGTTCTCTAACGGTGTAATGGGTATGGCTCAAAACCTTGAGGAGTCTAACGTAGGTATTGTTATTTTAGGACCTTACAAAGATATCCGCGAAGGTGATGACGTAAAACGTACAGGTCGTATCATGGAGGTTCCAGTAGGTGAAGAGTTAATCGGACGTATTGTGAACCCACTTGGTCAGCCTGTTGATGGACTAGGTCCAATTTTAACAAGCAAAACACGTCCAATCGAAAGTGAAGCACCAGGTGTTATGGATCGTAAATCTGTACATGAGCCGCTTCAAACAGGAATTAAAGCCATTGATGCCTTGATTCCAATCGGACGCGGACAGCGTGAATTGATCATTGGTGACCGTCAAACAGGTAAAACATCTGTTGCAATTGATACGATCCTAAACCAAAAAGATCAAGACATGATCTGTATCTATGTAGCGATCGGACAAAAAGAATCAACCGTTCGTGGCGTTGTTGAAACACTTCGTAAGCATGGTGCGCTTGATTACACAATCGTTGTCACAGCTTCTGCATCACAGCCAGCGCCACTTCTTTACCTTGCTCCTTATGCAGGTGTAACGATGGGTGAGGAATTCATGTATAACGGCAAGCACGTACTTGTTGTATATGATGACCTTTCTAAACAAGCGGCAGCTTACCGTGAGCTTTCATTATTGCTTCGTCGTCCTCCAGGTCGTGAGGCATTCCCTGGTGATGTTTTCTATCTTCACTCACGTTTATTAGAACGTGCAGCGAAGCTTAGTGACGAAAAGGGTGGTGGTTCTATCACAGCATTGCCTTTCGTAGAAACGCAAGCTGGCGATATCTCTGCATATATCCCAACAAACGTTATTTCTATTACAGATGGACAGATCTTCTTACAATCTGACCTCTTCTTCTCAGGTGTACGTCCAGCGGTAAATGCAGGCTTGTCTGTATCCCGTGTAGGTGGTTCTGCACAAATCAAAGCGATGAAAAAGGTAGCAGGTACACTTCGTCTAGATCTTGCTTCTTATCGTGAGCTTGAAGCATTCGCTCAGTTTGGATCTGATCTAGATCAAGCGACTCAGGCGAAATTAAACCGTGGTGCTAGAACAGTTGAAGTCTTAAAACAAGACTTGAACAAACCGCTTAAAGTTGAAAAACAAGTAGCGATTCTTTATGCACTTACAAGAGGATACTTAGACGATGTAGCCATTGCTGATGTCAAGCGTTTTGAAGCTGAGTTATTCATGTACCTTGAAGAAAACCATAAAGAATTGTTTGATACAATCTCTCAAACAGGAAACATGCCTGCTGATGAAGAGTGGAATACAGCAATCGAAGGCTTTAAACGTACGTTTGCACCAAGCAACTAATTAGTAATCTTTCCGAGAGAAAAAGATTCTCTTTTTCTCTCTTTTCACGTAAATGAACACGGATTCCTGAAAAAAGGTGGTGAAATCTTTGGCCTCATTACGCGATATTAAGTCAAGGATCACGTCAACGAAAAAATCGAGTCAGATCACAAAAGCGATGCAAATGGTATCAGCTGCGAAACTGAATCGTGCTGAAAACAATGCGAAGTCTTTTGTTCCTTACATGGAGAAAATCCAAGAAGTCGTTGCTGCCATAGCAGCTGGAACAAGTGCTAAGCACCCAATGCTTCTTTCAAGACCTGTCAAGAAAACAGGATATCTCATCATTACATCTGATCGAGGGCTTGCAGGACCTTTTAACAGCTCGATTTTGCGTGCCGCATACCAAACCATTCAATCTCGCCATCAATCCGTTGATGAATATACTGTGATTGTCATTGGTAAAATTGGGCGCGACTTCTTCAAAAAGCGCGGTATTCCAGTTATTTCTGAAGTAACAGGGCTTGGAGACGAAGTAGCATTTGCTGATATTAAAGAATTAGCAAGCAGTACAGTTCAAATGTTCTCTGATGAAGCGTTTGATGAACTTTACATGTTCTACAACCATTTTGTCAGTGCCATTTCACAAGAAGTAACAGAGAAAAAATTATTGCCGCTAACGGACCTTTCGGGCGCAGCGACACCAAATAAACGTTCCGCATCTTATGAGTTTGAGCCTTCTGAAGAAGAAATTCTTGAAGTTCTCCTTCCTCAATATGCAGAGAGTTTGATTTTCGGTGCGCTTCTTGACAGCAAAGCAAGTGAACATGCTGCAAGGATGACAGCAATGAAGAGTGCAACAGACAACGCGAAAGAATTGATCGACAACCTGACACTCTCTTATAACCGTGCTCGTCAAGCAGCGATTACACAAGAGATTACAGAAATTGTCGGCGGAGCAGCTGCCTTAGAATAGAAATAATTGTCAGGAGGGAATGCAATGAAAACAGGACGCATCAGTCAGATCATGGGACCAGTCGTAGACGTTCGTTTTGAAGACGGTCACTTGCCTGAGATTTATAATGCGATCAAAGTTTCGCATAAAGCGGAAAGTGAAAGTGAAGTTGATATCGACTTAACTTTAGAAGTAGCACTACATTTAGGTGATGATACAGTTAGAACCATCGCAATGGCATCAACAGACGGTGTTAAGCGCGGCATGGAAGCTGTAGACCTTGGATCACCAATTTCAGTACCAGTTGGTAACGTAACACTTGGGCGTGTATTCAACGTACTGGGAGATAACATTGACTTAGATGAGCCACTTGGTGTGGAAGCTCAGAGAGATCCAATCCACAGACAAGCGCCTTCTTTTGATCAACTGTCTACAGAAGTTGAAATTCTTGAAACAGGTATCAAAGTTGTTGACCTTCTAGCTCCTTACATCAAGGGTGGAAAGATCGGTTTATTCGGTGGAGCCGGTGTAGGTAAAACCGTTCTGATTCAAGAATTGATCAACAACATCGCACAAGAACACGGTGGTATTTCTGTATTCGCTGGTGTTGGAGAGCGTACACGTGAAGGAAACGACCTTTACTACGAAATGAAAGATTCTGGCGTTATCGAAAAAACAGCGATGGTCTTCGGCCAAATGAACGAGCCACCAGGTGCACGTATGCGTGTTGCCCTAACTGGTTTGACAATGGCAGAGCATTTCCGTGATGAACAAGGTCAAGACGTATTGTTCTTCATCGATAACATCTATCGCTTTACACAAGCAGGTTCTGAAGTATCAGCCCTTCTTGGACGTATGCCTTCAGCGGTAGGTTATCAGCCGACACTTGCAACAGAAATGGGTCAGCTTCAAGAGCGTATCACGTCAACAAACGTAGGATCGGTTACATCGATTCAAGCGATCTATGTACCTGCGGATGACTATACAGATCCAGCTCCAGCAACAACGTTTGCTCACCTTGATGCAACAACGAACCTTGAGCGTAAGCTGACAGAGATGGGGATTTACCCAGCGGTAGATCCACTTGCATCTACATCTCGTGCACTTGCACCTGAGGTTGTTGGCGAAGAACATTATGCGATTGCGCGTGAAGTTCAGCAAACATTGCAACGTTATAAAGAGCTACAAGATATCATTGCCATTTTAGGTATGGATGAATTATCTGAGGACGATAAGCTTGTGGTACACAGAGCTCGTCGTGTTCAATTCTTCCTATCTCAAAACTTCCACGTAGCAGAACAGTTCACTGGCCAAAAGGGTTCTTATGTGCCATTGAAAGAAACTGTTAAAGGCTTCAAGGAAATCTTATCTGGTCAATACGATCATCTTCCGGAAGATGCATTCCGTTTAGTCGGCCGCATTGAAGAAGTGGTTGAAAAAGCCAAAGAGATGGGTGTAGAGGCCTAATCTGGTCCTTAGGAGGGTAAAAGCATGAAGACCGTTCAAGTCAATATCGTTACTCCCGACGGCCCAGTGTATCAAGCGGATGTGGAAATGGTCAGTGTAAGAGCAGAAAGCGGTGAGCTTGGTATTTTAGCTGGCCACGTTCCAATGGTTGCTCCGCTAAAAATCGGTGCAGTTCGCTTAAAACATAGTGGATCAACTGAATTGGTTGCAGTAAGTGGCGGATTTGTTGAAGTTCGCCCCGAAAAAGTAACGATTCTTGCTCAGGCCGCTGAAACATCAGACAAAGTTGATGTAGATCGTGCAAAATCAGCGAAGCAGCGTGCTGAAGAGCATTTGAACCACCCGAATGAAAGTGATGTACGCCGGGCGGAACTCGCATTAAAACGGGCGTTAAACCGTTTAAATGTAGCAGGGAAATAAAACAGAAAATCCTTCTTATCACAATGATAAGAAGGATTTTTTTAAGAATTACATGAGAGACTGATACATTGACACATAAGGATGAGATGCTTGCTTTTCAAGGTATAAGTGCTCACAAAACTGCGTACTATGCCATGTTTTATTGTTTCGGCGCAAACCAAGGGTATATTGATGCGGGGAGTCCATATAAGGCCGCACCACCCAGTCAGCATCCGAATGATGCCGAATGACAACCTCTCCCATATACACACTCATCATCGCTTCTAATGCATCAATTGGCATTTTCCACTCAGCAAAAAGCTGCTGGGTAAACGCATCAAAGTATAATGACTCTAACTGATACAGGCTTTCCTCCGAATAATCCAAAGAAATGTTATGAAAATGACACAAATGTGCTAATTCTTCTAACTGTGTCTGTCTATAATCAAAGTAGAAAGCAATGGCCTCCCATTCATGATCAAATGAGGGAACCAGTTCTCCGTACAAATCAACAAAGTGAGGAAAAGAATCTTTCAATATGGTCAGCCCCTTCCACACGCAGTATATCATCTCCTTGGGCATCAGTATAAGAGGGGATTCACACTAAATGTAGCTCTTTTTTCCAAATGATTCATCTTTCCGTTTTTCGAGGATATAATGAAAGGGAGTTTTCCTTTACAGAAATAAATAAAAGGAGGATTCAACTGTATGGAAGACGTAGGACAACAAGCAATTGTCAGTATTGTGATTCACCTGTTTTTTATTGCCATTACATGGTGGGCATTGCTTGCCGTAAATATTGATCCACTGATTAAAAAAGGAAAAATCGTTCAGGCAAGATTGCTGATGATGCTCATAACCATTGCCATCGCATCGGCAGTCAGCAATTTCTTCCTAGATTATTTAAATTTCTCCAGACAAATCCCTTATATGTTCTAGCATAAGGTTTGGTCACAGCTCTCTGCGGGAACGTAAAAAGAAGTGTCAAAAGTATGGCCTTTGATGACTTTTCCACGTATGCATTTATCTCCTTGCGGCAACACTGGTAGCAAGGGGGAATGACAAGTGAGAAAATATCTGAAAGGTTGGCCATTATTTGCGTTTATTCTTTTTTTTGTTCTGATAATTCAAGGTGTTCGTGCGGAAGAAGCATCACCGCTCGTTCAAATAGCGGAAGGTCTGAAAAAGCAGCAAGTGGAAGTAGATGGATGGACCCTTCTTGCCAAAACAAATGTAGACTTTTCAACCGAACAATTTTCTAAAAAAGTGAAACGTTTGAAAGATGACCTACGACAGTATAAGTGGACCGAAAAAAAAGAGGAACATGTCACCAAAGTCACAGGAATATACAAAGACGAAAAAAATGATACATTTTCGAAAATTATTCTCGTGAAGACCGACACAAAATCCAACCAAAAGTCGTATTTATTATATGAGCAAAAAGGTGCTCGCCCACTGAATACATGGGAACATACATATGATCAGTTCGTACGTCATGCAAAAAGCATATTACAAGAGAAAATTGTGATTTTTACTTGTCTCGATGGTCATGTAAATGGTATGATGGATGTTGTTTTGCAAAAAAAAGCTGAAATGTTAGCAAATGAATTTCAAGCAAAACCAGTTGAGTATCTCGTTGAGTCTCATTTTGTATCGCTTTCCGCTTACACAGATAAGTGGGAACAGTTCATTATGACTTCAAATGATAAAATGAATGTTCAAATTGCCATCAGAAGTTCGGAAATGAACGAAAAACATACGATTACGGTTGGCACACCAATCGTAACGACTGAATATTAATATAGAGAATTTGGGACGCGGAGGGGAAGACCTTGGAAAAAATCATCGTCCGCGGCGGTCAAAAGTTAAACGGCACAGTTAAAGTAGAAGGCGCAAAAAATGCCGTTTTACCAGTTATCGCTGCATCTTTGTTAGCAAGTACAGAAAAAAGCGTAATTTGTGATGTACCTACGCTCTCCGATGTATATACAATCAATGAGGTGTTACGTCATTTAGGAGCAGAAGTACATTTTGAAAATAACGAAGTATCAGTAGATGCATCTCATGCACTAGAAACTGAGGCTCCGTTTGAGTATGTCCGTAAAATGCGAGCATCTGTGCTTGTCATGGGACCACTTTTAGCTAGAACAGGTCATGCAAGAGTCGCATTACCTGGAGGCTGTGCGATTGGTTCAAGACCAATTGATCAGCATTTGAAAGGCTTCGAAGCAATGGGAGCTAAAATTCAAGTAGGCAATGGTTTCATCGAGGCTGAAGTAAACGGTCGTTTAAAAGGTGCGAAAATCTATTTGGATTTCCCAAGTGTAGGTGCAACTGAAAACATCATCATGGCAGCAGCATTAGCTGAAGGAACAACGATTTTAGAGAACGTAGCAAAAGAACCTGAAATTGTTGATTTGGCAAATTACATCAATGCCATGGGCGGTAAGATTCGTGGGGCTGGTACTGGTACAATCAAAATCGAAGGTGTGGAAACACTTCATGGTGCAAAGCACAACATCATCCCTGACAGAATTGAAGCGGGTACTTTCATGGTGGCAGCAGCCATTACAGGAGGGAATGTGCTTGTGAAAGGCGCAGTACCAGAGCATCTGACTTCACTTATTGCAAAAATGGAAGAAATGGGTATTCAAATCATTGAAGAAGAAGAAGGTTTAAGAGTCATTGGACCATCTGAGCTCAAGCCAATTGACCTAAAAACAATGCCTCATCCTGGTTTCCCAACGGATATGCAATCTCAGATGATGGCGCTATTGCTTCGTGCGAACGGAACAAGCATGATCACAGAAACTGTATTTGAAAACCGTTTTATGCATGCTGAAGAATTCCGCCGAATGAATGGTGATATTAAAATTGAGGGTCGCTCTGTCATTATCAATGGGCCGGTTCAACTTCAAGGAGCTGAAGTGGCAGCTACTGACTTAAGAGCAGGAGCAGCACTTGTACTTGCTGGATTAGTGGCAGAAGGTCATACACGTGTCACTGAATTGAAGCATATTGACCGTGGATATGTGAACTTCCATCAAAAACTTGCAGCAATCGGTGCAGATATTGGAAGAGTGAATGATGAATCAGCAGATGTTACACAAGAACAAGTTGTGTCAGATCTGAATGCGTAATAAAAAAGGAATCAGTGTGTCCATTGGGGCATGCTGATTTTTTTTTAGAATCATAGAATGCCTCATTTTCAAAAGCTTATCATTAGTGTATCCAATCATTTTAAATTTTATTCATAAAGACGAACAGTAAAATCAAATGATCAACAGTATCATCATATTATCAAAAGACTTGTCCAATAAATGAAAGAAGCTGTCATATTGGCTTGTCCTTGCCCATAGGATAAAAGAGATTCAATGACAAATGGGGGCAGCCAAATATGAAACCAATGATATGGACAATTGCAGGGATATGCATCATCATTTTAATGATTCCAACCTTACTCGTGTTGCCTACGTTTCAAGGGAAATCAGCAGCCAATCAACACGTAGCAGAGGAACCATCAGTTAAAAAAGAAGTGAAAGGTTCAGTCAAATTGAAGCAATCACCCGTCTCCATTCCCGTCTATCGTTCAGTTCATCAACAGGTAGAAAACATCCCATTAGAAGAGTATGTGATCGGTGTAGTCGCTTCTGAAATGCCAGCTGATTTTGAAATGGAAGCGCTCAAGGCACAGGCACTCGCCGCTAGAACGTATATCGTCAGACAAATGATCATTGATAAGACTGTAAAATCACCGAAAGGCTCTCTTGTGGATGATACACAAATGTTCCAAGTCTATAAAAACAAGAAGGAACTCAAGAAAATTTGGGGGAAAGCGTATAATTGGAAATTAAAAAAGGTCACAGAAGCTGTGGCCAGCACACAAGGGAAAGTACTGACGTATGACGAAAAACCAATTGATGCCTCTTTCTTTTCAACAAGTAACGGGAAAACGGAAAATGCAGAAGCTTATTGGAAAAACGAAATTCCTTATTTGAAAAGTGTCTCAAGTAAGTGGGACACCAAATCACCAAAATATCAAAACACGAAAACGATCCCGATCAGTGAATTTCAACAAAAACTAGGTGTGAGCCTCAGCCAGAAGGAACAGGTGGGAGAGATTGTAGAACGGACACCAGGAAATCAAGTCGCTAAAGCCGTGATAAATGGTAAAACACTGACAGGAAGAGACATTCGCGAATCATTAGGACTCCACTCTGCGGACTTTACGTGGGAACGAAAGGGCCAGCAAATTGTCATCACGACAAGAGGCTATGGCCATGGTGTAGGGATGAGCCAGTATGGTGCACATTATATGGCGCAGTCAGGCAAAAAAGTAGAAGCCATTGTGAAACACTATTATAAAGGTGTTCAAATTGAATCAGCCGATCGCTTTCTCAACACATATATGGCGAAGAAATAAAAGCAAAGGTGCCTCAAAAAAGGGGCATCTTTTTTTATGTTCAAAGAGGTTTGAACAGAATGTGTCAAATTGCGACTTAAGGCGCAGGTCAGGAAAACTTAAACATTTATGTCCCGACAAGAACCGATGGCCGATACAAAGTCCCTCGAAAGAAAGAGAAAACGAAGGGATAAATGAAACGTTAGGTGAAAATATCTAGACATCTGACAGAATTTTAGTGATTTTGATGAAAGAGAAAAAGGGATCGAGTCCTATACCATTCCAAGAAAGAATAATTTACGATTAAGATGTTTCAATCAGTTACATAAGGAGGAATGAAAAGTATGTTGAAAAAAGTATTGACACTCGTAGCCTTAGCAGTATTGACAGTATCAATGTCAATCTCTTCACCAGTATTTGCAGAAGCATCAACAGCTAAAGTAAATAAGAAAGATGTAAGAGTCACAATCTTACTTGATGCAAGTGGAAGCATGGCAAGAAAAGTAGATGGAGAGCGCAAATTTGATCTAGCCAAACAAGAGGTATTTAAATTTGCACAGTCGCTTCCGAAAAACGCTAAAATTCGTATGAGCTTGTTTGGTTCTGAAGGAAACAACAAAAATTCAGGTAAAGCTCAATCATGTGAAGTCATTAGAGGGGTATACGGCGTACAGCCTTATGAAAAGCAAAGCTTTGAAAACTCTTTAAACGGACTTGGACCAAATGGCTGGACACCAATTGCTCGTGCTCTTGAAAGTGCAAAGCAAGCGGATAAACAGCTTCATAAAGGAACGAAACACATTGTGTATTTAATTACTGATGGTGAAGAAACTTGTGGCGGAGATCCAGTAAAAGTAGCAAAAGAATTGCATCAATCAAAAGGCCATACTGTTGTCAATGTCATTGGATTAGACTTTAACGAAGGCTACGAAGGCCAATTAAAGCAAGTCGCTAAAGCTGGTAAAGGTCATTACTACCAAGCAAGCACTGGTAAAGAGATGGGTTCTATCTTTTCGGCAGAATCATTAAAACTACACGAATAACTTGCTGAATAAAAGAGAAACGATTGATGTATGCTTTCGTTTCTCTTTTTCTGTACAAAAGTAAAAAAGGAGGCTTTCATTGATGAAAAGAAAAATCATATTAACCATTTTAGCTAGTCTGGTTTTGCTTCTTTCTTCACCTGCTCATGCTGTGACGAAAAAGGAGCCTGCTCATGTGGTCATATTACTAGATTTAAGCGGCAGCATGGCACAATCGGTTACAGGTGAAAAGAAAATTGATATCGCAAAACGTTCGATTCAAAGCTTTGCAAGTATTTTATCAGAAGATACACAAGTCATGCTTCGAGTTTTTGGTCATGAAGGAACCAATAAAAATACAGGAAAAGCCGTTTCTTGTGCAAGTTCTGAAGCAGTTTATGGATTTGGAACATATGAAGAAGCAGCTTTTCAACAAGCGCTGAATGTGTATGGACCAACAGGCTGGACACCACTTGCAAAAGCATTAACCGATACGAAACAAGATTTTGAAGATCACGAAGCTGAAGGGAAAAATATTGTATATGTTGTCAGCGATGGTGAAGAAACATGTGGAGGCAGTCCTTCACAAGCAGCAAAGGAATTACATGAAGCCGGAATTGATACAATCGTCAATATCATTGGCTTCGATGTGAATGAAAAAGAAGCAAAAAGCCTAAAATCTGTTGCAAAAGCTGGTGGTGGACAATACAAACCAGCAGCAAATGCAGAAGAATTGAACCACATTCTTCAACAAGAAGCGAGCGCTTTTGGCCAATAAGATGCGAAAGGCAGCTGGGGAAAGCAATCCCAGCTGTTTTTGAGTGAAGATCAATTTAAGGTAGTTTCTAACTCATCGATTCGTTTCTCCACGTAGTGCTGATCCTTTCTTGCATGAAAGGTTTCGGCCTTTTCTAATATCGCAGCCGTATTATATTCTGGAATCTGTGAATAGCTCTCATAAACACCTTTAGGAATTAAAACGTTTCCTTCAGGCCAATAAACAGCGATATTGCCACGTTTCAACTCCCCGAATTGAGCAACTCCTTGATAGGACCCATATTGATTAAAAAGGACAACTGGATCACCTTCTTGGACGTAAAGCTCTGTTGCATCTTCTTTATTCATCAAGATAGAATGCCGTTTTCCGCCATTAAAGGCATCCTTTTCACTGTATATCATGGAGTTGAATTGTTTAGTATCTCGGATGTGTTTAGGTTTTACTTTTCCGAGCCCCATAGGAGCAACAGAGGCCCATAGCTTTGGTGAGGGTTTTTTGTTGAGTTTAATAGGCCCCTTATGTTTTGTTTTTCCCATGATATCATCACCCTCCTATTACTTTGTAAAGCGTTTTCATATCTAAAAATTACCTTTAGATTGTGATTCTGTCAAATTTAAATTAAGGACGGGCAGAGGCAGAGGAAGTCGCAGTAAGGTTCGATTCTCTAAGGTGTTGTATATCCTTCCGAATGAGAAGAGATATGATAAAAGCGATGAAAAATAAGCCAGAGAACACCATGAGACTTTGTGTGTAATTACCTGTTATATCTCGAATAAAGGATGAAAATAAAGGTCCTGCTAAACCAGCAGCGGCCCAAGCGGTCAGAATATAACCGTGTATTGCACCCAGTTGCTTCGTACCAAACAAATCTCCGATATAGGCTGGAATTGAGGCGAATCCTCCTCCATAGCACGTATAAATGATCGCCATCACGATTGAAAAGATGAGCGGTTCTTTTAAGTAGGGAAGTAAGGGAAAAGCAATGAGCTGGATAGTAAAGAAAATCGTATACGTATTCGGCCTTCCGATATAATCTGAGAAGGATGCCCAGCCGATCCGTCCTAAACCATTAAAAGCACCTAAAATACCAACAAGAGTAGCCGCAGCACCTGCAGTGAATCCAACACTTTCTTGGGCAAGAGGCGAGGCTACTGAAATAATGGCGATTCCGCAAGTGATATTAATAAAGAGCATGAGCCACAAATAATAAAAACGCCGTGTCTTAATCGCTTCATTGGCTGTAAGCTGTGATAAATCTTGAGGAAATTTTTTTTGACTTGTTTTCAACATGTCAAATTGTTTGACGTCATCGGGCGTTGGTGGTGATAAATAAAGAGATGAGACGACCATGATGATAAAATAAGAGATTCCAAGAATATAGAAGGTATTTGCGATATCAACTTTTTCAATGAGAAATTGAATAATTGGGCTGCAAATAAGAGAAGCAAATCCAAAACCCATAATGGCTAAACCGGTTGCGAGTCCTCTTCGATCCGGAAACCATTTGACTAATGTTGATACAGGTGCAATATAGCCTACACCTAATCCTATCCCAGCAAGTACACCATAAAATAAATAGAGGAGAGGCAATGAAGAGAGGTGGACAGCAAACCCTGACCCAGTCATTCCAATGCCGAAGAAAATAGCTGAGAAGAGCCCGGATGCCCTTGGACCATACTTTTCAACGAAATGTCCCATGAAAGCAGCCGATAAACCTAAAAATAAAATGGCAATGCTGAAAGTAAGGCTTATTTCTGTTAATGACCACTGAAAGGTTTGATGTAAAGGGTTCGTAAAAACACTCCATGCATAAACAGATCCAATAGATAAATGAATTCCCACAGCACTTGTAGCAATAAGCCAACGATTTTTTGATTTGTTCATTGTGTTCCCCCCGTATAAAGCAATCAAAAAGTTTGATAAGATAGAAATATGTTACATTTTTATGACTTTTTAAAATAATATCACAATTTGGCTGGATCATATAACTAAATTTGTGATGAAAGGAAGATCATACAATGAATCCTTCTGTTAAAAAGAAACGAATCATACACCAATATCGTGAAGGGCAATTTACCCGCAAAACAGATGAAGTGGTAGAAGAATTTCCTTTAACTGTGATGGTGAATGGAGAAGAGTTTGTGACACTCGTTTGTTCACCAGAGCATTTAAAAGAATTAGTTATCGGTTTTTTAGCTTCAGAAGGTGTCATTCGATTTGAAAATGAGATTAAAAGGTTTACAATAGATGAAAGTATGGGTTTTGCATATGTTGATTTAATCCACTCAAGTCGTTTTCATTCATCAGACTTTACAAAACGAGTGATTGGATCTTGCTGTGGAAAAGGGAGGCACTTTTATTTTCTCCAAGATGTGAAGACGGCAAAAACAGCGATTGACCAAATCAAAATGTCTGCTGAAACCTGTATTCACTTCATGAAATGTTTACAAGCCGAAAGCCAATTATTTCAACATACTGGTGGTGTGCATAATGCTGGACTGTGTGATACAGAGAAGCTACTCATCACTAGAACTGATATAGGAAGACATAATGCTTTAGATAAAATTTATGGATATTGTTTACTTCACCGAATCCCACTTAGAAATAAAATCCTAGTGTTTAGCGGCCGGATATCGTCGGAAGTTCTATTGAAGGCAGCAAAATTAGGAGTATCTATCGTGATATCAAAATCAGCACCTACTGAGCTAGCGCTTGAAATGGCAGAAGAATTAAATATCACAACAGTTGGATTCGTCAGAGGAGAATCTTTTAATATCTATACTCATCCCCAGCGTATTACAGAATAGGAGGCAAAGGATGGTCAGTATTTTGGATAAAAGACATCGACCATTGCGCGATCTACGAATATCGGTAACGGATCGCTGTAACTTTAGATGTACGTACTGTATGCCTGCTGAAATCTTTGGACCAGATTATCCTTTTTTGGATAAAGAAGAATTGCTTAGCTTCGAAGAGATCGAACGACTTGCTACACTTTTCGCAAAAGACTTAGGTGTGGTGAAATTACGCATCACAGGCGGTGAACCTTTAATACGAAAAGACTTGCCAATCTTAATAGAAAAGCTTGCGAAAATTCCAGGTATTGAAGACATCGCTATGACAACCAATGGAACGCTTTTACCTATATATGCTGATAAGTTAAAGAAAGCAGGTCTGCAGCGAGTCACTATTAGTTTGGATTCATTAAATCCGGACCGATTTAAGCAGATGAATGGAAGACAAATTCCTATCCAAAAAGTGTTTGATGGGATTGAGGCTGCAAAAAAAGCTGGACTTGCCATTAAGATAAATATGGTTGTCCAAAAAGGTGTGAATGATCAGGATATTCTACCAATGGCAGCCTATTTTCAAAAAGAAAGACACATTCTGAGATTTATCGAATTTATGGATGTTGGCAATACGAATAAATGGAACCTAGAGCATGTGATGACGAAAAAAGAGATCATTGATCTGATTGATTCAACATATCCTATTAAACCAGAACCCCCTCGATATGCAGGTGAAGTAGCCAATCGTTTTTTTTACAAAGATGGTTCAGGAGAGATTGGCATTATTTCATCAGTTTCAGATGCTTTTTGTGGATCTTGTAATAGAGCAAGACTATCTGCACGTGGTGAATTGTTCACATGTCTCTTTGCATCATCAGGTTTTGATCTAAGACGGATGATTCGTACGAAAGAAGATGATGAAGATATAACGAAAATATTGAAGGAACTATGGTCAAAAAGACATGATCAATATTCAGCTGAGAGAGAGCAAAAGAAAGATCAGAAAAAAGTTGAGATGTCATACATCGGTGGATAGTGACAACAAAATATCATGATCATGTATTTTTGAAAAGAAGAAGAAATGTCATAATTACTGTTGAAAATACTTTTTTGAAAACAGGACAATCCATCATATACACTCAATCAACATAAAAAACAGCAGAGATTCTGCTGTTTTTTAAAATGCTATTTTGTGCCTCAAAAATGGAAAGGTAAGGCTAGAAAATAGGTTTTTAATCATTGTGTCCTGCTTTACTTTTACAGGAGCTGTGATAAGATCAAATCAATTCTTTACCAGCTCGATTTTTTTACTCCTGGGATTTGGCCTTTATGGGCAAGCTCACGAAAAGCAATCCTAGACATCTTAAATTTTCGTAAATAACCTCTAGGACGGCCGGTTAATTCACAGCGGTTTTTTAAGCGAGTAGGGGAAGAATCTCTAGGCAATTTCTGCAAAGCTTCGTAGTCACCATTTTCTTTTAACTCTTTCCTTAATTCTGCATATTTCAAAACAAGCTGCTGCCGCTTTTTTTCTTTCGCAATCTTTGATTTCTTTGCCACTTAAAACCCTCCTGATTTAATTGTGTATTTTCCATTGAAAGGGGTCTTCAAATGTTGTCCAATCTTGATCAAATTCCTCAGGCGTGAGTAAGCATTGATCAAGTGTGCGGATGATATCTGCTTTAGGTAAGTCCACACCGATAAAAACAAGTTTTGTATGTCGATCACCAAACTCTGCGTCCCACTCATTAAGAAGTTCTGGTTCCTGATTTAATATCCGTGCTTTTTCTTGCTCAGGCAATGCAGCAATCCAGTATGCAATTGGTTCAATCGCAACGGATTTTCCGGCCTGTGAAATTAAAATGGTTAAATCATGATGTGTGGCAAGCCATGTAAATCCTTTAGCGCGAACGATTTGCTCTGGCATCTGATCTAGCCATGTATTCAGCCTGCCGGTATGAAAAGGGAGTCTTCTTTCATAAACAAATGATGAGATTTGGTATTCTTCTGTTTCAGGCGTATGCTGAGAATGTCCAGCATTGATTTCCTTTATCCAGCCAGCAGATGCACTGGATTTTTCAAAGTCGAATAAACCAGTATTCAAAATGTCGTTTGGCTGTACTTTACCTTTTGATGTTCTAATGATCGTTGCTTCTGGTTGAAGTGTGGTCAACACGTGCTCAAGTCGATCTAATTCTGATGTTGATACAAGATCACATTTATTGATAATCAGCACATCACAAAATTCAATTTGATCAATGAGTAAATCTGAAATTTCTCGTTCATCATCATCGGAAACAGCTTCTTTACGATCTAATAAACTTTCTCCTGATTGGAAATCAGTCCAGAAACGATTTGCATCTACAACTGTTACCATCGTGTCTAGCCGGCAAAAGCGTGTCAAATCTATGCCCATTTCTTCATCAATGTAAGAGAAAGTTTGAGCGACCGGGATTGGTTCACTAATACCAGTCGATTCAATGACAATATAATCAATGTTACCGGCCTTACAAAGACGTTCGACTTCGATTAACAAATCTTCTCTTAATGTGCAGCAAATACAACCATTAGATAGTTCAACAAGTTTCTCATCTGATCTAGAGAGCTCGCCGCCTTGCTTTACTAATTCTGCATCAATATTAATTTCGCTCATGTCATTTACAATAACAGCTACTTTTAATCCGTTACGATTCTGCAGAATATGATTTAAAATCGTTGTTTTTCCAGCTCCTAAAAAGCCACTTAATACTGTGACAGGTATTCGCTTATTCATTTGTTTCTGTCCTTGTGGAATTGTTCATTTTCTTATCCGCCTCACTTAAAAAGTAATCATTACGATTTAAATCTTAAAAATTTATTTTGTTTCTCTATGAAGGGTGTATTTCTTTAATCGAGGAGAATATTTTTTTAACTCCAATCGGTCTGGGTTCGTTCGTTTATTTTTTGTTGTAATATAGTTTCGATCACCTGTTTCAGTACAGGCTAAGGTGATTTTCACGCGCATAAGTGATGTCGACCTCCTTTAATTCGTAATAGTTACGATTTGTATTTTAAAATGATAAAAGCGTATTGTCAAGTTTAGTGATGCGAAGTAACAAACTGGAAGGGGTATCGAGTTTACATATGATACCCCTTTACTTTAATAAAAGTCACCGAGTTCTTGCTCTTGTTCGTAATTGCCTTCGTACAGTTGGATATCACTAGGAGTCTCTTGCAAAAAGGCAATTCCACCTATCAGTATAAATGTCAAAATGATTGCGATAAATGACAGAATGACTGCGGCAATACTTGTAATAGCAAACAGTGTCTGCATTTTCATCATCTTAGCATATTGTTCTAATAAATCTTCATAAGAAGTATCAGGATGTTGAATTAGTTGTTCAGCCGCTCTCACAGATTTCTGTACATGAATACCCATCATCATGAGAAAAACACCAAGGGCAGCAGGAAGAACAAGCCAAAATCCAATAAGAATCGATAGACCACCTGAAATATAGAGAAAGATACTACCAACCTTTCCCCACTTTGCTATTGAATGAAGAGATTGAATGATTTTTTCAGTTTGTTGCAATCGTGTTCACTCCTTTATGTATTCACTCTTTATCATACTTGAGCAGCTAGTACTTTAGGAAGAGTGAATGTAGATCTATTGAAATTGTCTCAATCTTCACTTTACTATTTATAGATAAATCAATTATTTTTGAATAAGAAAGAAGTAACAATTGTTATCAACAAATTATGTCATAAATAAGAAGAATAGTTAAAAATAATTAGTAAATTTATCAAAATATGTTGTTAGCTGTCTGTTATTTGGTTATTATTGTGTTGTAATACCATAAAAATTGGGAGGTGGAATTCATATGTTAGATCGTTTTTTAAACAAAATGACCAATGTTCAACCTGCAGCTGCTAGATGTATTTTGCAAAGATTGGTAACTTCTTGCAAATCAGCACCAACTTGTTTCCTTCAAGGTGTTGGAACTTTCCGTTACTACGTGGATCGTGACACAGGTGAGATTTGTACGAGCCAAGAACGCATTAGATGCGGTTGCTAACTCTAGGTATCTCATTTATTAGGGTGTGAACGCATGAGTATATCTTCAATTTCATTTTTAACAAATGCTATGCAGACATCGAACAGTCGTCAAGCGGGTCAATCATCAAATTCTTTTTTAACCCAAGCAGCGCAAATTGTTCAAGGTGATCTTTCCCCAGAAGAGAGAAAGACATTATTTCAACAACTAGCTTTAGTTCAGCAAGGAAAAGATTTAGAGCTTCATGTTTCTAAATTAAAGGAACTAGAGAAAGAGGTTCAAGAAGAGGAGTCTTCTTCGTCTATTACTGTGAATGAGCACGGTGATCAAGTGGACATTTCAAAGGAAGCTCGCAGTGAGTTTGAACAAGCATCAGCTTCAAGCGAAGCTAGTGAAAGCGCTGTAGAGGAAAAAGAAAAGGATGATCAGCCAAAGCCACAATAATAAAAAATGAGGCGTGTGTTTGATACTCTTCACATGCCTCATTTATCTTTATTTTGCAGGCAATCTTGAATAAAGACCATCTGGAAAAGGTGCTGCATAGGAGATTGTTTCATCGTCTTCTACCATGATGTAATATGGAAACTCTTGAATCTGGAATGCATCTATCATTTGTTCGTCCACTGGGATAATACGCATGTTGGTTTTGTTATCACGATATAATTCTTGATCCTCTTTTTGCCCATTCTTTAACAAGATACTAAATGAGACGTTTAATTTACGCTGTTCTTTCGTTTCTAGAAATTGTTCAAGTGATGGAATGCAGTGAGGACATGCTGTGTCAGTGAAAATAAGGAGTTGCTGTTTGCTGTTTGTTTGTAGCAGATCATTCATATGAATGGGTGATGGCTGTTCGAGAAGCGGATGTGCAAGTTTTTGTCCAACATGTTGAATGGGTAAGATGATGAGCTGCATCTGTTGTTTTAAATAGATGATGATTCCAACAGTTAATAAAAGACTGCAAAGAATAAGAGTGAGCTGTAAAAGTAAGATTGAATTCATCGTATATCGTCCTCTCAGAGTGAAGTTACGCAAAGCTATCATAATATAAATATCAAAAATATGTCAATTATACTAAATGGTGTAAGGTGGGGCGTTTGATGAGTACAGTGAACCATTGTTTCTATGCAATCTCCTATACTTGGAAAAAAAGTCGTTCTTATCTTCTCTTAACCTTGTTGATTCAAGTGATCGTTGGTTTTATGCCTTTGGCTAGTGTTTGGATTATTCAAACATTGATTAATGAAATCATTTTATTTATGACTTCTTCGGGAGACATTCAAAAGGTTTTGTGGTTATTTGGTTTGCAAATGGTCATTGTCATTTTAGGATACGGGCTTCAGTTCATTCTTCAGCTTAGTCAGCAGAAAGCGACAAATCTGATTGGCCTGCATTTAAAGGGTGAATTGCTTCAAAAGGCGATAAGACTTCCGTTTATTACGTTTGAACATCCGTCTTTTTATAATGAAAGTCAACGTGTGATGAACAGTCATCAGCATGTTCTAAGTATGGTCAGAAGTATTTTCACAATCGTGAGCGCGCTGATTACTGTTGTATCACTTCTCATTTATATGATCGGTATTCACTGGGGATTAGCGGTCATTCTGTTCGTATTTACCCTACCTGTCCTGGGGATTGAACTCTTCTTTGGAGGTGCGCGTTATCAGTTAAACCGCATGTTAACTGCCAATGATCGAAGAGAAATGTATGTGTCCGATCTTGTGGCACAACGAGATTCTCTAAAG
Organism: Bacillus pumilus; assembly: GCF_002744245.1. GTDB lineage: Bacteria > Bacillota > Bacilli > Bacillales > Bacillaceae > Bacillus > Bacillus pumilus_M. The sequence goes on along the minus strand of NZ_NKHG01000112.1, from coordinate 94,671 downwards.
GAAATACGTTTATATGGAATAGGGAATTATCTTCTTCAAAAATGGAAGGGTCATTATGTCAAAAGTGCAGATGAGAAATATAAATTGCTCAAACGGCAAGTTCGCTGGGAGATGGCAGGCGGGTTGCTCATGACATTTGCCTATGTGTGCTGCGGTCTTTTTATTGTCTTTCTTATTTTCCAAAAAAAATTAGCAGCGGGGACGTTTGTCGCAGTGCTGCAAGCTGTACAAAACATTCAAAGTGGTTTTCAAGATTTAACAAGGGAATTTTCTAGTTTATATGAAACGAGCCTTTATGTTGATGAAATGAGAGCATTCCAAAAGAGAGAAGAGGAAATTCATGATCAGACTGAAGGGGCAGCATCGCTTCGGAGGATCGAGCATATTCAGTCCATCACACTAGAAAACCTTTCTTTTACTTATCCGAATATGAAGACACCAGCTATTGAGCATATATACTTTCATATCAATAAAGGGGAACGTATTGCATTAGTGGGGGATAACGGATCAGGTAAAACCACCTTGATCAAATGCTTAACCGGCTTATACGATCCAGATCAGCCGAATATGCAGAAAGTCAACGGCAAGTCCATTTCTACCATTAATAAAAGGACATATCATGCTAGAATGGCCGTTCTTTTTCAAGATTTTATGAAGTACGAATTCACGGTGAAAGAAAACATTGGGTTTGGCCGTATCGACGATATAGATGAGGATGAGCGAATGATTTTAGCTGCCCGGCAAGCGGGTATAGAGAAAAGAATTAATCAAATGGAAGAAACATATGATGCGCAGCTTGGCCGCTTTTTTGAAGAAGGTCATGAACTGTCTGGTGGTCAATGGCAAAAGCTTGCGATGGCGAGAACCTTTTTTAGAGAAAGTGATTTTATTATTTTAGATGAACCGACTTCTGCCCTTGATCCTATGTCGGAGATTTCACTCATTCGAAAGTTATTTGATCAGACTCAAGATCAAGGTGTTTTGTTTATTACACATCGTATGGGAGCGGCCCGCTTAGCAGACCGTATTATCGTTATGAAAGATGGTGCTTTTGTCGAAGAGGGAAGCCATGATGAGCTTATGGCGCTGCGTGGTGAGTACAAAAGGCTTTACGAGGCACAATCTCAACTATTTCAACAAAAGGAGATGGTGTAAGGTGAGTGTCTTTTATTTCATAGGTGTGTATTTTCTAGGAATCATTTTTGCAGGTGCGTGTCTTGATAAAGTTAGAAAACAGACGGCGCATGTGCAACAGATGAATGCTTATCGGCTTCTGCCACCTTCTTTCACAGCACCTATGTTTTATTTGTTTTTGTTTGTTGAATTGGTTTGTACCGCTGGTTTGTTCTTATGGAACATGTCTCTCGTACCTGCGATAGGCCTTATAGCACTTTTATGTATCTATACTGGAGCGGTCATGTTCAATTTATTAAGAGGGCATCGTGATATTTCGTGTGGCTGTGGAGGCCTTCTTGAAAACGAACGCCTTCATTGGGGGATTGTGATTCGTAATGTGTTGATGCTGTCTCTTGTGATTGGGTTATTTTATGCACATGCTTATGTAGATACTATTCCATGGCACGTAAACATCATTTGTTTTCTGATTGCAGTGGCTGTCTGTTTCATAATAGCTATCAGTCAAGAAATCATGTTGTTCAAGCGCAAGTGGATGGATCAGTTCGATATGAAAAATGGATCTATAGAAGGAGATAAAATGAAATGACAGATATCCTATTAATCATTGTGTTATTGATTGTCATTGCTCAGCTGGCTGTGGTGTTTCTGCTTGCCCGGTTTATCGGGAAGTTTATGAATAAGATCAAAACCCTCGATGGGATTGAATTGAAGGAAGCGGATATTGGTGATCCGGCTCCGTTATTTCGAAGCTATACGCATTTAGGGGAAAAGGTGATCTTAAAGGAATACTTGCAAAATGGGAAAGCTGTGATGCTGTTATTTGTGAATTCTACTTGTATGACGTGTAAAAGTATTTTAGCTGATATGCAGCTTCAAATCTCAAGTGATGATGCTCATTTCATCTTTATTAATGGAGATGAACAAGCGGATGATGCCTCGCTCCTTCAATTACTGCCTGACCAAGCCGTCTATATGCGCTCTTCACAAATCATGGAGCTGTATGGGGTAACTGTTGTTCCGCAGGCGATCCTCATTGATGAGCATGGAATGATCTTTCAAAGAAAATCTCTTCAAAATGCGAAACAGGTTGAACAGCTGTTACACGCTTCATAAAACCAGCGTCTCTTTCTTTATGAGACGCTGATTTTATAATTCTTTTCCTAGGATATCTAAATCGTACCTGTTGCCGTCCATTTCTGCGATTCGTGGTAAATGTCCCCAGGTCTCAAATCCGTGTTTTTTAAATAGTCGAATGCTGGCTTCGTTGTGGCCGAAAATAAAGGCCAGCAATGTTCTGATGCCTAATGAGGGAGCCAATTCGATCGCCTCTTGTAAGAAGAGCGAGCCTAAGCCTTTTCCTCGATAGTCTTGATTCAAGTAAATACTCATTTCAACGGTTCCGTTGTATGCAGGTCTTCCGTAAAACGTTTCAAAGCTGAGCCAGCCGTAGATATTGCCTTTCTCATCTGTTTTCACATAGAGGGGCCTTTTCTCTGAATGATTCAAAAACCACTGACGGCGGTCTTCAACTGAAACAGGTTCTGTATCGGCTGTCACTTCTCTTGAAGCAATCGTTGAATTGTAGATATCGACAATCGCTTTGAGATCATCTTCTGTTGCAATGCGGTTGAAAGTTTTCATCATAAAGTCCCCCATCTTTTTTTCATACATCATACATATATTTGATGCGATTGCGCAAAATAAAAAGAAAAATGATTTCGTGTGTATATATTTTCTGAAAAGTGTTCAGAATGTTGCTGAGGTGATGAAAAATGAGAGAGGAAGAAAAGAAACGTACTTCCAAAATCACAAAAGTTCAGCAATTTTTCCGTAAGCGCTGGGTATTCCCTGCTATTTACTTGGTCAGCGCAGCGGTCGTATTAACAGCAGTTCTTTGGTATCAAGCTGTATCAAAAGATGTGAAAGACCAACTATCTGATGGAAATCAAACAGGACAAGAACAGCGTGATGATGCCGTTGAAGTTGGAAAGTCAATTGAAAATGTTGCAATGCCAGTCCAGAATTCTGATAATGTTTCTGTCGTGAAAAAGTTCTATGAAGCAGATGCTGATCAAAAAGAGAAAGAAGCAGCACTTGTAAACTATAATAACACCTATACCTTAAGTAAAGGTATTGATCTTGCAGATAAAGATGGCAAAGTGTTTGATGTCACAGCTGCTCTTAGTGGAACGGTGGTTCAAGCCAAAAAAGATCCAGTTCTCGGTCACGTCGTTGAAATTGAACATGAAGATGGAGTGTCAACTGTTTATCAATCGTTGTCTCAAGTAAAAGTAAAAGAAGGCGATGAAGTGAAGCAGAATGATGTCATCGGTGCTTCTGGTAAAAATCTGTATGGTGCAGAAAGTGGAAATCACGTCCATTTCGAAATTCGTATGGAAGGTTTAGCGCTAAATCCCCTTAGCTTCATTGATAAGCCTGTTTCGACTATTGAAAAAGCAGCACAAGAAGTGACGGAAGAAGCGAAAGAACCTGCTCAGCCAAAAGCTGATGACAAAACGAAGGAACCTGCTGCTGAAGATAAGGCCAAAGAGCCGGCTGGAGAAAAACCTGAAGAAAAGTCTGATGAGAAGGGGAAATCCTCTGATCAAGAAAAGTCTTCAGATTCCTCTAAAGACAGCAGTCAGTTAGAAGAAACAAAACAATCTTAATGTCTTGGAAGCTCCTCTGTGTATATGTGTACGCAGAGGTTTTTTTCTGTCTTAAAAAGATCCTCCGCCATCTGGCGGAGGATGTACTATAAGGCGGAAGGTCCTTCTTCACCTGTCCGGATGTTAATTGTATTTTCTATTTCATATATAAACATTTTCCCATCCCCTGGTTCGCCTGTTCGAAGTACCTTCTGCGCTGTTTCAACGACCTGTTCGACAGGTACTTTGCTTAGGACGATTTCGATCTTTAAACGTTCGTAAACGTTGCTTTCTTTTTTGACGCCGCGGTATAGCTCTGTATGTCCCTTTTGTAAGCCGCAGCCATGTACATTTGAAAAGGTAATAGAGGTGACACCGATTTTTCCAAGCTCCACCTTTAATGTTTCAAAATTAGCTGGACGTGTGACAATTTCCACTTTATACATTTTACTCATAGAGACACCCCTTTTTCTTTAATCTTGATATGCTTTTTCCCCGTGCATGGTTAAATCAAGACCCACGGATTCTTCTTCTTCGGTTGCACGAATCTTGAAGAAGATATTGACCACTTTCATGATCACGTATGTCACAACCGCAACAAAGGCGTAAGTGGCGACAATGGCGACAATTTGTTTCCAAAGTAAGCTTGGATCTCCGTAAAATAAACCATTCGCTCCGCCGTCATTGACAGATGTTGTTGCGAAAAGTCCTGTTGCGATTCCTCCCCAAGTACCGCCAATTCCGTGAAGGCCGAATGCATCCAGCGCATCGTCATAGCCGAATTTGGCTTTGAGTGAGAAGACTCCCCAGAAACAAACGATTCCACCAATGATTCCTATAATAATAGAAGCAAAAGGTGTGACAAAGCCTGCGGCTGGTGTAATGGCCACAAGACCTGAAATGGCTCCAGAGATGGCGCCGAGCATCGTTGGTTTTTTGTTGATCATCCACTCTACTAACAGCCAGCCGATGATTCCTGCGGCAGCTGCTGTATTGGTGTTGATAAAGGCAAACATGGCGACGCTGTCTAAAGTCAGGGCACTTCCAACGTTAAAGCCGAACCAGCCAAACCAGATGACAGCACCACCAAGAAGTGTGTAGATCAAGTTATGTGGGGAAGAACTTGCTGCTTCTTTTCGCTTCCCAAGAACAATTGCAATGATGAGACCAGCAACACCGGATGAAATGTGAACTACGTTTCCGCCAGCGAAGTCAAGCGCACCCATTTCTCCAATCCAACCGCCGCCCCATACCCAGTGTGCGACTGGAGCGTATACAAATGTGACCCAAAGGAGCGTAAACACGACCACTGCTGAGTAACGAATACGTTCAGCGAATGCGCCCGAGATGATGGCTGTTGTTAAGACGGCAAAGGTCATTTGGAACATCATGAATAATGAATGTGGAATGGTATCGCTATATGAACCGGGCTCAAAGCCAACGCCTTTTAGCCCAACCCAGTCAAAGCCTCCGATCCATGCATTGCCTGGCGCAAAAGCCAGTGAATAGCCAAACACAATCCAGACGATAGAGACAATGGCTAGTGATGTTAAGCTGTGCATTGTCGTGCTTAACACGTTTTTCACAAGTCCTCCGTAAAATAAGGCTAAACCCGGTGTCATTAACCACACGAGTAGTGCGCAGAAGAACATAAATACTGTATCACCCATTTGCATGCTGCATTCCCCCCGAATCATTCAGAATTAATTGATTTCTTAATTCTTCATTATAGAGAGAAAAGTCATATATAACATATTCATGTAAGTTTATCTGACATTGTTTTTGGTTATTTTCAATATAAATGGATGAAAAGTTCGTAAAAAATGAGAAAAAACGTGCATGGATCACTAAAAATAAAGGGCGTTTGACCTATAAAATGGAGCTAAGAAAGAGTTTGGTTCGCTCCTCCTGAGGAGAATCGAACAATTCCGATGGGATGCCTTCTTCGACAATACGCCCTTCGTGCATATATACGACACGGTCGGCCACTTCTTTAGCAAAGCCCATTTCATGTGTGACAATGACCATTGTCATGCCTTCTTTTGCGAGGCTTTTCATGGTTTGGAGCACCTCGCCTACAAGCTCTGGATCAAGGGCAGACGTAGGCTCGTCAAATAACATGACATCAGGCTTCATTGCGAGAGATCGTGCGATGGCAACACGCTGTTTTTGACCACCCGATAGTTTAGAAGGGTACACTTTGGCTTTATCAGCAAGCCCGACTTTTTCTAATAAGACTTTGGCTTCAGCGATGGCCTGTGCTTTCTTTGTTTTTTTCACCATCACAGGTGCTTCAATGATGTTTTCAAGCACGGTTTTGTGTGGAAAGAGATTAAAATGCTGAAACACCATGCCTATTTTTTGCCTCATTTCGTTTAATTGATTGCGCTTTGGATGAACTGGACTGCCATCGATGATGATATGACCGTCATTTTTTATTTCTAAAAAGTTCATACAGCGCAGCAAGGTGCTTTTCCCAGAGCCGCTCGCACCAATTAAGACGACCACATCATTTTCATATACGGTGAGATCAATATCCTTTAAGACATGTAAATCCCCAAAGTATTTATTGAGTTTTTCAACACGAATGATTTCCTTTGATTCTGTCATGCTTCTCCTCCTAATGATCACTGACTGAAAGTTTCTTCTCAAAGGTTTGGACAACGAATGTTAATATCAGGACAAGAACTAAGTAATAGACGGCCACAACGAGTAAGTATGTCATATTGTCAAAGCTGTTGGAGCCTTGAGTGGTGGCAACGTTAAATAGTTCATTGACGCTAATAAAAGCGGCAAGGGATGAGTCTTTTAAGCCGATAATAAATTGATTACCAAGAGGAGGGAGGGCACGCCTCATCGCTTGCGGGAGAATGATGCGTCTCATGGTTAAAATGCGGCCCATGCCAAGAGAACGTCCTGCTTCTTTTTGACCTTGGTCGATCGATTGGATAGCGCCTCTGAATATTTCTGCTATATAGGCACCGTTATGAAAGGCAAGCGCTATGGAAGCAGCCCAGAAGTCGGGTATGTTTAATTCCGTAAGTCCAAAATATAAGATGAAAATTTGAACAATGAGTGGTGTCCCGCGGACAAGAAAGATATAGGCATTGGCGAGATAGCCGAAAACCGCTACCCGGGATATTTTCAGCAAAGCAACGAAAAGCCCAATGAACATACCGATGAAGATGCTGATCACAGTCAGTTGTAAGGTCAGCAGCATCCCTTCTAGGAAAACGCCTCTAGACTCAATCAGCGTTTGAAAAAAGTGTGATAGGCTAGGCAAAACAATCATCTCCATTTGAAGAAAGTGCGCCTAAAAGGGCGCACAATCTTGGTTTTAATCTTGTTTGGCGGTAATATCTTCGTCAAAGTACTTTTCGCTAATTTGTCCTAATGTTCCGTCTTTTTTTAGTGCATCAATCGCATCGTTGATCTCTTTTATCAGCTCTTTATTCTCTTTTGACACAGCGATTGCTTGCTCACTTTGTCCGAGTCTTTCCTGCGATTCAATTTTTAATTTTTTCTTCATGGCTTCTGCACCTGTGGCGAAATCAGTGACGACCGCATCGTGTTTGCCGTTGGCTAGTGCTTCTAAAGCGACAACATCACTGTCGTAATATTTTGGTTCCTGCCCGCTATGTTCCTTTGCAATATCAGCGTAGGACGAGCCTTTTGATACAGCGATTTCTTTGTCTTTTAAGTCATCCGCACTGTGAAGATCTGCTCCAGGTCTTGTGAAGATTTGCGGACCGGAGTAGTAGTAGGGCTTAGAAAAAAGGACGTGTTTTTTTCGTTCCTCATTGATGGTATGACTTGCAATTGCCGCATCAAATTTCCCTGCTTTCAGGCCTTCGACGATGCCGGCGAATTTATATTTTTTCTGTACAGGCTCTAGGCCGAGCTTGTCACTAATCGCATTTCCTACATCGATATCAAAGCCGGACATCTGATTTCCATCCATGTAACTGAATGGGTGAAATTCACCTGATGCTGCAAAAATAAATTTTCCATCCTCCAAAATCGGCGACCCTTTCGCTGTAGAATTACGTTTATCTCCGTTCCCATTCGTTTCATTTGAACCACACGAAGACAGAAGTAATACTGCAACCGAGAAAAGGGCTGGGACCCAAAACCGTCTTTTTTTATTAATATGCTTCTCCTCCTTTTCAGCCGGTCCTCCTATAAGGAGAAAGTAGGCTTTTCAATATGTGTGCATCTTACCATTTGTTCCTCATATTCTCAATTTTACATGTGTTTTTCCAACACTTGCCCTTTTTAAAATGTATGTCTTGCTTTTCCGAGCGAGAACTTGAATTGCTAAGGGTAAAAAAGGGAAATGAATCTCATAATAACGGAAGGATGAGTTAAAAACATGCTATTTTTAACAGGAGGGGAGCGGCGTATGAACAAATGGAGAGGCAACCGAAAAGTCTTTTTAACTGCTATCGCATTTGGAACGATGTTAAATCCACTGAATTCCTCGATGATTTCTTTGGCCTTGCATCAAATTCAGCATGAGTTTGGTTTGTCGTTTACGACTGTATCTTGGCTTATTTCGACTTTTTATTTAGCCAGTGCGGTGACGCAGCCGGTCAGTGGTCGAATTGGGGATCATGTGTTGAGCCGGAGAACGTTATTTTTATTTGGACTATCTCTTGTGGCCATTTCGGCTATTTGTGCGCCATTTGCTCCGACCTTTGCGGTGCTGATTGTTATTCGGCTGCTGCAGGCGATTGGAAGTAGCGCCATTTATCCTTCTGGTGTGGGACTCATTCGGGATCATATCAAGGAAAGACAGGCTTCGGCATTAGCGGTTTTGTCTATTTTTGCTTCGGCGATGACAGCACTTGGTCCGACGGTTGGCGGGTTTCTGATGACAATTGGCGGATGGCCGGCGATTTTCTTAGTGAACCTGCCTTTTATTCTCATCAGTTTTTTTCTTGGTCTATCCTTGTTTCCTAAGGAGCAGAAGAAGAGAAAACTTCGCATAGGCGAAGCTGTACGAAAGCTCGATTTGCCAGGAATGCTTCTTTTTACAGCTTGTATTGTGCTGTTGCTTTCCTTTTTATTATCATTTACAGAAGGCATTCAGTATGTACAAGGTATTCTTTTTCTGATAAGTGCAGGCGCTTTTATATGGTGGGAATATCAGGTGGATGAGCCGTTTATTCAAATCCGGATGTTTCGAAAGGAGAAGCGGTTGTCACTTGTGTATGTGCAATTTATCACCTTAAATATATTCTTCTATTGTCTCTTTTTTGGTTTGCCGAGTTATTTTCAGGATGAGTTGGGCTGGCGTGTGGAAGTGACGGGGCTCTTTATGCTGTGTATGTCTGGGGTGAGCATCGTTGTGTCACCGCTGACAGGGAAATGGGTGGATCGAGGGGATGAACGTCATCCGATTTTAGCAAGCACTGTGTTGATGCTTGCAGGTGCTTCTGCCATGACATTCTTTTTTATCCCTGCGCCATTATGGGGAAAAGGAGTGGTTCTTGCGTTGCTTGGACTCAGTTATGGAATTGGAAATGTAGCACTTCAAGCTGCGATGTTAAAAGCAAGCCCTCCGCAAATGATTGGTACGTCCTCTGGGCTTTTTCAAACGTGTCGGTACCTTGGTTCTATTTTGTCATCTGCCGTTCTTGGGATGCTGTTTGGGGAAGAAATCGCTGGTTCTCATTTTGAGCAATTAGGCTGGACATTGATCATCATTTCTCTTATCGGCATTGGGGTAAGTCTTTATTTTTCAAGTATGGTTAGAGGAAGACAGTCGATAAAAAAAGCGACTGGATAAAGCGGAAGATGAATCTTCATCACTTTATCACAGGTCGCTTAAGAGTTGGATAGGTCAGAGCCCTGATCCTTTTGCTTCCTTCTGAATATTTTTCCAACAATCGTCTCGTAAAATGTCACGATGCGATCAATTGGAGAATCAAAGAACTTCCATAATTTGTTCATGATAAAGACAACCACAATCGAAACGGCCAAGCTGCCTAAGACATCAAATGGATAATGGTGACCGACCCAGATGCGGGAAAATCCTGTGAGTAACCCAAAGACGAGCAAAATGTTGCCGAGCTTTTTATTACGGGATCTGATGGCTAATGAAAGAGCCAGTGCTCCAGTTGTATGGTCACTTGGGAAGGAAGCGTCTGCTGAGTGCGGGATGAGTGTGTCGACTTTATGCGCCACAAACGGCCGCTCTTCATAATAAAACAGTGTAATGGCAAAATTGACGATGAGTGCCACGATGCCTGTTACACCGGAGAAGAAGACATGCTTCTTAAATTTGTGATTACCTAAAAACCAGCAAATCAATAAGACAAGGGCATACACAAGAATGGCCTTTTTCGTAATGAAAATCATGGCCTGGTCTAAAAACTCAGAATGATGAGCCATCCCGTGTATGACTTTAAACAATTCGTAATTCAAAACATCACCTATACTTTCGCTGAACGCCAACTATTTTTCAAACGATCCTGTATGTTTCATTTGAAATATCCTATATTTTAGCATGTTTTCGGTGAAGTTTAAAACAGTATCCTATTCTGACAGTGAAACCTTTTGTGCTTTTGCTTCTTGCGGTTTTCGTTCGCTCCAATAAAAAACGACCATGCTAAGTAAAACAAAGATGCCTGCAATCAAATACACATTTGAAAAGTCTGTGAAGCTGACAAGGAGACCGAATACAAATGAACCAGCAGCAATGCCAGTATCATATAGTGTAAAGAAAGTGGCTGTTGCATATCCCGTACGGTGAGCTGGAGAATGCTGAATCGCAAGTGTTTGCAGACAAGGCACCAAAGAACCATAGCCAAGACCAATGACAGCGCCTGATAAAAGAAGCATGGTCGCTGAATGTGTAGCCGTCAGCATCCATAAACCAATCGCAAAAAGAGCAATGGACGGATAGATGACAAAGTGAGGTCCTACTCGGTCAAACAGTCTGCCTGTAAATGGACGTGATCCAAGCATCGCAGCTGCAAAAACAATAAAGAAATAACTGCTCGCACCCATCAGATGAAGTGAGTTGGCATAGATTGAAATAAATGAAATAATTGGCGAATAACAGAAAGAAATAATAATGCCAACTGCCGCTGTTTTTAAAGCGCCTTTTTCAAACAGGTGAGAAAAAGTGAATCGAAAGACGACACTTCCGCCTGTTTCAGGCTCTGACTGTCTAATCATCATAGTAAAAGCTGCTCCGATGGTGACGATGATGGAAAAGAGGAGGAATAAAGAATGGAATCCTACTTTCCCTACTTGATTCAGTGCGATAAACGGACCGATGACAACGGCGAGGTTCATTGACATCACAAAGTAACCCAAGCCTTCTCCGCGTTTATTTTTCGGGATCATATCGGCAGCAATGGCACTGGCTACTGTTGTCAAAATGCTAAAAAAGATTCCTTGTACAAAACGCAGCAGGAGAAGTGTTTGGAATTGATCAATCGGAATATATAAATAAGTGAGTAAGGCGAAGGCCGTTGAAGAGAAAATCGCCATGCGTTTTTTGCCGAATTTCTCAATAATAGCGCCAGAAAACGGTCTCGTCACAATGGCGGATAATAAAAAGACCGTTACAAGGAGTCCGCCCTGTGATTCTGTTCCATTTAGTTCATCCATTGTGTAAATGGGCAGTAATGTCAAAAGCGCATAAAAAGAGGTGAATGTGAATAAATTCACCAGGACAATCATGATAAAGTCTCTCGTCCAAATGCGTTCGTTCACGATGTATGTCACTTCCTATTCAGTTGATAATTTGTGTAAAAGTGTGTGGAGAAGTTTTTTTTCTTCGTAGGTTAAGTCTGAAAGACATTCTTCTTCAAATTGTTCCATTGTTTGTTTGATTTCTTCAAAACGAGCTTTTGCATCATCTGTCATCACGATGAGATTTTCGCGTTTGTCCTTGCCTTGTACACGCTTCACCCAGCCGTTTGCTTCTAGACGGGTAACGGTTCGGGTAATGGTTGGTGCTTCGACATTCAAATAGGTCCAAATGTCTTTTTGTGTTTTCGGGCCGAATGTATCCAAACAAAAAAGTACAGTCCACTGGGACATGTACAAGTCATAAGCAGCAAGCGCTTCGTTCGCTTTTTTAGCCAGCAGCCGTGCGCTTTGGTGTATTTGATGTAAACACTCTCTGTTTAACGTATTCATATGCTCACCTTTATTAAATATTTAGCTAGATATTTAGCTAGGTAAATAAAATCACCTTTCCTATTCTACGTGTTAAACCTTTCCTTGTAAAGTGAAAATTTTTGTCACTCGAAATGATTTTTTGTTTTGTCTTTTCTGATAAATCCCTTGTCCCATCTTCATTTTTAGCATATTCCCTTTGCAATGCTAATACACTGTTACAAACCTGACAAAGAGAGTGTTTGAGGTGAGGGATCGTGTTTGGAATTTACTACCTAATGGATGAGAAATTACGACGAACAAGTGCTGCTAAAAATGGATAATCTTCATACGGATCTCATTTCACACTTCTCACATCCATTTTAGGGAGGTCGAGTGGTGTGCACGATTACATCAAAGAGCGAACAATCAAGATAGGAAAGTATATCGTGGAGACAAAGAAAACCGTTCGTGTTATTGCGAAAGAATTTGGAGTCTCTAAAAGTACTGTACACAAGGATCTAACAGAAAGACTGCCAGAAATTAATCCAGATCTGGCTAATGAGGTAAAGGAGATACTGGATTATCATAAATCAATTCGTCACTTACGAGGAGGAGAAGCCACCAAGTTGAAGTATAAAAAAGAAGAAATTTTAGAAAGCGAGCCTGTGAAACAATAAGCTTAGTTCTTTGTTCATAAACATGATATATATATCTTCCTCATATCGGTAGTTTCTAACCACAAATTTTGTAAAGACTTTTGTAAAGAAATATCTTTTTTTCTGCAAATTATGATAGAATATATAATTAGGGCAGAATGTGGTATTTGCTATGGAAACAGATTTTCAAGGAGGATATATATAGATGTTTGCTAGGGATATTGGAATTGATCTTGGTACTGCAAATGTACTGATTCATGTCAAAGGAAAAGGAATTGTGTTAAATGAACCATCTGTTGTAGCTCTTGACAAAAACAGCGGAAAAGTATTGGCTGTTGGAGAAGAGGCTAGACGTATGGTTGGACGTACGCCTGGGAATATTGTTGCGATTCGTCCATTAAAAGATGGCGTAATTGCTGATTTTGAAGTAACTGAAGCGATGCTCAAGCATTTTATTAACAAATTAAATGTGAAAGGGCTGTTCTCTAAGCCGCGCATGCTCATCTGCTGCCCGACAAACATTACATCTGTTGAGCAGAAGGCGATCAAAGAAGCTGCTGAAAAAAGCGGCGGGAAGCATGTATTTCTTGAAGAAGAGCCAAAAGTAGCAGCAATTGGTGCTGGTATGGATATTTTTCAGCCAAGTGGAAACATGGTCGTAGATATTGGAGGCGGAACGACAGATATCGCTGTCATCTCTATGGGTGACATTGTAACCGCCTCTTCTATTAAAATGGCTGGAGACAAATTTGATCTGGAAATTCTAAACTACATTAAAAAAGAGTACAAGCTGTTGATCGGAGAGCGCACTGCAGAGGATATTAAGATCCAAGTTGCAACGGTATTCCCAGACGCACGTCACGAAGAGATCGCGATTCGTGGACGAGACATGGTGACAGGATTACCAAGAACGATTACCGTCACAAGCAAAGAAGTAGAAGAAGCCTTACGTGAATCTGTATCTGCGATTGTTCAGGCAGCGAAACAAGTTCTTGAGAGAACACCTCCTGAATTATCAGCTGATATCATCGATCGCGGCGTCATCATCACAGGTGGTGGAGCTCTTCTAAACGGGCTTGATCAATTGCTTGCAGAAGAGCTAAAAGTACCAGTATTCGTTGCTGAAAACCCAATGGACTGCGTAGCAGTTGGTACTGGCGTGATGCTTGATAACATGGACAAGCTGCCAAAACGTAAACTCAGCTAATGAAATCCCTCATTCTTTTTAGAAAGAATGAGGGATTTTTATTAAAGAAGCCTGTAAATATGCCGATATATTTCATAGAAGATTGTGTACTGATGGATTTAGGTCATGTGAAAGAATCATAATGAGGTGAGCACGTGTTAAAAGGACTATACACCGCAACATCTGCCATGATCGCTCAAGAGCGGCTGACAGAAATGCTTTCAAATAATATCGCAAATGCGAATACACCAGGTTATAAAGCTGATGAAGGGGCCATGCGGGCGTTTCCAGAAATGCTGCTGAGCCGAATGGAATCAGGACGTTTCCAAACATCCTCAGGCAAAGGCTTTAGTGTCCCACAACAAACGCCGATTGGTGGAATTAATACGGGGACATATATGCAGGAATTGATCCCTCAATTTACACAAGGAACATTGAAAACAACAGACCAAACAACAGATGTCGCATTAGTAGAAAATAATGTGCCAATCAACCAAGAGACAAATCAAAAATCGGCGTTATTTTATGCAGTCAATACACCAGAAGGCGTTCGTTATACGAAAAGTAGTTCAATTACATTAAATGCACAAAATCAGTTGACCATTAATGGCCGTGCCCTTCTTTCAGTGACGGGACAGCCGATTACGGTTCAGAGTGAGAATTTCAAAGTGAATGCAGATGGAACTGTGAGTGAAAATGGACAAAATCTCGGACAAATTGATGTGAGAGTAGCAATGGACACAAGAAACCTTGCGCGTGAAGGAAATGATTTATATCGCACGGCTGATAATCAGCCCCTGCCAAGTGCAGTAAATAACGACCAAATGTCCTATACGTTAAGTCAAGGTGTATCGGAGCTATCGAACGTGGATGTCACGAAATCATATACAGAAATGACAACAGCCTATCGTGCGTTTGAAACAAATCAAAAAGTGGTTCAGGCTTATGATAAAAGCTTGGAAAAAGCAGTGAATGAAATTGGAAGAGTGTATTAATAAAAAAATGAAGGGGAAAGGAGGATTCTTATGCTCAGAACGATGATCAATGCAGCTGTGTCGATGAATGAGGTGCAAAAGCAGCTTGATATCATCAGTAGCAACATTGCCAACAGTGAAACAACAGGGTATCGCGCGAAAAACACCCGTTTCTCAGAGCTGGTTAGACAGCAGTTTAATCAGGTAGATGAAAAAAATGAGCAGGTGGCAAACAGTCGTCTGACACCTGATGGATTAAGGCTTGGAACAGGTACAATGGTTAATGCATCCATTAACTCATTGCAAGGGTCTATCAAAGAAACAGGACGTGATCTTGATGTTGCGTTTGGGGCACCATCGCAGTATTTACAGGTCAATGCTGGTGGGAATGTCCGTTATACCAGAGCTGGTTCGCTGTATTTACAGCCAGGCAATAACCGTAATCAGGTCCAGCTTGTCACAAGTGAAGGCTACCCGATTCTTGATGAAAACGGAAATGGGATTGTCTTAAATGCTAATTTCCGTGATATTTCAATTGATAAAAATGGGCGACTCACGGCTATTTCTAGAGATAATCAACCGAATCAGCAGGTAAATCTAGGCGTTGTACAAGTCAATAATTCTTCAGCCCTTATCTCTGAAGGAGATAATTTATTCTCAGTAGACGGTACCTATCAAGGCGCATTAACGGCACTGAATGGGGCGAATAGCCAAGCCATTCAGCTTCAGCAAGGTGCACTTGAAACCTCGAATGTGGACATGTCTAAAGAATTAACAGATCTCATGACAACACAGCGCTCATATCAGTTGAACTCAAGAACCATTACGATGGGCGATCAGATGCTAGGATTGATTAATACCATTAGATAATGAGCAGGCGGCGTTTGTCAGCCTCTCATGATGAAAAAGGCGGCTCGCTCAAAGTCGCCCTTTTTTTTATAATAATCTGAGACATCTGCAAGCAGATCCTCCAGATCAATCCAGGCTTCTTTTTGTTCGAGACATGTGACGAGCGTGGCAATTTGCTCATCTGCCTTGGGCGTTTGACTATACAGAAGGAATAAGATTTGAAACTTCATTCTTAATATATCAAACTGAGAGGCAACCGCTTCTTTCAGCCCCTTTTGTATATACTTCATTCCTTCCTCCGTTAAATTTTCTTTGAAACAGGAACGCACCGTTTCGTAAAGACACGATACATAGGAATGAGTGGACTTCCGGTATGCTGGGAGACGAAGCGATTTTTTAAAGTATTCAAGTGCTTCTTTATGACGGTTTTGTCTCGATTGAATAAAACCAGCGTCATAATAAACGATACCGAGCAGTTCTTGGTCATCAATCATTTTTACGTATTCGATAATATCAAAAAAAATAGCTTCTGCTTCCTCATATTTTTTTTGATCGCTAAAGTTAAGTGCAAGCACAATTTTACAGCGATAAATGCTATGGACATCCCCGTGCTTTGCAAAGATATCTATGGCTTTTTGAACATGACGAATCGATAACAATGAGTAGCGGTTGTTATAATAAATTCCACTTGTACGAAAATGGAACTCTGCTTCCTCCAGCTCATCGTTTAGTAATGGCAGTCTTTCTTCTGCCATTTCAATATAATGAATGGCATCATTTTGATCGCTGTTTAAAGATTCGTATAGTCCGAGAAAGAAGTAAAAGTAATATTGCAGTTCTTCGTTCATTTGATCTTTATGAAGCATCAGTTCATGTTTAAGCTTTGCTAACTCCTCTGTCTGATTCATCCAGAGCTGATGGCGAAATAACATGAGCTGATAATGTAAGTAAAGCTCCTGTTTCTTTGCTAATCTTCGTTTATGTTTTGTTAATGTTGTTTTGATATCTTCAGCCTTCGAAAAATGTCGATGCTTCAGCATTGTATACCAAGAATGGAGCAGTTTTTTAATGGATTTATCACTCATAAAATTCATTTTTACCCTCTTATTCAATCAATGATGTAATATATATTACCATATTTGTGAAAAAACAATGAGTGTAGTGTGGATTATATTTCATGACAATAGGTAATGATAGATGTTACTTTTTACCATAATTGTTGACTGGACATTGAAAAATGGCCGCATTCATAATATACTTCTATAGGAATCAAATGAAGATCAGCGATATAGAAAAGAAGGAGAGATCAAGATATGCTTGATGCTCAGCAAATTCAAGAAATTATCCCCCATCGTTATCCATTCTTATTGGTTGACCGTATTTTAGAGGTTGATGGTGAGAAAAGAGCGGTTGGGATTAAAAATGTCACAGTGAATGAAGAATTTTTTAACGGCCATTTCCCAGGATACCCAGTCATGCCGGGTGTGCTTATCGTAGAAGCACTGGCACAGGTTTTTGGGGTGATTATGTTAGGGAAAGAAGAAAACAAAGGGAAAATTGGTCTATTTGCAGGGATTGACGGCTGCCGATTCAAAAGACAGGTCAAGCCTGGCGATCAGCTTCGTTTAGAGGTTGAAGTGACGCGTCTTCGTGGTCCAGTTGCAAAAGGAAAAGCGGTAGCAACAGTGGATGGCGAGGTTGCATGTGAAGCAGAACTTACATTTTCTATCGGTCCTAAAGTATCGTGATTGATCCAGCGGTTCATCTTGCATGAACCGTTTTTTATATGGAAAAGTTCAGTCTAAACGGATAAGGACTTGCTTTTTTGACAAAAAAACGTCATATTAGACAAAAAAAGATGAAGGTGATAAAGGATGCTGAAAGAGTTTAGAGAGTTTGCAGTCAAGGGGAATGTGATCGACTTGGCTGTAGGTGTCATCATTGGGGGAGCATTTGGCAAAATTGTCACTTCTCTTGTGAATGATTTCATCATGCCGCTTGTCGGTATTATCATTGGCGGGCATGATTTTAGCGGGTTATCCATTAAAATTGGATCTGCTCAAATTTTGTATGGGAATTTCATTCAAACAGTCGTTGATTTCTTGATTATCTCATTTTCCATTTTTATCTTTATTCGTTATTTGAATAAACTGAAACGGAAAAAGGTAGAGGAAGAAGAGGTTGTAGAAACACCAGATCAAACAGAAGTTTTATTAACTGAAATTAGAGATCTATTGAAAAATCAAAGCCAATCAAAAGATGTGCAATAGAAAAAGAGCGGCTATCCCCGCTCTTTTTTATGTGTTTTGTTTAAAAGCATCCAGCAGTTTTTCTCCTGAAAGCCCTTCTTTGACGAGGTCTTTTAATACTTCTTCGGTTTCTGTTCTGTAACGATTTGTGATCATTTTACCATCGAGTAACACAGATATGTTTTCTTCTAAGGCAACGATGTTTTTGACTTGGACAGATAGATGAACAGGCCGATTGTTTCCTTTTGTGATTGTCACGAGAATCTTCACTTCTGTATGCTGCTGAAAGAGCACCTCAAACACCTGTCTATGTTTCTTTGGAAGGAGTGCCTCGATCATCCAGTGATTTTCACCGTCTTCTTTATTAATGATTAAACCGTCACGAAGGGGAATGCTGGACATTTTATCTTGCTTTGGATCAAGTTCAATTTTTAAATCAATCAGCCTAAAGGTTTTCATATTTATCACCTCACAAGCGTTCGTTATTCGTATGTACCATTATAGCATACAACATCTGTATAAATGAAACCGCTGCCTACTCAGAACTAGTTGTACTGAAATTGAAAGGAGATGTTTTATGGAGTCCTATCAACTGCGAAAAATACACATTGTCGAAAAGAAGGCGAAAAGCAATATGCGCGTATATTCATGGGGAGACGTGCTTTCATTTTGTGATGTGTATATGGAGGAGGATGAGACTTTGATTTTTCATTACGTCACCGAGGATCAAATGGACTGCTTTGAATTGCAATTGTCGATTCATGATGGGCGGCTTTGTTTTTATTGGTTTGCATGGGACGGTTCGGATTATATCCATATGCCTGCTAGTCATTGGATTCATTCAGATGTTTTTTATCAATTTATGAAAAATAAGTATTTCGTGAATCAAAACAAGATGATGTTTTATACTCAGGCGGTAAAAAACAAAAATTAAAGGGGGAAATAGAGTAATTTTATCAATTTCATGTTTTGTCTCCTGCGTTCTTTCTAAGTAGACTAGGGGTAGTTGAAAGGAAAGGAGGCAAGCGTTGAAATCAAAAGGTAAAGGTCTAGTATCTGACAGCCCCCTCTAGCTAAAGCTGATAGACTTTGCCTGATGCACGTAAACACTGCGTAATAGAACCGTTGCTTCATTGTTTAAGTCATGTGTCCCCTATGAATCCCCTTATGTGTATCCGGTCATGTCTCATGGCCGGGTACCCTTTTTCATTGATAAGCCGATCATCCCTTGCAAATAGTGGATACTCGTTTCATAATGATGATGGATTTGATAAACGAAATGTCAGTTGAAAATGTAGTCAAAAAAGGAGAGAACGATGACAAACATTCAATTAATCGCAACGGATTTAGATGGAACTTTATTAAACAGTGAACACAAAGTGAGTCAGGAAAACGAGCAGGCATTAAAGGAAGCAAAAGCGAGTGGAATTGAGGTTGTCGTTTCAACAGGAAGAGCGTATTTTGATGTGAAGTCTATTTTTGATGAGCTTGGTATGAATACGTGGGTGATTAGTGCCAATGGAGCTGTGATTCATGATCCAACTGGACAAGTGTACCATTCAGCTGCTTTGCAAGAAGAAAAGGCCAAACAGATATTATCCTGGCTGGAGGAACGTGATTATTACTATGAAGTCTTTACGAATGAGGCCATTTTCACACCGAATCGTGGCAGAGAGCTTCTTGCTATCGAAATGGACCGCTTAAAAAGTGCAAATCCAGAAACTGATAGGAGTGTTCTAAAGCAAGCCGCAGAAGTTCAATACAGCCAGTCGGGTTTTGCCTATATTGATACATATGATGAATTGTTTCGTGAGGATCAGAAGCTTTCGTTTTACAACATCTTAGGCTTTTCTTTCTTTCAAGACAGACTGAAAGCCGGATGGGATATGTTTGGACAGGATTCAGATTTAACATTGGTCAGTTCGGCCGATCATAACTTTGAGATAGGGGCAAAGGATGCGTCGAAAGGGCAGGCATTAACAAGGCTGTCAGAAAAGCTAGGTATTCCTTTAAGCCAGACAGCAGCTGTAGGAGACAGTTTAAATGACGAGTCGATGCTTCGAGTAGCTGGCGTAGGAGTTGCGATGGGTAATGCGAGAAAGGATATAAAAGAAATAGCTGATCACGTCACGTTAACAAATGATGAACATGGTGTTGCACATATGATTCAACATCTTTTGAAATAGACGAATCGAATGTATTTGTATAAATCACATAGGATGAAGCGCATTCTACAAAAGAGGAAATCAGAACTACTTCTATTTACATCTGATGTGGGAACATCATATAATTTAATTATGATATTACCCGCTTGTAAGGAAATTAAGGAGAGTAAACGAATGGCGCTGGAATCATATAAGTCCGACAATCTGCATTTAATCAAGGAAGCCTTAGACTATACTCAGGTAGGCCTGACGGTGACGGACCCGTCTTTACCTGATAATCCTTTAATATATGTGAACAAGGGCTTTTTAGATATGACAGGCTATCAAGAAACCGAAGTATTAGGGAAGAATTGTCGGTTCCTTCAAGGAGATGAAACGGAGCAAATCGCTTTAAAACAAATGAAGACAGCTATTGAGAACAAAGAGGCTGTCACTGTTCAGCTGAAAAATTACAAAAAATCTGGACAAATGTTTTGGAACGAGTTAAGTGTGGCTCCCCTTTGGATTGACGAGAATGAAGGGAAACGTCTTTATTTCGTTGGCCTGCAAAAGGATGTTACGAAAGAAAAGGAACAGCAGGAGCTTCTTGAGCAATCGATTGATGAAGTGCTGAATATTTCTGTGCCGATTGTTCCAGTGAAGGATGGTATCTCTGTGTTACCGATTATTGGTACGTTAACTGCGCCAAGGTTTGATAAAATCATCTCAACTGTCTCCACCTATATCTCACAATCCAAGGACGATTATTTTATTGTGGATTTGTCTGGCTTATTAGAGGTGGATTCATTTGTGGCAGATGCGATCTTTAAGCTGAACGATTTGATTTTAATGACTGGCACTGAATTGATTGTGACAGGAATTAAACCAAATCTTGCGATGAAAATGGGAGAAATGAGAGAGGACTTCCGTGATTTGAACACTTATATGAACGTGAAAGATGCATTGAAAAAACTGCAATTTTAACAACCTTCTATCATGAATGATTTAAAAAAGAGGACTTTTCGTCAAGCTTGAGAAAAGTCCTCTTTTTGTTGCGATTAAGATGATTGAGCTGCTGCACTTAATGTGAATAAATCTTCTAGTTCGTTCGTCGATAGCTCTGTAATCCAGCTCTCACTTTGGATAATTTGATCATTTAATGTTTGTTTTGTTTCAAGCATTTGATCGATTTTTTCCTCGATCGTGCCAGTTGTGATCATCTTGTGGACGTGAACAAATCGCTTTTGCCCGATACGATAAGCGCGGTCTGTCGCTTGGTTTTCTACGGCAGGGTTCCACCATCTATCGTAGTGAATGACATGATTAGCGGCGGTTAAGTTGAGTCCTGTTCCTCCTGCTTTTAAAGAAAGAATTAAGATATTGAATTCTTTCTTCTGGAAGCGTTCCACCATGTTGTCCCTCTCATGTTTGGATAGGCTTCCATTTAAAAATTGTACAGGTTCTCCAAACATCTTCTCCGCTAGCTGCTTGATCATGTTGCCCATTTCAATATACTGCGTAAAGATGAGACAGCTTTCTCCTTGTTCATGTATCGCTTTTAACAGCTCTGCTAATTTATCCATTTTTAATGAACGCTTCCGCAATTTCACATCTGTCCCGCTTTCCTTTAAATAGAGAGCAGGATGATCGCAAATCTGTTTGAGTCGGCCGAGCATACTTAAAATGATCGCTTTACGCTGCATACCTGTTAATGAAGCCATATGTTCGAATGTATCCTTGACGAGCTGTTCATATAAAGACGCCTGCTCAGCGGATAACGGGATGAATTCTTTTTCTTCTAGTTTCTCAGGCAGGTTCAGGGCGACCTCTTCATCTTGTTTTGTTCGTCTTAATAAGAATGGTTTGATGAGCTGTTGTAGCTGTTCAATTCTTTTTTCTTCACGATCTTTTTCAATCGGAAGGACGAATTTTTTATGAAAGTTGTTCAGGCTGCCGAGATACCCTTTGTTGACGAAATCGAAAATGGACCAAAGCTCTGTTAAGCGATTCTCCATCGGTGTACCGCTGAGGGCAATGTGATGCTGTCCTTTTAATTGCCTGATCGCTCTCGATTGTTTTGTATGGGCATTCTTAATGTTCTGTGCTTCGTCTAAACAAATGGTATTCCACTTTGCTGACGTTAATTCATCACGGTCAGAATGTGAGAGTCCGTACGAAGTCAGGACAATATCTGTTGACTCGTACGCTTTTGTAAAGTTCTCACCTTTTGGACGTGATGGCCCGTAATGGAGTGCGACGCGCAAATGTGGTGCAAATGTTTCAAGCTCTCTTTGCCAGTTTCCTAAAACAGAAGTCGGCGCAATGATGAGAGACGGAGTGGCGTTTTGCTGCTGCTCCTTCAAATAGGTGAAATAAGCGATCATTTGAATCGTTTTCCCAAGTCCCATATCATCTGCTAAACAGGCCCCGAATCCATGAGATCTTAAAAACAGAAGCCAGTTGACACCGTGCTGCTGATACGGACGCAGTGTGCCTTTAAAGGACTCACTCATTTCGTAGGAAGGCAGCTCATGTGTATCATTTAACTGATGGACAAGTCCTCTTAATTGAGATGAAAGTTCAAATTGTATATGAGCAAATGCTGAACGATCCAAAAGCTCTGGAATCGCTTCAGAGGACGTCTCTTGATCTGCCAGTTCACGTGACAAAATATCAGACATGTGAAGCCCTTCGTTTTCGGCACGCTCCATCCATTTTTTCATTTGCTGAATGAAGGACGGATCGATTTTGATCCATTGTCCGCGAATGTTAACAAGGCGGCGTTTACTTTGGACAAGCTCGTTGAACTCATCTTCTGTCAGCTCGATACCATTTGTGGCAAAGCGCCAATTAAAGTCCATTAAGGCGTCCATTCCGACATGCGATTCACCTCGTGGTGTAGAGGAAATCCTCGCTTTTAGCATCATCGTGCTTTCCTTTACGATCTGCCACCAAGATGGGAGCAGAATCTCAATACCCATATTCACAAGCGTTTCACTTGCTTCAGACAGGAAGAGCCACGCTTCTTCTTCTGACATGAGGGTAGTACCAGAAGTGAAAGAGAGCCAAGGGACAATTTGACTGAATCGCTCTAGCTCTCTTGAGATTTTTTCTTCATACGGACGCCAGGATCTTTTTAATGAACGGATGCCTTCAAAAAAGTGAAGGTCGCTGTTTTTTTTATCGCGCAAAAACAATTCGATTTTCCAATCATCCCCGTCGTAGTCTGGCTCATTTAAGCGCAAGCCGACAGTGAAAGGCGTCTCATCATCGATCCAGCCAATCGTCTCTAAGAAATCCTGCTCATCTAAAAAATGTCCCTGGAAGGATGAAAGGGCAGGCGATTGTGCAGTCATTCGGTTCCATTTGTGCTGCAAGGCATCATCATATTGAATGTAATCCTGTACGGCAAAGGAGAACCAATCAGCCGTATAGCCATCCAATATGCCTTCTTTGTCCTTAAACCGAAGCACACCTTCTGTCCATGCCTCATAATCGGGAACGAAATCTTCATCCTCAATAAATTCGTATATGGTAGAGGCTGTTTTCATAAGGGGTTCGGTTTCTTCCGTTAATGTTACATGACTAAAGGTATTGAATGAATTTTTTCCTAGTAATTCAACGGTCATCCAAGGGCTTAACAGGAAGGCAGGTGTGCCAATAAAGCTCACATCTTCTAAGAACGTTCCGTAAAAAGATGATTCATGCCATTGGAAAAGCTGCCTCTTCATTTCATTAAGCGGAACAGGGTGTCCGTCCTCTGCTTGCGCTGAAATGGTGAAAGAGAAATCTTCTGTTTGTTCTGCATGAATGACAATTTGTTTATGGCGTGTCATCAATCAATTTTCCTTTCTTCATTTCCTCTTGGAACGCACGCAGCCGTTTCGTTGAATCTTGCAGCTGCTTTACATACCTTTCCCAAATTGCGGTTTTTTTCGTTTTATGATAAAGCGTCCGCAGTTTTTTTAGCATTTTCACAGACTCTCGATAGGCACTTCGATTCTTCTGGTCGAGAAGTAGTGAGATTTCACGGTGGTACGATGGAATGAGCGCTTCAGGCTCCTCTTTTGCAATCTGTTTGATCAGTTCCTTCTCCAATTCACTGATGGAGAAGCCGACAAGGCTGTGAATTTCAATCCATTCTGCATATCGCTGCTGAGTATATAAAAGCTGACTATATTCAGTGAATGCATAGGGCATACAGATTTGGCAATAGCGTTCGTATAAGTGATGATCCTTCGTCTGTTTAAAGTACGCATCTAAATAAAAGAAAAAATCACTGACAGCTCCTCGCAGCTCTCTGTAGGATAGGTTCAACTGACAATATTCTTCTAATATATAGGAGATCTCATTGTACCAGAGCTTAAGTCGCTTCCAGTCCTTGCGGTTTGTGAGATCCTTTAGCCAATTCAGCACATTTGGCAGCATATTCGCATTGAGCATTCGTAATTGCTGAAAGAGTCTTTCGTCTTCCTTGAGCAAATAATCCATGTGCATCAGCCCGATGGCACGTTCAACTGTTTGTTCTTGCTGCTGAGTCTTCTTTAGTAAGTCTGTTTCTTTTTTGACCCATTTCCCTCTATTTAATATGGTTCCCCAAATCTCCATAAAGACCGCTACTCGTTCATGCTGAAAAGGTCCGCTGATTTGAAGAAGTGTCCGAACGACAGGAGGTGTGTTTTCAAGAAACGGATCGAGGGAAAAGGAAAGGGCGTATGTCTTTAAATGATCCACTGAATCAAAAATGGTGTTCATGAGCTGTTCTACATATGGATTCATGGCATAAAAGTCCTTTTCGGCATCAAGTCGGCCGAGTTGGATGAGCTCATGAAGCCTTAGCCACACATCGATGGACGTATGAATCGCATACAAGCTCTTGAATTCAGGTGAAGTAGGTGCGTGTTTTTTCAGGATCGATAAATAGCCGTAATATAAATGCTGTGATGTTTGCTGATGCTTTGGCGTCCGTTTCAGCCAGAGGTTAAACTCCTCTTGGAAAAAAGTGAGCCAGCTCTGGAGTGACTGTTCGTCTGGGCGCTTTACTTGGAAGTGCTGTCGAATCAATTCTTTGCTGCGTTGTAGCTCATCCTTTTCTGACCAATTCTCTGTAAAGCCAGTCACGCTCTCTACTTGAGCGTATAACGAAAAGAAGACAGCGAGAATGTGTTTGCAAAGTCCATCCGCAGGGCACGAGCAGCTGCTTCTCACTGGAAACAGTGCATGAAGGTGGACTCTTGCTGCCACGACATCATGTACATAAGCTGACCATTCCGTATCAGACTCTTGCTTGAGTCGATATACGCTGTCCTGTCTATAAGTAATCAATGCTTTTTTGATGAGTTGTTTGTTTTCATCTGTCGTAGGAAGAAGTTCTTTGATCTGTTCGGCTGTTTGTTTAATTTCTTCTTCGTTGATGTTGTGCTGAAGCATTTGATCCGCTCCTAACCAAGTAAAAGATTCCAATTCTTTTATTATAGCTCAATGGTGATTTATAAAAAAGTTTTTCATGAAAATGGTCATAAATTTCAAAAGCTGTCGAATGATGTATTAGAGTATTGCATAAACCAACCATACAGCATATAATATTGAAATTAGTGGAATCGAAAGGATACAGACATGGATAATAAGGGTTTAAATCAAGAAGAGTTTTTAAAGATTTTGATGTACGCTCATGATATTGGTGAAAATTCAAATGATGTCACAACAAAAGAAATGCTTGAAAATCTGATTGCTCATATTCGAAATGGTCTTGTTTCATAAAGGTGCCCCCCTGCTAGTTACGGCAGGGGGTTTTTGTATGCTTTTATGAATGGAAAGAAAACTCCCGGCATACGATGACATTACAAGCATAAGGAGTATGGGGAGCTGATGGGGTCATGAATATTGCGATTGCAGGCTGTGGGTATGTGGGGCTTGTCACGGGGGTATGTTTAGCGGAGGCAGGACATGACGTGACGTGTATTGATATTGACAGGCAAAAGGTCTTGCAGCTGGAGCAAGGGAATCCTCCGATGTATGAGCCGGGGTTAAAGGAGCTGTTGAAACGGAATCTTCAGGAAGGACGCATTCATTTTCACGTCAATGGAGCGGCAGCCTATCCGCAGGCTGATGTGTTAATGATTGCCGTCGGTACCCCGCAGCAGGCAGATGGTCAAGCTGATTTGCAGTATGTGTTTCAGGCTGCAAAAGAGATGGGAGGAAAAGCGAAGTCAGGCGCGGTTCTTGTGGTGAAAAGTACAGTGCCTGTTGGAACGTGTGATCAAATCGATCGTTTTATTCATCAAGAATTAAGACGGAATGAACCGCTAGCTATCGCATCTAATCCAGAGTTTTTACGAGAAGGGTCTGCCATTTCAGATACATTGAGAGCGGATCGGCTTGTAATCGGGGCTGAAACAAAGGATGTATTAGACCAGCTAGAGAACATGTATGCTGATTTCCACCTGCCAATTGTGAAAACAGATCGTAAAAGCGCAGAAATGATCAAATATGCATCGAATGCATTTCTTGCGACAAAAATTAGCTTTATGAATGAAATAGCCTCGATTTGTGGTAAAACAGGTGCTGATGTTGTCCGGGTGGCTCAGGGGATGGGACTTGATGAGCGGATCGGTTCTTCTTTTCTTAGAGCGGGTATTGGCTACGGAGGTTCCTGTTTTCCAAAGGATACAAATGCACTTGTCCAAATTGCAGGGCATGTGTCCCATGATTTTGAGCTATTGAAGGCTGTGATTAAAGTAAACAATGAGCAGCGAGCCAGTTTTATCCGAAGTATTCAGGAGCGGCTGGGGGCAAAGCTGGAAGGGAAGCGAATCGCGCTTCTTGGCCTGTCCTTTAAGCCTAATACAGATGATATGAGAGAAGCGCCATCGATTCCGATCGCTCATGAGCTGCATCAATTAGGTGCGGAGCTTGTGGCCTATGATCCTGTGGCGATGCATCAGGCAGCGCGTGAACTGCCTGATCAAGTCTTTTTTGCTCAAACCATTGAAGAAGCGATACAGGATGCCAGTGCGGTCTGTATTTTAACAGAATGGGCTGACATTCAGGCTTTCCCGCTCTCAGCCTATAAGGAATGGATGAGGCAGCCGCTCATTTTTGATGGTCGAAACTGCCATACGCTTGAAGCAGCAGAACAAGCAGGGGTCGAATATCATTCTATTGGTCGTCGGCCTGTCTCTCCTATTTATATGTAAAAGTAAACCGATAACAGGTGATGTTATCGGTTTTAACGTTAATGTGGAAGAATGAAGCCGCCATATAAAAATGCAGCTACAATGAGAAAGGCAGGGTGCATCTTGAATTTGGTCATCAAGAAAAATGAGATCGCAGCAATCGCCAGCGATTGAGTCCAGCCAATGGCTTTTACGGCATCTCCGCCGATTTCCAAAGTTAATAAGAGCATCATCATGGCGATGACAGGCTGGACGGATAAGGTCATGCCTTTGACAGCAGGAGATTGACGAAAGCGGTCAATGAGCTTCAGTAATAATATTAACCCAACAGCGGAAGGTAATACGGTGGCAAGCAGTGCCACAATGAATCCTGGCCAGCCCATGACATCATAGCCCACATATGCTGCAATTTTCGTAGCAATTGGTCCTGGAAGGGCGTTGGCTAAAGCAAGCATATTAGAGAATCCTTCGTTCGTCATCCAATGAAAATGATTGACGATTTCTTCATAATTGAGCGGGATCGATGCAGGTCCTCCGCCATATCCTAACAGATTGGACAAGAAGAATGCCCAGAATAAAAAGAGAATCAGCATCATGAAGACACTCCTTTCTCTTTATTGGCTCTATTCCAGCGATTTTTCAGTTTAAAATGAAAGGCCCCATAGCATAAAAAGATGATAACAATGATACCTGGATGAATAGTTAGCACCTGAAGACCGATAAATGCAAGAAGGAACAGAGCGACACCGAAGATCATCCCGAAGCCCTTCAGCGTTTTTTGCCCAAATTCGTATGCCATGATGCCTAACAGAACGGCAATGACTGGTGTCACAGCGCCAATCATATTTTGAATGATTTGTGAGGAGCTTAAGACGCTGACAAGTGTGACAAGTGCAACCATGGCGAGACATGTTGGTAAAATATGAGCAGCTGTTGCGACAATTGCGCCGGGTACACCTTTTAATCGATAGCCGAGGTACGCAGACATTTTAGTAGCGATCGGACCGGGTAATGCATTGGCGATGGCGAGTGTTTCTCCAAATTCGTCATCATTGATCCATTGATATTTCACCACCGCTTCATGGCGGATGAGTGGTATCACGGAAGGGCCTCCGCCAAAACCGAGAATACCGGTTCGCATCATAGCGATGATGAGCTCGATATATGATTGCAAGTGGTTCAACTCCTGTCTACAATTTCATGCCCATTCGGCTTTTGTATCGTTTAATGAGCATTTGGCAGTCGACACTGACGACGCCTTCAAGTGGGTATAGCTTCTTTGTGAGGAATGTCTCCATTTCCTGTTCATTTTGAAAAATGCCATGCATATGAAGCTTGCTTGGTCCTGTCATATGATAAAGGCTTGTGACGGCTGTTTCCTGCTCAAGCTGAAGGGCCACCGCTTCTAAAAATTTCGGCTCAACCTCTACATTAAAGAAGACAGAGACATGAATGCCGATTTTGGCAGGATTAATCACAGCGGTGAATCGTTCAATGACACCTGCTTCGATGAGCTGCTGAATTCGAGCTTGTACCGCAACACGTGAAAGACCAACTTGTTTACCGAGATCTGTATAGGACATGCGCCCATCCTCGTGTAATAATGAGAGAATTTGTTTATCTCTTTCATCTAAAGTTAAGTTTGGAATGCTATAGTCGTTAGACACTGTATGACCACCTTTCTTCTGTTGATATTCTATCATATTTTATTACGATTAGAAGATTTTTTTAAAAATGACAAACGAAATGAAATAATTGAGAGTTATACACAATCTATTTGCATAAAAAACACCCCGGGCACCGG
The DNA here is from genome assembly GCF_002744245.1 of Bacillus pumilus. Lineage (GTDB taxonomy): Bacteria > Bacillota > Bacilli > Bacillales > Bacillaceae > Bacillus > Bacillus pumilus_M. The sequence continues at coordinate 65,731 of NZ_NKHG01000112.1, read as the reverse complement.
GGTGTTCCTCTTTTTATTTATCTGGACTGCTTTCCGCACTGGCTATTTGCTGTGCAAGGTCAGCTCGATCGATGTCTGCTTGGAAGAAATCCTTCGTATTTGGCAGGTGTAAATTCATATGCCGTTTTTGAGAGATTCGGATCGTGACTTGGTCAACGATGTAATCGAATACGTGCCCGCCGACACGTCGATCCTCATCAATAAAGTGAAGATGGTATCCACTGACCGCAATGCCATGTGCGTACTGTGGTGTACGGAAACCGGCGATGGTTCCTTGAATATCCTCGAAATCGAAAATGGGCTGTGACTTTACTGCTTCCACCATTGGAACGTAAGGTTTTTCTTGTTTTTCGACTGTACGGGTTTGAACCTTTTTGAATGATCCATCAATACGAATCGCATAAAATATATTCTTACTTGGCAAAATGCGATCGATCTCTTCTTCTAGCTCTTTGGCTGTCATTGGGGCATCAATTCGATGCACGATATCCGTGTCAAAGAATGCTAGAGAGCAGAATGGTGAATAATCTTGGTCTGTTACCGGTGTGGCAGTTCCATCAGAGCGCAGTCGAAAAAATGCGCCATCAAAGCCGATCAGCTCTCCGTCTAATTGATTGAATGTGCCAATGCCGAAATCGCCGTGTTCAGGAATATGTGATAGTGAAAAATCTCCATCGTATACGGCTTCCAGCAGTGAGGTCATCGTCGATACTTGATAAACCTCTTGCTGTTTGTCATATTGTCTTGTGTCGTTCTGTTGATTCATTGGGTGCATCATCCCCATATTCGCTCACTCCTTTTGATGTAATGTATGGAAGTCTTATCAGACGTTCAATGTTCGTTTTTGACGAAAGACTTCTGGCCATTTTTGACTGGCGAGGTCTGGGTTGTCTTGGTAGTCAATCGGAATATCAATAATGACGGGTCCTTCTATGTTTATACCCTTTTCAAGGACAGTTGAAAGCTCTTCAGGCGAGTTTACACGTAATCCAGTGGCTCCAAAGCTTTCTGCATATTTCACCAAGTCGATTTGTCCGAATTCAACGCATGACGTGCGGTTATATTTCATTTCCTGCTGGAATGCCACCATATCGTATGTGCTGTCATTCCAGACGAGATGAACGAGATTTGTTTTCATGCGGACGGCTGTTTCTAATTCCATTGCAGAGAAGAGAAATCCACCATCACCTGAGACAGAAATAATCTTCTCATCTGGATTCATAATGGAGGCAGCGATTGCCCATGGTAATGCCACGCCTAATGTTTGCATTCCGTTACTGACCAAGAATGAGTTTGGTTCATAGACGCGGAAGTGACGGGACATCCAAATGGCGTGAGATCCGATATCACACGTGACCTTTGTGTCATCAGGAATCAGACGTCTCAGTGTATGAATGACATCCAGGGGATGAGACAAATCACTTTCTCTTTCTGGTGCTTTTTCGATATCGCCTAATAGCTGCTGTAAATCAGTGACTAGCTCTACTTTCTCTTTGCATAGTGAAAGTGGAACACTGTCATGCGCTAAATGTTGGACGGTTTCAGATATATTGCCTACAAGCTCAAGCATTGGTTCATAAAAATGGTCAATGTCCGCCTGCATGTCATCAACATGGATGATTTGACGCTGCTGCGGCTTCATGTTCCAATGCTTCGGATCATATTCAATTGGATCAAAGCCGATGGTCAAAATGACATCTGCTTGTTCGATGAGAAGATCACCCGGCTGATTTCTGAATAAGCCGATTCTGCCGACATATTGAGACTCAAGCTCTCTTGAGAGAACACCAGCTCCTTGGTATGTTTCGACAAACGGGATACCAAGTGTTTTCAGCAGTTTTCTTGTGGCGTTTGCAGCAGCTGGACGACTAGCTTTCATTCCCACAATAGCAACAGGTAAGTGTGCATTTTGGATTTTGGCGATGGCCGAACTGATGAGAGCATCCGGTGCAGGACCTAATTCTGGAGAAGGGTGAGCAGACACTGGCATTTGTGTGGTGTGTTCTGTCACGACATCTTGTGGAAAGCTGATAAATGCTGCTCCAGCTTGACCTCTTTGTGCCGCGCGAAAAGCATTTGTTAATGCTTCTGGTATATTGCTTACGTCTTGTACTTCAACGCTATATTTTGTCACTGGTTTGAGTAATGCCGCATTGTCGAGTGATTGATGTGTTCGTTTTAGCCGATCTGCACGAATGACGTTTCCAGCGATTGCGACAACAGGGTCACCTTCTGTATTTGCTGTTAATAGACCTGTCGCTAAATTGGATGCACCAGGACCTGATGTGACGAGACAAACACCTGGTTTGCCAGTTAAACGACCGACAGCTGCTGCCATAAAGGCCGCATTTTGCTCGTGTCTACAGAGGACAAGCTCTGGACCTCTGTCTTTCAATACATCAAATACCGCATCAATTTTTGCACCTGGAATCGCAAAAACATGGGTCACACCTTGAGCAATCAGCGTATCGACAATCAACTCTGCTCCTCGTTTTGTTAGGGGTTGTGCTTGAGAATTCATTTACCCCGCACTCCTTTCGGCAAGTAAAATTTTTTATGAAAATATATTTTCATGATATGATTTACTATACATTTCACAAATTAGAATTTCCAATATATGTTTAACGTGGTTTTGATATGTTTTACGAATAAGTGTGTGAGGAGTGAAAGGATGGAACTGAGACATTTGCAGTATTTTGTCACAGTGGCGGAGGAGCTGCATTTCGGCAGAGCGGCCGCACGATTGAACATGACACAGCCTCCACTTAGTCAGCAAATTAAGCAGTTTGAGGAAGAATTGGGATTTCCTTTGTTTCACCGGTCTAAACGAGTCGTGGAGTTAACAGCTGCTGGGAAGGTCTTTTTACATGAGGTTCGGGGGGTGCTGCAACAGCTTGATAAAGCTGTTGATCATGCCCGTCATACAGCAAGAGGGGAGCTTGGGAAAATTATCATCGGTTTTGTTGGAACAGCGACGTATGATATTCTGCCGCCCGTTGTACGTGAATTCAGAGAGATGTACCCCTCTGTCAGCATTGAGCTGAAGCAGCTTTCTGTCCCGCAGCAGCTGAGGGCGCTTTTGAATGGGGACATTGATGTTGGTTTTTTGCATCCTACATCACCGCACGAAGAACTTGTCAGTCGTTTAATGAAACAAAGTGAGTGTATCTTTGCGATTCCGAAGAATCACCCACTGGCTGAAAAAGAAGCAGTTACCATTGAAGATATTCGTCATGAACCCATTATTTCTTTATCAAAGGAATCATGGCCGTCTCTTTATCAGCACTTTGTCCTGCTGTGTGAGAAGTACGGATTTTCTCCGAATATTGTACAGGAAGCGGCGGAATATCAAATGGTCATTGGGCTTGTCACAGCAGGTATTGGCATTGCTGTCATTCCAAGATCGGCTCGGCGATTATTTAACTTAGATGTTGTGTATCGGTCGATTGAAGATGAACAGCTTCTGGCGGAATGGACGATTTCATATAGACGAGAAAATCATAATCCTGCTTTATTTCATCTTGTCCACCATATCCTGCATCGCACCGAACCGGAATCAGAGGCATAAAGAAAGGGGTATGGTATGATGTCGTTACATCAAAAGGGGGCGTGTCTGAATTGATTACGTTGCAAATGGATAAGCTGTCACAAAAAGAAGCATATAAATTATTATCTGGTTCCATTGTTCCAAGACCGATTGCGTTTATGACAAGTCTGTCAAAAGAAAATGTAGTAAATGCCGCACCATTCAGTTTCTTCAATGTCATCAGTGGCGATCCTCCACTCATCGCCGTTTCCATCGGACGACGCCAAGGAGAGATGAAAGATACAGCAAAGCATATCACAGACAGAGGAGAGTTTGTTATTCATGTGAGTGATGAAGCGCTGATAGAGGATATAAACGAAACGGCTGCTACTTTGCCAGAGGAAGAGAGTGAGCTGGATCGAACCCGTCTTCATCAAGTAAAGAGCAGTGTTGTTACAGTTCCAGGCATCAAGGAAGCACGCATCCGCTTTGAATGTCTGCTGGAAAAACATCTGATCTTTCAAAATGAGGAAGGTGAGATCACGGTCGATCATATCATTGGCCGGGTTGTGTGTGCGCATTTAGATGAGTCTGTCTATGATGCGGAAAAAGGATATATTTCAACAGACGTATTAAAGCCAGTTGCACGCTTAGCAGGAAATGATTATGTCTGTTTAGGTACGTCATTTGTGCTCAAAAGACCAGAATAACGTGAATAACCCCCGAGGGAAATCGGGGGTTTTGTGTTTATTTTTTTTGTTCAAGTTTCAGTGGAGCTGCGATGTTTTTTTCTACCTTTTTCCCTTTTAATACATCGTTTGCAGCACCAACTGCCAGCTGACCGATCAGCTCTGGCTGCTGCGCGACGGTTGCAGAGAGCTTTCCTGCTTTGATCGAGTTTAGTGCATCTTCGTTTCCGTCAAAACCGACGACGAGGATGTCTTTTCCAGAGCTTTGGATCGCCTCTAAAGCGCCAAGTGCCATTTCATCATTGTGTGCAAAGACTGCTTGAATGTCTGGGTTTCCTTGAAGGAGGTTTTCCATGACATTCAGCCCTTTTGTCCGGTCGAAGTCAGCGGCTTGTTTGGCTGTGACATCAAGGTCTTTGTCTGCTTTTTGGTGGAAGCCTTTTCCACGCTCACGTGTGGCTGAAGCCCCTGGTACACCTTCTAATTCAGCCACCTTTGCTCCTTTGCCGAGCTTGTCGATGATAAAGTCAGCTGCCATTTCGCCGCCTTTGACGTTATCTGAAGCCACAAGTGCTTCCACCTTTCCGCTTTCTGCTGAGCGGTCTAATGTGATGACAGGTATATTTGAAGCATTTGCTGATTCGACAGCTGTTGATATGGCAGAGGAATCGGCTGGGTTAATCAGTAATGCGTCGACCCCTTGCTGGATTAAATCTTCTACATCACTCGTTTGTTTGGCTGAATCATTTTGTGCATCTGCAATAACGACTTCAATGCCAAGCTTTTTCGCTTCTTTTGTCACGCCGTTTTTCAGAGAAACGAAGAATGGGTTATTTAAGGTTGAGATCGATAGCCCGATTTTGATGTCTTTTTTCTTACCATCCTTTGTTGATTTGGCCCACTCTGGCGGTTCTAGTGAGCAGGCAGTGAGCATGAACAATGAGAGAGTCAGGATGAGAATGAGATATTTTTTCATAGCAGCTGCCTCCTTAAGCAGATTTTTTTCTGTCTAATAGGACTGCAATCAAGATTACAATTCCTTTGACGACAGATTGATAGAATGATGATACACCAAGTAAGTTCATACCATTGTTCAAGACCCCGATAATGAGCACCCCGATAAGTGTGCCGACAATTCGTCCTCTTCCGCCAGAAAGGCTTGTCCCGCCAAGTACAACGGCAGCAATCGCATCAAGCTCATAGGACGTACCAGCTGTTGGCTGAGCAGAGTTTAGTCGAGATGTTAAAATCGCCCCTGCTAAAGCAGACATGAAACCTGCTAATGAATAGATCATAATTTTCACGCGCGGTACTTTAATCCCTGAGATAAAAGCGGCTTTTTCATTCCCGCCGATGGCATACGTTCTTCTGCCGAAAGGCGTTTTATGAAGCAGCACCCAAAGCACAATAAAGGTGAGAAGCATCGTGATCGCTGGAACAGGGATACCTAAGAAATATCCGCGGCCGAATAGCTGAAACGCATAGTTAGAGCCCAGCCCCGTAATCGGGTTTCCATCTGTATAAACAAGCGTTAATCCTCTAAAAATGGTCATGGTTGCAAGTGTTGCAATAAAAGGAGCCATTTTTCCTTTTGTGATTAAAAGACCGTTGACCATTCCAAGAAGGGCACCGATGATACATCCAACGATAATGGCTAGAATCGGGTCCATACCAGAAACGATAAAGCCAGCAGTCAGAGCACTAGACAGCGCTAAAATCGCACCGACAGACAAATCAATGCCTCCAGTTAAAATAACAAATGTCATCCCAAAGGCGATGAGGGCATTAATGGAGATTTGTCTTAGTAAGTTTAAAATGTTTAATGGCTCTAAAAAGGCCGGATTTAAAATTGAAACAATGGCGACAAGGATGATGAGTCCTAAGAATGGCCCAAGTTTTTGCATGATGTGGTCAAATCGTCCATTTGAAGTAAGTGGTTTCATGTTACTTCCCTCCTGTAGCTAATGTCATGATTCGTTCTTGTGTAGCTTCTGTTTGATCTAATTCTCCGCTGATTGTTCCTTCATGAATGACAAGCACTCGATCGCTCATCCCGAGAACCTCTGGAAGCTCAGATGAGACCATCAAAATCGCAACGCCTCGATCTGTCAGTTCGTTCATTAGTTGATAGATTTCTCGTTTCGCCCCGACGTCGACACCTCTTGTCGGTTCATCTAAAATGAGGACCTTCGGCTGAATGCCAATCCATTTGGCGATGACGACTTTTTGCTGATTTCCACCAGACAGGCTTCGTGCAGAGATTTCAGAGGAAGCGGTTTTAATCGTCAGCCTCTTTATGAGGAGATCGACAAAATCCTGTTCGTTCTTCTTATCAATCAGTCCCTTTGGAGAGAAGCTGTCTAAGTTTGGCAAACCGATGTTTTCTCGGATGGGTGCATCTAACATCAGTCCTTCATCTTTGCGATCCTCTGTGATGAAGCCAATACCGAGCTTGACGGCATCACTTGGTTTTTTAATGACAGCCTTTTTCCCATGTACCCAGATTTCACCTTGGTCAAGAGGATCAAGGCCAAACAGTGACCGCATCATTTCGGTCCGGCCAGCTCCCATTAAGCCTGCAACACCGACGATTTCTCCAGCTTTGACTGAGAAATTGATATCCTGAAAGCGTCCTTTTCTCGTTGCTTGTTTTACTTCTAGGATCACATCTCCTTTAGAAGGAGTACGCTCAGGATAACGATCTGTTAATTCTCGTCCGACCATTTTTTTGACGACTTCATGGAAATTCGTTTCAGGTATGGCTTTCGTGTCGACTGTTTTCCCGTCACGCATGATCGTAATACGATCACAAATCGCAAAGATTTCTTCCATACGGTGGGAAATATACACGATGGAAACGCCTTCTTTTTTGAGCGATTCAATGACTTGGAATAGCTTTTCAATCTCACGATCAGTTAGAGCGGCAGTTGGCTCATCCATGATGATGACCTTCGCATCGGTCATTAAGGCTTTCGCAATCTCGATCATCTGTTTCTGCCCAACAGAACAGCTTCCTGCATCCTGATCAAGCGATAGATTGACAGATAATCGGTCTAGCTGCGTTTGGGCAAGTGCTTTCATTTTCTTTGTGTCTAGGAGACCAAGCTTTGTATAGATTTCTTTGCCGATGAATAGATTCTCCAAAACGGTCATATCAGGCCATATGTTTAATTCCTGATGAATGAAGGCAATTCCGTGCTGTTCAGCTTCCTTTGGATTTTTGAAAGCGGTTTCTTTTCCGTCAATTTGAATCGTTCCTTGATCTAATGAATAAAGGCCTGTCAGCAGGTTCATCAGGGTTGATTTTCCAGCCCCGTTTTCACCCATAAGCGCATGGACTTCACCTGTGACGAGGTCAAAGGAGACCCCGGAGAGAACGATGTTTTTTCCAAAGGTCTTATGAATGTTATGCATCTCAATGTTCATATCTGGCTCCTCCTTTTAAAAGATGACACCGGCATGAAGAATGCAGTTTGCGTATGGGGTGGCTTCACCCGTTCGAATGACTGCTTTTGCCTGTTTCGTCATGTCCTTGAATGTCTCGTGATCTACATCATCTAACGGTTTTGATAACGCTTTCTTTAAAAACAAATGGTCTCGTTTATTGGCTTCTTTGATTTCACTTGCTACGGTGATTTTTTCAACCGCCATTTCTTGAAGCAGAAGGGAGGCGATCTCCTGAAAGGACGGTGTGCCGATTGATAATGCAAGGTCGATCTTGATTGGCCCTTCTGGAATTGGCAGACCACAGTCTGCGATGACGACTGTATCTGTATGACCAAGGTCAGCGAGTACCTTGGCGATGTGACTGTTTAAGATGCCGTTTTTTTTCATTTCTTTCTCTCCAATTCTTCTCTTGTCGGCATGCGCCTTGTGCGCCGAACTTTGTGACAGAGATAGATGCTGCAAAATTGGCAAAGGCAAGAGCGTCATATAAGGGTTTGCCTTCTGTCAGTGCTACAGCCAAAGCGCCGTTAAAGGTATCGCCAGCTCCTGTTGTATCGACTGCTTTGACAGGATAGCCTGGGACTAAAATTTCTTTCGATCCGTCAAAATATCGAACCCCGTTTTTCCCTTCTGTGATCAGTAATTTGTTTGGGTATTGACGCAAGGCTTCTTCGATCGTGAGACGATCAAACATAAGAGCTGCTTCGTGCTCATTTGGTGTAATATAGGCAGCCTGATCTAATATTTGCTGTGTCACTTTGCGAGCCGGTGCGGGATTTAAGATCACTGGAATCTCGTTTTCACTGCAAATGGCGCAGACCGCTTCGACCGTTTCTTCAGGAATCTCCTGCTGGATGAGCACCATACCGATATCATCAATAGTGGACAGAGCCTCTTTTACATAATCAGGTGTGACTTCGTTATTTGCCCCTTTGACGACAACAATACTGTTATCGCCTTCAGCTAAAATGATATGAGCTGTTCCACTTTCCATTTCGGTAACCGATTTCATATATGTGGTACGAACACCTTGAGCTTGTAAATTGTTTACAATATCCTGACCATATGCGTCATCACCGACTCGACCGACCATATATACATCTGCGCCAAGCCTTGCACTTGCAACTGCTTGATTGGCTCCTTTTCCGCCTGGGACCGTTTTAAATGATTCGCCTAGAACGGTCTCTCCGGCATTCGGCCGTTTATTGGATGTGACGACTAAATCCATGGAACAGCTTCCTACTACAACAATTTGACTCATTGTGAATCCACCTTTCTCGTGGTCTCTCGTTCAATAAAAGAGACGGGCATTTGAATAACTGGTTGATCTATTGGTTGTTTCTGAATAGCTTTGATTAAAAGCTTTGCTGCTTCTTTCCCCATATCATAGGCAGGCTGCCTGATGGTTGATAAAGAAGGGAAGAGCAGTTCGCTTTGAGGGATATCATCAAATCCGATGATTTGGACTTCATCTGGAATGGCTCTTCCGATTCGAAGCGCTTCGTGTATAACCGCTGTTGCGACGATGTCATTGCTGGCAATGATGCCATCTGTTTCAGGGTACAGCTGGAAAAGGGCCTTGGCGCTTTTTCGGGCTTCCTGAAAGGAAAAAGATGCGTTAGACATCACATGAAAGTCGACACCTTCTTCAGTAAGAATATCGAGAGCGCCTTTGAATCTTTGCCGCGCTGTTTGAAGGTGAGCGGGGCCTTTTAGCAGTGTGACCTGCCGGCTGCCGCGTCTAATCAATTCCATTGCCGCCATTTTTCCGCCGGTGGCAGCATCTGCAAACACAGAAGGTACATTTGGAACGGTTCGATCTAAGAACACAACCGGTAAATCATCATCATTGTACATATCCGATTCAGGTTCGTTGGTGACAGCGATGACACCGACCACTTGATTTTGTTTAAAGGTTTGTAAGTAGGCCAGTTCCTTTTCACGATCTTCATCACTGTTTCCAAATAATAACCGAAATCCATGGGCATGAATCTCATCCTCTACGCCTCTAGCCAGCTGAGGGAAGAAGGGGTTAGTGATATCAGGTAGGAGTAAACCGATTAATCGGGATTCTCTTTTAAAAAGGGATCTAGCCACTTCATTGGGAAAGTAGTTCAGCTCCTGCATCGCTTGTGTCACGCGGGTTTTTGTATCAGTATGGACGTATCCAGTATCGTTGAGCACGCGTGAAACAGTGGCAACAGACACTTTTGCAGCTTTTGCAACATCTCTAATTGTAGCCAATGGAGTGCCTCCCTTCGTTAATGTGTAACCGTTTACACACATAGATTATCACGAATTCATAGAAATGACAATCTTAAAAAAATAAAAAAAGAAAAGAAAGATGACTTCCTCCTTTTCTTAGCTAGTAATACCTGTTTTTTTAATTTTCACGTTGATTTTTGGAATAATTTTCACCTTTGGATAATCGGTTACCCAGTTCATTTTCATATACTCATCATAATGTCTTACTCGATATTCTCTGCCAAGACTTAGGACATCAGAATTTGCTTCTTGCAGCGCAGCAATGACTTTTTCGGCTTCTTTTGTCAAAATGGCTGAAAGCCTTTTGTTGAGCATTTCAATGGTCTTATCTGTATCTAGGTCATCTTTCGGGTACTCAAGTACAGAGGTCGAGAATTCACAATTGAGAGAAAATGTTAAATCTCGATGATCAGGATTCACAATCTTGATATCTCTCTTAGCACCTGTCACTTGAATGGTAATATAATTGCTTTCTTTAGATTTCATGTCACTTCTAACCTTTTTTGTGAAGGTTGCATAGCTCCCCATTTTCCCGTCCATCACGGTGAGCAGAATCGCATCTTGACCGTACAATTCACCTTTCTTTTTTTGATTATCAAATAGGGCTACACCTTTTACACTAATTAACTGCTTTGATTGATCGAAGTGAAGTAACGGCAGTGTGAAATCCTCTCCCGTTTGCAGCATTTTGGACCGGATATTTTGAATGTTTTTAGGTGCTACTAGGGAGGACTGTGATGCGGTAGTGATTAAGTTGTTTAAATAATCGCTCACAATAAGCTTTTCCTTGAGCAGCTGGTTGATCAATTCCACACAGTTTCCCCCTTGAACCACAGCAAGGTTTGCGAGTAAAGGGCTTTTGGGATCTCGATAAAACATATCTAAATGGGGAAGAAGGGGATTTTGAGCAAATTCATCGCTGATTAGCATGACCCGCATTTTTGACATATCAATTTTTTGGTCGACAATCCGGCTAAAGTTGGTCCTTGCCTTTCTTAAAGTCGGTGCTTCAGTTGTAAGAACAGTGGTTGAATAGCTGCCTGTATCTCCTTGCTCCATGCTTTGAGACTGCTGCACCTTTCGATAGGTAATTGAGAATTTCGCATTGTCATCTTCTCCTTGATCGATAGCTGAAGTTAAGACAAGAGAGATGTTTTTTAACAAGTTCTGATCCCAGCAGCCAGGCATGAATATAAGGGAAATACACATAAGCAGCGTCAGTATGTACTTATGACGCATGTGATTTCACCTTCCCTTTGCGATGTTTGATCAAGATGATTATGGCCATCATGATCGGAAGCGTGTAAATAACTGAATATTGAGAAAAAGTCGTAAATTCGTTAAAGCGCTGAATTCTAAAATTATCTTCTGCAAGAAAACAGCTAGCGACATAGATCAAAATGGCAAAATAATAGACATATTTTTTATGCTCTTTTTTCTTCAAAATGCTGGATACGCCATTTGCACAAAAGTAGAGATAATTGCTGAGGGTGGCAAGAATGTTAAACACCCAAAAGCTGAGAAAAATTAAGTCTGTCCTCTCAATGATACCGAATGAAATGGTCTTTAATAGATAAAGAACAGGGTTGGGAATGACATTCAGCTCAATTGGGCTGAAAAACATAAAACAAATTAATGTAATAAATAGGTAGTAAAGCGTTATGCATATATTAGAAATGGTCATGACCTTATATCGTTCCTTGGTGGTACCCTTCATAAATGGAGAGATGACAAGGATCATCTCGAATCCATTCATGGACAGAACAACGTCCTTCAATCCAATAGGAAATTGAGAAAAATCTGTATGGAAAAAAGGCCTGAGGTAGTCGATATTCGTTCCTTTTAATGCATAAAGCATCAATAGAGACAGCAGGAGCAAAAAGGGAGTCAAAATAAAGTTAAACCTGACAATCGCTGTGATTTTTTCCTTTGCAATGTAGATAATGGATATCATCAGTAATAAATCAATGACCCAATTTGGCGTAAGCGGCAGTACCCATATTCCAAGAATTCTTGTGAAAATTGATAGAACAACAATGCAGACAGAGGCGAAGTATACCGTATAGAGTACGATCAAGGTCCGACCGATCCATTTTCCGAACACATTGATTAATGTTTGGAAAAACGATGTGTCAGGATATTTATGAATAATGTAAATAAAAATGGTATTGATGATTTGGATGAATAATCCGGCTAGAATAATCGTCATCCACCCATCATGACCCATGTCTTTCATGAGCAAATGGGGGAGTGCTAAAATACCAACACCAATTTGAGATTGAATGATGAAAAAAGCAGCTTGAGGTGGAGATATTTTATTTTTCATTTTTCTTTTTCCACCCTCTCAAATTTTCGACTTGTCTTTTCTTTTGCGGATTTAAATAAACAGGGCGCATTTTGTACATCCACATCGGTAATCGAATGATCGTGTCTTTTAAGTCCTGCCAGTTAAATGGAGCAACTGGTGATAAGTAAGGTACTCCTAGCGATTCCAAGCGGCATAAATTCATGAGGACAATAGACAGTCCAAATGAAATACCGATAAAACCGAACATCGATGCCATGAACATGAGCGGGAAACGCAGCATTCGAATGGATGACGTCATTTCAAAGGATGGGAGGACAAAAGAAGCGACGGCTGTCACTGCAACCACAATAACTAGGACATTCGAAATGAGTCCTGCTTTTACAACAGCATCTCCAATGACCAAACCGCCTACAATTCCAATCGTCTGACCAATTGGTTTTGGCAGACGTATCCCGGCCTCGCGTATGAGTTCAATGGTGATCTCCATCAGCATTGCTTCTATCAAAGGAGGGAAGGGGATACCGATAATTGAATTTTTCATTGTAATGACCAATTCATCTGGGACAACCTCATAATGAAAGCCAATGATAGCTATATAAAAAGATGGCAATATGACAGCGATGATACAGGCAAGGTAGCGAAGCATTCTAATAAACGTAGCCGGAATCCATCGACTGTTATAATCATCTGGTGATTGAAAGAAACTAAAGAAAGTGATGGGCAGTATGATGGCCATTGGACTGCCATCCATCAGCACCACAATCCTTCCTTCAAGAATTGCAGATCTCACCTTGTCAGGTCGCTCTGTATCAATGATCTGTGGAAAAATAGAAAACGAATCATCCTCAATGGCCTCTACGATTGAGCCAGGGCTTAGCAGCGTGTCTACTTCAATAGAAGAAATCCGTCTGTTTACCTCTTCTACCTTTTCTTGATTGGCGATATCAGAAATATAAATCGTCGCAACCTTTGTTTCCGATTTTGTACCGACCTTATGATACTGGATCGCGAGCTTTCGATCATTTAAGTGTGAACGCAGCAAATATAAATTTGTATCTAAACTTTCGACAAATCCATCATGTGCACCCGCAATAGTACTTTCAGAAGAAGGTTCAGAAACAGATCGCAGCGGCGGCTGCCCAACCGCAAATAATTTAAGCTGAGATGAATTTTCATCAAGGAAGGCAATGCTTCCTGCAATAATACTGTCAGTAATCAGCATCAAGTCTCCTGTTTCGAGTGTACTCAGAGACTTTGTATAATCCTGCTTTCCAGGAGGGCCTAACAAGTTGCCAATAATGAAGTCGTTTAATTTACCTTCATCAACTCTTGTTTTAATAAAAAACAGCGCAGATTTTGTTTCATTCACCATTAACTCTCTGTATTGAAAATCGCCACTTTGCTGAAATATCTTTTTCAGAATTCGAATTTTCTCCTCAAAGCTGCCTGATAAAAAGTGCAAGCGTGTTTGCTCATTGGTGTTTGGCATCTTTAGCCTCCTCTCACAGATTTTTTAACCATAGTGTAAGCGGAGAAGCTGATTTTATGCGTCACCTTTAGGGAAAGCATGACATGAGCCGACAAGTTTCAACTAAAATCATATTAAAAATGTTAAGAAATGATGAATCTTGATAAAAACAAATGAATAATGTTTCATTTTTTAGGTCATAAGGAGTGAAAAATGTAAAGATAAAATGTAACGAAATGATCAAATTTTTACATCTTATCCCAATTTTTCGTGACCTGAAAATAAGCATATCACTTGATTTTTCTAGAGGTGACCTTTGTCATGGGTCAACATGTAGCGTTCTGATCAATGAGGATGACTTTCTAACCTGTTCATTCAAAAAACAAAAACATTCCAAAACACGCACTATTCATTTAAAGCACTGATATGACTGATTTTATAGAATTAAAAGGGCTTTAAAACATTGATTCAAAATACATCTTAATAATTGTCAAAAAATTTAGGGAGAAAAGGACAAAAGATTTTTCAATGATTCATAATAGCGCTTTCTCTTGTGTGAGACAGAAACTCAGGCTGAATTTTGTCCTCCTTTTGTCCTTTTCATTTGAGAGAAAACTAGGTAAATTCACCTTCTGATTAGAGGAATTTGGCATATGGGAAAGTGAAAGATTATGTTACATAATACCGATTGTGATTTTATGCTGAACAGATATACTGTTGATTGAATTTACATATCACACTCATAAAAAAAGGAGATGTAGATAGCGATGTGGTTAATCGTTATAGCCTGTGTCATCATGTTAGGGATTGGCTTTATTGAAAAGAAGCGTCATCAGAAAAATATCGATGCCCTGCCGGTGCGCGTTAATATTAATGGTATTCGCGGAAAGTCCACCGTTACAAGATTGACAACCGGTATTTTAATGGAGGCAGGTTATAAAACTGTCGGCAAAACAACAGGAACGGATGCAAGAATGATTTATTGGGATACGCCAGAAGAGAAACCGATTAAAAGGAAACCGCAAGGACCGAATATCGGAGAGCAGAAGGAAGTTATGAGAGAAACAGTTGAAAGAGGAGCAAATGCCATCGTCAGCGAATGTATGGCGGTCAATCCAGATTACCAAATTATCTTTCAGGAAGAGCTGCTTCAAGCGAATATTGGCGTGATCGTAAACGTTCTTGAAGATCATATGGATGTGATGGGGCCGACTCTTGATGAAATAGCAGAAGCCTTTACTGCCACAATTCCTTACAATGGACACTTGGTTATTACGGATAGTGAATATACGGATTTCTTTAAAGAGATTGCGAAAAAACGCAACACTGAAGTCATTGTTGCAGATAATTCCAAGATTACTGATGAGTATTTGAGGAAATTTGAATACATGGTTTTCCCAGATAATGCATCGCTTGCCCTTGGTGTCGCTCAAGCATTAGGGATTGATGAAGATACGGCATTCAGAGGAATGTTAAATGCGCCGCCTGATCCAGGAGCGATGAGAATTCTTCCATTAATGGACGCAAAAACACCTGGACACTTTGTAAATGGATTTGCGGCAAATGACGCAGCATCTACATTGAACATTTGGAAGCGTGTGAAGGAAATTGGATATCCAACAGATGAACCGATTATTATCATGAACTGCCGTGCGGATCGTGTAGATAGAACGATCCAGTTTGCGGAGGATGTTCTTCCTTATATTGAAGCAAGTGACCTTGTCTTAATTGGTGAAACGACTGATCCAATTGTGAAGGCATTTGAGGAAGGGAAAATTCCGGCTGACCACCTACACAACCTTGAATATCAATCTACAGAACAAATTATGAACATGCTTGAGAAAAAGCTTCATAATCGAGTGGTTTATGGAGTCGGGAATATTCATGGTGCCGCCGAACCTTTAATCGAAAAAATTCAAGAATACAAAATTAAGCAGCTTGTCAGCTAGGAGGAAATATAGAAAATGTTCGGATCAGATCTTTATATCTCGTTAATTTTAGGTGTTCTACTAAGTTTAATCTTTGCAGAAAAAACAGGAATTGTACCAGCTGGATTGGTTGTCCCAGGTTATCTAGCGCTTGTATTTAACCAGCCAGTCTTCATTTTAGTCGTCTTATCTGTCAGCTTGCTTACGTATGTGATCGTTCGCTTTGGTTTATCGAAATTTATGATTTTATACGGGCGTAGAAAGTTTGCTGCAATGCTCATTACAGGGATTGCCTTAAAGCTCATATTTGATTTCTTTTATCCAGTGGTCCCATTTGAAATAGCAGAATTCCGCGGAATCGGGATCATCGTACCTGGATTGATAGCGAATACGATTCAAAAACAAGGTCTTACAATTACCCTTGGAAGCACGTTACTTCTAAGTGGTGCAACATTTGCCATCATGTATGTTTACTATCTATTTTAAGATAAGGTGTGTCCAATGATGAATAAAAAATTGAGCTTTCAGGAAAAGCTGCTGAAAATCACAAAGAATCAAAAGAAAAAGACGAATAAACATGTACTGATTGCTTTACCGATCGTCATTGCATGTACATTTCTATTTACATTTATCGGGAAAGCACAAGTGCCTGCTGTAGAAAAGAATCCAGAAAACATCCTGACCGCTTCATTTGTCGGCGACATTATGTTTGGAAGAAATGTAGAGAAAGTGACAGACCGCTATGGAAAATCGCATCTCTTTCGCTATGCGAAGCCATATTTCGATGTATCAGATTATGTAACAGGTAACTTTGAGCATCCAGTTGCATCAGGTAAGGAACAGGCGGTGCAAAAGAATATTCATTTAAAAACAGATGAAGAGTCTGTTCAAACGTTGAAAGATTTGAATTTCTCTGTACTAAACTTTGCGAATAACCATGCGGCAGACTATGGTGAAAAAGGATTGAACAATACGATCAATGCCTTTGAAAAAGCTGATGTGGGTTATACAGGAGCAGGGCGTAATCTCCAAGATGCGAAGCAGAACATTTCGTACAAAGAAGTGAACGGTGTCAAAATCGCTACACTTGGTTTTACAGATGTCTATGGGAAAGATTTCAAAGCAACGAATCGCAAAGCAGGTATTCTGCCAGCTGATCCATCTATCTTTATTCCGATGATTTCGCAAGCTGCTGACAAGGCAGATATCGTCGTTGTTCATGCTCACTGGGGACAGGAGTACAACAATGGAGTAAATGATAGACAAAGAGAATTGGCAAGGGCAATGTCGAAGGCTGGTGCTGATATTATCATCGGTGCACACCCGCACGTCCTTGAGCCGATGGAAGTCTACAAAGGAACGGCGATCTTCTATAGCTTGGGTAACTTTATTTTTGACCAAGGCTGGTCAAGAACACGTGATTCTGCGCTTGTTCAGTATCATCTAAATAAAGATGGAAAAGCGACATTTGAAGTGGTTCCAATGTATATCAAAGAAGCAACACCTGCTCCAGTAAAGGCTGGATCTCTTGAATCAAAATCCATCATCCGTCAGCTGACCAATGGCACCAATGCGAAGTGGAAAGAAAAAGACGGACACATTTTCTTTGAAGTGAATCATGCTGATAAAGTTCAAACATTAAAAGAAAACGAAGGGAAGGATAACAAATGAAATTCCTAAAAGCAAGCTGGCCGTTTGTTGCTTTAATTTTAGTATTTGTCTTTATGTCTGCTTTTAAATTTAGTGACAGCCTCACAGATCATGAAAAACAAAAGATCTCCGTTGAAATGCAGAAGATCGAACAGCAAAAGCAGTCGAAAGCGGAAGCGAGTAAATAATCAAGTCATGGTGAAAGGAGCACGCCCTGCGTGCTCCTTTTTATCGAAAAAAGGTGTGAAATGAAAGGTACGATGTCGAAGCTATAGAAGAAAGGAGGGAAAAGATCATGAAATGGAAAGGAATGCTGATGGGAGGATGTGCGCTCTTAGGGCTGATGTTCATGTCCCAAGCAGAGGTGTCTGCAAAAACAAAGTCTCCATTGGAGCAAGCTGAAACGCTTATTGGAACACCCTATCATAAAGGAGGAACGGTTCCGAAAACGGGCTTTGATGCATCTGGGTTTATTCAATATGTATTCAAGACATCAGGATCATTTGATTTGCCGCGGAAGGTGATCGACCAATATCAGATTGGAAAGAAGGTATCATGGGAAAAAGCAAAACCTGGAGACCTTGTGTATTTCCGCAGCCTCGATGAAACAAAAGATATCCCGACACATGTGGCTTTGTATGCTGGAAACCATCAGGTAATCCACATTACGCTCAGCAAAGGTGTGGTGAAAACAGATGTCAGCAAAAGCAAATATTGGACAGATCGGTATTATGCAGTCAAAAGACTGCCTGTCTCTCAGAAAACCTCTGATGACCGCCTTGTGAAAGATGCGATGAAATATCTAGGTATTCCTTATGTATTTGGTGCAGCGGATCCAAAGGTTGGCTTTGATTGTTCAGGCTTTTTGCAATACTTATTTGAAAAATCACTAGGCATTTATTTACCTAGAAGTGCTGAACAGCAATGGATGGTCGGCGAAAAAGTGACACTAGACGATATTCGTCCCGGGGATTTTGTCTTTTTTAGCAACACGTATAAAAAAGGCATTTCTCATGTAGGAATGTATATTGAGGGCGGCCGTTTTATTCATGCGAGCCGTTCAGAAAGTGTGACGATCTCTTATTTGTCTGAATCCTATTGGCGAGAGAAATGGACAGGTGCGAAACGGTTAACTAAGCTGAAACTAGCGAAAGAAGACCCAGTTGTATCAAAAGCGGCTACGTATATTGGGGAAGTCCCTTATGTGAAAGGCGGAACGAAACCGGAGTCAGGGTTTGATACAGCAGGATTCACACAATACGTGTATCAAGAAGTGCTTGGCATTCAACTGCCGCGCTATGCGTCAGGACAAGTCAAGGCAGGTACGCCTGTGAAACGTTCGGAGCTTAAGCTAGGAGATCTTGTCTTCTTCAATGGAACCTCATTGGTGCCCGCCATTTATGCAGGATCGAATCAAGTCATTCATGTGACTGTCTCAAATGGTGTTGTCATTACCAATATGAAAACAAGCACATACTGGAAGGATAAATATGAGACGGCTGTTAGAATAAAATAAAGTAAAAGCCCGATCAACGACGCTCATATCGGACTTCTGGGCTTCTCTAGGCGCTATCAGACAAGCGTCTTTTTTTCATGGAATTGGTTTTGTAAAAGCAGATCAATAAAATAGGCGACGCCATCCTCATGATTGCCTTTTGTGATGTAGGTGCTCTTGTCTTTAATAGCATCCACTGCATTTCCCATCGCAATTCGGTGACCGGCTTCCTCAAACATGGATAGATCATTTGGGCTGTCACCAATCGCATAAATATGGGAGCGGTCTACGCCATAATGGGCTGCAAGCTTTTTGAGAGCATGTCCTTTCCCTGACTCTTTCGGTAGTACCTCAATAATATGTTTTCCAGATGAGGTCAATGATAGCTCAGGCATTTCCGCAAGAAGGTCTCGTGCTTCCTGTAACTTGTTCATATCAAATGAGAAGCAGAGCAATTTATATGTCGCTTCATTCGACTCAAAAATCTGGCGGATATCATCCACTGGTTTGATGCCAAATTGTTTAAATTGAGTCATTGCCCCTTCCCATAAATCAGCTACATCCTCATTTGGATTTGCGCTTTTGACCACATCAAACTCTGCTTTCAATTTCTCTTTTCCATCAAATGGGGAGAGGAGGGCATCGTCAGTATATACCTCGAAGTAAATGTTCCGTTCCACTAATGCTTTTGCCGCGCGCTTCCCAGCTTCTTGATCAAGCGTGATTCTGCTGAAAAGCTGATATCCTTCGGTATGCACTGTACCTCCGTTTGCTGCAATAATTGGAATGTCCAAATCACCAAGAAGGTCCTTCACGTCAAAAGTGGCCCGCCCTGTACAAATTGTGACAATATATCCAGCTTCCTTTGCGCGAATCAATGCCTGCCGGTTTTGAGCAGAAATTTCACTTTTTGTATTTAAAAGTGTGCCGTCTAAATCAATGGCAATCATTTTTTTCATAGCTGTCTTCATCCTCCTTCATTCATGCAATAGCCTCTTAAAAGTATGTACGATTTCCTTCATTCTCATGAAAAAGTGAGGATATTTGATTCCTCTCTTATCAAGGCTAAACAAAAATGTCCAAATGATCAATGATGATATGAAAAAAAGCGCCCTGAATGGACGCTTTCTGCTTATGATAATTCAAGCTGCTTCTTCAATTCAGCCTTTACTTCATTTAGTTGATTTTGATCCAATTGGAAATAATAAACGCTGTTTGGCTGGTAGTCAGTTCCTTTTAGCTGAATGGTATCAACAGATTTCAACGAAGTCAGAAGCGGGAAGAGCCCGATTAATTCTTTCATTGAAAGGTTGGTTGAGACATTATCACCGAGCGTGTCAATGATATTGTCATATGATGGAATGGATGTTAATGATTTTGATTTATCAAAAATGGCTTTTAATACTTCCATTTGCCGCTGTCCACGCATTAAGTCACTATCTGCTTTTCGCGTTCTCACATATGCGAGAGCTTGATCACCATCTAGCGTATGAGTTCCTGTTTGAAGCACAACTTTGCCTTTTGTATCTTTTTGAATCTGTTTGACAAGATATTCATCCTTAATGTTAATAGAAACACCGTTTAATTCGTTCACGATCTCCTTAAATGCTTTGAAATTACTTTCAATGACAAAATCGACCGGAATATCTAATAAGTTCTCAACTGTACTCACCGTTAAATCTGCATCGCCAAATGCGTGTGCATGTGCAATTTTGTCATAACCATGACCTGGAATATTTACATATGAGTCCCTTGGAATGCTTAATAATTTAACGGTTTTATTTGTGCGGTTCACCGTCGCCAAGACCATTGCATCGCTTCGTGCCTGTTTAACGGTTTCACCGGGTCTGCTGTCGATTCCAAGCAGCAAGACAGAGAAGCTGTCTTTCCCAGGATCAAATGCTTCGATCCGTTTGACAGATTGTGCGCCTCGATCTAGAGATACTTGTGCTTTTTTCGCAGCGGTTGTCACTTTATAGTAGGCATAGCCTGTGACAGAAGCGGTTGTTAATAAAAGAATACCAAATACAAAAAGAGTGACTTTCACCCATGGTTTTAAACGCTTTTTCCCTTTGCGTCTGCTTCGTGATTGATCCATATATTTTAAACCTCGCAATGATTTTTATAGTAAAGATATTCTTCTCATGATTACAAACTAAAACAAATATACCTTATAACGGTATATAGTGCGACTTTTTTTCATCAACGCTTAATTGACGTTTCCTTATTGTAAAAAGTTTCAATGATACGAAAATGAAATATATTTGTCATAAAACATCGGAATGTTTGAAATGAAAGGAAGTGAGGAAAATGATTTTTCATAGAGAAACATTCAGTAAACATAGACAAAAGTGGGGTTATGATGATGAAAAAGCGGAATGGATGGCTTTATTTCTTTGGCGCACTTGGCGGCGCCTTATATGGTTATGATACAGGTGTCATCTCTGGCGCCATCTTATTTATGAAAGAGGATTTAGGATTAAATGCTTTTACAGAGGGGCTTGTCGTCAGCTCCATTTTAATCGGGGCTATGCTCGGTTCCTCTCTTTCTGGAAAGCTGACAGACCAATTTGGGCGGAAGAAAGCGATCATTGCGGCAGCTATTTTGTTTATTATCGGCGGTTTTGGAACAGCCCTTGCCCCAAATACGGAAGTGATGGTCTTATTTCGAATCGTACTCGGGCTTGCTGTAGGTTGCTCGACGACGATTGTTCCATTATATCTATCTGAACTTGCTCCAAAGGAATCAAGGGGGGCATTGTCCTCTTTAAACCAGCTCATGATCACATTTGGTATTCTTCTAGCCTATATTGTGAACTACGCTTTAGCGGATGCAGAGGCATGGCGCGTGATGCTTGGGATTGCAGTCGTTCCTTCTGTTCTTCTTCTAATAGGTATTTTGTTTATGCCAGAAAGTCCTCGCTGGCTGTTTGTCCATGGACAGGCTGAACGGGCGAAAGCGATATTGTCAAAACTCAGACAGAGTAAGCAAGAAGTCGAAGAAGAAATTTTAGATATTCAAAAGGCGGAAAGTGAAGAAAAGGGCGGTCTCAAGGAATTATTTGAGCCATGGGTACGCCCAGCTTTGATTGCTGGAATAGGTTTAGCTTTTTTACAGCAGTTTATCGGTACAAATACGATTATTTACTATGCACCAAAAACATTCACAAGCGTTGGATTTGGTGACTCAGCGGCGATCTTAGGAACTGTGGGAATTGGCGCGGTGAATGTCATCATGACGTTAGTAGCGATCAAAATCATTGACCGTGTTGGGCGTAAAGCATTACTGCTATTTGGGAATGCTGGCATGGTCCTCAGTTTAATTGTTCTGTCAGTGGTGAATCGATTTTTCGAGGGATCAACAGCCGCAGGATGGACAACGATTATTTGTTTAGGGCTATTCATTGTGATCTTTGCTGTCAGCTGGGGTCCGGTCGTATGGGTGATGCTTCCAGAGCTGTTCCCAGTACATGTCCGTGGAATCGGTACAGGTGTATCTACGTTCCTTCTTCATACAGGGAATTTGATTATTTCGCTGACGTTCCCAGCTTTATTAAGCGCTATTGGCATTAGTTGTCTCTTCCTCATTTATGCGGTCATCGGCGTAGCGGCCTTCTTATTTGTGAAATATTTAGTGACCGAAACGAAAGGGAAAAGTCTTGAAGAAATTGAAGAAGATTTAAAAAAGAGAAGCCGTGCCGTTGTAAATGATGAAGGAGAAACGGTATAAAAAAAGAACCAGCTGCCGTATGTAGCTGGTTTTCCGTTGTCAAACAAACGTTTAATTAAGATAGGACAATCTCTCATCTTCTGAACGTGCTGGATATGACATACATATGGAACAGGCGGACGAAAGGTGGAAATGAGATGAAAGGAAAAACGAGCATTGTCATGCTGACGTACAACGAACTGCATTTAACCAAAAAATGTATCGACAGCATCAAACAGCATACCCGAAGTGACCAATATGAACTCATCATCGTAGATAATGCCTCAACAGATGGTACGAAGGCATATGTGCGAGAGCTAGAAGATGTCATTTTTATTGAAAACGAAGAAAATCAAGGCTTTGCAAAGGGCTGTAATCAAGGAGCAAAAAAAGCGACAGGAGACAGTGTTCTCTTTTTAAATAATGACACGATGGTAACTGAAAACTGGCTTTCTCCATTAAGAGAGGCATTATTTGCATCAGAACGTATTGGAATGGTGGGACCTGTCTCCAATTATGTGAGTGGTCCTCAAATGGTTCAGCCGTCGTATACAGATGTGAGGGAGCTTCCTGCCTTTGCTAAGGATTATACAGCTGCGAGAAAAGGTCAGAGGACGTATGTGCACAGACTTGTTGGTTTTTGTCTGCTGGTGAAAAGAGAGCTGATCGAGGAAATCGGGTTATTTGATGAGCGGTTTGTGTATGGGTCATTTGAGGATGATGATCTTTGTTTGCGTTCATTGCTGAAAGGGTATCAGTTGCAAATCGTCCATGATTCATTTGTGCATCATCACGGTCATGCAACCTTCCATGCGAATCAAGAAACGAATATCTCTACATTTTTTGCAGAGAACAGGCTTCGTTTTTTAGATAAATGGGGCATAGATTTAAACCTCATGACCCCTCATCCATACTTTGCGGCACTGCTGCCTCAAGAGGCCGCATGTGTGCTGGATGTTGGCTGCGGCGCAGGGGCAACAGGGCTTGAACTCATCAATCGGCAAGCTGTTGACATGTACGGGGTAGAGTCCGATTCACTAAAAGCGACGATTGCAAAGGCATATTACAAAGAAGTCAAAGAAGTGAATGTAGATGAGTACCCATGGTCAGAGAAGGAAGCCTTTTTTGATGCGGTCATATTTTCTGATGTCTTAGAGCATGTGTCAGATCCATGGCAAATCATTACACGAGCGCACAAGTCTTTAAAGCCAGGTGGCGTCATCATTTGCTGCTTGCCTAACATGATGCATGCGGAGGTGCTCCTTCCATTAATGACAGGGGATTTTACGTATCAAGAGGTAGGGATTTTAGATCGAACGCATATGAGATTCTTCACACCAAAAACGATGCGTGCACTATTTCCAGACCATTTGTTTGACCGAGTGATAGAACAACAAATCAATGTACCGATTGATCAAAACGTCCAATTGTTTTTTGACGAAGTGGCGAGAGTAGGAGAGTCACTTGGCTTTCAAACAAAAGCTTTATCTGATCAAGTGACACTATATCAGCTTCTGATTGTGGCACGTACAAAAGGCGGTGCCTCCTCAGGATAACCGCCTTTTTGCTGTTACCATTTAAAGCTTTTCGATCCGCCTTCTGCACCGAAGTTCAAAATGCTGACATTTACATCATATTGGATATCCGCTTCTAATAGCGTGTCCCATTCGTCACGATGCTTCTTCCAAAAGTCAGGATACTTGATGCGCACCTGACGACTTAAAAAGATCGGATCAACACCCACTTCGGTCTGCATGTGGCGGACGGCTTTGTGAATCCGCTCCTTGATTTTTTTGGAAAAAATGCGCTCAAAACGCTTGATGTACTGTTCATCGAATGAGTTTTCAGAGGGATATTGATCTTCAGATAGTTTACCATTTGTTTTTACACTGACTTTAAAGGAAATCTTACCATCTTTTAGATAAGGTTCGACCTTGGAAGTGGCTTTCTTGATTTCATACGTAATGGGAAAGCCTTTGTAGGTTGCAGGAACTACGCCACCGGAGATATGATTCATCATCCAATTTAAAGCTTGAACATCATTTGCTGAAATAAACCCTATGAGTTTTCGTGTTTTTCCATGAATGATACCTGCTCCATTATAGATGAGCTCGTCGTTAATGGCATCCACACTTTGAACAAGAAAGCTAACGCCCATCTGAAAGTAATCGGACGCTCTCCCAATACGTGTTGGAAGTAAAATTTTTCCGTTATAATCCCTGTTTTTTGAGGTTTCAAAGATGTGCTCAACTGGTACCTTTTGCTGCGAATTTAATTTTTGATTGATTACCTTTGAAGCATTATCCCGTGTCACTAAGAGATAGCTGCTTCTTCGAACCTCATCATCTCGTATAAAGTGATTGAGTGTACCTTGAATATCGTGATGCTCTGCCTGATTCTTGCCGAACAAAAAGATTTTGAGATGATCACTGTAGATCGGCTGGCCCTTCAAGGCGACACGACTGACAGCCTCAAGCATATTTTCCCCCTTCGAAACGACATTGACATAGCCGGTTGAAGTGGCTTCTTGTGATCCGGCCATATTTGGCACAAGGTTTTGGTAGGTGAGCTTCACACCTTGATCATCTGTTTCATCGATGCCAACGCCGCGTACAAACGTTAATGTCTCAATGTCCTTTATATCCCAGCACCCTGCTGTTAGAAGAAAACAAAGACAGGACAAGCAGAATAAAAATAAACGCCTTCGTCTCATGCAGAACGTCCCCCCCATTTTTTACGTATGATCAGCAGCAGGAAAGTGGTAAAAGGAATGGCTAATATGGCGAACATAGAGTAGCCGAGTAAATTGGAAAAGTAAAAGACTTCATTAATATTTTTCGGAAAAAGAGATAACGCAGAGGTCACCAAAAACAATAGCCATAGCAGTCTCGTTAAGTTTGTCGTCTTAAAGACGGTGTGACAGCCTTTAATAGCAAACTGGAAAAAGCCGAGCATACAAATAAACTGCTGGCATGTCCAGAGCGTCAGTAAGAAAATATCAAAGCGTTCAATGAACACCCCTTCAAGTTCTAGCGTTTGAATGAGTGAGACGGTCGGCCATGTGAGTAACATCGTTTCTCCAACGGTCATGGAGCCAATCACAACAAAGAGCGTGAGGGAGTACACAAGTGAGGTAATCCCTACACCAATAGCTGCGGCCCATTTTGCTTTTGACCATTTGTCTTTGTAGATCAGTGGCACAACAATCAAAATGATCTCAAAGCCTGTAAATTGAATGAAGGTTTGAGAGAAAAGCTTACCAAAATCTTTCAATTCGAGTGCCATCACAGGCCGCAAATAATCAAAATCAAATATTCTCATGCTAAACAGCATCAGCCCGATATAAATAAGCATTGTAAATGGGTAAACATACGTCACGATCTTCACCACTGGAAAGATACCGCTTTTCAAATGATAAATCGCTACAAGTAGAAAGAGCATTACAATCACGGTCATAGGGGTCGATTGAAGGAGGAAAAACTGAACAAATTCGCCGAGTACACGCGCCTCAAAACCAACAATGGCTAGTAAATAAGCAATCATGATTAAATTAAAGATCGTGCCGAAGAAGGCACCTGCACCTTTTGTATTAGAATCAAAGATCGTATCAGGTGCGTTCTTTTCTGCAATCCACCCTATCAAAAAAGCAATGAAAGCAAAGATGACTCCCTGTATTAATACAATGATCCAGCCGTCAGGGAATCCTGAATTGGCAGAACTGCGAGGAATGGTTAAAATTCCAGCGCCTATCATTGTAGAACTGCACAGAATGGTGACTTGTAACAATGATAGCTTATCAGCTCTGTACATTGTTTACTCTCCTTGTCTTTTGAGATTTTTCGTCTTCGCTGTTTTCGGTCTAGATTTAAATAGTCCAACAGGCAAACGAACGTACGTACGTATCCTTTAAATCTGAATATGGTGAAGACAAAATAGGTGTAAAATAATCAAAACCAAAGGTCTTTAATTGCATGAGGTGACAAAGCACGAATAAATAACACATGATTAAGCCGTACAAACCCAAAATAGCTGAGCTGAAAATCGCCATAAACCGAAGGATTCGTAACGGGAAACTAAAATCATATGATGGCGCTGTGAAATCAGCCAATGCGGTGAGTGAAACAATAATGACCATTAAGGCACTGACGATATTTGCTTGTACAGCCGCCTGTCCAATAATGACGCCGCCAATAAGTCCAATTGTTTGCCCAATTGCTCTAGGAAGACGGAGTCCAGCTTCCCGCAACAGTTCAATCGTAAAAGACATGAGAATGGCTTCAACCACAGGAGGAAATGGAACATTTTGCCTGCTTCCTGCGATGGTGAGTGCCATCTGAGTCGGTAATAAACCGGGTTGATAGGAGACAAGGGCGATGTAGAGACCAGGTAAAAAAATAGTCAAAAGCACAGCGATATAACGAAGCAGACGTAAAAGAGTCGCACTTGTCCACCTTTGATAATAATCCTCCGGCGATTGCATTAAGGCTGTAAGCGTCATCGGAAGGATGAGGGCAAAAGGTGTACCGTCCAGCATAATAGAGACTTTTCCTTCGAGCACAGAAGCGATCACCCGATCAGGACGTTCTGTATTTTGAATCTGCGGAAAAATAGAGAGGTGGCTGTCCTCGATTAGCTGTTCAATATAGCCGGTTTCAGGGATATCATCCATCTTGATCTCTTTCATTCGTGATACAATATCTTCCACAAGTGCTGGATCTGCTATATCTCGAACGTATACGATAGCGGCAGACTTTTTATTACGAGTGCCCACATTGACTTTTTGTATCACAAGGTTTGGATCGTTTGCCCTCTCGCGTAGTAAAGCGGTATTTTTTTCAAGGTTCTCAATAAACCCAATCCGTGGTCCTCTCACTAGTACTTCAGATTGCGGCTCCTCTACTTCTCTGAATTGAAAAAGGTTCGTATGAAGTGCAAGAGCTTGCGTCGCCCCATCTACAAATAAAATAGCCCTGCCGCTATATAACTGCTCGATGGCAAGGTTCATATCTTCCAGCACATCATTTTGAAGGCCAAAGAACTGCTTAGACAGGGAAGGGAGTGTGGCTTGATTGATTTCGGTGATGTCCAGTTCTTTTTGCATGGGTGAAATGATTTGTTTGGAAAGCATCTCAAATTCTGTGAGTCCTTCAACGTACACGAGACATGCAGAGATAGCGGAAGGACCAAATGAAAAAGAGTGGAACACGATATCATCACTTTTCCCGGCAAAGCTTTTGACACGCTTGATGACGGACTGTATATCTTGTTCAATGCGACTTTTCAAAATACCTCACCCTCATGTCATGTTTTTTATAGAGTGACTCGGAAGGCGAAGAATTATGCAAATAGAAAAAAAAGAATCCCTAAAAATAGGAATTCTCTCCATATGTTTATCTCGCAAGCCAGCCGCCATCCACAGCTAAAATGTGGCCGTTCATATAATCGGAAGCCGGTGAGCTAAGGAAAACGGCTGCCCCCGCTAGATCCTCAGGCCGTCCCCAGCGCCCAGCAGGGATTCGTTTGAGAATCTCTTCATTTCGATTCGCATCGTCACGAATGGCTTGAGTGTTATTGGTGGCAATATAACCAGGTGCGATCGCATTCACCTGAATATGTTGGTTCGCCCATTCGTTCGCAAAAGCTTTCGTTAGACCAGCGACAGCATGCTTACTTGCCGTATAAGCGGGGACAAAGACGCCGCCTTGAAACGATAGAAGGGAGGCGATATTGACGATTTTCCCTTGCCCTTTTTTCAGCATCTGCTGTCCGACCTTTTGAGTGAGGAAAAAGAGGCTGTTGATATTGACATCCATGACAGTATGCCAATGTTCCTCTGAATAGTGAGCGGCTTGCTCTCTTTTAATAGTGCCTGCATTATTGATTAAAATATCAATTGTGTGCTGCTTTAAAATGGCAGCGACATCCTGCTGAGCGGACTTAGGGTCGGCAAAGTCTACTTGGTACGCATGAAATGATTTGCCAGTCTGTTCAACAAGCGATTTTGTTTCATCAAGTGGTGTGTGGTGGTATGTGCCGATGATATCTGCCCCTGAACGGGCAAGTGCCACGGCAATGCCTTGACCAATGCCAGTTCCAGGACCTGTTACAAGGGCTGTTTTGCCTTCGAGGGAAAAGAGGGACGCTACATATGATGTCGTCGTCATCTCGTTACCTCAGCTGATCCATTGGGACAAAGTCCATATCTTTGAACGTATAGTTTTCTCCCGCCATTGCCCAAATAAATGAATAATTCGCTGTACCTGAGCCTGAATGAATGGACCATGCAGGCGAAATGACCGCTTCCTCATTTGCGACAACGAGATGTCTTGTTTCAGATGGCTCCCCCATAAAATGAAAGACACGTGCCTCTTCTTCTATATCAAGATATAAGTACACTTCCATACGCCGATCATGAATATGGGCAGGCATGGTGTTCCATGTGTTATTGGTTTCAAGCTGAGTGATTCCCATCATGAGCTGACAGCTTTGGATGCCGTCTGCATGAATAACTTGATACAGGTTCCGCACGTTTGAGGATGACGCTTCCCCTAAGTGATTCGGTGTTAATTCAGCGATGGCTGCCTTTTGCGTAGGGTACGCTCTGTGAGCCGTGGCTGAGACAAGATAAAACTTGGCCTGTTGATCTGATGAACTAGCAAACTGTACATCTTCGTGTCCAAGTCCAATATATAAGAAATCTTTATGCTCCAGCACAAAAGACTCACCATCGATAGTGACAGTTCCTTGCCCGCCGACATTCACGATGCCAATTTCCCGTCTTTCAAGAAAATAATCCGTACGTAAAAAGTCTCCAGCATCCAACTTGATCGGTTCTGCTTTCGGCATTGCCCCGCCAATCACCACACGATCCTCATGCGAATAAAATAGCTTCAATTCACCGTTGACGAATAGTGTAGGAATATGAAAATGACGACGAAGTTCCTCTGTTGTAAAGCGTTTGACCTGCTCAGGATGTACAGCATAACGATTTTCCATTGAGATAAGCCTCCCTTTCCATCTGAAACAAAATATTGATGATTTATTTGGTAACGGTTTCAAGGAAAATTCTAGAGGAAAAAGAGAGCGGCGTCAACCACTAATTTGAAATCGCTTTCTTTTATCTTGATCAGATGTATTTTTGCATGAGCATGCAAAAAAATCTTCTGGTATTCATCAAATTATGGTATGCTCTTTTTAAGTTTATTTGAAATCGGTTTCGAAACAAAGTAAAAGATCGATCGTGGGAGTTTTTTGAATGAAAGAGAAAAAGCAAACGAAAGTCACCATTAACGAAGTTGCTGCTTATGCAGGCGTCTCAAAATCGACTGTATCTAGGTATATCAATGGCAGAACAAATGAAATTTCATCTGAAAAAGTAAAAAAAATTAAGAAAGCCATTGAGGAGCTTCATTATCGTCCGAGTCAGCTCGCTCAAGGACTGAAAGTAAGAAAAAGCAAGGTCATTGGTTTTACTGTGGCGGACATTACGAACCCCTTCTCTGTGGCTACACTTCGTGGTGTCGAAGAGATTTGTGATGAATATGGATACAGCATCATGGTGTGTAACACAGATAATCGTCCAGAAAAAGAACGAGAAATGCTCCTGAAGCTGAATGCACATTATATTGAAGGACTCATCATCAATACAACTGGTCAAAACAATGACATTTTGCAAGATTTTAAGAAAAATGGCGTACCGATTGTCCTTGTTGATCGTAAATTACCTGAGCTTAAGGTCGATACAGTGACAACGAATAACCGTGACATCACGGTCCGTCTACTTGATCATATGTATGAAAAGGGGTACGACCACATCGCTTTCTTTACTGAACCGGTAGATGGGATTAGTCCTCGTGAAGAACGAAAAGAAGCATATGAGCAGTCGGTCATGAGTCGACATAAAAAGCCCATCATTGCGGAAATCGATTTGAAGCAAAAGGAACAAATGCGAGAAGAGATTCGTCGCTTTTTACAAGTAGACAATCAGAAAAAGGCGATTTTAGCAGGCAATGGACTACTGATGTTAAAGCTAATTAATGAACTAGTAGAGCTTGGGATTAGAATTCCAGAGGAGATAGGTGTTGCCGGGTTTGATGATACAGAATGGTATAAGCTGATTGGGCCAGGGATTACAACGGTTGCGCAGCCATCTCATGAAATGGGGAAAGCGGCCATGCAAAAAATCAAGACGCGGCTTGAAGGGGATGAGAATGCACCCCAAACCATTCAGCTCGATGGAGAAATCATTGTCAGGAAGTCTTTATAAGCGAAAGGCAGAGAAGAGTATACATACGTGCATGCTCTCTCTTTTTTAAACTAATTTGAAACCGGTACCGAGAAAGGGGAGAAATGAGTGAAAGCATTGGATGCGGTCACATTTGGGGAATCAATGGCGATGTTTTACGCACGAGAAATCGGAGAACTTCATCAAGTGAATACGTTTCAAAAAGCACTTGCTGGTGCAGAGAGTAACGTCGCTGTCGGGTTGGCGAGATTAGGCTTTGAGGTTGGATGGATGAGCAAAATAGGAGCAGATTCACTCGGCACATTTATTTTAGAAGAGCTTCAAAAAGAAGGAGTCGATACAAATGCAGTGCTCCGGTCAAATGATGGGTCCAAAACCGGGATATTACTGAAATCAAAAGTGATCGATGGAGACCCTGATGTGACGTATTATCGTAAAGGCTCTGCTGCGAGCACAATGAATCCAAGCGACTTTCCCTTCAACTATTTCAAACAGGCAGGACACCTTCATATGACAGGCATACCGCCTGCACTGTCTAGTGAAATGAGAGCGTTTTCTTTTCATGCTCTTCAAGTGATGAAGGAACAAGGTAAAACCATCTCATTTGATCCGAACCTTAGATTTCAGCTATGGGAAGAGGAAGAAGATATGATTCACACGGTGAACCAAATGGCTTCCCAAGCGGATTGGTTTTTTCCAGGGCTTGCAGAAGGGCAAAGGCTCACGGGGTGTCACGAGCCGGAAGAGATTGCAGATGTCTATTTACAAAAGGGTGTTAAGCTAGTGGTCATGAAGCTTGGAGCGGAAGGGGCCTTTTTTAAAAGCGCAGAAAATCAAGGTGTTGTCAACGGATTTCAAGTTCATGATGTCATTGATACAGTCGGTGCTGGTGATGGATTTGCAGTGGGTGTCATTAGTGGCTTACTTGATGGCTTATCATATGAAAAATCCGTTACAAGGGGTAATGCCATTGGGGCTCTTGCGGTCATGTCTCCAGGAGATAAGGACGGATTGCCCACTCGGGAGGAGCTTCAAGCATTTTTAAACGAAGCCAAACGGTATGACAGACGGGAGCATATGAAGGGGGATGGGAGATATGGGAAAGTCAGCAAGTTTGATCGTTAAAGAGCAGCTCACAGCCTGTAAACTGATTGCAGTGGTCAGAGCGGATAGTGAAGCAGAAGGCATTGAAATGATTCAGCGCTTAAAGAAGAAAGGTGTGCGTGCCATTGAAGTGACGTATACCACCCCCAATGCTGAACGCATCATTGCATCCTTTCGGCATGAGCAAGACCTGATTGTAGGAGCGGGAACGATTACGACGCTTGAACAGGCACAATCAGCCATTGATGCAGGCTCTCAATTTATTGTCAGCCCAGGATACCTCCCTATGATCGGGGAGCATATATCGTTTCACGATACACTCTATGTGCCAGGTGTGCTGACACCAAGTGAAATCATGCAGGCAAAAGCAAACGGATACGGCTTGTTAAAGCTCTTTCCAAGCGGCTCCTTCGGTTTGTCTTATATGAAAAGCTTACAAGGCCCATTTCCTGAGATTGAATTTATTCCAACAGGCGGCATTCATCCAATCGATGTTCCTAAGTGGCTCGAAGCGGGGGCAATTGCCGTAGGTGTCGGCAGCCAGCTTGAAAGCAGTACAACAGAAGAATTACAGGCTGTTCTTTCTTCATGAATACTTTATATGACGCAAACAACTGGCTCATTGATGCCGGTTGTTTGTTCGTTTATCTGACATCATAGCGGGGAAGATGTCTCTCTTCACGTACAATGATCATGAAGGAGGGATTGGAATGTACATTCAACAAGATGAACTAAAAGATGGACCGATAGCGCAATTGATCGCCGCTCATTTAGAAGAGATGAAGGAGCATTCTCCGCCAGAAAGCATTCATGCCCTTCCATTAGATGATTTGAAAAAACGAGAGGTCACGGTGTGGAGTGTGTGGGATGGAGAGGAGCTTCTTGGCTGCGGAGCGATAAAGGAGCAATCAAGTGAACATGGCGAAATCAAATCGATGAGGACGGCAGCACTCCATATGCGAAAAGGTGTAGCAAAGCATATGCTGACCCATCTTCTCCAAGAAGCAAAACGGCGAGGCTATACACGTGTCAGCCTAGAAACAGGCGCGATGGCTTTCTTTGAACCAGCAAGAAGACTATATGAAAGCTTTGGATTTCAATATTGTCCGCCTTTTGGTTCATATCAAGAAGATCCAAACAGTTTATTTATGACAAAGGAATTATAGAGGTCGAGAGAGTATGCTTTTATAAGCAGCTCTTTTTTTATGCGGCAACAATGGAAGGAGGAGGATGTGGTGAAATTATCTAAGCTAATAGGAATGGGCGCTTTTCTCATATTTTGTTTGGTACCCGTCATTTTTTTATGTTTATTAGGTCAAGATTTATTTAAAATTGAAAGCGCTTTCGAAGAGGCGTCGACATATCAATATCACTTTGTCCTAGTACCGGAGGAGCTTGATAACGAATATTGGCAATTGGTGCAAAAGGGAGCTGCTGATGCGGCGGCAGTTCATCGTGTGTATCTCGAATATCTGGGTCCAAAGCAGGCTGATTTAGATGATCATCTTAAAACCATTGATATGGCGATTGCTGGGCATGTAGATGGCATTATGACGCAGGGACTTGATGCAAAGAAATACAAACCGCTCTTTCAAAAAGCAAGGGAAAAAGGCATCGACATCGTCACGGTCGATACGGATGCAGAGGGGAGCAAGCGTCAAGTGTATGTAGGAACGGATAATTATTATTCAGGGTTTATCGCTGGACAGGCGCTCATCGCAGATACAAAAGGCGAACAGTATGTTGGAATTGTCACGGGGCGGCTTGATGTCATCCACCAAAAGCTACGCGTTCAGGGGTTTCAAGATGCTGTGTCTGCTGAAAAACGCATCCATATTGCAGGAATTGAAGAATCGGCCATTACGAAGTCAGGGGCTTCCGGTGCCGCGTATAAACTATTAAATGATCATGCAAAGCTCACTGCATTTTATGGAACAAGCGCATTAGATGGTGTAGGCATCATCCAAGCAACAGCGCAATATCGATCAGCTGCTGATTTTTATGTGCTTGCATTTGACACTCTGCCTGATACGATTCAGGCGCTTGATGAAGGAAAAATCGATGCGGTGGTCGTGCAGCACCCTTATGAAATGGGGTATCAAGCTGTTGAATCGCTCGTTCGTTTGCAGAAAGGTGAAAAAGAAGAGCCGCTTCAGCACACTGGTACGAGTGTGATGCGGCGTGAGGACCTGTCTCTCAATCAAACAGAAAGACCGCAGGGGGTTCAGCCATGAGAAGGATTCGAAGTAAATTATTATTGGCGTTTTTAATTCTTGTGCTGCTTGGCAATGTGGCGGCATTTTTTGTCTATTGGAGTAGTTCAACATTAACCTCAGAATATAGCAAGAGCTTTCGTTCTTTTCTCCTGCTTAATGATATATCGACAGAGGCCAAAACGATGTATGAAAAGGTCAATGCCTATGCTATTGAAAAGGATCGGCAGTTTGCTAAAGAATATCTTGAATCAAAACAGAAAATGACATCCTATGATCAGGCACTGCTCAAAGATGCAGGGCTTCATGCCGCCATTCCCTCTATTGAAAAATATCAATATATGATGCGGACGTCATGAATGAGAGTGATGCGACCATGACACATGTAAAAGAAGGGAAAATCAAAGAATATGCTGAAAGTGTTAAGGAAGTGAGAACAGTCTCCTCTTATATACAAGAGCAAACGATGACACTTCTAGATGATGAATTGTCTGAGTATCAAGTACTCTATCAATCCCTTCAAAAAAGACATCAGACATACGCGCTCTTTACCCTATGTCTATTTACGATATCGATTGGGATCGCATTATGGATGGCATACATGATTGCTGGGGGGATATCAAGGCCAATCGTTCACCTGTCTCGGAGTGCCAAAGAAGTATCAGAAGGGAATTTTGATGGAGCGAGTTTGCATGTTGCCACAAGGGATGAAATATCGGTGTTGAATGAGGCTTTTCAACGAATGCGGCAAGAGATGAAAATGATGATTGAAGAAATCAAACAAAAGGCCGCCTTAGATCAAAAAATCAAGGAAATGAAGCTGAAAACGCTGCAAAACCAAATGAATCCACACTTTTTATTTAATACATTAAACATCGTATCGCGTATGGCCTACTTAGAATCAGCAGATGCGACATCGAGGTTGATTCAATCGGTTTCCACGCTCATGCGGTATTCGCTCTCAGCTCTCAGCACATCGGTCACATTAGAACAAGAGGTGAAAGTGGTCAAAGAATATTTTCATATACAAGAAACGAGATTTGCCGATCGTATTACATGCAAAACGACGATAGATGAGTCGTGTCTATCTGTTCACATTCCAAGTCTCACCTTACAGCCGCTTGTCGAAAATGCTTTTATTCATGGGGTAGAACCAAAGGAGGAGGGCGGGCTTGTTGAGCTATCCATCTATCAAGAGAATGGCTTTGTCATCATTCGGATTCAGGACAATGGGGCTGGAATTAATGAAAAAGAGAAAAGGAGATTGCTATCGCCAAAGGAAGAAGATGATCCGAACCCATTGAGTAAAGGCCACTCGACAGGGATAGGCCTTCGAAATGTGATGTCGAGATTGCGTTTGTTTTATGGGATACAGGATGCTCTTCAAATTGTTTCAAAGCCAAATGAAGGCACCACCATTCAATTGGCGATTCCAATAAAGGAGGGATCGGCATGCTGAACGTGCTGATTGTAGATGATGAAAAAATTGAACGAATGGCAATGCGTAAATTCATGACCGAATGGCTGCCAGAGTGTCACATTGTGGGGGAAGCTGAGAATGGAAAGAAGGCGGTTGAGTTTGCGCGATCCGAACAAATTCATCTTGTGCTCATGGATATTCAGATGCCTGGCATGGATGGATTGACAGCCATCAAACAGATCAAAGCAAGCTGCCGGCATACAAAATTTATCATGCTGACAGCCTACGATACGTTCGATTATGCCAAGCAAGCCATGCAGGAAGGGGTCAAACAATACCTCGTCAAACCGGCTGACAAAGACGAGACCATTGCAGCCATTCGATCTGTGGTGGCAGAGATCCAGCAGGAGGCGTCTCAGCGGCAGGCAGCGACAGTTAATCAGCAGTCGAAGTGGCTGGAAGCCCATGTGATCAACGGTCAATCTTATACCTCTGGGGAGTTTCAACAATTGTTCCCGAAATGCGAAGCAGGTCTCGTCATCGCTGTTCAGCGGGCAGGCGGGGATCAGCTGTTGATTGATTTACAGCAGTCTGCTCTTTTTCAAGTGGTGCCCATCCAGATGAGCGGTGAGCTGTTTACATGTTTTATTTATAGTGACCAAGGGCCAGGTCAGCTAAAGGCGGATGTACTGCAAGCTATTCGAGCTGCCATGACAAGCGAACAGCCTTCACCTGTCGTTGGAATGGGGCATCCAGTCTCAAACCCACTTCATCTTCAAAAAAGTGCAGCAGAGGCGAAGCTCTCCTATTATCAGAGAAAAAAGGATGGCGGCGTTGTTCGTTATGGTTTTTACAATACAGAGTTACAGTCCAATCTATTAATCAATCTGCCGGAGCTTGCAGATGACATGATGCTGGCGCTGGAAGAAGGGAGAAGAGAGGATCCGCTAGCGTATTATGATGCCTTTGAATTAGAAGGAGCGACGCTTTCACATGTAAAAGAGCTGCTCATTCTATTAAAATCACGACTCCGTGCAGACCTTGCTATTTTGACCATCAGCACAGCAGCAGAATGCCGCCAGTGCTGTGAATATCTATTTGATTTGTATGAAGCAAGAACTCAGACAGTGAATGATATAGAGCGAGCGAAACGTTACATCAAGACGCATTTCTGCGAAAATATTACGCTCGAGCAAACCTCCGCCTTTGTCGACTTAAGCCCAACTTATTTCACAAAGCGCTTTAAAGATGAAACAGGTCTAACGTTTAAAGAGTATGTGACCACCTGCCGGCTGGATAAAATCAAGAAGCTTCTCAAAGACAGCTCTCTTAGTTTAAAAGAAATTACCTATCAGGCAGGATATACCGATCCGAATTACGTCAGCCGTGTTTTTAAGAAAATGGTCGGCTGTTCACCGAAGGAATATCGAAAACAGGTCGTAAAAAAATGAAGAATTTCATAAAAAAGTGAAGAAGTTTACCTGAAAAAAAGCAATGACCTGCCGTTATACTTATTTTTGATAACGCTTACAAAATAGGGATGGGGGATCAATCATGAAGTTCAAATTAGGCTTTACTTTATTGGCACTCTGTATGCTCATCGTCACCGCTTGCAGTTCATCGACGAACTCAGATGCAAAAAAAGAAGGCGGAGCGGGAAAGCTTGAAATCTTCTCGTGGTGGACAGGAGCAGGTGAGGAAGATGGGCTGAAAGCACTCATTCAACTGTTTGAAGAGGAAAATAAAGATATTCCAATTGAAAATGCAGCCGTCGCAGGTGGTGCGGGTACGAATGCAAAGGCTGTCCTCACTAGTCGGATGCAAGGAAATGATCCGCCAGCTACCTTCCAAGTACATGGCGGGGCAGAGCTGAATGAGAGCTGGGTAGCGGCAGGCAAAATGGAGCCACTGGATGATCTTTATGAAAAAGAAGGCTGGAAGGATAAATTTCCAGAATCACTGATTGACCTCGTAAGCAAAGATGGGAAAATCTATTCGGTTCCAGTGAATATTCACCGAGGCAATGTGCTTTGGTTTAACAAA
Source organism: Bacillus pumilus (assembly GCF_002744245.1). Taxonomy (GTDB): domain Bacteria; phylum Bacillota; class Bacilli; order Bacillales; family Bacillaceae; genus Bacillus; species Bacillus pumilus_M. The sequence goes on along the minus strand of NZ_NKHG01000112.1, from coordinate 28,221 downwards.
AAGGTATTTGAAGATCAAGGTTTAGAGCCGCCAACGACATTTGATGAATTTTTCCAAACAGCAGATGTATTAAAGGAGAAAGGAATTACGCCACTTGCGCTTGGAGATAAAGAACCTTGGGCAGCGACTCATTTGTTTGAGAGTGTTTTGCTTGGTGTATTAGGTGCAGATGATTATCAAAAACTTTGGGCGGGCGACTTGAAAATGGATGACGCAAAAGTGAAGGAAGCGGCAGACATCTTTGGCCGCATGCTCGAATACGTCAATGCCGATCATAGCTCACGCAACTGGCAGGATGCCTCACAGCTCGTGGCAAAAGGGGAAGCTGCGATGAATGTCATGGGCGACTGGGCGAAGGGATACTTTGTCAACGATCTGGACTTAGAAGTGAACAAAGATTTCGGTTACGTGGCGACCCCTGGAACTGAGGGAAGCTTTATGGTCATTACCGATACGTTCGGACTGCCGAAGAGTGTCAAACAGCCAGAAAACGTGAAAAAATTCTTATCTGTCTTAGGGTCTGTGGAGGGACAGGATGCATTTAATCCGCTGAAAGGATCGATTCCGGCACGTGTTGATGCGGATGTGTCAAAATATGATGAATACGGAAAATCGGCGATGAAAGCCTTTAAAGAGTCAAAGCTGGCGCCGTCCCTCGCACATGGCTCAGCTGCTGAAGAAGGATTTGTGACGAAAGCAAATCAAGCCGTCAATATTTTCGTGACACAAAAAGACAGTCGTCAGTTTGTTTCAGCTTTAAAAGATTCATTGAAATAAAGAGAGGGAGGCGGCGACCAGGCACGCCTCTTTTTTAAAAAGGAGTGTAGCTTCATGCGCATGGACACATCACCGATCACAAAAACACCAGCGCCACCAGTGACACGTGTTCGGAAAAAATGGAATGGAGATCAGCTGCTTGCACTGCTATTTTTAGCTCCGTCAGCTGTTTTATTATTCATCTTTGTTTACGGCTTTATTGGCTGGACAGGCTATGTTTCATTATCAAACTGGACCTCTCTTGTTCCTGATTTCTCGTTCGCAGGACTTCGCAATTATGTCATGCTGTTTCAAGATTTCCGCTTTCAGTCAGATCTTCGAAACACAGTCTTTTTTACTTTATTCTTTATTGGAGCGGTCATTGTCTCAGGGCTCGCACTTGCCATTTTACTAGATCAGAAGATCAAGGGGGAATCTCTTTTCCGGAATTTATTCTTCTTTCCGATGGCTCTTTCCTTCGTTGTGACAGGTGTTGTGTGGCAATGGATTTTAAATCCGTCAACTGGGGTGAATTTATTTTTGAAGACGCTTGGCATTCAGCCTAAGTGGTACACGGATACGAATATTTTAGCTGGATTTGTATGGGGGAAAATCGAATTTGGTGTACCTGCGGCGATGATTGCAGTTGTCATAGCAGCTGTGTGGCAAATGACTGGCTTCTCACTTGCGATGTATTTGGCAGGTCTTAGAGGAATTCCAGAGGAAGTGCGAGAGGCGGCAAGAATGGATGGGGCAACCGAGTGGCAAATCTACCGGAAAATCATTTTCCCGCTTTTAAAACCGATTACAGCGAGTGTCATTATTATCATGGCTCATATTTCTTTAAAGATTTTCGATTTGATTTACTCGATGACAGGGCCGGGAGCGAACTTTGTGACGGATGTGCCGGGCGTTTATATGTTTGAAATGACCTTTAGAGGAAACCACTATGCAGGCGGTGCCGCCATTGCGATCGTCATGCTGATTTCTGTTGCGGTCTTTATCGTGCCGTATCTCCTGTCTAGCCGGAAGGGGGCTTCATCATGACCGTAAGAAGGTTAGTCCGTCCAGTTCTCTATGCTTTGCTTATTCTGTGCAGTCTCTTTTTTCTCATGCCTGTCTATGTCATGCTCGTCACAAGCTTAAAGCCATTAGGCGAAGTTACCCTTGAACGAATGTGGTCGCTGCCATCTACACTCGATTTTTCAAGCTATCAAATTGCTTTTGAAAAGCTATCGCCTAATTTAATGAATTCTTTTTATCTTGTCATTCCTGCTACCTTCTTGTCAGCTGTATTAGGTGCAATGAATGGCTATGTGCTATCCAAATGGCGTTTTAAAGGGTCAGAAGTGGTTTTTACGTTGATGCTGTTTGGTATGTTTATTCCGTATCAAAGCATTCTCATTCCACTCATTCAATTTTTGCGTGAAATCGGCTTGTATAACTCGATTCCAGGTCTTGTGCTTGTCCATGTCGTATATGGTCTTCCGATCACAACACTCATGTTCCGCAATTTCTATGTGAGTATCCCTGATGAAATGATTGAATCGGCCAAAATGGATGGCGCAGGGTTTATCGGGATTTTTAGACATATGATCCTGCCTCTTTCTATCACAGGGTTTGTCGTGGTCGCCATTTGGCAGTTCACAAATGTGTGGAATGAGTTTTTATTTGCGGTCACGATGACCACTGCGGAGCATCAGCCGGTCATGGTCGCCTTGCAAAATCTATCAGGCAGTCAAATTGTGCAATGGAACGTCCAAATGGCAGGAGCTATTCTTGCAGCACTGCCGACCCTTTTGGTGTATATTCTACTCGGAAAATACTTTGTGAAAGGGCTTCTCGCAGGCTCTGTCAAAGGGTGAAAAGATTTTCGTGTTATCGTTTTCATTTGGTGTACTGAAAGGATTGACTTCTCTTTAGATAGCGTCATAATAAAAGTTGAGACTTGCTAGTTTTCAACATGCTAGGCAAAGATTATCAAAGGGTAGCAAAGGGAGGAGTCATCCTGAATGAAGCAGTCACCAATTTTTTTACTGCCTGAATTGAAGGAGAGAATATGGGGAGGTACAGCCTTAAGGGATCAATTTGGCTATGATATTCCTTCTGATCAAACGGGAGAATGCTGGGCAATTTCTGCTCATCCAAACGGACCAAGTGTCGTGCAAGATGGTCCCTATAAAGGGAAAACGTTGATCGAGCTATGGGACAATCACAGGGAATTGTTCGGGGGAATAGAAGGCGATCGCTTCCCGCTTTTAACTAAAATTTTAGATGCAAACCAAGACTTATCCGTTCAAGTTCATCCAGATGATGATTATGCTGGTAGGCATGAGAATGGTGAGCTTGGGAAAACAGAGTGCTGGTACATCATTGACTGCAAAGAAGGGGCAGAGATGATTTATGGGCACAATGCAAGAACAAGAACTGAGCTTGTGACCATGATGAATAGTGGAGATTGGGAAGGTCTACTGCGGCGAGTGAAAATTAAGCCGGGCGATTTTTATTATGTGCCAAGCGGTACCATTCATGCGCTATGTGAAGGAACGCTTGTCCTTGAAACACAGCAAAGCTCAGATACGACCTATCGTGTGTATGATTATGAACGAAAAGACCAAAATGGCAATGAACGTGAACTTCACTTCACGCAGGCCATTGATGTCACAACGGTTCCTCATGTAGACGGTTATACAGATGAATCAGTAGAAACACGTCGAGGAGTGACCATTCGAACATTTGTAGAAGCAGAATATTTCTCTGTGTATAGATGGGAAATTGATCAAAAAGTAGAGCTTTCACAAGATTATCCGTTTTTGTTGTGCAGTGTCATCAATGGTGAAGGGTCTTTAGAGCATGACGGGAACACATATCCTCTGCGAAAAGGGGCTCATTTTATCCTGCCAGCTGAAACAGGGAGCTTCTCGATTGAAGGATCTTGTGAACTGATTGTGTCACATATATAAAGGAAAAGAGGACTTCAATGGGGTTCTCTATTTTTCCATTGCATAAATAACTTGAAAGAGTACTTGTTTTTGTCGATAAAGAGATTAATAGACTATTATGCGAAAGTTAAGAGAGGGACAGGAAACGTGAAAAAAACCATCAAGATGATGTTACTTGCAGCCGCCTTTGGTATGACATTACACACGGGCAAAGAAGCGCAAGCAGCCGCCTATGTCGATCAATCCATTTATACGATTAGCACCTCAAAAGTATTTACAACAGAAGCAGAAGTGAAAAAAGCAGTTGAAACTTTGAAAAAGGACAAAAAGTGGACAGCCGCTTATCAAACCTCAGGAAATACATCGACCTATCAGCTCACTGCCTCAGGATATGACTCACAAGCTGCAGCCAATGCAAGTGCTGCTGCATTAAAAAAAGAGTTGGGCATGAGCGGTACTGTGTCTCCAGTAGGTGACCGCCTTCCTTTACAAAAGGTCGTATCTGACCCAATCAACGATGAAAGTCAGGCGAAAAAGCTCTCGCTGGAGCTGACGAAAACATCAGGATTAAATAGCTCCTATGAAGCCATCAATCAAAGCAGACCTTCGTATCAGGTCATATCAGGAGCCATTGATTCTGAAACGAAAGTCAAAAATATTCAAACGGAATTACAAAAGCAGGCCGGAGTCACGAGTACATACCAAACCGAAAGCAAAGCTGACACCGTGTATCAGCTGATCTCAGGAGGTATTGTTGGACAAAGTAAGGCGAGTACCATCCTGCAAGGCTTTCAAAAGGAATCTGGTTTAAAAGCAGTGCTACAAACGGTGACAGCAGGCAAGCCGTATTACATCGTCACATCAGCTGCACAAGCTAACCAAGCTAAAGCCCAGACACTTCTTACCCAACTGCAAAAAGAAGCAAAAATTAGCGGGAAGATTCAGAAGGCAGGAGCCGTTAAAAACGTCTATAGCATGGAATCAGGCTATTTCAAAGACAGCAAACAAGCAGCATCAGCTGCGGCTCAGATGAAGAAACAAACCGGTGCTGCTGGTACTGTGCAGCGAGTAGGGAAAACGAAACATTATATCGTGAAGGTCAATCAATTAAACGATACAGCTTACGCAAAAACGGTTGCCTTTTTCAAGAAAAAGAAATGGCGCTATACATCCAAAAAAATCTCTTCTACACAGCCGTATCAAGTAGTGACTGGGGCTCTTTTAGGAGATGATCAGGCGAAAAAAGTGGTGGCTTTCTTCCAAAAGAAAAAGGTGTCAGCGACAACGAAGAAAACGGGCAAGGCATCTGATAGCACGTATCGACTCGTCGTCAATCAAGCAGCTGACCAAGCAAAAGTAAACAAAGGTGCCGCATACTTAAAGGCACAAAAAATCACAAGCAACATCACAACAGGTAAAGGACAAGCCGTCAGCCAAGCATATAGCCTAATGACAACACCTGTATATGATCAAAGTAAGGTCAAGCAGGTTCAAGAGATCATGAAGAAAAATGGGGTAGCCAGCAGTACAAAAACGCTGACAGAAGCTGTCAAGCAGTACCGTATCACAACAGAGGCGACGGTCAATCAAACAAAACTCAATCAAGCACTTAGCTATTTGACGAAACAAAAAATGAAGGCAGCTATCCAAAAAACGGGTACAACCGATTATGGTCAATATCAGATCAAAACAGGTGTCATTTCGACTGCTGCATTGCGAGATCAAGGTATGGCATTTTTCAAAAAACGGAATGAAACAGCTGTTTATACAACGACAACAAAACCGGCATATAAAATCAACATTACGCAGCAATTCACAGGGTTAACAAATGCAAATGCGGCCATTGCTTTTCTGAAAAGCCAATATGGCTGGACAGCTACCGCAACAAAAATCAAAAATGGCCCAATGGTGATGCAAACGAAGTATAACCTCACTGTCAATGAGATGGTGAACAAACAAATGAAGGTGTCCCCGCAGACAGATGGTGCGGCTTATGTTTATGCGACATATGTGGATCCAGCGACGTCAACTGTGAATACGGACGGGTTAAATGTTCGTTCTACCCCTGATTCAAGCTCTGCAAGCAACATCGTGGCACAGCTGAATAAAGGAACAAAAGTGAGACAGCTTGGGAAAGAAGGAAACTGGATTAAGATCAACCTTGGCTGGAGAAATGCGAGCTCAGCAGAGGTGTTAAAATATGTAGACCCAGCGAATATCGCTGAGGGCACTCAATCTTATTTTCAATTTCTCAAACTCTCTGAAGCTGCGAATCTAAATCCGACAGAAGTCAATTCGAAGATTTTAGCAGGGAAAGGGATTCTTGCTGGAAAAGGACAAGCTTTTATCACAGCAGCGAAAACGTATCATATCAACGAAATCTATCTGATTTCTCATGCGTTACTCGAAACTGGTAACGGAAGTTCGATTTTAGCAAATGGTACGATGTTTAATGGAAAGAAAGTTTATAATATGTATGGCATCGGCGCATACGACAGCAATCCGAATTACCTCGGTGCAAAGTATGCATATGAACAGCAATGGTTCACGCCAGAGGCAGCCATTATCGGCGGGGCAAAATTCATTGGCAACAGCTATATCAATAACGCCGCTTACAAGCAAGATACCATTTATAAAATGCGCTGGTCTGCTGCAGCTGCTCATCAATATGCAACCGATATTGGATGGGCCTACAAGCAAGTGACCCGTATGTATAGTTTGTATAACTTACTTGATAACTATACGCTCTATTATGATATCCCGGTTTATAACAAATAAAAAAACGTCCGTGCTTCCTAATGAGAAGCCGGACGTTTTTTACGTAAGAGCTGCTGTTCAATAAATGATAAAAGCTGTTCACTTGAGTGACCCTTTGAATATTGGTTCCATTCCTCAGCAAAGGTCTTTAATGTGTCTTGATTGGATGATTCGTTTAGCTGCAAAAGCTCCTTCGAGAGCATGTCTTGCGTCACGCAAGCCTTTCCAGGAATCATGTCTTCATAATGATCGACTAAGCCCTGTTTCTTTCGATAAATCTCTAGATCATAAGTGAAGAACAAAACAGGCTTTTGGAGCAGCGCATATTCAAACACAATCGACGAATAATCCGTAATCAGGACATCACAAGCACAGAGTAAGGGATAGAGAGGCTGATCGGACACATCCAATATCCACTCACCATCTGTTTCTGTTTTCGCTAGATGTTTGACCGCAGGATGAAGTTTGACGAGTAGAATGTAGTCACCACTAAGCTCTGTCTGCAATTGCTCTTTTGAAAAGGGCAGAACAAGACCGTCCATAGCAAAATCTCGATACGTCGGCGCATAAAGCAGGATTTTTTTTCCTGTTGGGAAATCATCCGTCTTAAAGGAAGTCAGGCGCTGATCATAGTACACATCCGTGAGCGGCACACCTGTTGGTAAAAAACGTTCGTCATTAACACCAAATGATGTTTTGAAAATCTCACGCATATGGTCTGAGCCCGTGACGATATAATCGAAAGACGCATAGACCCGCTTGAAGCGTTGAATATCACGTGGACTCCGATCGAGATTTGAAGCGTCTTCAAGACCGAACTTTTTCAAAGCGCCATTGGCATGCCATACTTGAATGCAGGTTATAGAGGGCCTGTTTCTTAGCACACTTGTCATGAGAAAGTAATTGTCCGTTACGACGACCTTGCTTTTCAGCATCGTATAAATACATCGAATGAGATGGAAGGGATTTTTTTCATGAAAATAGCGAAATGACAAAAGAGGCGCGTCCTTTTCTATCGCGGAAGCATGCTTCGTATAGAGGACAGTCAGCTTCATCGTCATATTCGCCTGTTGTTGATAAGTATCAATGAGAGCAGCTGCATTCTCCTGGAATGAAACAAGCAGCGTCACCTGGTTTTCACGAGGTTTCACGCCGCTCATTAGCCATCCAATGAAAGAAACAAAAGCTGCATAACATGAGATGATCATTGAGCGTATATTCATCATATGTCAGTCTCTCACAGCTGCTTCGTCTGATCCTTTACTTGCTCAGGATAGTAACGTTTTTTCCCTTTGTTTTCTTTCAGCACGGCAAAGGCGTACTTGGGAATGTTCAGCATTCGTTTCCATCTCCACGGATTGACAATCAGTCTGTACAGCCATTCCGTATTTGTCTTGATCATCCAACTTGGTGCACGCTTTACCGTTCCGCTAAATACATCGAAGCTTCCGCCTAAACCGATGCAAACAGCTTGCGGGAATAAATGGCGGTATTCATAAATAAAATTCTCCTGGTTTGGATAACCTAAAGCAACGAACACCATATCTGCTTTTGAGCGTGCAATTTGTTTCGCGACAAAACGTTTATCCGCTTGATAGCCGTCACAGCTGCCTGCAATGACCACATTTGGATATTCCGTATCCATTCGTTGTTTGACAGCCTCAAGTACTTCTTTTTTCGCACCATATAAAAAGATTCTTTTAGACTGCTTGTTTGCAAGATCAAGCATAGACATGAAGACATCAAAGCCTGCAATTCTTGATTTAAGCGGACTTTGTGTCATGCGTGACATCAACACGACGCCTACACCATCAGGAAGTACATAATCTGCAGATGAAACCACTTGATGGTAAGCGTGATCCTTCATGACTGCATAGCCAATCTCGGGATTCACCGTCGCAATCATGGCGCCTCTTTTCTGAGAAATATGATGCTTGTTCATATAGCTGATAAATTCATCTAAGTCGCCGTTTACATAAGAAAGGTTAGACACCACTTCTGTTTGCATTGTTTAGACCTCCTTCTTTTTCAACTTGTTATCTATAATCGTTCATTGTAAATTCATTCTTATCCTACTCATCATTTTATCACAGTTGCTCCATGAAATATTAACAATAACTTTACAATCCTTTAAATTTCATGACATTTTATAAAATTAATATAGTCTTAAAAGCTTAAAACATTGATTTTTAGGGCTTTCCCTCCTGTACCCATTAAATTGGAAATAGTTTGTCTTTACATCTGCTTAACGTTTGATGGGCGCTGTGATATAATGAGGTTCCGAAGAGCGAAAAAACTGACCGAAGATAATAGGATTACGGATAAACTTTACTGCTGAAGCAGACGAATAAGGATGAAGAAAGGAGTCTATGTTTGCAATGAAGAAAGTTATTACTTACGGTACATTTGATTTATTACACTGGGGGCACATTAAGCTGCTGGAGCGCGCAAAGCAGCTTGGAGACTACTTAGTAGTAGCCATCTCTACAGATGAGTTTAATTTACAAAAATCAAAAAAGGCTTATCATAGCTACGAGCATAGAAAGCTGATTTTAGAAACAATTCGTTATGTAGATGAAGTCATTCCAGAAAACACCTGGGATCAAAAAGTCCGTGACGTGCAAGAGCATGACATTGATGTATTTGTTATGGGAGATGACTGGGAAGGGAAATTCGACTTCTTGAAAGAGCATTGTGAAGTCGTTTACCTGAAGAGAACGGAAGGAATCTCTACAACACAAATTAAGGAAGAAATTGCGGGACTTTAATAGATTGAAAAAAAGTACTTCTTATCATTTGGTGGGAAGTACTTTTTCATGTTAACATATTCTTTTAAAATTTATTTAAATATCAACGGAATCAGTTATTGAAATGGACAACGATGAAAGGTTGAGAGTTTTGATCCAAAAATGGTTTAACAAGCATAGAAGAAAGACACTTAAAAACAATCAAAGTCAACCGCAACCACACTTACAAATTCCGGATATGGAGTATTATTTTATTACTGGGAAAATAAAAGAGAATTATGGTGGTATGACAAAGTCGTTATTGCTGCGTGCGAAACTATTTGGGTTGAAAAATATTTCATCTCATTTTTTAACCTTTTCATATGACCCTGAATTTTCACGGAAAGTGAAAGGGATCATTGCCAAACAAAAAGTGAATCCTAAAATGACAAAAATTCAAAATATGTATGTCGACTTCCTTATTCCAAATAGTAAACCAGAGGAACAGTATCAGCCGTCGCATCTTGCTGACAACATCAATGAAGTGGTATTTGATCATGAAGATCCATCTATACGATTCATTAGGGATGAACAAACTAATCAAATTGAGATGATTGAGTTCTTTCATCAAAATCAGCATATGGAGAAGCGTGAGGAATACAATACACAAGGGCAGTTGCATAAAGTTTCTTATTTCTCTCAGGAGACTGGTAAAGTCTATCAAGAACTGTTCATTTACCAGCACACTCATATTTATATGAAAAAAGAGTATGTTGATCTTGAAGAAGAGTCTAAAAATAAATTAAAAGAAATGATATGGTATGCTCAGGAAGGGATAAAAACCTTTAAAAATGAGAAGGCATTAAGACAAGAGTGGCTCATGAATATTCAGTATAAAAGTGATCGGAAAAAGCTCTTTTTAGTTGATAGTCGGAAGCAGGATAAGTATGTTTTTCAATTAAAAAAAAGAAGCTCTTCTTACTACTCAGCAATTATCCACAGTAAACACTACGAAACAGAAAAGACAGCATTACGTTCTGATTACAATGAGTTATTTAGCCAAATAAGAAAACAAAAAGTAGATGCCGTCTTTTTTATCACTGAAGAGCAAAAAACAGATGTAGTAAAACAATTCGGTCATCAAAATATTTTCTTTTTAACGCCACATACACTAGACCGTTCGTCACATCAAGTACAAGATCATTATATGGCTGATCCACATAAGGTGCTGATGATGGCAAGATTAACTAAAATCAAGAATGTCATAGATGCCATCCGTTCTTTTCAATTTGTTATAAAAGAAGTACCAAGTGCGAGGCTTGAAATCTTTGGTTCTGGTCCCCAAGAAAAGCAGCTAAAACAGGAAATTAAACAATTAAATTTAGAAAAGAATGTCTTTTTGAAAGGATTCACTCAACATCCTGATGTTGAATTTAGAACAGCTAGAATGTCTATCTCTACCTCTGTTTTTGAAGGCTGTCCATTATCTATCATGGAATCAATTGTTAACAATTGCCCTGTGATTACTTATAATTACGATTATGGTGCTAGCACGCTTGTGAAAAATGATTTTAATGGCTTTGTAGTAGAGCAATATGAAGTCAAGCAGCTAGCTAACAAAATCATTGAATTGTTAAAAAACGATGAACAGTATCAAATTTTTTCGGAAAATTGTCAGGAGATTGCAGAGAGATATTCAATCTCTAACTATTATCAATACTGGGTAACGGCACTTCACAAAATGTTAGAAGTGCGAGAAAAAAGAGATCACATTCAACGCATGATGAAGCCTATTCATTTCAAATTGATAGACATTAGTAGTAAACATCATGTTCTTTCATTGGACTTGCAAATGGAAGGTGTGATTGAAAACCGGAAAAAGGTTATATTAGAACTTGTCGGATACGATCGGGATAACCATGCTGAATTATTCTCTAAAAATGTCGAAGATCTAAAGGTATCCTTCCCAATTGGACATGCATTCATAAAGGCGGCATTGCAGCGAAACAAAACAAAATACGTTGATTTCTATATTAGAATGAGAGATGAAGAATTCAATGAAATCACTCAGCGGTTACCAATCGCCGAGCATTTGCTCAATGAAAAAGGTGTGTCAAAGATTGATGGTGTGTCTTACAAGACAATTAAAGGGAATTATTCTTGGAAAGTGAATAAATAAATAGAAACTTTTATTTATACTACATCGTGTTATGAGTATGAGAAGTGTAAGATTTCGATGAACAGAGGAGATAAATGATTGATGATTGAAGAGACCGTTCAGAAGAAAAGTGTTGTTGAAAGTTTAAGGAACCATCATCAACAACTGGAAATCGTGTTGAAAATAGATGATGATAGGCCATTAGAAGGGCGAATATTTTACTTGCTCATGAGAGAAAGGGTCTCCAAGCAGGAAGTTTACCTTCCTCTTGAACATCTAGGTGAAAATCGTTTTAAAATAGTGCTTGATGAAGATTCTTTCTCGAATAAAATGGAACAAGGACAAACGTATAATTTATATGTGACGGATTTTTCTCAAATGATGGATAGTAGTGAGAGCGAAGATGAAACCGAAGACTCCTCATATGATTCTGATGGAGAGGACGAAGAGGCTGAATCGGAAGAGGAAGAAGGCCAATTCATAGATGAAGACGACAATCCTTATTATAAGCGTCGTCTAAAGCTAGATGTCGAAACGCCTGAACTCTGTTTCATAGAAAATAAAAACGCTCTGCTCCTTGCCGTACCGTATCGTACGGACAAAGGAAATGCTTCTATTAAGGTCAAGCGAGAAATGAAGATCACGAAAATGAAGCAGATATCACTCGATGAGACCAATATCCTTACCCTAAATGGATATTGTGGTGTGATAAGTGCTGAGCACTCTTATCAAATCAAAAGAATACAAATCCTGGTCAAAAGGAACAGTGCCCCCGAAATGGAGCACCGCTTCCCCGTAAACTTCCAGCAAAAAGGTGATATTGATAGATATAGAACCGACGGGGAGATGCCAGAGGTATACCCTTTCAAAGTAGAAGTTCCTTTGGGAGCATTAACCTATTCTACTGATGAGCGATATATCTATAGAATGTACTTTGAATTTATATGTGAAGTTAACGGAGTAGAAGAGACGTTAATAACACCATCTCTTGTGCTTGGAGATCGATCTAATCAATTAAAAGGCCTTGTCCAAATACAAAAAAAGAACGATATCCCGATTCGATATGAAGTGTACCGAAAGAAAAAGCGACAAACGCTGGGTATCCGTATTAATGATTACACAACAAAAACCCGTGCGAAGTACTATGTCAAAAGCAAGTGGAAGAAATTCAAAAAGAAGATTGGCAAAATTAAAAAAGTACGTAATCGATTGGTGACAAGAACCTTCAAAACGACCTTTAAGCTAGCAAGTAAATTGTCCGTGAAAAAGAAAACCGTCGTTTTTGAAAGCTTTAATGGGAAACAATTCAGTTGTAACCCACGTGCTATTTATGAGTATATGAAAGAAAATCACCCTGAATATACGTTGATCTGGAGCGTTAAAAAAGGGCATGAAGCACCGTTTAAGGAAAAGGGCATCTATTATATGAATCGTTTGTCATTCAAATGGATTTTTGCCATGGCCAGAGCGGAATATTGGGTCGTAAACAGCCGCCTACCGCTTTGGGTACCAAAGCCTGATCATACAACATACTTACAAACATGGCATGGTACGCCGTTAAAACGACTTGCGATGGACATGGATGAAGTCCATATGCCTGGAACGAACACGAAAAAATATAAAAAGAATTTCACGAAAGAAGCATCGAATTGGGATTATCTCATTTCTCCTAATGCATACTCGACGGAAATCTTTACACGTGCCTTCCAATTCCAAAAGACGATGATTGAGTCAGGATATCCAAGAAATGATTTCCTTCACAATCAAAACAATGAAGAAACGATGAGAGCACTCAAGCAAAAAATGAACCTGCCGCTTGATAAAAAATTGATCTTATATGCACCAACATGGAGAGACGACCAATTTTATAAAAAAGGGCAGTACAAATTTGACTTAGACCTCGACCTGCATGAGCTAAGAGCCTCTATAGGTGAAGAGTATATCATTATCCTTCGTATGCACTATCTAGTAGCTGAGAACTTTGATTTGGGTCCTTATGAAGGCTTTGCCTATGACCTCTCTCATTACGAAGACATCAGAGACCTTTATATGATTTCTGATCTGCTCATAACAGACTACTCATCTGTGTTCTTTGATTATGCAAACCTCAAACGTCCGATGCTGTTCTATGTACCAGACATTGAGACATATCGTGACAAACTAAGAGGCTTTTATTTCGACTTTGAACAAGAAGCACCAGGACCGCTTGTGAAAGAGACAGCAAGGGTCATTGACTGGGTAAGAGAAACAGAACAGCCAACCTTTACATTGCCAGCTTCATTTGCACCGTTTTATGAAAAATTCTGCTACTTAGAGAGCGGTGAGTCGTCGAAGCGTGTGGTTGAGGTTGTGTTTGATAAATAGGAAAGAACATAATGTTTACTGAATTTCCTAATTTGTTGTATATGATAAAGAAGACCAAGAGAAAAACACCTTTAAGTTGAAAACACTGAAACCAACTTAGAGGTGTTTTTTTCTGATCTTATAAGTAAAAAAAGCCAGTCGGTTGTCATACTGGCAACTTCGAATAAAATAAAGAAGTAATTATTACTATTTCAGCGATTCCTAGCTAGAATAGTTTTTTTGTGTACGTTTCTTTTTAAATGTCTCTTAAGCGCTTTTAGAGTTTTCCGAGATTTATTTTTTAACATTTTTATTTTTTTAACACTTATTGTAAAAAAATAATTTCGGACTAGTGTTTGTATGATCGTTATTTTTATATTTTGAAGAGTGTCTTTAGAAATCCTTGTTAAGGAAGCGATTGCTGAAAAATGGTCATCTTTTAAAGAACAAATTTCATTGAAAATTCTGTCGCAGTTTTTGTTATCAGTATACGTTAGAATTAAATCTCTTCTTTCTTCGACAAACAATTTTTCTTTAAAATCATTATTAATCGTATGAATGATCTCACTAACTAAGCTTGTTTGGTCTTCCACAATCTCGCCAAGGAAAGTTTCTTCCTTACTTCTTAGAATCCCCTTACTGAAAAATTCATCAAAATCAAAGTGATAATAAATAACTGGTTTTTTCATAAAACTTACATCAAATGATACACTAGAATAGTCGGTAATAAGTAGAGAAGCCCTCATCAATAATTCTTGAACGTTCACTTCACCCAATTCCAAAATAGAAACTACATCACTTTTATATTTATTGAAATAAGAGATGTACGGTTGCATTCGGTAATGTGGATAAAATAATATTTTCACTCTATGTTTTTTTAATTCTTGAAGCAGTCTTTCGTCTCTTAGAATCGAGATATACTTCTCGTAATAATTCGATTTTAAGAATGTTTCCTCTGTATTGAGCCATTCCCTCCATGTTGGCATGATTAAAATCTCTCTATCACGGATATCATCAGATGTCTTAGAATTGGCTAAATGATCAAATCTTGATAAACCAGTAACTTTAACCTCTGATTCTTTGTAACCAAAGTGATCCATCATCATATTCTTTTCATATACTGAACTGACACAAACTATATGAAAAGGATATTGATAGAAGAACCGATGGTATTCAGCAGATTTCCTTCCCATCACACCGTGTTGCAGAAAGATTCTTTTGGCTTTCTTGGTATGTCGATACTGTGGTATTTTGAAAGGAAGGAAATATTCTAGGTCATGAGAGCCAATAAAGTGTGTAGCTTGTAATGTCTTTTCAATATGTTCAGCTGAGCCAATTGTCAATACGTTCCCAAGATGTTCAATATTTCGAATATCTTTACTTCCTTCTTCTATAGCATAATAAACTTTCTTATTAGGGTGTTTTTCTCTGCAATATTTGAAAAAGTGATAACCTGTATCTTGGGCAGTATCGGGTCTTTCACCTATAATCCAAGCTTCTTCTCGATTTTCACTAATATGATCCTCGGAAATAGAGGATTTAAAGGGGAGTACTTCAAGTTTTAAATTCCCTTTAGGTGTTGTTGAAGAAAAGTTAAAAATTTTATTATCATTTTTATCTGTATATTTGATGATAGAAAGATATTTGTCTTTCTTATAGGTATACTTGACAAAGCCTAAACGTCTATTAAATGAAAATTGATCTGTATCAAATCTAATAAAGAAATCCCAAACTCCTTTTTTTTCAGGGAGTGTGGAAGTATCAAATATTGCTTTAAATCCACAGTAGGTATAGTCCTTCTTGTCCCGTTTATAATGATAAGCAAAAGTTAAGTCTCTTTTATTTTGTACGGGGACAGATATTTCTTTTAATGATGTGCGTTCTTTTAGGATCAACGAGCGCTTGACAGTATCTGATTTAGGCATTTCTAAACCTCTCAAGATAGCAGCGCCTTCAATTTTTAAGTTGTGGCCACGTGTTTTTTTTACTTGATAGAGATTTCTGACAGTTCTAGCTTTTCTAACTGTAAAACTTAAATTTTGATTAGCATTTCGATGTAATCCTACTTCAAAAGGCACTTTTTCAAATATATTGAGAATGTTATTTTCATCAAAAGTTAAAGAGTTATTTGTTAGTTTAGCGAAAATAGTTTTCTGACTTTTTTTGTTCGTTAATAAAAAGAGCCAGTCAGATTGCTTTTGACTTCCTTTTTGTAATGATTCAATAATACGCTTAAAAGGTATTTTTAAAATAAAATTCTCATTATTAATACGTTTACTTTTAGTTAAAACCGTGCTCTTTGTACCCTGATTATTTATCATGTGAATTTCAGAAACATGATGATCTAGTAAAGCTAATTGTTCTCGTTCTATAGATATCTGTGCAAGCATAGTTTGGTTTTGAATGTAGCTCTCTTTAAAAGAAACAAGTATACTCTCCTGTTTCACATCTACAATCAGCCCATTATTTTTCTTTTTAATTTGACACTTAAACAGGTGGTCAACAGTTTTAAATGTGTTTGAAGAATTCAATTTCTTTTTGGCTTTTATGAATGATCCTAGTAACTTACCGTCTATTTCTTCATAAAAATGCATTTGCCAGATACCCTCATATAAATTATGTAGGCTAAGTGAGCTTAAGTTTAAGTGAGCAGACCACTTTCCATCTTTTGAAATTGATTCAACCGGAAATAATATTTTATCTTTTGAAGGTACTCTATGAAGAGCAATAAAGAATTTCCTTTGGTCGAATGAGGAATCAATGTCTAAAATATTTGAAACACCATTTATTGTTAGGTTTCGATTTTTAAGCGCAAAATCGATCACATTTGTTTTGTATAGGTTTGTTCTTTTTTTAGCATTTAAAACCTCGAAAGTTATTTTTGTTTGTAAGTTGTCATTGCTTGTTCTTTTGATTAGTACAGCCAATTCTCTATGCAGTATTTTTCTTTGCCATTTGTGATGAACGGCATATTGTAGCTGAGAGAGTGTTCCAAATTGATCTGCTACGTAGATACTGAAAGAGGAACCTTTTAGAGGGAGAATATCTTTAGCACGTATTTCTGCCACGTAAAAACCATCTTTATTCTGCTGTAGAGGAAAATCAAATGATTGATTATCACGAATGAAATTTATTGTTTTTAGGTCCTTTTCATCATATGAATGTATAAACAAAGATAAGATAGAGTTACTAGTTAAAATACTTTCTAAAGAAACCATAGTCTCTCTCCTTAAAATCTAGTTGATTATCTATTTTAATATAGTAAAAGTAATACTGAATATCTATAAAATGGGTATTGAGCTAAGTGGATTTGATAATATAGTTAAAATAGTTTAACATACATTATTCTGAAATGTAAATATCATCCCAAATTGTCTATATCATATGATTAAGCAAATAATTCCTATACTTATGAGTGATAGCATCTTGTTTTGACTTTAAAGTGAAAAAATAATCAACATCTGTTACAATTATGAGCGGTGCTTTTAATTCTAATGGTACTCAAAATTTTTTCTAAGGAAGATAACAATGAATGCAATGTTGACGATATTAAAGGAGCAAATTAGCTCATTTCCACTGATTATGCGACTTGCTGTTTATGAAACAAAATCAAAATATCAGATGAATTATTTAGGTATTTTATGGCAGTTTTTAAATCCATTGATTCAAATGCTGGCTTACTGGTTTGTTTTTGGCATGGGTATTCGCGGAGGGCAGCCAATTGTCATTGGTGGCATGGAGGTTCCATTTATCATCTGGATGCTTGCCGGATTAATTCCATGGTTCTTCATTAGTCCAACGATTCTTGATGGATCAAACAGCGTGTTTAAACGCATTAATATGGTATCGAAAATGAATTTTCCGATTAGTGCGCTGCCGTCTGTGGTGATTATGTCCAACTTGTTCAGCTACTTTGTCATGATGGGTGTATATCTGATTGTGCTGATTTCCTATGGCATATATCCCGACGCCCATTGGCTACAATATATATACTATCTTATTTGTTTGATCGCGTTTATGTTTTCGTTTAGTTTGTTTAATTCAACGATTAGCGTACTCGTGAGAGACTATCAATTTCTTTTACAATCAGTAACACGTTTACTTTTCTTTTTGCTGCCGATTTTTTGGAATATCTCAGAGAAGCTTACTGGAGACAAGGCATGGATTGGGGATATATTAAGACTGAATCCTCTTTTCTACATTATTGATGGTTTCAGAAATAGTTTGTTAAAGGGAGAATGGTTCTTTCAAGACGTCAAATATACGCTGTATTTTTGGCTGATTACACTTCTCCTCTTAACAATCGGTTCATTGCTTCATATGAAATTTAGGGATAAATTTGTCGATTTTCTTTAAAAAGTAAGGAGATTATACGATGAAACTAAAGGTTTCGTTTCGAAACGTATCCAAGCAGTACTTTCTATATAAAAAGCAGTCAGATAAAATCAAGGGACTGTTTTTTCCTAATAAAAATGAAAAAGGTTTCTTTGCTGTTCGTGATGTATCCTTTGATGTATATGAAGGAGAGACGATTGGTTTTGTTGGGATCAATGGATCTGGAAAATCAACGATGTCGAACCTTCTAGCGAAAATCATTCCACCAACAAGTGGTGACATTGAGATGGACGGTCAGCCTTCGTTAATTGCGATTTCAGCAGGGCTGAACAATCAATTAAGCGGTAAAGATAACATTCGATTAAAGTGCTTAATGATGGGGCTGACGAATAAAGAAATAGACGAGCTTTATGAAAAAATCGTCGAGTTTGCGGATATTGGCGACTTTATTGATCAGCCTGTAAAAAGTTATTCAAGCGGGATGAAGTCTCGTCTAGGATTTGCGATTTCAGCACATATTGATCCGGATATCCTCATTATTGATGAAGCGCTGTCTGTTGGAGATCAAACCTTCTATCAAAAATGTGTGGATCGTATAACGGAGTTTAAAGAACAAGGAAAGACGATTTTCTTTGTTAGTCACTCAATCAGTCAAATCCAAAAAATCTGTGACCGGGTCGCTTGGATGCATTATGGCGAGCTTCGGATGTTTGATGATACAAAAAAGGTCGTGAAAGAATACAAAGAGTTTGTTGATTGGTTTAACAAGCTGTCCAAAAAAGAGAAAAAAGAATATCAATTGGAACACAAGGAAGGTCGAAAGGGCGTACAAAAGACTGAAAAGGTCTCTCGTTATAATGCGAACGGAAAACGACGCTCATTTTTTGGACCAGCGTTTCAAGTGACGATTATAGCGGTCTTAACCATCTTGCTTGCTCTTTCTATGTTTTCGGATCGACCGCTTCGTACGCTGGCGACATTTGGTGTTATTTCATCAAATAAAACAGAGGCGCCTCAATCAACGAACCCTGAGAAGAAGGGGGCGCCTGATATGAAAAAGGTTGATCAGCAGGCCGTTGTCACGGCAGATCCAATGACAGTTTATAAAGATCAAGCCATGAAGAAAAAGGCAGATGTCACTCTATCATTTGGACAAGAGGTACAGGCTGTGGCTGAAAATAAACAAACCGTTCAAATCAAAACAGCGAAAGAGACGTATTTTGTGAAACCTGATGCGCTTCAAAACGCAGATGAATTGAAGCCATTTTCCATTAGACCAGGACAGTTCAATTCCTACCTATCACCCGCATCAGCAGGTTCGTACGAGTATTTGCTTTCTTTCCTTGGAAAAGAGGAATCTGTGCTTAAGCAAAGAATGCAAACGCTGAGCTCGGTCAAAAGTGATCAAGGAGACACCATTGAGCGATTGACAACAGAAAAAACCGATTATGTGATTCAAAATGGACAGGCGAATGCGATTGTGTTCCGCGAGATCATGCAAATCTATCCTTCAACACTAGGGCTGACAGAACAGAATGTCTGGATGAATGAGAAACAAACAAAATTCGCAGTAAAGGGCGAAAACAACCTTTTTGTCATTGATAATGAACAGCATACGCTGACCATTTCAGCGATCAAATAAAATAAGCTGCCGGTGCCGGCAGCTTATTTTACTTCTTCTTTTTCAAGAAGCTGTTTCATAAACGGAATGAGTTTCTTTTTCAGCTCTTCATCCTGAAGGGCAAACTCCAAAGTCGTTTCGATGAACCCTTGCTTCTCACCAACATCGTATCGTTTTCCTTCGAAATCATAGGCAAATACGCGCTGGATATCATTTAGCTTTTGAATGGCATCTGTCAGTTGAATTTCTCCGCCTGCACCAATCTCTTGTTGATCGAGGTACATAAAAATCTCTGGCGTGAAAATGTAGCGCCCCAAGATGGCTAAATTCGATGGTGCTGTTCCTTGCGGCGGCTTTTCAACAAAGTTTTTCACTTGATAGCGACGCCCTTCTTGTGTAAGGGGATCAATGATCCCATAGCGATGCGTATCGCTGTCTGCTACCTGCTGAACGCCGATCACAGATGAAAGGGTTTTTTCATATTCATCCATTAGCTGGCGAAGCCCAGGTGTTTCGGCTTGAACAATGTCATCGCCTAGTAAAACAGCAAAAGGTTCATCGCCGATAAAGTTACGGGCGCACCAAACGGCGTGTCCAAGTCCTTTAGGTTCCTTTTGACGTATGTAGTGAATGTCAGCAATGTTAGAGGACTTTCTCACCTTTTCTAAAAGCTCGCTCTTTCCTTTTTCCTCAAGGTTGCGCTCTAGTTCTGGCGCAAAATCAAAATGGTCCTCGATGGCTCTTTTTCCTTTTCCGGTCACAATAATAATGTCTTCAATACCTGATTCAACAGCTTCTTCAATAATATATTGAATGGTTGGTTTATCAACGATTGGGAGCATCTCTTTAGGCATGGCCTTTGTTGCAGGGAGGAAGCGTGTCCCGAGACCTGCAGCAGGTATAATGGCTTTACGTACTTTTTTCAATGAATTTTGCACCTTCCTTACATCGATCACCGATTTAATAATTCAATGTTTGTTCTTGGTCGTCTTATTAAAGTGTAACTTACAGATCATAGGAAAGACAAATGATTTCACTAAAATGAACTTTAGATAATTCATATTTTAAATGTTAAATGTAAAGGAAAGAGAAATTTAACATTAATTCAATGTAAATTTCTTTTTTTATATCATTAAATTTATCCTCCAAATTGTGTATAATTGAAAGTATTATACTAGGAAAGAGGCATAAACAAGTGAAAAAACTAAATGTAATGACTATTTTCGGTACTAGACCTGAAGCGATCAAAATGGCTCCACTTGTTCTTGAACTTAATAAACATCCACAAATAAATTCAATTGTCACTGTCACAGCTCAGCATAGAGAAATGCTCGATCAAGTCCTTGAGGCTTTTTCTATTACGCCAGATCATGACCTAAACATCATGAAACAGCGTCAAACATTATCAGAAATCACATCAAATGCACTGTTGAAACTAGATCAGTTATTCCAAGAGGAAAAGCCTGATATCGTGCTTGTTCATGGAGACACAACCACAACCTTTGCGGGAAGCTTGGCCGCTTTTTATCACCAAATTTCAGTAGGTCATGTCGAAGCTGGATTAAGGACTCACAATAAGTATTCACCATTCCCAGAGGAATTGAACCGCCAAATGACAGGCACCATTGCCGATATTCATTTTGCACCTACAGATGAGGCGAAGCAGAATCTGTTAATAGAAAATAAAAAAGAAGAAACCATTTTTGTAACAGGGAATACCGCGATTGACGCTCTGCAAACCACTGTCACAGAGCAATATCAGCATCCTATTTTAGAGAAAATCGGCACAGATAAAATGATCTTGTTAACGGCTCATCGCAGGGAGAATCTTGGCGAGCCAATGAAAAACATGTTTAGAGCGATTAGACGAGTTGTGGAAGAGTTTGAAGATGTTCAGGTCGTGTATCCTGTTCATTTAAATCCTGCCGTTCGTGATGCTGCTCAGACGGAATTCAGTGATCTTGACCGCGTGCACTTAATCGAACCGCTGGAAGTTGTTGTTTTCCATAACTTTGCTGCCGCTTCACACTTTATTTTAACGGATTCTGGCGGTGTTCAAGAGGAGGCTCCTTCTCTAGGGAAACCAGTATTAGTGCTGCGCGATACAACAGAACGTCCAGAAGGCGTGAAAGCTGGCACGCTTAAGCTTGCAGGAACAGATGAGGAAACCATTTATCAGCTGGCAAAAGAGCTGTTAGAAGACCAGCAAGAGTACGATAACATGTCGAAGGCTTCTAACCCTTATGGTGATGGACAAGCCTCGAAACGAATTGTCCAAGAGCTCCTTCATCGGTTTGGATTCAGTGAAGAAAAGCCAGCCCCATTTACTTCATAAAAAAGAAGACAAAGCGCTAAAATAAAAATCAGTTTAGCCCTTTGTCAACAATCTGAGAAGACGATATTCCTGTCGTCTCCTTTTTTACTGCTCTAAACTTTCCTTCAATTCCTTCTTCACTTTCGCTAGGCTGCTGTCATCAAGCTGGTAGTAATAAATATTATTGATTCGTGTGCCCGTTCCTTTTAATTCGTGTTGTTTGACACGCTTTCTTGCATCACGATAATCATTCATCATGGTCCACATATCGTCAAAGGACATGTTGGTTTTCATGTTGTTTTCAACGACTTTGAACATATCGCCGAATTTCGTAATAGATGAAATGTTGGCGCCCTTCGCAATAATACCTTCAATGACTTGGCGCTGTCTTTGCTGGCGGCCGAAGTCTCCTTTTGGATCTTGCTTTCTCATTCTTGTATAGGCAAGTGCTTGATCGCCATTAAGGTTAATCTCTCCTGTACCAAATGAATGGCCATCATAGCTGAAAGCAAACGTGCTATTGACGGTAATGCCGCCAAGTGTATCGACAATATCTTTAAAGCTTTCCATATTGACTTTGACAAAGTAATCAACAGGTACATCAAGCAGTTCCTCGACTGTATCTGCTGCCATTTGTGTACCGCCGAAAGCATAGGAGTGGTTGATTTTATCCATTGTGCCTTTCCCGACAATCTTTGTATACGTATCGCGCGGGATACTGACCATTTCGGTTGCTTTGGTTTTCGGGTTGACTGTCATATATATTAATGTATCTGCACGGCCACGGTCATTCTTTCTTTCATCGACACCCATCACTAAAATGGAGATCGGGTCTTTTTTGCTTAAATCGACATCTTTGTCACGTTTATCTGACTTATTTAAGTTCTCCTGAATGCCTGCGACGGTTGATGCTGCTGTGTTCCAAAGATGATATGCATATCCGCCAGTTGCTAATACGAATAAGCCAATAATCGATAAAACAATCCAAAGAACCTTTTTCTTCTTTCTTTTTCTCTCAGCTCTCATAATGTCCCTCACCTTTTCTATGATTCTTCCATGATTATAGGTTTACGAATCTTGATAAACAAGTTATTTTTTTACTCTGAACCTAGATATAGACGTTGAAACAAAAAAAAAGGTTTCAAAAAACCTTAAATTTACCTTAAAATATTAAGTTATAAGACGATACAAAAACATGAGGTGAAAAAAATGAAGAAAATCGTCGTTTTACCGTTCTTAATACTACTACTGGGTATCGTGCTCACAGCATGTGGAACGGCTGAGCAGTCCTTAGAAGAAAAGGAGACAAGCAGTTCAACTTCTCAAACGTTAAAGGAAACAGCTAATTATGTAGGAATGGCAGATTCTCATACAATTGAAGTGCAAAAGTCAAATGTTACTTTAAGCTTTGAATTTACTGAAAACTTCAATGAAGTATTGAATGAATTTCATCCAGGAGATAACGTAGACATTTTTTACATTCTAAATGACAGTGGTCAAAAGGAAATTCAAGAAATTAAAAAAGTTCAATAGAGAGATGGTGGGATCATTAAATTGAAAAAAATCAGTCTAACTTTCACAATGTTCATCTTACTTTTGCTTGTATTCATCCCAAAAGATGTTTCAGCAGCAAGCTCAACAATCTCTGTGAAATTATCAAACTATGTTGGAAACAAAACGAGCTTTAACATATCATCATCTGGTTTATACAAAGTGTCTGGTACAAATGTATCTTCAATGGCTCGATATGATGGTAAGAACCGTTATGAGGTAGCCAATAATATTGCTTCAGCAGGTTGGAAAAATCCATCTACAATTGTCATTGTAAATCGTGATGCGTTTGCAGATGCAATTTCAGCTACACCTTTAGCTTATAAGTTGAATGCTCCTATTTTATATACGAATGCTGAAAAATTAACAAAAACCACTGAAAAGCAAATTAACAAGATGAATCCTGATAATATCCTGATTATCGGTGGAACAACAAGTGTTTCTTCAGCAACAGAGAAAACACTGAAGAAATATGGGAAGATCAAAAGAATCAGTGGTAAATCACGTTATGCCGTTTCCCAAAATATCGCAAAAGAGATGGGGAACTATAGTCAAGCTATAGTGGCAACAGGAAGCATTTTCACAGACAGTGCTTCAGTAACACCATACGCTGCAAGAAACGGCTATCCTATTCTGTTAACGAAGAAAGATAGCTTACCAACTTACAAGCTTCCAAGTAAAGTCATCATTGTTGGTGGAGAAAAGAGTGTTAGCAAAAAAGTTGAATCTCAAATCAAAAAAACATCTACAGTGAAAAGAATCGGTGGAGCTAATAGATATGAGGTCTCAGCAAATATTGTAAATGATTTAAACATGAATGCTAATAAGTTATACCTAGCAAATGGTTCTATCTTTACAGATGCTATTACATTTTCACTTTTAGCAGCCAAAAATAACAGTCCAATGGTACTTGTAAAAGAAAACAGTCTCACATCACCTGTTGTATCAGTTGTGAAGAAACAGGGGACGTACTCGTTTCAATTGTCTGGCGGAACAAAATCCATTTCAGCAAGTTTACAAACAAAATTATCAAATGAATTTTATTTAAAGAATAATAAGGATTATCAATTGAATGTTTCTAACGGGAAAATTTCTATCAAGGGCATCAAGACGTTTGGATCTTCAGTAAGAGTTGTTCCAGAGAAATATTCAACTAAAAATGTCATTCGAGTTGATGGGAAAGCATACTTGGGGAACATGAACTTTGCTGTAGAATCAGGCTATATTCGTCCAACAAATGAAAATATCCCTTTTGAAGACTATCTTAAAGGGGTTGTACCGAATGAAATGCCAGCAAGCTGGCATGTTGAGGCATTAAAAGCACAGGCTGTTGCAGCACGTACATATTCTGTGAACAGTATGGGGAAGGTTGTGCCAGATACAACAGCATTCCAAGTATATGGCGGATACAACTGGTATACAAATTCTACGAAAGCTGTAGATGCTACAAAAGGTAAGGTACTCAAATATAACAATAAACTGATTTCTGCTACCTACTATTCTAGTAATGGAGGCTACACTGAGGCGAGTGAAGAAGTGTGGTCAAGTGCATTTCCTTATTTAATAGCAAAAACAGATACAAAAGATCCAGGGAATGCTTGGACAATTAAACTATCAAAAACACAATTGAGTAAATCGCTTAGCACAGCAGAACCTGCATCTTGGTGGAGTAAGACAACAGAAACAAATGCGAGTCAGTTGAAGGGCTTGAAGAACTGGATTCTAAAAAATAAAGAAACTTCAGCTTCAGACATCAAGATAGCTACAATTTCAAGCCTATCCTTTTCAGGTAAAACAAAAGGGCAGAGAGCCAAAACAGCCTCTATGAAAATCAGCTATCACTTAAAAAATAAAACGGGTTCTTATAGTATGAATAAATCAGCGACACTTAGTTTTAAAATGACTGAATTTAGATCAATACTTGGTGCAACGAATTTAAAAAGCACATATGCTTCAGTGAAGAATAACACCAATGATTTTACCATCTCTGGAAAAGGATATGGTCATGGAGTTGGAATGAGTCAGTATGGAGCCAAAGAGAGAGCTGAATCAGGAAGCTCATATTCAAGTATTTTGTCATTCTATTATCCGGGTGCAAAGTTAACAACGAACTAAAACATCAAAGGAGGTTATAAACGTGCGCTCTATTATAAAAGT
The DNA here is from genome assembly GCF_002744245.1 of Bacillus pumilus. Taxonomy (GTDB): domain Bacteria; phylum Bacillota; class Bacilli; order Bacillales; family Bacillaceae; genus Bacillus; species Bacillus pumilus_M. The sequence goes on along the minus strand of NZ_NKHG01000112.1, from coordinate 2,561 downwards.
TGTATTTTTGAGTGTAGTAACAATGTGTTTGTTTCTTCCATCTGCACTTGCTGACAATTCGGTCACAAGAATCGATGGGAAAAACCGTTATGTTGTTGCGGTGAATGCGGCGAAAAAAAGCTGGAAAACATCAAGCACAGTTGTTCTTGTAGGTAAAGAAGCATATGCGGACGCTTTAAGTGCGGTTCCTTATGCGTATCAAAAAAATGCACCTGTTCTTTTTACAAACAGTAGCAGTTTATCTACAGATACAAAAAAAGGTCTTCAAGATCTAAAGACAAAGAATGTGGTTATTCTCGGTGGAACAAAGAGTGTCTCTAGCAAAGTGACAACTCAGCTAAAGGCGATGGGTATTTCAGTAAAACGTATTAGTGGTAAGAATCGATATGATTTAGCAGCAAATATTGCAAAGCAAATGAACAGCTCTAGTACGGCTGTTGTAGCAAATGGTTTTGCTTATGCAGATGCAGTTGCCATTGCACCTTATGCTGCAAAACAAGGCTATCCAATCTTATTAACAAATGATAAAGGTTTACGTTCGGAAACCTCAGCGGTGATTAAAAGCAGAGGAGTTAAAAAGACCATTGTGATTGGTGGAGAGTCTAGCGTAAATAAATCAACTTATGACAAACTACCTTCACCTGGAAGAATTGGCGGGGCAAATCGTTATGAAGTCGCTGCAAATATTGTAACGAAATACAATATGAGTACAAGTAATACGTATATTAGTAATGGTTTTGCATATGCTGATGCCGCTTCAGGAGCTAGTATTGCTGCCAAGCAGGGTAAAGCCTTTATTTTCACAAATGAAAAAACATTACCGAAAGCAACAAGAAAAATCATTGGTTCAAAGAAGATCACCTCATTTAGTGTTCTAGGTGGTACATCTACTGTGACGAATACTGTGACTTCCCAATTGAAAAATCCAGTCGTTGGAAAAACAGTTTTTATTGACCCTGGTCATGGAAATCAAGATTCTGGTGCCACTGGATATGGTCTTCTTGAGAAGAACGTGAACCTTGATGTCGCTAAGCGTCTAAATACAAAATTGACTAGTGCTGGGGCACTACCAGTCATGTCACGTACATCTGATACATTTGACAGTCTTCAAACTCGAGTAAGTAAAGGTGCTTCTGCGAAAGCAGATATCTTTATTAGTGTCCATGCGAACGCAAATGATAACAGCAGCGCAAATGGAACAGAAACGTATTATGACAAAACATATGAGGCAACGAACAGCTTGAAGCTTGCGCAAAACATCCAGCCTAAAATGGTTAGTGCACTAGGTACAAGAGATCGTGGTGTGAAAACGGCTGGCTTCTATGTTATTAAGTATTCAAAGATGCCGAGTGTTTTGCTTGAAACTGGCTTTGTTACCAGTCCAGTCGATTCAAATATTTTGAAATCCGCTACTTATAAAGATAGATTAGCAGCTGGTATTTCAAGCGGCGTTTCAGGTTATTTTAGATAAGAAAAAAACATGAGGGGTGGCTAAGATACTCCTCTTAGGCTGCTCGAGAACGTCTCTCGGCAGCCTTTTTTATCAATGGTATATGAAGTGGTTCTAGGATGAAGGATTCATTTTAAGGAGCTGTCTTCATAGCCTATCAAATGTCTTTACTAATCGTGCTCTCACTAAACGTGCACGTATTCCAAGATGCTAAGTATATGGCACAAGCGATGCCAATGTATTAAAATCCTCCGCTGTAAAAGATCAGCTTGCTTTTGGGATTGCATCCGGTGTTTCGACTGACTTTGATTCAAAATGAAAACGACCGTTTGTGTGTCAAGTTAAAAATACATTTCATTTCAAGTTATTTTTGTTATAATTGAAACATAGAGGGTAGATTTTTTACGTGTTTACCTTCCAATGACAGCAAATCGATAAATCATGAAGAGGTGACGATATTGAAAAAATTAATCACGATGCCGTTTCTAGTCTTGCTTCTAGGTGTCATACTCACAGCGTGCGGCACAACTAATCAATCAAACGACAATACGGATAACAGCAAAAAAGAAACAACTGCTGATCAAAGTAAAGAAAATGCATCAGATGAAACAACTGAAGATAAGTCTACAAATGAAAAAACAGACGATCAAAGCAAAGAAACAACTGCTCAAACAGAGGACCAAGCAGGGCAATCCAATGAAGATTCAAAAGAAAGCTCAAGTAAAGAAATTACAAAAGAAGAACCATCAAATGATCAATCAAAAGATGAGTCTACAACAAAAAAAGAATCAACAACGAATAAGAACAATGAAGTCACCAAAGAAGGCACTTATGTCGGTTTGGCTGATGGACACACAATTGCTGTCAATATTGACGGGAAAGAAGTTGCTATTCAATTCGGGAATTCATTTTCTAAACAAGTGAACAGCCTAAAAGAAGAATCAAAAGTGAAAGTGACTTATACAAAAGATGCAAACGGAACACTACGACTTAAAACAATTGAATCCGTAAAGGCAAAATAAAGAAAAGACCCAAAAACTGGTCTTACCCCTGTCAAGTAGACAAATATAAAAAAGCCTAAGCTGCCAGTGTGTGACGGTATTCTACCGAA
>NZ_NKHG01000278.1 GCF_002744245.1 Bacillus pumilus | reverse complement strand
AGGTTTGGTTGCTGATGATGTTTTCTTAAGCTTGGAAACAGACGTCTTACCACCCAGCGCTTTCAATTCTTTTTCAATAGATGCTTTAAATGAGTTCCATCTTCCCTCAGATAAAATGCGTGCCGGTGCTCACGAATGTCAAATTCGCTCCGCGCCGGTACTCGTCCTTCCTAGACTTCAAAGGTTTTCTATCACGCTGAAAAGAAGACAAAGGGCTAAAA
>NZ_NKHG01000001.1 GCF_002744245.1 Bacillus pumilus | reverse complement strand
TTTCTACATGATGTAGCGAACTTAGCATGTGATCATTCCTGCCTCGTCAGTTTGACTGACTACCTATGATGTATCATAGGATTTTTTTATAAAAACTCGAATTAACAGGTACGTTTTGTCTTGTTTAGTTTTCAAAGAACTTGTTTACCGCTTCAGAAGCGACTAGAACATCTTAACACAGCCAAGCTGTTAGTGTCAACAACTTTTTTAGCATGATGTTTTTTCGTTTCTTCGTCATCAGCGACGTATATTAATTTACCACCATACAGAATCAAAGTCAATAATATTTTTCATTAAATAATAAACTTTTCAATTACTACTAATGCCGCTACGCCTGGAATACCCAATAAACCACTAATTCCACTTGTTACAGGGTTAATGGAGACATGAAGCCCTAAACTCTCACCGAATAAATTGAGGCAAAATAAAAAAAGAGCACCTGCCACAAACTTAATTCCGATAAGCCCTAACCATTTGAATGGATTCGCTTGAACACCTGACATAAACAACAATAATACAGCTAGCAAAATTGAACCAATCACAATAACAGGTTCCATAATCCTCTCATCTCCTCTTCATATGAATAGTACAAGCATATGAGAGGACTATGTAAAATAGACCTGCTACCTCCAGTTGTTTAAACGTAAATTCCTCTTTTTCGCTTCTCTCAGATAGAAAAAGTACTTCGCTTGAGCAAGCTTTAATTCGAATAGAATGTCCGGTGAAGGCTCAACGCTATTTGCGACAAGCTTTTTTTGTCTGTTCCATTCTTCCTTTTGCTTAAAAAGCTGTTGAATTAGTTTCTCATCGAATTCTTTTCGAATTGATTTTCTGCGAAGAAAACCCATGTATCGTACTTCTCCTTCCTACATCTCACGTCTGCCTTCTAGAGCCTTAGAAAGTGTGACTTCATCCGCATACTCTAAATCTCCACCTACTGGGAGTCCGTGAGCAATACGAGAGAGTTTAATTCCTGATGGTTTCAACAATCTAGAGATATACATGGCTGTAGCTTCTCCTTCAATGTTTGGGTTGGTTGCAAGAATCACTTCTGTTACTTGATCGTCTTGCAATCTTTTTAATAGATCAGGAATTTTAATATCCTCTGGCCCAATTCCGTCCATTGGCGAAATGGCACCATGAAGCACATGATATAAGCCGTTATATTCTTTCATCTTTTCCATTGCGATCACATCTTTGGGATCCTGTACGACACAGATAACAGATTGATCTCTTCTTGTATCTTCACAAATATAGCAGGGGTCCTGATCAGTGATATGGCCGCAAACCGAACAATAAGTTAAATTGCGCTTTGCATTTACAAGCGCCTTCGCAAAATCTAGTACGACATCTTCCTGCATACTTAGAACAAAAAAAGCCAGACGGACCGCAGTTTTCGGTCCGATTCCTGGCAATTTCATAAAGCTATCAATCAGCTTTGATATTGGTTCAGGATATTGCATCTTCAGTTATTCCCCCTAGAATAAACCTGGCATGTTCATTCCTTTTGTGAATTTACCCATTGTTTCATTTGTTAGCTCATCGATTTTTTTCAATGCGTCATTTGTCGCCGCAAGTACAAGGTCTTGAAGCATATCGATGTCTTCAGGATCAACAACTTCTTCATTAATTGCTACATCAACGACTTCTTTTTGTCCATTTACTTTTACAGTGACCATACCGCCACCTGCCGTACCTTCAAGGACTTTTTCTGCAAGCTCTTCTTGAGCCTTAGCCATATCCTTTTGCATTTTTTGCATTTGTTTCATCATTTTTTGCATGTTTCCCATTCCACCGCGCATATGAACACCACTCTCTTTCCTTTTGTTAATCTTTAATTTCAATTAAATCGTTTCCAACTAACTTCTTTGCTTCTGCAATCAATGGATCCTCTTCAGTAGAAGTTGACTGACCATCTGCCTGTTCATCCGGCTGATGATCTCTTAAAAATTCTTCTCTTATTTTACCCCATTGAGCGTCAGGAACGCCAACTAATTCCACTCTTTTTCCTAGCATAGACTCTAGCAGGTGCTCAAGGTTGGTTCGAACACCACTTTTATCTTCAGCTACCATTTTACAATGTATTTCAAACTTAAATTTCAAAACAAAGGCGTGAGTTGCAGCTGCAACTGGCTCACTATCCGTTAATAGTGCAGCGTGAGATACTTTATTTTGCTGTTTTAATTGAGCAAGAAGCTCTCCCCATTTGCCTTTTATTTTTTCTAGCTCTGGCCGTTTCGCTTCTTTTAGAATCTCGTGAATTCGGCCAACAGGTGCACGATAGCCATTTTTATGACTCGTTTGTGGTCGAGGCGCTTCCTTTTTTTCTAGAGGACTATGAGCCTGAGACATCGGTACTCCTTCAGCTCTTAGCTTTGATAGCTCCTGTTCCAGCCTGTTTATTTTATCCGTTAATGCTGTTAAATCAGAGTTAGCAGGAGATTGTTCCATTCCAATCGTTGACTGACAAAGCTTCACAACAGCTACCTCAAAGAAAATCCTTGGATGATTCGTCCATTTCATTTCTTGGTGGCTCTTATTAAGCACTTCAATCGTCTCATAAAGAAACTGCGGTGTCACACGATCAGAGAGTGTCACAAATTTTTCATCGACTTTTACCTTTTCAAGTACTCCCTCAAGATCTGGTGCCGTTTTATAAAGCAGCATATCTCTAAAGTAAAAGATCATATCCTCTATTAATTTAGCAGCATCTTTCCCTTGCTGGAGCAATTCATTTAATGTATCTAACGCTACTGCAATATTTTGATCAAAAATAGCTTCAGCAAGCTGACTAATGAAATGCTGAGATACAGCACCTGTAATTAGCAGTGCATCATTTATTGTCAGTTGTTCACCACTAAACGAGATCGCTTGATCCAAGAGGCTTAGCGCATCACGCATACCGCCGTCTGCCGCACTAGCAATAATCTCGAGCGAACCCTCTTGTACATTTAGGCTTTCTGCATCTACAATTTTCTCCATTCTTCCAACAATATCTTTTGTCGTGATCCGTTTAAAATCAAATCTCTGACACCTGGATATGATGGTAAGAGGAATTTTATGAGGCTCTGTGGTAGCCAAAATAAAGATACAATGAGCAGGCGGTTCCTCTAGTGTTTTAAGGAGGGCATTAAATGCCCCGATAGAGAGCATATGTACCTCATCTATAATATAAACCTTGTATGTAACCGCCGAAGGAGCAAATTTCACTTTATCACGTATATCTCGGATTTCATCTACCCCGTTATTAGAGGCAGCATCTATTTCAATCACGTCTGAAATCGAGCCGGTTGTAATCCCTTTACAAGCATCACATTCATTACACGGCTCACTAACAGGTGACTTTTCACAGTTCACTGCCTTTGCAAAAATCTTGGCAGCACTTGTTTTACCTGTTCCTCTAGGACCTGAAAATAAGTAAGCATGAGAAAACTTTTCCTGCAAAAGGGCATTTTGCAACGTTTTTGTGATGTGTTCTTGTCCAACAACATCCTCAAAAACTTGAGGCCTGAACACTCGGTATAAAGCTTGATAACTCACAAATACGCCCTCCTCCATTTATCATCATTTTCATTATACATGATGCAACGATCAATTCAAAAGCACACCTTTATTTTCTAATAAGCGAAAAAGGCGAATTCATATGAAGATTTTTTACTTTTCATGTATCAAAAAACAAATTATCTAGTTATTGAAATGACCTGCCAGACCAAAAGGAACATTAGTTCTTATTCCAGATTGTTGTAAAAACAAATCACCTCAAAAAGAATTTTTAGCTGTTTGTATAAAAAAAGCAGTTGAGCTATTCTTTAAGCACAACAAAAAACTCACCTAGATAAACTAGATGAGTTACATTTAATATTGATTTACCGTGCACCTTCTGTCGATTCGCTACCCCAAGCGTTACTTAAACAGTTAGCTCGGCCCAGGCAACCCTGCGGCACATGAGAGGTTTCACTTAATGCTGCTTCCTTCCGGACCTGACATGGTTCATGAATTCCCATTGCGCAGGACCCAGACGTCAACACCACTTATTTAAGGCAGACCTTGAAGTAAACGAACCTCGAGAAGGGATTCGGCCTCGCTAGAGCGGATTGCGAGTACAGGGCACCGCTACCTCCCCGCTTAGCACGGCAAAATGAATATTAAATTGTTAGTGACGCAGAAATAAGTATACCTTCTAACAGCTGAAATTGCAAACAACATCCATTCATTTACTTTTTGCTTGTTTCTTTCGTTGACGGAGTTTACGAAAGAATTGACTTAACAGCTCACCACATTCTTTTTCAAGCACACCACCGATAACTTCAGACTGATGATTGAACCGCTCATCATCTAGTAAATTCATTAAAGTACCTGCACATCCACCTTTAGGATCGTATGCACCAAATACCACCTTTTTCACTCTAGAAAGTACAATAGCGCCCGCACACATCGGGCATGGTTCAAGCGTAACATAAAGCACAGCTTCTTCTAGACGCCAACTCCCAGTTATTTTACACGCTTCATCAATTGCAAGTAATTCTGCATGTGCAATAGAACGCTGCTCACTTTCCCTTAAGTTATGAGCGCGGCTCACAATTTGGTCACCGACAACGATGACGGCACCGATCGGCACTTCTCCTATTTGTTCTGCTTTTAAGGCTTCAGAAATGGCTTCTTGCATAAACTGTTCATCTTTCGTCATAGCACAGCTCTCTTTTCATGTTTTTTAAAAGGATATTGAGGTTAACATATTACCACAATCTTTTGAAGGGGGTCTTTATTTTGCCAAATCATCAAAAGGCACTGCTTATTATCGACATGATCAATAATTTTGATTTTGAAATGGGACATGTGCTCGCTGAAAAAACAAAGCAAATGACCAATCAAATTTTAGCCCTTAAACAACACGCTTTCAAGGAAAATTGGCCAATTATCTATATCAATGATCATTACGGAATTTGGAAGGCAGATATTCAAGCCGTCATTGAAAAATGTAAAAACGAAAGAAGCGCCCTCGTTTTAGAGCAAATGATACCTTCGAACGATGATTACTTCTTAATTAAACCTAAGCATTCCGCCTTCTATGGAACAGCACTGGAGACACTCCTAAATGAACTAGGAGTTCAGGATATTATTTTAACTGGAATTGCAGGAAATATCTGCGTCCTTTTTACAGCAAATGATGCTTACATGCGAGAATACAATCTGATTGTACCTAAAGATTGTATTGCTTCAAACGATGATAGAGATAACGATTACGCTTTAACGATGATGGAGAACGTTCTTCTTGCAAAAATTACAACTGTAAATGATATCACAAATGAAAATCAAACATGATTTATCCAATACCCTCATAAATTGTTAGCAATAACAAAGGGGGCGTTGATTATTCAAATTTATGTTGTTAAAAGAGGAGATACTTTAAGTGAAATTGCGATGCGTTTTAAAACAACTGTAAATGAAATTATCCGTACCAACGATATCGAAACACCAAATCAACTCGTCATTGGACAAACAATTGTGATCCCAATTAGAGGTCAATTTTACGAGGTCAAACAAAATGACACACTTTATCAAATTGGGAGGAGATTTCAAATTTCAGTCGAAGAATTGGCACGTGTGAATAGAATTCGGCCTGAAGCGATACTTCCTATTCACTTCTTGCTCTATATTCCACAAAGACCGAAAAGAAACATTAATTCTAATGCTTATATTGAACCACGTGGAAATCAAGTCAGTGAAAATTTAAAGCAAGCCGCTAGAGAGGCCTCTCCATACTTAACCCATCTAGGTGCCTTTAGTTTTCAAGCACAAAGAGACGGAACACTGCGAGAACCACCGTTAGATCAACTACCTCAGATTGCCGCTCAAAGCAGAACCGTATTATCCATGGTGGTCACAAACCTAGAGAACGAAAAATTCAGTGATGAACTTGGACGAATCCTTTTAACAAATCAATCTGTCAAAACCACATTTTTAAATGAAATTGTTCGCGTTGCTCAAAAGCATCAATTAAAAGAAATCCATTTTGATTTTGAATATTTACGTCCTGCTGATAAAGATGCTTATATTCAATTTTTAAGAGAGGCAACAACCCGTTTCCATCAAGAGGGCTGGACCATTTCCGTTGCACTTGCCCCTAAAACAAGTAGTGAACAAAAGGGAAAGTGGTATGAAGCCCATGACTATGAAGCCATCGGTAAGATCGTCGATCATGTTGTATTGATGACCTACGAATGGGGATACAGCGGCGGGCCAGCACAAGCTGTCTCTCCAATTGGACCTGTCCGCCAAGTGATTGAATATGCACTGACTGTCATGCCGGCAAATAAAATTGTGATGGGTCAGAATTTATATGGCTATGATTGGACGCTTCCATACGTTCAGGGTGGCCCCATCGCCAAAGCCGTCAGCCCTCAACAAGCCATCGCAATTGCTAGAGAGAATAATGTATCCATCCTATACGATGAAACAGCTCAAGCACCTTATTTCCGTTATACAGATGCCAACAACAAAGAACATGAGGTATGGTTCGAAGACGCCAGATCGATTCAAGCCAAATTTAATCTCATTAAAGAGTTAAACTTAAACGGCATTGCTTATTGGAAATTAGGTCTATCCTTCCCACAAAATTGGCTCTTATTATCAGATCAATTTAATATTGAAAAAAGAACGACATCGTAATTCATTCGCTCTATCTCTCGGAAGGGGTATGGTACAATATACATTGGTTTGACAACTTTATAGATAGAGGAGAACGCCTATGTATCCTGCCCCTTTTATTGCAGTGGAAGGCCCAATTGGAGCCGGAAAAACAACTTTGGCTACAATGCTTGCGAAGGAATTTCAATTTCCTTTAGTAAAAGAGATTGTAGAAGAAAATCCATTCTTAGATAAATTTTATGAAGATATGGAACAATGGAGCTTTCAGCTTGAGATGTTCTTTTTATGCAATCGATTTAAACAGTTAGAATCTATTAAAGAAAACTATGTAAAAAAACAGCAACCGGTTGTCACTGATTATCATGTCTATAAAAATATGATATTTGCAGAAAGAACATTATCAAAAAAACATATGGATAAATACAGAAAGATCTATCACTTGCTAACAGATGATCTTCCTAAACCCAATGCTATGATCTATATAAAAGCTAGCCTTCCCACCTTACTTAATAGAATACAAATGAGAGGACGTTCTTTTGAAGAAGACATCGACCCAGCTTATTTAAAAACCTTAATCGAAGATTATGAGCTGGCCATTGAACATTTAAAACAGACTGACCCAGAGCTTCCTATCATCACAATTGAAGGAGATCATACAGACTTCGTTTCCTCACAGCACGATTACCAGCAAATAGTACAGAACATAAAGGAGCAAGTGCTATGAAAAATATCGAAATACCAAAAGATGCAGTCATAACAATCGCCGGGACTGTCGGTGTCGGAAAATCAACCATGACTAAAACAATAGCGGACAAGCTAGGATTTCAAACATCTCTTGAAAAAGTAGATGACAACCCATACTTAGAGTCTTTTTATGCAGATTTCCAAAGGTGGAGCTTTCATTTACAGGTCTATTTCCTTGCTGAGCGTTTTAAGGAGCAGAAGCGAATTTTTGAGTCCGGTGGAGGATATGTGCAAGACCGGTCAATCTATGAGGACACAGGCATCTTTGCTAAAATGCACGCTGACAAAGGCACAATGTCTGAGGTAGATTATGAAACATATACGAGTCTATTTGAGGCGATGGTGATGACACCTTACTTCCCTCACCCTGATGTACTCATTTATTTACATGGGGACTTAGATCATATATTACATCGTATTGAAGAGCGCGGGAGAGAGATGGAAACTCAAACAGATCGAGCATATTGGGAAGAAATGTACACTCGATATACTGAGTGGATCGAACAATTTGATTTATGCCCAGTGATTAAAATTAATATCGAAGATTATGACTTAATTCATGATGAAAGCTCGCTTGATCCCATTCTTCATGAAATTGCTTCTGTTATTCAAAAAAATCGTTCTTAAACAGAATAAAAAAACCGCTGCATTTCAATGCAGCGGTTTGACAATTTCCAATTTTTATGCTAGCGTTTCAATTCAACTAAGGTAATATCAATATGGCGGAGGAAGAGGGATTCGAACCCCCGCGGGCTTTGACACCCCTGTCGGTTTTCAAGACCGATCCCTTCAGCCGGACTTGGGTATTCCTCCGTATCGACAAGAATTAATATATCATATCATTTCACTTGAAGTCAACATCTTTTCGAAAAAAATTTCAATATGTTATTTTGCCATGATTATTTGCCTATAAAAAAGCAGCCGAATGACGGCTGCCCTTGCTCTATTTCGTATCTTGTCTAATTTCTTCAATGTAATGATTCATCTCTTCTTTAAACTCATTTAATGATTCGATAATCTTCGTAAAGTCTGTCACTTGTTTGGCTTGTTCGTTTGTTGAACTGCTGATTTGCGAGATGTTTTCAGACAAAGTGCCAATGCTGTCTTGGATTTCTTTTAAAAATGTATTAATGGTTTCAGCCGCTTCCTTCGAACCATCTGATAATTTCCGCACCTCATCTGCAACGACTGCAAATCCTTTTCCGTTTTCACCTGCTCTTGCCGCTTCAATTGAAGCATTTAGTCCGAGCAGGTTTGTTTGTCTAGCAATCCCGCCAATGGTTTTGACGACCTCTTCAATGTTCGCAGACTTCTCTTCCGCTCTTCCTGCCTGCTCGCTTATTTCTAAGCTTGTAGCAGCCAGCTCTTGTGAATGCGCAGCAATTTGCTCGATTCCACCTTGTAGTTCTTTCGCTACTTTATTAATATGCTCCATATATCCGCTTAATTTCTTTTCGCGGTGATGTGAAAAGGCCACTAAAAAAGAGCCAATCACTTTTCTATCTTCATCAAAAATCGGGTAACCTTTTACAGCAATTTCATAACCATATAATGACTCTGGTAATTGACCGTCGTATTCTTGTCCTCTTAATGTCGTCGCCACATTTTGGTCCTCTGGGTTCAATGCGTCCCCTACTTTAATGCCAAAATCTACTGTGTTGGACGGGTAATAACAAAGCACCTTCTCTGTATCAGTGATGCCGAAAAGGATACTTTCATCTAGAACTTTTCTTAGTAAATGAGCCATTTCAACATAATAGTCAAGCCTATTCAAGGTTATTCCTTCTTTCCTAGAAGCTTTTAGTATTTTTATCGGCTTGTTTTAGAAAAGCTGTAGGAGTTTAGGTAAAAAGAATAAGATGCCGTGGCGGCATCTTATTTCATCACTTCTTTATTTCCCATATAAGGACGCAGTACCTCTGGAATGATCACTGTACCGTCCTCTTGTTGGTAGTTTTCTAAAATGGCCGCCACGGTTCTTCCTACCGCTAAACCAGATCCATTTAATGTGTGGACATGTTCCGGCTTTGCTTTAGGCTCTGGGCGGAAACGAATGTTTGCTCGTCTTGCTTGGAACGCTTCGAAATTACTGCAAGAAGAAATTTCACGATACGTATTTTGGCTCGGAATCCATACTTCGATATCGTATTTCTTCGCAGCTGTGAAGCCTAAATCTCCCGTACACATGCTCATGACACGGTATGGTAGGTTCAATAGCTGAAGGACTTTTTCAGCTTGATTCGTTAGTTTTTCTAATTCTTGATAAGAATTTTCTGGTCTGACAAACTTCACGAGCTCTACCTTGTTGAATTGATGCTGACGAATGAGTCCACGTGTATCTCTACCGGCTGAGCCAGCTTCTGATCTAAAGCACGCACTGAAAGCTGCATAATTGATTGGCAGTTGCTCTCCTTCAAGGATTTCGTCACGGTGCATGTTGGTAATTGGCACTTCAGCCGTTGGAATGAGGAAATAATCTTCTTCGCGAATTTTAAATGCGTCCTCTTCGAACTTTGGAAGCTGTCCAGTCCCTGTCATGCTTGCTCTATTGACCATGTAAGGCGGAAGCACTTCAGTAAAACCAAATTCATCTACATGTAAATCAAGCATAAAGTTATAGAGTGCGCGCTCTAAGCGTGCGCCTAGCCCTTTATAAAAAACGAAACGGCTTCCTGTGACTTTTCCTGCACGTTCAAAATCTAAAATATTTAGCTCATCTGCTACATCCCAATGAGGCTTTGGTTCAAATGAGAACGCTGGCTGTTCGCCCCATTTTCTCACTTCAATGTTGTCATCTTCTGTTTCACCAACCGGTACAGAGTCATGAGGGATATTCGGAATGGAGAAAAGGATGGTTTGCAGGCTTTCCTCTACTGTTCTTAACTCATCATCCAGCTTCTTAATCTCATCACCTACCTCACGCATTTCTTGAATAATGTGATCGGCGCCTTTCTTTTCTCTTTTTAAAACGGCTACTTGCTGTGATACTTCATTTCTTCGGCTCTTTAATTCTTCTGTTTTACCGATTAATTCTCTTCTTTTTTGATCTAGCTCACCAAACTTATCAAAATCAGCTAAATCTTCGCCACGGTGTGCTAGCTTTTCTTTGATTTGATCAAAGTCCGTGCGCAGTTGTTTAATATCCAGCATGTGTTCCACTCCTTTTTATCGAAAAATAAAAAAAGCCCTCATCCCTTGAAAGGGACGAGAGCTCTCGCGTTGCCACCCTGATTGAAAACATGCATCATCATGCTTTCCTCTTTCCTCTGTAACGGCATCACCGTAAATGCTTACTTCTCTTGTTTCAGCATTTCGCTCAAGGATGGATTCAGAATGCATCTTTCACCGATTCTCACCAACCATCGGCTCTCTGAGAAAGAGGGGCTCCTTACTATTTCCCGTCAACGCTTTTTCGATCTTTGATTGTGATTTTAATGTACTATAAGTTTTATCTCTTTTCAACCGTTTTATACAGCTTGTTTCGTTTTGTAGGATTTCACCATCTCAACAAACAGCTGCGTTAACCGGTGGTCATCTGTCAGCTCTGGATGAAAAGAACAACCTAATATATGGTTTTCTCTCGCCATCACAATCCTGCCATCATACTCAGCCATGACCTCTACGCTTTTATCAGCGCTGATGATATGCGGCGCACGGATAAACACCCCTGTAAACGGTGCATCCAGTCCTTTCACTTCTATATCTGCTTCAAAGCTGTCTACCTGTCTGCCAAATGAATTACGTGCGACAGAAACATTTAACAGTCCAAGGTGAGCATCTTCTCGATCTTCTACATGCGCTGCCAGCATAATCAAACCCGCACATGTTCCAAAGATCGGTTTCCCTTGGGCAGCGAACGCTTTGATCGGGTCAATGAATTGGTACGTATCCATGAGTCTTCTCATCGTCGTACTTTCTCCACCAGGGATTATCAGACCGTCAACAGTTTCTAGCTCTTCTACTCGTTTTATGATCTTTCCTTCTGCGCCACAAGCTTCAATCGATTGAATATGCTCTCTCACCGCTCCTTGAAGCCCTAGTACACCAATTGTTAGCATGTTCGTTTGCGCTCCCTTAATTACCAGCCACGCTCTTGCATACGTTCTTCTGGCAGTAGATTTGAAATTTCAATTCCTTTCATGGCTGTCCCCAATTCTTTAGAAAGCTCTGCAATAAGACGGTAATCTGTGAAATGAGTTGTTGCTTCAACAATCGCTTTTGCGAACTTCGCAGGATTTTCTGATTTGAAAATACCAGATCCAACAAATACGCCGTCTGCTCCAAGCTGCATCATTAACGCAGCATCTGCTGGTGTCGCAACGCCTCCAGCTGCAAAGTTAACAACTGGCAGCTTACCGTCTTTTTTGATTTGAAGCAATAATTCATAAGGTGCTCCTAGATTCTTTGCTTCTGTCATCAGTTCATCTTCACTCATCGCTGCTACTTTTCGAATCTGAGCATTAACCTTTCTCATATGACGAACAGCTTCTACAATGTTGCCTGTCCCAGGTTCTCCTTTCGTACGCAGCATAGATGCGCCCTCTGCAATACGGCGGGTTGCTTCACCTAGGTCACGACATCCACATACAAAAGGTACCGTGTATTCATTTTTATTTAAATGGAATTCCTCATCTGCGGGCGTTAGCACTTCACTCTCATCGATATAATCAACACCAAGTGCTTCAAGAACACGAGCCTCCACGATGTGGCCGATACGTGCTTTTGCCATGACTGGAATCGTTACTGCATTTTGTACTTCTTCTACGATTCTTGGATCTGCCATACGGGCAACACCGCCTGCTGCACGGATATCAGCTGGTACTCGTTCCAGTGCCATGACTGCGACAGCACCTGCTTCTTCTGCGATTTTTGCCTGCTCAGCATTGACGACATCCATAATGACGCCACCCTTTTGCATTTCTGCCATTCCACGTTTCACTCGTTCAGTTCCCTTATTGCTCACAATTGTTTCCTCCCATTTTTCTATTCATTTGCTTTAACATCTTTATCATACAAGCAAGATATTATAACAATAAAGAGAAAAGTATAACAATTCAAACAGCTGCAAAAAAGGATAAACCCTTATATATAAAGGACTAACAACAGAAAAGAAGGTTTTTTCTCTTTTTAGTATCATTTACATGCTATAATGAAATGATAACAATCCGAAACAATGTATAACAATTTTGCATTCATTGGGGGATTCTCATGCATATTGATATCCATCGGCACTCCGATACATCTCTTTCAAATCAGATTTACTTTTCAATCGTTGATCACATTCAATCTGGTCTGCTTCAGCAGGGGGACAAGCTACCAACTGTACGTGATTTAGCAAAGCAGCTCAATGTGAGTCTTGTAACAGCCGCAAAAGCCTATACACGGCTCAAGGAAGACGGATATTTAACAGCTGTCCAGGGTAAAGGGACATTTGTGGATGAGTTGCAAGAGCAAACAAACATCCCGGTTCAATCATCTACCTCTTTCGATTGGCAGTTGTCCATTCCAGATTATTTACCAAGGTCTCAATTCGCTCAGTATCACTATGTAGAAGAAGCGATTAACCTTTCTTCCTCTATGATCGATCCAGGCCTTTTACCTAATCGATATTTAGAAAAAGAAATGCAGCATGTGCTCGCTCGACATCCTCAAATCATGTCGAAATACGGAGAAATACAAGGTGACCTTCAGCTTCGTCAGGTCATTCAGTCTTTTTTAGAAAAATTAGATGTGCCTTCTACTCCAGAAAATATCCTTGTGACAAGTGGTTCTCAGCAAGGACTTGATTTGGTGGCACGTACGTTTATCGGACAGGATGATGTCGTCGTTATGGAGGCACCAACCTATCCAGGTGCGATTGATGTCTTTATGGGCAGAGGGGCAAGAATCATTACGGTTCCTGTCGACCATGAAGGAATGAACATGAAGCAGCTTCAAAGCATTTGTGATAAATATAAGCCAAAGCTCATCTATACAATTCCTACTTTTCACAGTCCGACAGGCGCCAGTATGTCGATGAAACGCAGAAAGCAGCTGCTCTTATTGGCACAAAGCATAGATTGTCTCATTGTTGAAGATGATCCCTATCGAGAGCTTTATTTTGAAAAGAAGCCGCCATCACCAATCAAAAGTCTGGATCACGATGGACACGTCATTTATCTACGAGGATTAAGTAAGACACTTGCTCCAGGTTGCAGAATTGGGATCATTACAGCATCAGGCTCTATATTTAATCGTTTATTAGCTGCAAAGGCCAATAATGATTTGGGCAGCCCGCTTCTCACACAAAAGGCCATTTTACCGTTTCTAACGTCGAAGAAAATGATTGATCATACGAAGAAGTTAAGAACAGCCTTGAAGGTGAGACGCGATTTAATGATGGATGTTTTGACGAAGCATGCACCAAAGGACGTCACATGGCAAATTCCACAGGGCGGTCTCAATTTATGGCTCAGCTTTCCTTCCTGGGTCGATACACGTGCACTATTACATGAGGCGCGTAAGCAGCAAATCACCTTTCTACCAGGCTCTGTCTGCTATCCTGGGGAGCCCAAGCAGAATTATATTCGCCTCAGCTTTTCTTATGTGAATGAAAAAGCCCTGGCTGAAGGCATGGAAAAGTTATGTGGTATTTTTCAGCATGCCTTATCCACCCCTCAAAATCACAAACAATCGCTTTTCTTTTAACGACAAAAAACTGCCCTCCATGCATGGAGAGCAGTTTTTTTATTAGAACCAACCCTTTACGGTATCAACGATTCCGCCCCAAATGCCAGCGAAGAATCCACCTACACCGCGCATTGCAAGGATGAACCAGTTTGCTTTTTCATCGCCTGTTTTCGTCACAAGCTCAACACCTGATTGGTCTTTATTCAAATAGCCATAGTCCTTCTCATCACCTGAATAAGAAGTCGTCAGCATGCCAACCTTCGTTCCCTTTTTAATTGGAGCCTCTAGGTTCTTTTTCTTGATATTCACTTTTGCTTTATAGCTCTTCTCCAAACCATTTTTGACTGGCACAGAGAAAGCTTCTTTCGTTACGACGGGTACTTCTTTATCTTTCCCTTTATCGACTTCGACGTTTTCATGTCCCTTAATTTGCTGTCCTTTTTTGTACATTTCTTTCATCGTAAAGTTTTTAAAAGCATAGTCGAACAGTTTTTTCGCCACGTCGAAACGAGCTGTATGAAGATTTCCTTTTGCATTCAAGACAACTGCGATGACGCGCATGTCACCTCGTTTTGCTGTACCTGTGAAGCTTGAACCAGCTGAATCAGTAGAGCCCGTTTTCAGACCGTCTACTCCTTCATATTCTTTCACAAGTCCTTTAAGCATGAAGTTCCAGTTTGGCATGTCCATTTCATCGTCTGTGCCTTCTCTGAACTTTGTTTTAGCGATACTTGCTGTTTCAAGAATTTCTGGGTGGTCTTTGATGAGGTGCTGTGCAAGCAATGCCGTATCCTTCGCAGATACTTCACTTTCTTCATCAGGACCCGTGCCCTTTGGCTGTTTGCCGTGTAGGTCTTTATTTTCTAGACCAGTTGCATTGACGAATTTGTAGTTTGTTAAACCTAGTTCTTTCGCTTTTGCGTTCATTTTTTCAACGAACTTCGATTCTGATCCAGCGATCACCTCTGCTAGGCCAATCGCAGCTGCATTTGCTGAATAAATAGCCGTTGCTTGATAAAGTTCTTTGACTGTATACGAGCCATCTTTTCTCAAAGGAACATTGGATAAACTGCGATCCTGAGAAATTTCGTATACATACTCATCTGGCGTATACGTTTGATCCCATTTCACTTTGCCTTCAGAAATAGCCTCCAGCAATAGATACTCTGTCATCATCTTTGCCATACTTGCAATAGGCAGTCTTTGTTCTGCATTTTTACTATAAAGAATTTTACCTGTAGAAGCTTCAATAAGGATGGCTGCTTTCGCATTCACATTGAATGGATCTTCAGCCGCTTTTGCTTTGGACATTGGTGTAAACGCTGTAACAATCAATGCCAGTGCAAGGATAGAGACCATAAGCTGTTTCAACATCTTGCTGTTCAATCGTCATACCTCCGTATTCATCTTTTTTCGACGTTTTTCATATATATTTAATCCACAAGGGCTTATTTCAACACAACAGTATAAATTTTATCACAATAAAGACAAAAAAAATAGACAGAGTCATAGACCCTGTCAAATGTAATTTGATTGTCACAATTTATCAAGAAATTGTGTAGTTTGGTGATTCTTTTGTAATTTGTACATCATGTGGATGGCTCTCACGAAGACCTGCACCTGTCATGCGAATGAACTGTGCTTCTTCTCTAAGTGTTAGTAAGTCTTGAGTTCCACAATAGCCCATACCAGAACGAATTCCGCCAACTAGTTGGTAAACTGTATCAACAACTGGCCCTTTGTATGGTGTACGGCCTTCAATACCTTCTGGAACGAATTTTTTATTATCTTCTTGGAAGTAACGATCTTTACTTCCTTTTTCCATTGCAGCAACAGAACCCATACCGCGATAAACCTTGAAGCGTCTACCTTGGTAAATTTCTGTTTCTCCTGGGCTTTCAGTTGTACCAGCTAGAAGGCTTCCTAGCATAACGGCATGTCCACCAGAAGCTAGTGCTTTCACAATATCACCTGAATATTTAATTCCGCCATCTGCAATAATAGCTTTACCATGCTTTCTTGCTTCTGTCGCACAGTCATAAATCGCTGTGATTTGTGGTACACCGACACCTGCAACAACACGTGTTGTACAAATTGATCCTGGTCCGATACCAACTTTCACAATATCTGCTCCTGCTTCGAATAATGATTTTGTTGCTTCAGCTGTCGCAACATTACCAGCAATGATGTTAAGAGAAGGATATGTTTCACGGATTTTCGATACAGTGTTTAGAACACCTTGGGAATGACCATGTGCTGTATCAATGACAATGACATCAACATTGGCTTCAACTAATTTTTTCACACGAGTCATTGTGTCGCCAGTGACACCAACAGCGGCACCAACAATTAAACGGCCATGTGCATCTTTAGAGGAGTTAGGGAATTCAATCACTTTTTCAATATCTTTGATTGTGATGAGACCTTTTAACGTTCCTTCGTCATCTAAAAGAGGTAATTTTTCAATTTTGTATTGCTGTAGGATTTTTTCAGCTTCTTCTAATGTTGTTCCAACAGAAGCTGTAACAAGTTCCTCTTTTGTCATCACGTCGCTAATTTTCATTGAATAATCCGAAATAAAACGAAGGTCACGATTCGTAATAATACCAACAAGCTTTTGATCTTCTTCGTTGTTTACAATCGGCACACCAGAAATACGGTATTTACCCATTAAATGCTCTGCATCGAACACTTGGTGCTCTGGTGTTAAGAAGAATGGATTTGTAATAACGCCACGCTCTGAGCGTTTTACTTTGTCCACTTGTTCTGCTTGCTGTTCAATGGACATGTTCTTATGAATGATACCTAGACCACCTTGACGTGCCATTGCAATCGCCATTTGTGATTCCGTCACAGTATCCATTCCTGCACTAATAATTGGAATGTTAAGCTTTAATGTGCTTGTTAATTCAACTGATAAATCGACATCACGCGGAAGCACCTCAGACTTTGCTGGAACAAGCAAAACATCGTCAAACGTCAAACCTTCTTTTGAAAATTTACTTTCCCACATTAGTAAATCCCCCTCTTTTCGGCAAAATATTATATGTAGATTATCAACTAGGAAACAGCATGTCAAGGAAGCAACAAACAGTTGCAATTTTTAGAAAATATAGAGAGAGTTGAGGAAGAAGATGAAAAGTTCAGGATGGAAGGATTTAAAACGTTTTTACTCACTTGAAACTTCCCAGAAGTTTCTATTTCAACAATATGAGAAACGAAACATTCAAGATGCGAGTCAACAAGCCTATAAAAACTGTGAGCGCTTTATTTATTTTTTAAAACATGGTCATACATTTTATGAACAGGCCGCCTTAGCTCCACTAGAACTAAAGCCGATTTTATTATTTTATGGGATGGCACAGTTACTGAAAGCATGTTTACTGACAGTTGATCCCCATTATCCTTCTCAAACCTCTGTCTTAGCTCATGGCGTGACGTCAAGAAAAAGAAAGAAACAGCATTATCGGTTTAGTGAAGATGAAGTGAAAATCCAACGAAATGGACTATGCATGCATGTGTTAAAGCACTTATTTCATTTAGATGGTTTTGAAGATGAGCGATTTACGATGATCCATCTTCTTTCGAAAATACCTGAAATGAGTCATGTTCTTGAGTTTCAAAAGCAGCCTTCAACATTAGTCAAAGTGGAACAATCCAATGGAATCATGATTCAAGATCATATTCCACTGCTTTATAATATGTCAGCTGAACGGTTTATTGAATACTTTGAGTTCCATACAAGTTGGAAGCTTAAACAGAGAGAAGCCAAAAAGCTGACGTTTGATGTATTGCTAGAAGAAAATCCTGCTCTTGCTACTCATCTTCATTATGATTTAGAAATGGATCAGTGGTTTATTCCATCAACACGAGATGCATTTCTAGGGATCCCAGAGATCATCAGCCATTACTTGTTAATGTATAACCTTAGTATGATTGCTCGTTACGAAACAGAATGGTGGTACGAGCTGCTGTCTCAATACATTAGTGATGATTACGTCATGATTGAACGCTACATGGAGATTGCAGAAGAAAAGTTTCCATCCTACATCATGATGTTGTTAGAAGAAAACACAAAAAAG
>NZ_NKHG01000277.1 GCF_002744245.1 Bacillus pumilus | reverse complement strand
CGACATTCAAAAGTAAGAAAACTACTCACGACGATGATGTGTATAGATATGTAAGGTACATGATCTATTTCCTTGTAGCTGAAGTTGCGATATACGTCATATTCAGTTTTATTTGAAACCCCCATTTCGGGGGTTTTTATTGTGTTATAAAACAATTTACAATATCTCAAAACCGTTTTTGCTACATTAACAGAGCTTCTAGCTTCGCCTTAGTCTTCGGTCCATAAATGCCATCAGCCACAAGCCCATGCATAAGCTGGAATCGTTTGACCGCATTCGCTGTTTTTGGTCCGTAATAGCCATCAACGCCGTTATTTTTCGCCCCTTTGTTGGGATAGTAATAAACAGCCGCTAGAGCTTGTTGAATTCGCCTTACAGCATCTCCTTTCATCATAGGTGTTTTCACCTTAAAGATGCCTGACGGAAGCTTGTACACCTTCTTAGATGCTTTTTTCTTAGGTTTGGTTGCTGATGATGTTTTCTTAAGCTTGGAAACAGACGTCTTACCACCCAGCGCTTTCAATTCTTTTTCAATAGATGCTTTAAATGAGTTCCATCTTCCCTCAGATAAAATGCGGTGCGGACAATACTTTCCGTTCCAGTCTTGGTGCTTGCGTACTCGATCAACACCCCATCCACGTTCTTTTAGTAACTGCGCCACGAATTTTATGGCCAGCTTTTCCGCAGCCTTGTATCTATCACCACCAGACTCGCTATAACAAATTTCAATCGCAATTGACTTGCGGTTACCAGTACCGTTTGTACCGTCTCCTGAGTGCCATGCGTTGCGATCTAAAGGAATTCCTTGGACCACCTCTTTGTCATCCACCGCAAAATGAAAGCTCGTTGAGCTGGTGTTAGTAATCATATAGTTAATTTCATTTTCTGCTGCTGCGTCATTCGCTGTATTGTGGATGGTAATGTATTCTGGATTCATTTTGTTGGGACATTTTAAACCGTATCTACTGGATGCAACCATTTTCTTTTTCACTTTAATTGTCATGTTCATCTACTCCTTGTTTTTAGTATTTTAAAAAAGCCGCCTAGGGCAGCCCTTTATTTTGTTAATCCTTTTTGTTGCAACGCTTCTTTTTGGGCTTTCCCTCGACTGTCACATAGTTGTTTTTGAACCATGCGACAAGGGTTGTCACTAACGTAAAGACCATTGAGAAGGCAAGATATAAAGTTTCTGTTAATGTGTTTACCTGGTCCTCACTGATCGGCAAAACAGGTTTGCCAAACATGATTAACGCCTGGTTGATTAGTGCACTAAAAAGAAGCACCGTACGAACTACCGTGCCTTTGTCAAAGTTTTTCATATTCAATTCCTCTTTTCGTTTTATTTTTGGTTTCTTTCAATGCGATCTAGTTTTTCAATGACAACGTCATATTTCTCACTGAATTTTTCTAGCACATGGTTTTGAGCATCTATTTGCTCGTTTAGCTTGTTCTCACGCTCTTTAGTTGTATTGAGGACATAAAACAACACCCAACAAAAAAGCACCGCAAAAGGTCCTTGTGTCATTAAATACTGCGCCAAATCCATTTCCACCATAATCACCTACTTCCTCACTTTGTCCACCCCCTTAAAGAAGGCAAAATAAAAAGCACCTTTTAAGATGCTGTTGTTCCTAAATCTGCAGAAGCAGCTGGCTTGTCGAATGAAACGCCTGTGATCTGCTCAAACTCTTCTTTTGTTATTATTTCTAATGCGACATACTCCCGCATGATCTCAAGAGTGTAAACGCCCCAATCCCAAAATACTTTTATGTCGGC
>NZ_NKHG01000074.1 GCF_002744245.1 Bacillus pumilus | reverse complement strand
CTGACAAAGAATGCGAGGGTTTGTCTACACGCTGAGAGATCACATGACGTGATCTCTTTTACATTCTATTGACGGTGTACTTCATACACAGATTGTTTTGTATAGTATGTCAATGCTTTTATTTCTTGATCGCTGAAAGATCGTGCATTTGCTGCTGCCACATTTTCTTTTAACTGCTCCACCGAGCTTGCGCCAAAAACAACGGAACTGACAGAAGCATGCTTTAGTAAATATTGAATGGACAGCTCAGTGAGCGATAGGTCATAAGAGACTTTCTTTAAAGAAGGAATGACCTGCTGAAGCTCTTCAAATGAGTAGTGAAGATAGCCGTCTTTTTGAATAGCTGCACTTGCGTGAGAGATTGGTTTTTCAGTTAAAAGCCCTTTCGCTAAAGGACCTCTTGCGACGACACTAATGCTTTGTTCTTCAAGAAGAGAAAACCATTCTTCTGGACGGCGGTCGAGTAAACTATATTGCATCATCACACTGACGATGTTCGAATTTTTGGCATATTCTTTAATGACATTTGGACGGATAGAAGATATGCCGTAATATCGAATGACGCCTTCTTCTACTAGTTCTTCAAAAGCCTCGATGGTCTCATCAATTGGGTCATCAATCGTGCCGCCATGCAATTGGTATAAATCAATATAATCTGTTTGAAGCCGCTTGAGGCTTTGTTTCACTGCCTCTTTTATGTACGCCTTTGAAGGGTCCCAGTCCCAGCCCGGCTTGCCTTTTTCAAAGCGGTTGCCGCCTTTTGTGGCCAAAATCAAATCTTGCCGTCTGTTCTTAATGGCTGCCCCGACAATTTCCTCATTTATCCCAAAGTCATATAAATCGGCTGTATCCAAATAGTTAATCCCAAGATCAATGGCTTCATCTAATAAAGAGAGCGCTTTTTCTTTTTCAGTCCCAAGAGACATACATCCTAATGCCGCCTCACTGACCAAGAGATCAGAGGTACCAATTCGTCTTTTTTTCAATTCAATCACACTCCTATCCTTTCACCTTAAGTGAAAAAAATCTAGAATTCAAGCTAGGTGATTTAAAATGGCGCATTGAAGCGAGCTTTCGCTTTTCGACTCTCCTAAATCATCTATGTTAAAATGAATGAAGGAAAAAGTGAAAGTAGAACGAGGAGCTGACAAAATTGAAGGACTTTGAAGAAAAAACATTATCGTCCAAAGAATTATACAACGGGAAAATCATTGACTTGGTTCTTGAAGATGTAGAATTGCCAAATGGAAAACAGGGCAAACGAGAAATCATCAAACATCCAGGTGCAGTAGCAGTCATTGCACGTACGGAAGAAAATAAAATCATCTTGGTCAAGCAATACCGTAAAGCACTAGAGCGGGCCATCGTTGAAATTCCGGCTGGAAAATTAGAACAAGGTGAAGAACCGGCACATACAGCACTGAGAGAATTAGAAGAAGAAACAGGATACACGACTCAGCAGCTGAAAAAGCTGACTGCCTTTTATACATCGCCTGGGTTTGCTGATGAAATTGTTCACATGTATCTTGCAGATCAGTTGGTTCCGCTTGAAGAAAAAAGAGAGCTGGATGAAGATGAATTTGTCGAAGTGATGGAAGTTTCGTTAGAAGAAGCATTGCACCTCATTGAAAAACAGCATATTTATGATGCAAAAACAGCCTTTGCTATTCAGTACTTACAGCTGCAAGAGGTACTTAAGTCTACAAAATGAGGGAGTTTTTTGCTGACATCCATATTCATATTGGCAGAACGAGAACAGGCAGGGCTGTCAAAATTACAGGTGCAAGGTCGCTCACAATTGACCAAATTTTAATAGAGGCGTCACAAAGTAAAGGGATGGGGATGATTGGTGTGATTGATGCACAATCTCCTGAGGTCCTAGAAGAATTGATAGAAGGTGTAGAGGAAGGCAGATACACTGAATTGAATGATGGAGGTCTATCATTTGGAAAAACGGTTTTACTTTTAGGCAGTGAGCTAGAAATCAATGACGACCATTCAAAGGGTCCGATTCATGTGCTTGCGTTTATGCCCACATTACACAAAATGTCCGAGTTCTCAGCATGGCTCTCTCTTCACATGAAAAATGTGCATTTGAGTTCACAGCGCCTATATGTTGATGGGAGAACACTTCAACATAAGGTGAAGGAGCTAGGGGGATTATTTATTCCTGCTCATATTTTCACGCCGCACAAAAGTCTATACGGCAAAGGGGTAAACACTTCTTTAACAGAAGTATTTGATCCAGAACTCATTGATGCTGTTGAGCTTGGCCTTAGCTGCGATACGTCAATGGCCTCCCAGCTAAGTGAGCTGAACCGTTATCCTTTTTTAACGAATTCAGATGCTCATTCCTTAGGGAAAATTGCGCGAGAATATACCAAAATTCAAATGGATCATGCCTCCTTTACTGAATTCAAACTAGCCCTTCAAGGAAAAGACGGTAGAAACATCACAGGGAATTATGGACTCGCTCCCCGTCTTGGAAAATATTATTATACGACCTGTGAGAAATGCGGGATAAGACCTGACAGTCAGGATCAAGAAAAATGCAAAGCATGCGGCCATACCCGAATGACCAAAGGGGTAAGTGAGCGTTTAAAGGAGCTTGCTGACCAAGAAAGTGATAATGGGAAGAGACCTCCTTATGTTCACCAGCTCCCGCTTCAATTTATTCCGGGCGTTGGGGCCAAAACGTTAGAAAAGCTAAAAGCCGTTTTTCACACAGAAATGAACATTCTTCATCAAGCAACAGAACAAGAACTAAAAGCTGTCCTGCCAGAAAAAACAGCCAATTACATCATCAAAGCGCGAAAGGGCGAAGTTGGACTGATCGCTGGCGGAGGCGGCGTCTACGGCAAGGTGGATATCCATCATGAGTCAACTTAAATGGACATGTCAAACATTTGAACAACTGTCTAAAGAGGATCTTTACCTTATTTTAATGGAAAGAGTGAATGTGTTTGTCGTAGAACAAACATGCCCTTATCCTGAAATTGATCATCTTGATCAAGATGCGCTTCATTTCATCGCAAAAGAGCATGGCAGCATTGTCGCTTATTGTCGCATTTTCCAAAGGGGGATCATGTACAAGGAGGCATCCATCGGCCGTGTCCTTGTGACCCAGGCTGGCCGGAAAAAAGGCTATGGGAAAATTCTGCTCAGCAAGGCTTTAGAAAAGCTCAGTGAATTAGGTGAAACAAGTGTCAAAATTCAGGCGCAGGCTTATTTAAAATCGTTTTACGAATCGTTTGGCTTCAAAGTTGTCTCAGATTGTTATGATGAAGATGGGATCCCGCATCTTGACATGGTGAAAAAAGAAGGATAGGCGTGTATACGTCTATCTTTTTCAAGTGCTATCGTGTATCATAACGACAACGAAAGGGGTTTTGCCAAATGGGAAAAAGCAAAGAAAAGAAAAAACGAGCACATATTCAAAGGCAGCACATCCGAAATCCAGAACTGTCAAGAGGAAGCATGTCGCATTTTAGTACACATGAAAGAAAGACAAAAACAAAACAAGAAGCTTTGCAGCATATGATGAAGAAACATAAAGGCAGGAATGCTTATGATCAGTATCAAGAGGATCATAAGCATTTTTATTTTGCTTTTTTATGACAAGTACATCAAATAAATGGAAAAATTTTAAAAAATAGGACAAACGGTCGTTTCTTTTTGTCTGAAAATGTAGTTAAATGACAAAAAGCAATAAAAGGGAGAGTGAGTATCGTGAACGTCAAGACATTTGGAGCAGGGCTTTGTATGGCAGGTATGCTGCTGACATCGATCGCGTTTGGCGCATCAGATATATCTGCAAAGGAGCTAACAAAAAAAGAGTATATGATCGGCTTTTCTTCTTCCGTTCAAGACAAATCACAAAAACAGCTTGTTGAAGAAGCTGGTGGGCATGTGAAAGAATCAATAGAACAAATAGATATGATGAAAGTTTCATTGAATGAGGCATCGAAAGAGAAACTGGATCAAGCAAAAGAAGTCACCTTTATTGAGGAAGACCAAAAAGCAAAAACAAGCGGTCAAACCGTCCCATATGGCATCAAAAGCATTAAAGCACAAAAGGTACATAAACGAGGATACGCCGGACAGAATGTCAAAGTAGCTGTTCTTGATAGCGGCATTGATGGCAAGCATGAAGATTTACACGTAACTGGTGGGGTGAGCTTTGTTCCAACAGAGTCTAACCCGCTTGTTGATCCCCATGAACACGGAACACATGTGGCAGGCACGATCGCAGCATTAGATAATAAGGTTGGAGTTGTTGGTGTTGCGCCAAAAGCTTCTATTTATGCTGTTAAGGTAGCAGATCAAAATGGTGATGGCTACTATAGTTGGATTGTGAAAGGCATCGACTGGGCCATCGAGAATGACATGGATGTCATCAATATTAGTATGGGGGGAGCAAGTGAATCAGAGGCACTGAAGGAAGCTGTAGATAGAGCGTATGATAAAGGAATTCTCATTGTGGCTTCTGCCGGAAATGCTGGGAGTTATGGTTCTCTCAATACGATTGACTACCCAGCCAAATACAGCTCCGTGATGGCTGTCGCATCTGTGGATCAAAGAAAGCAAAGAGCCTTTGATTCCTCTGTTGGCGAAGAGGTGGAAGTATCGGCACCAGGTGTTTCGACGTTAAGCACAATTCCCGGTAACGAATATGGCTACAAGAGCGGAACGTCCATGGCTTCACCACATGTAGCGGGGGCAGCGGCTGTGATTCTATCAAAACATCCGAATCTGACGAACGAAGAAGTGCGTGAAAGACTTTCAAAAACATCGACAAAGCTTGGAGAGCCATTTTATTACGGTGCTGGGCTTGTGAACGTACAAAAAGCCGCACGATAAATGAAAAGAGAAAGCAGTGTGCAGGCTGCTTTCTCTTTTTCTTTTGATAAAACTGTCATGTTTCGTATTCTCTCTCATAGAATCTAGTAACCTTTACTATTTGGGAGGAAGACGCATGCGCAAAAAGTCTTGGAAGGAACATCTACTTCAGCACGTAAAAGATCATCTATCGATTTATTTGTTTGTCTCTGTACTCTTTTTAATGGGCGTGATCTTTGGAGCCATCATCGTCAATAGCATGACAATCAGTCAGAAAGAGGATTTATTCTATTATTTAAATCAATTTTTTGGTCAGCTGACGAATGAGAAAGCAGCAGAAACAAAAGAAATGTTTTTGCAAAGCTTTCTGCATCATATGAAATATTTAGGCCTCATATGGATATTAGGAATTTCCATCATTGGCCTGCCGCTCATTTTTCTCATGATTTTCTTAAAAGGAATTGTTGTTGGGTTTACTGTCGGATTTCTAGTGAATCAAATGGGGCTCAGTGGATTCTTTCTTTCTTTTGTATCGGTTCTTCCGCAAAATATCTTGCTCATTCCAGCCTATTTAGTGATCGGGACTTGTGCGATTGCGTTTTCTATTCGTTTAATTGGGCAGCTTTTCATGAAAAAAACCATCAGTCAAGCGCCAGTCCAGTGGTTTGGCCGGTATGCATCTGTGTTGCTTATGATTTTAGCGCTTGCTGCATTTTCCTCATTTTTTGAATCGTACCTATCATTCATGCTGATGAAAAAGCTGGCAGGTGTTCTCCTCTGATTTTTTATAATTGTTATTAAATAATAATCAATTTATTTATCAATTTAAAATGATTATAGTTGGCTCTCTGCACATCATTTGATATAATGATCAAGTAATGTGGCGTAGGAGGGAAAGTCAATGGAAAATCGGATTGATCGAATTAAGAAACAGCTTCATTCTTCCAGCTATAAGCTCACGCCACAGCGTGAAGCAACAGTAAGAGTACTGCTTGAGAATGAAGAAGACCATTTAAGTGCAGAAGATGTATACCTCCTCGTAAAAGAGAAGTCTCCTGAAATTGGTCTTGCTACTGTTTATCGGACGTTAGAATTGCTAACTGAACTGAAAGTTGTTGATAAAATTAACTTTGGAGACGGCGTTTCGCGATATGATCTTCGCAAAGAAGGAGCCGCCCACTTCCATCATCATCTTGTCTGCATGGAATGCGGGACAGTCGATGAGATAGAAGATGATTTATTAGAAGATGTTGAAGAGATTATTGAACGCGACTGGAAATTTAAAATTAAGGATCATAGATTGACATTCCATGGTATTTGCCATCGCTGTCGTGACGATGAATCCGGCAAATAATCCGAATTGGAACCTTTTCATTCAATATGAAAAGGTTTTTTGCATGTCCGCTGTATATTCCTTGTCCGACCTGGCATATGCTGAAGTAATGAGAAGATGAGAAAGGACATGAAGATCATGCAAAAATGGCTCAAAACAACAGGTGAAGTGATAAAAGTATTTATCTTGTTCACTGGTTTTACCGTCCTGTTCTATTATGCTATGATATGGATAAATTCAGAATATGAAAGCTATCATCGTTATGATAAACCAGAGGGTGCAGCGATTAAAGTGATGGAAATGGATCAGCCAAATCAAGACAACTGGCAAGACCGATTGATTTATTTTTATCAAAACGGGGAGTAGAAACCATTGAACGATCAATTATCCGACTTTATTCATTTTATGACAGTAGAGAGAGGGCTCTCTGAAAATACCATTGTCTCTTATAAAAGAGATTTACAGAACTACTTGTCTTTTTTAATGACACACGAGCAGTTGACGGATATCAAAGATGTCACGCGTCTCCATATCATTCATTATTTAAAGCAGCTAAAAGAGGAAGGGAAATCGAGTAAAACGTCTGTGCGACATTTATCATCGATCCGTTCTTTTCATCAATTTTTACTTCGGGAAAAAGTGACAACAGATGACCCATCGTGGAACATTGAAACGCAAAAAACAGAGCGGAAATTACCGAAGGTTCTATCACTCGATGAGGTCGAAAAGCTGCTTGATACACCAAAGCAGCACACACCATTTGACTACAGGGACAAAGCCATGCTGGAACTTTTATATGCAACAGGCATTCGCGTGAGTGAAATGCTGGATCTCACTCTTGCAGATGTTCATCTCACAATGGGCTTTATCCGCTGTTTTGGAAAAGGAAGAAAAGAGCGAATTGTGCCAATTGGCGAGGCCGCTGCAAGTGCAATTGAAGAGTATATAGAAAAAGGAAGAAGCAAGCTGCTAAAAAAACAGCCAGCGGATGCCTTATTCCTCAATCATCACGGGAAAAAGATGTCGAGACAAGGCTTCTGGAAAAACTTAAAAAAACGGGCCCTCGAAGCAGGTATTCTAAAGGAATTGTCGCCGCATACGCTCAGACATTCATTTGCTACACATTTGCTTGAAAACGGTGCTGATCTAAGAGCAGTACAGGAGATGCTCGGGCATGCAGATATTTCAACGACACAAATTTATACACATGTCACGAAAACAAGACTGAAAGATGTGTATCATAAATTTCATCCAAGGGCATAAGTAAAGCATGACACGGTGAACGTGTATCATGCTTTTTTATGTTTGTACCGTTTAAGGTTGTCAATTGACTTGAAAACGGTTTATACTTGAGATGTCTGACCTCTCTATATTTGAAAGGTCAAAGGACAAGAATATTGAAGGAGGCGCTTTTTAATGCCTGATTATCAGTATAAACGCATTTTCCTCATTGTGATGGATTCAGTAGGAATTGGGGAAGCACCAGATGCTGCTGATTTTAATGATGTAGGTGCAGATACACTTGGACATATTGCTGAAAAAATGAACGGGCTTCATATGCCAAATATGGCGAAGCTTGGGCTAAGTCATATTAAAGAAATCAAAGGAATTCCAGCGGATAAAAAACCGCTTGCGTATTATGGAAAAATGCAAGAAGCATCAAACGGTAAGGACACAATGACAGGCCACTGGGAAATCATGGGTCTATACATAGATACCCCGTTTAAAGTCTTTCCAGACGGATTTCCAGATGAACTATTAAATGAACTAAAAGAAAAAACGGGGCGGGGCATCATCGGAAATAAACCAGCCTCTGGGACCGAAATCCTTGATGAGCTTGGCGAGGAGCACATGAAAACAGGCGATTTAATCGTTTATACATCTGCCGATTCTGTTTTGCAAATTGCTGCTCACGAAGAGGTAGTACCATTAGAAGAGCTTTACCGGATTTGTGAAATGGCACGAGAACTCACATTAGATGAAAAATACATGGTAGGGCGCATTATCGCTCGCCCGTTTGTCGGGGAACCTGGTGCATTTGTCAGAACGCCAAACCGTCATGACTATGCTTTAAAGCCATTTGACCGTACAGTCATGAATGAGCTGAAAGATGATGGGCTTGATGTCATTGCCATTGGAAAAATCTCTGATATTTATGACGGCGAAGGAATCACCTCTTCTCTCAGAACAAAATCGAACATGGATGGAATGGACAAGCTGGTCGAGACACTTAAAACAGACTTTACAGGACTCAGCTTTTTAAACCTTGTTGATTTTGACGCTCTATACGGGCACAGAAGAGATCCAGAGGGCTATGGAAAAGCACTAGAGGAATTTGACGCACGTCTTCCTGAAGTGTTTGACCTATTAAAAGAGGATGATCTGCTTGTGATCACAGCAGATCACGGAAATGACCCAGTTCATCACGGAACAGACCATACAAGAGAATACGTTCCGCTCATTGCTTACAGCAAAAAGCATCGGGAAGCGAATGAATTGCCAACAACGAAAACCTTTGCTGATCTTGGGGCAACGGTAGCAGATAATTTCCAGTCAACGATGCCTAAATACGGAACAAGCTTTTTATCTAAACTCAAATAGGGGGAAATCTCGTGGGAGCACAGTTTTCAGAAGCGGCGGCATACATTAAACAAGCATCGACATATGTACCAACAGTAGGATTGATTTTAGGTTCAGGGCTCGGCATTTTAGCCGATGAGATTGAAAATCCAATCAAATTGAAATATGAAGATATTCCTGGATTCCCTGTTTCAACAGTAGAGGGACATGCAGGACAGCTCGTAATCGGGACGCTGAAAGGCACCGTCGTATGTGCGATGCAAGGGCGTTTTCATTTCTATGAAGGATATGATATGAAACAAGTGACGTTTCCTGTCCGTGTGATGAAAGAAATTGGCATTGAGACATGCATTGTGACAAATGCAGCCGGCGGAGTGAATACGTCCTTTCATCCAGGCGACCTCATGCTGATTACGGATCATATCAATATGATGGGAACCAATCCATTAATTGGACCAAATGACAGTCAAGGTGTTCGTTTCCCTGATATGTCTGCACCGTATGATAAGGATTTGCTGGCACTTGCAGAGAAAACGGCTCAACACTTAGGCATATCTGTACAGCAAGGTGTTTATGCCGGGATGACGGGTCCTTCATATGAAACACCAGCTGAGGTTCGTTTCCTCAGAACGCTTGGAGCTGATGCAGTGGGTATGTCGACTGTCCCAGAAGTCATCGTAGCGCGTCATGCAGAAATGAAAGTACTCGGTATTTCATGCATCTCCAATGCTGCTTCAGGAATTTTAGATCAGCCGCTTTCTCATGATGAAGTCATCGAAGTGACGGAAAAAGTGAAAGCAAGTTTCCTTGATTTAGTAAAAGATGTTGTCAAACAACTCTCATAGCTGGTTCCAAAAGCCTTCTGTTCATCAAACAGAAGGCTTTTTTTATGGCAATCAAACGATCTCTGAATAAAACAGCCTTTATGAGGAAAAAATAGAAAGGATTACGATAATGGAGGTCTGCCACTTGAAACGTCATATATGTGCATTGTTTATTTTAATGATTCTTATCTCAATGGTTTCACCATCAGCGATAGCAAAAGAAAAGATAGAAAAACCAGGAGAAAAACAAACATCAGAACTAGCGCACGAAGCCAAATCAGCCATCTTAATTGAACGTGACACGGGGAAGGTACTTTACAACAAAAACAGCGATGAAAAGCTTGCGCCTGCAAGTATGACCAAAATCATGACCATGCTTCTCATCATGGAAGCCATTGACCAAGGAAAGCTGAAAATGACAGACAAAGTGAGAACGAGCGATTATGCGGCATCAATGGGAGGCTCACAAATTTTCCTTGAACCGGGAGAAGAAATGACCGTGAAAGAAATGCTGAAAGGCATTGCAATTGCTTCTGGAAATGATGCTTCTGTTGCCATGGCAGAGCACATTGCTGGATCTGAAGAACAATTTGTTCAACAAATGAACAAAAAGGCAAAAGAGCTTGGGCTCACCTCAACAGTCTTTCAAAATCCAACAGGACTTCCTGAAAAAGATCATTACAGCTCAGCTCATGATATGGCAAAAATGACAAAAGAGCTGTTGAAATATGAACAAATCACTAAGTTCACAGGTGTATACGAAGACTATCTCCGGCAAAACACGGATAAAAAATTCTGGCTTGTGAACACGAACCGCCTGATTAAATTTTATCCAGGCGTCGATGGAGTGAAAACAGGTTTTACAGGCGAGGCAAAATATTGTTTAACCGCATCAGCTAAAAAAGGCAACATGCGCGTGATTGCTGTTGTATTCGGCGCAAGTACACCGAAAGACAGAAACGCTCAAATAGTTAAAATGTTAGATTATGCATTTAGTCAATACACAACCCATCCGATGTACAAACGAGGACAAGATGTAGCAGAGATCAAAGTGAGCAAAGGAAAAAAGAAAAAAATTCAGCTTGTCACATCTGAACCGATTTCTCTTTTAACGAAAAAAGGCGAAAATGTGGATCAGATCAAAAAAGAAATCAAATTATCCCATGATGTCACTGCCCCATTTTCAAAAGGAACGGAGCTAGGTACCATTGTTTTGAAAAAGGACGGTAAAGTATTGCATGAAAGCCCTGTTGAAGCAAAAGAAGGCATGGAAAAAGCAGGTGTTTGGACCTTCTTGAAACGAACAATGACCGAATTTGTCAAATGGGAATAAGTTTCAAAAGACTGCTGCAATTGGCAGTCTTTTTGCTATGAGCGGGAAAAAAAGAACATCTAAATGTGACGAATGATCACTAGTTTTGTCATGGTGAAGGATTTACTTGATATAAAAGAGAAACATTCTTTATCCGAAATTAGAGCAAGGAGGAAGAAAAAGATGAGCCTTGGTATTGATTTTCAAGTAAAAGAGAGCGTACTTTGCATTCGGTTGACAGGAGAGCTCGATCATCACTCCGCAGAAACATTAAGACAAAAGGTGACGAATTATTTGGAAACAGAGGACATTCGCCACATCGTGCTGAATTTGGCTGATTTATCGTTTATGGACAGCTCTGGACTCGGAGTGATTTTAGGGAGATATAAGCAAATCAAACAGCTTGGCGGTGAAATGGTCGTCTGTGCGATCTCGCCAGCGGTGAACCGTTTATTTGATATGTCTGGCTTGTTCAAAATTATCCGTATGGAGCCTTCAGAGCAAACCGCACTACAAACATTGGGGGTGGCATCATGACAACAAATGAAATGAACCTGACCTTCTCTGCTTTGAGTCAAAATGAATCCTTTGCTAGAGTCACAGTCGCAGCATTCATCGCCCAGCTTGATCCAACATTAGATGAATTAACCGAAATCAAAACCGTTGTATCAGAGGCGGTAACAAACTCTATTATTCACGGCTATGATGGGAATCCAGACGGCAAGGTGCATATTAGTGTCACACTAGATGACCATGTCGTTTACCTCACCATCCGTGACGAAGGCATGGGAATTACAGATCTTGAGGAAGCAAGACAGCCACTTTTCACAACAAAACCAGACTTAGAACGCTCTGGAATGGGCTTTACCATCATGGAGAATTTTATGGATGATGTCATAATAGACTCATCTCCAGAAATGGGCACGACGATCCGTTTAACAAAGCACCTATCAAAAAGCAAAGCGCTTTGTAATTAAGGAGCTGCTCATATGGATGTG
Source organism: Bacillus pumilus (assembly GCF_002744245.1). Taxonomy (GTDB): domain Bacteria; phylum Bacillota; class Bacilli; order Bacillales; family Bacillaceae; genus Bacillus; species Bacillus pumilus_M. Next base: position 95,036 of record NZ_NKHG01000074.1, on the reverse strand, counting down.
GAGGTAAAGAAACAAGCAAAAAAAGCACAGCTGTCAAATGATGAAGTCAAACAGCTCATCAAAAAAAGCCAAGACGGAAATCAGCAAGCAAGAGACCTCCTCGTAGAAAAAAACATGCGTCTTGTTTGGTCCGTTGTTCAGCGCTTTTTAAATAGAGGGTATGAACCAGATGATCTGTTTCAAATTGGCTGTATTGGACTGCTAAAATCTGTTGATAAATTTGATTTGTCTTATGATGTTAAATTTTCGACCTATGCTGTGCCAATGATTATTGGTGAGATTCAGCGCTTTATTCGTGATGATGGAACGGTCAAAGTCAGCCGATCATTAAAAGAACTTGGAAATAAAATTCGCCGTGCAAGAGACGAATTATCTAAGTCTCATGGCAGAATGCCGACCGTACAGGAAATTGCCGATTATCTAGACATCACACCAGAGGATGTCGTCCTCGCTCAAGAAGCGGTTCGCTCGCCGTCTTCTATTCATGAAACCGTGTATGAGAATGACGGAGATCCCATCACGTTACTTGATCAAATTGCCGATCATTCAGAAGAAAGATGGTTCGATAAAATTGCGCTGAAAGAAGCGATCAAGGAATTAGAAGAGCGAGAGAAACTGATTGTATACCTAAGGTATTATAAAGACCAAACACAATCTGAGGTAGCAGAGAGGTTAGGTATTTCACAAGTACAAGTCTCGCGGCTTGAAAAGAAAATTTTAAAACAAATCCAAGTGCAAATGGATCAAAAAGACAGCTAGCCAATTCGGCTGGCTTTTTTTTGTGTGGTAATTATCGGTAAATCAAGTTCCTTCAGTATGAGAACCATTTTTCACCACATACTATTTTTAACCCATCGTATAGGAAGTGACTTGGATGGACGGACAAATCTTTATTCGGCTGCGCCATCGAATCAAGACCGGTAATGATCAGCTCATTTATTTAGAGGATATCGCCCAAATCACTGGTGATGAGTTTACTGTACAAAAGCTGAGAAACATGCCGATGTATCATGTTAGCAAAAAGGATCGTCACATCGTCGTTCTAGATATCATACATGTGGTCAAAACGATCAAAAATACGTGGTCAGATATCGATATTCAAACCGTCGGAGGTTCTGAGGCCATTGTTGAAATTGATACAGGCAAACGTCAGCTCTCTCCCGTTTTATTCGTGTTTGTATGGCTCCTATTATTTGTTGGAGCGGCCCTCGCCATCATGAATTTCCACGAGGATGTCAGTATGCGGCTTGTTCATATTCGCCTATATGAAATGATCACTGGAAAAACGGTTGAGCATCCTTATTTGTTACAAATTCCATATAGCTTTGGACTAGGCTTTGGCATGATTTTATTTTTTAATCATGTATTTAAAAAGCGTTTAAATGAAGAACCAAGTCCGCTCGAAGTGGAAATGTTTAAATACCAGCTCGATCTCGATCATTATGTCGCACTCAAAGAAAATAAAGAGACATTGAAAGATATCCATGATCGGTAAATGGCTATTTGTCGTGCTCGTTGGGCTGGGCGGCGGTTTAACGGTAGGTGCAGGATTTGTGGCGTTTCTAACAGTCCTTGGGATTATACCGCGATTAATGCAATTAACCAAAACGCAGCGCTTCATACAAGGGTACGAGGCGGCTGTCATTTGTGGAGCGGTTGTTGGCGGCTGGGCGACCTTAAGTCCAATTCATTTGCATTTATCCAAATGGCTGACACTTCCGATCGGACTTTTATCCGGCATCTTTGTTGGAATGCTTGCAGCCGCTTTGACTGAAGTGTTAAATGTACTTCCTATCTTAACAAAAAGAATAGGAATGGACGGCAAAATTGTTTTACTGCTCATGGCCATCGTTTTAGGAAAGGTGTTTGGATCACTATTTCATTGGCTGATTTATATTTAACAAATTTGGAGGGAACAACACGTGTCAAGTTTAAAAGAGAACTATCCATCTAAGGTGAAAACATATCAACCCAAACCTCCTTATGTACTCAACTGCATCAAGGCTTTTCTTGTTGGCGGCTTGATTTGTACCATAGGCGAGGGATTGCAAAACTTCTATATTCACTTTTTTGATTTTAATGAAAAGACAGCTGGGAATCCGACGGTGGCGACCCTCATCTTAATTGCTGCCATTTTAACTGGTATCGGTGTTTACGATAGAATCGGTCAGTTTGCAGGAGCGGGTTCAGCTGTCCCGGTCACAGGTTTTGCTAACAGTATGACAAGTGCTGCTCTTGAGCATAGAAGTGAAGGACTTGTTTTAGGTGTTGCCACGAACATGTTTAAGCTCGCTGGGAACGTCATTGTTTTTGGTGTCGTTTCTGCATATATCGTAGGGATCATTCGATACACCTTGGAAAAGATGTTTTCGTAGGAGGAATGAAACGTGAAATTAACAGGTAAACAATCTTGGGTATTTGAGCACAAGCTTTATGTCAATGCAGAAGGAACAGCTGCTGGACCGAAAGAAAAAGAAGGACCGATCGGTCATCTCATTGATAAAACATACGATGAAATGCATTGTTATCAAAAAAATTGGGAAATGGCTGAAAGGCAGCTCATGGATGATGCGATATCAACCGCCCTATCAAAAGCGAATTTGCAAAAAAGCGATATCGATCTTTTGTTAGCAGGAGATTTGCTGAATCAAAACGTGACAGCAAACTATGTGGCTAGAGAGTTAAAGATTCCGTTCCTTTGTTTATTTGGAGCTTGTTCCACGTCAATGGAATCCATCGCCATTGCCTCAGCATTAGTAGATGGCGGCTTTGCGAAAAGAGCCATTGCTGCTACAAGCAGCCACAATGCGACGGCAGAACGTCAATTTCGTAATCCGACAGAATACGGCGGACAAAAACCAGATACAGCGACAAGTACAGTGACAGGAAGCGGGGCCGTCATTATCAGCGAAGAGCCATCTCAAATTCAAATTACTAGTGCAACAGTTGGGCGTGTCATGGACCTTGGCATCACAGACGCATTTGACATGGGCTCGGCAATGGCGCCGGCAGCAGCAGACACAATCAAGCAGCACTTAGAAGATTTAGGGAGAACAGTTGATGATTACGATCTTATTTTAACAGGTGACCTATCCGGCATTGGCTCGCCGATCTTAAAGGATCTTCTCAAAGAAGAGGGCATTCAGCTTGGCCGAAAGCACGATGATTGCGGCTTAATCATCTATACACCTGATCAAAATGTGTTCGCTGGAGGCAGCGGGTGTGCTTGTTCAGCTATTGTGACATTCAGCCACATCTTTCAAGAAATGAAAGCGGGAAAATGGCAGAGAGTATTGGTTGTGGCAACTGGGGCACTTCTCAGCCCGACGATGGTTCAGCAAAAAGAGACCATTCCAACCATTGCACATGGTGTCGTATTTGAACGTGCAGGAGGAGAAAGCTAATGGATTATCTTATCGCTTTTGTTGCAGGCGGACTTATTTGCGTCATCGGACAGCTTTTATTGGATGTACTCAAACTCACGCCTGCACATGTCATGACGACCTTTGTTGTGGCGGGAACCATATTAGACGGGTTCGGTATTTATGATAAATTTATTGAATTTGCAGGTGCGGGTGCTACCGTTCCTATCGTTAGCTTTGGTCATAGCTTGCTTCATGGGGCGATGCACCAGGCAGATGAACATGGATTCATCGGAATCGGGATCGGTATTTTTGAATTAACCTCTGCTGGAATATCAGCTGCGATTTTATTCTCATTTCTTGTCGCAATTATATTTAAACCGAAAGGATAACCTAATATGGGGCAAAGACGTAAAGTCATTTTAGTGACAGACGGAGATATATATGCTGCCAAAACCATTGAGCTTGCCGCAAAAAAAGTCGGTGGAAGATGTATTTCTAGCTCAAAAGGGAATCCGAGTAAACGGACAGGACCTGAACTTGTACAAATGATTTTAAAGACGCCATATGATCCAGTGTTTGTCATGTTTGATGATTCTGGTCTAACAGGAGAAGGAACAGGGGAGACGGCTATGAAGCATGTAGCTCGTCACCCTGAAATCGAAGTGATTGGAGCCATTGCAGTTGCATCCAAGACACACCAAGCCGAATGGACAAAGGTTCATGTCTCTATTGACCGGGAAGGTGAACTGACAGAATACGGCGTTGACAAACACGGACTTCCAGAAATGGAACCACATAAAATGAGCGGAGATACAGTGTATTGTCTCGACTCACTTCATCTTCCGTTTGTTGTTGGTATTGGAGATATTGGCAAGATGGGACGGAAAGATGATCTGAGCAAAGGATCTCCAATCACCATGAAAGCAGTTGAATTAATATTAGAAAGGAGTGGTTTCCATGAAGAAAGACAAGGTAAACGTGTACAGAGATCCGAAGAAAAATGAAGATTACTTCAAGGAAAATGTTGGTATGGGTCTCAGCTTTGACCTTGGCGTTCGGAAAATCTATATACATGATCAGGAAATCCAACTTTACTATGTAAACGGTTTGTGTGATACACAGTATGTCATCTATTTATTGAAAGAACTGATAGAAATCAATGACAACGAACCTGAATCTGATGACATAGCACACGTTGTAGAAAATCGCCTTGTCAATCAGCAGGTCTCAAAAGTTGAAACGCTGGATGAAGCGGTTGATCAAGTGCTTTCGGGACTTGTCGCAGTCGTCGTAGAAGGAGAAAATTACGCATTTATCATTGACGTCAGGAGCTATCCTGGCAGAATGCCAGAAGAGCCAGACACGGAAAAGGTCGTCAGAGGGGCAAGAGATGGGTTTGTTGAAAACATCATTGTAAATACAGCACTCATTCGAAGAAGAGTGCGAGATGAAAAACTGCGTTACAAAATGATCAAAGTAGGCGAACGTTCAAAAGCAGATGTATGTGTTTGTTACATTGAAGATATTGCAGACCCAGATCTTGTGAATATTATTGAAAAAGAAGTATCAGGGATCAAAGTAGATGGACTGACGATGTCTGATAAAACGATTGAAGAATTTATTATTAAGCAAGGGTATAACCCTTTTCCACTTGTGCGATACACCGAGCGCCCAGATGTAGCCGCTAACCATATTTTAGAAGGACATGTCATCATTCTTACAGATACATCCCCTAGTGTCATCATTACACCGACCACTTTTTTCCATCACGTTCAGCATGCAGAAGAATACCGGCAGGCACCAGCAGTTGGTACCTTTTTAAGGTGGGTACGATTTTTAGGAATATTATGTTCTATCTTCCTTTTGCCTATTTGGTTTCTTTTTATCTTAGAGCCAAATCTGTTACCTGATAATCTAAGCTATATTGGTTTTAACAAACCATCTCATATCCCTGTCATCCTCCAAGTGTTTCTTGCTGATTTTGGGTTGGAATTTTTAAGAATGGCAGCGATTCACACGCCGACAGCACTGTCTACCGCCATGGGTTTAATTGCAGCCGTTTTAATTGGACAGATTGCCATTGATGTCGGATTATTCACACCTGAGGTCATTTTATATGTCTCACTTGCAGCCATCGGCGCATTTACAACCCCGAGCTACGAATTAAGTGTCGCCAATAAAATGATTCGATTGATTATGTTGGCACTAGTGTCGATCTTTAAGCTGAATGGACTCATCATTGGTTATACCTTGTTACTCATCTATTTAACATCCATTCGCTCATTGCAGACACCGTATATGTGGCCGTTCATTCCTTTTAATGGAAAAGCCTTATGGCAAGTCCTTATCCGGACGTCTGTTCCTGGTTCAAAAGTAAGGCCAAGCATCGTTCACCCTCAAAACAGATCAAAAATTCCGCCAAATTCTTAACGTTCATTGAAACTGGCTGAAGATTGTGATATTGTATTTTTAACTTTGAGAAACGGCAAAAGGCAGCTAGCGCAGCTGTCTTTTTTCAGCCGAGGCGGAGAAAGAGGGAATGACATTGTATTTACACGGCACTTGCAGACAAAATGAACTCGGTCATTTAGAAATTGGTGGTGTTGATGCCGTTTCTTTAGCAGAAACGTATGGGACACCACTTTATGTATATGATGTGGCTTTAATACGGGAGCGCGCAAAAAGCTTTCAGAAAGCATTTATAGAGGAAGAACTAAAAGCGCAAGTGGCATATGCGAGTAAAGCATTTTCTTCCATTGCGATGTTTCAGCTTGCCAAGGAAGAAGGGTTATCACTTGATGTCGTATCAGGCGGGGAGCTGCACACAGCCATTTGCGCCGGCTTTCCAGTAGATAAAATTCATTTCCATGGCAACAACAAAAGCAGAGAAGAATTAAAGATGGCATTAGAGCATGGGATCGGCTGTATTGTGGTCGATAACTTCTATGAAATGAAGCTTATTGAACAGCTTGGTCAAGAGCTGTCAAAAAAGGTGAAAGTGCTGCTCCGCATCACACCAGGTGTCGAAGCGCATACTCATGATTACATTACGACAGGCCAAGAGGATTCAAAATTTGGCTTTGATCTTCATAATGGACAAGCTGACGAAGCGGTGAAACGAGTGCTTGGCTCAGAAGTGATCGAGCTATTAGGTGTCCATTGTCATATCGGCTCACAAATCTTTGATACGGCTGGTTTTGTACTTGCAGCAGATAAAATTTTTATGAAGCTGGATGAATGGAGAGAATCTTTTGGCTTTATTTCCACGGTGTTAAACTTAGGCGGTGGCTTTGGAATCCGTTATACAGCAGAGGACGAACCACTACCTGCAACAGAATACGTTGAGAAAATCATTCAAGCTGTCAAAAAAAACGTAGCCCGCTACGAGTTTGAGATGCCGGAAATTTGGATTGAGCCAGGCCGTTCTCTTGTTGGCGATGCAGGGACAACTCTTTATACGATCGGCTCTTCAAAACATGTACCTGGAATTCGTAATTATGTAGCCATTGACGGGGGGATGAGTGACAACATTCGTCCAGCTTTATATCAAGCGAAATACGAAGCGGCCAGTGCCAATAAAATGAGTCAAAAACATGATCAAACTGTTTCAATTGCAGGGAAATGCTGCGAGAGCGGAGATATGCTCATTTGGGATATTGACTTGCCAGAGTTATCACAGGGAGACTTATTAGCTGTCTTTTGTACTGGCGCTTACGGCTACAGTATGTCAAACAACTATAACCGCATCCCGCGCCCGGCTGTCGTGTTTGTAGAAGATGGGGAAGCGCAGCTAGTGGTTGAGCGTGAAACATATGAGGATATTGTCAAGCTTGATTTGCCTTATCAATCAAAAGTGAAATCATCTATTTAAGAAGCTGCCTGATCATCAGGCAGCTTTCTTTTGATGAGAATTATTTTCCACCAGTAAATACAGACACGATTGCGTTCCAAATGGAGACAAAGAAGTCCCAAATCTTTTGTAAAAGATTTTTTCCTTCATCAGATTCTATGAATTTCGTAATCTTGTCTTTTGCTTTATCGATTTGAGATCCAACTTCTTTCCAATCGATATTAATGTTCTTCATTTTATCGAAGAGAGAGATAAGCTGATCTTTTTGTTCTTGCGTCAGATTTAAGTTCAAATCAGAAGCTGCCTGATCCACTTTTTCTTCCACTTCTTTTGTTGTTTTAGGGACACCATTTTTCGCAATGTCATCTTTGATTTTTGCAATAAGGGCAGAAGCATTGTCTTTTCCAATGGAGTCACCCAATTTAGATGTTGTCACTAGCTCTTCGTTTGCGACCTGCTTCACATCTTCTGGAATGGCTTTGTCGCTTGAGACTTCATAGGCTTTTAATAAACCTGTCAGTGCTGCTGTACCAGATACCTCAAACGGAGCAGTCACGACAACCTTCGCATCCTTGACACCTGCTGTCATTAAAGCATTTAAATACATCTCATCTGTAATCGTCTTAATGTTATGTGTATCCACAGTTAGACCAGTACCTGATTTTTCAATTGTGATGGATGAGGATGATAATGCTCTAGTCCCGATTTGAGAACGAGGAATATACTTTCCTAAATATTCGTGCTCTTCTTTATTGGTTACTTCAATTTTTGTCGCATTTTCAGGTGGATTCAACTCGTCAAGCACCTTCTGGCGATCAGCCGGTGTTAAGTCTTGCCCGAGTGTGACGATGACATCGCCGACAGCTGCATCCGCTAAGCTGACTTTTGGCGCACCAATCAGTAAAAGGAGCGCTGCCATCATACCAAGCATCGTTTTTTTAAACATGTTGACCTCCTTCAAGTCGAAAGCGTTCCTCTTTCAAGAGAAACTCATCTTTTGAGTACTCGCTTTTCAGCGTACTCCATCATATAGACGTAGCAAATCAGTCTGACGTTTCAATTTTCTTTGAAGATGTTTTGATCTTCCAATAAATGAAGCCGTTTTGAGTAGTCTGCCAACATTCCTTTAGGAGAAAAGCAGCAGGCTCTTTCATTTTATCCATAATGAAAGAGGAGATAAATAATAATCAAGAAGCAGGGGATGTTTCACATCATCGAAAATGTGCTATAATGAGCGTTGTTTAACCTGAAAGGAGAATGTGAAAAATGGCAAAAAAAGGATACATACAACTAACAAATGGAAAGAAAATTGAGTTTGAACTTTACCCAGAGGCTGCTCCAGGTACTGTAGCAAACTTTGAAAAGCTAGCAAATGAAGGCTTTTACGATGGACTAAAATTCCACCGCGTCATCCCAGGCTTCGTAAGTCAAGGGGGCGACCCAAATGGTAATGGAACTGGGGGTCCTGGTTACACAATTAAATGTGAAACAGAAGGCAATCCTCATCAACATGAAAGAGGTTCATTATCAATGGCGCATGCTGGTAAAGACACAGGCGGCAGCCAATTCTTTATCGTACATGACCCACAGCCGCATCTAAACGGTGTGCACACTGTTTTTGGAAAGGTCACATCAGGTATCGAGGCTGTTCTTGATATGGAGCAAGGCCTAGGCATGGAAAAAGTCGAAGTTGTCGACGCATAATAATGACAAGAAAACACCGCATTTGCGGTGTTTTTTTATGGCGAATAAAGCCGTCATTTATGATATAATAGAACGTATATTCGTAAAAAGCAGCTTGGTGATCGTACAAGCAAAAAAGAAAAGAAAGCTGGTGGATGATATGAAATCATTGACAACAGAAGAAAAAAGACAAATGATCGATGAAATACAACGTTTTTTTGCAAATGAGAGAGAAGAAGTTATTGGAGAAGTGGCAGCGGGGGAAGTTTTGGCTTTTATCACTCATCACCTTGGAAGCTACTATTATAATCAGGGGGTGCGCGATAGTCGAGACATAGCTGTTCAACGTGCCCAGGCCTTAGAAGAAGACTTGTTTGCACTTGAAAAAAGAGTATAGGAGAAAAGTCTCTATTTTGTTTAGTAACTATGTGGTTTACTGTCGTTATAAAGAGAAATTCAACAAATACCCCCTTAATAAAGAACGCATATTCGTATCATATGTGATGATTAAAAGGTGGAAACCAAAGGTCCGTCTGAATCGTTATATAAGTAACCATTAATGAAAATCAGCTTTTTTGGTTTTATTTCAGTAAAAGAAGGAATAAAACATACAAATAGGTGAAGTGCAGATGATGGAGGTTCTAAATATGGGGAAAATTAAATTAAAAATTGCGATCTTATTTGTTTTACTGCTTTGTTTAGGCGCAGGTTATTTATACATGAATGGCATGAAAATTGAAGATGTGCCAACAGCCATTGGTGAAAGCTTAACGCATAATGATAAAGATTACACCATCTATGAATATACCATTACAAAAATTGATGGAGATGAATATTACGGTCAAGCCAAAAACGGAACGAAAATCATTTTTAATGGAAAGAAATTTGAAGATGATGTTGCCGATCTGAAAAAGGGCGATCGTATTAAAGCATACTTTAGTAATGAAAAAAGAATAGATGGTCTTATAAAAGTAGTAAAAGTCGTAAATTAACATGTCTCCTTTCTTATAAGGAGGCTTTTTTTATGGAACAGGTAAATAAATCTTGATTGTTGCATTTGTCAACTAAGATCGCTATAATAGCCCCTAAGGACAGCTAAATATCGATTGTATCCTTCGGGGCAGGGTGAAAATCCCGACCGACGGTAATAAAGCGCATGCTTTACAGCCCGTGACCCGTTAATTTATTAACGGTTGATTCAGTGAAAAGCTGAAGCCGACAGTGAAAGTCTGGATGGGAGAAGGATAAAGAAAACTATGAATGAAAAATATTGGTTGATCATAGTTTTATTTCTGATGCAAAAAAACCCAAAGCCCCGGAATTTTTCCGGGGCTTTCTGTATGTAAATGTAGTGAAAGGCATGCAGTGTTTATTGGTGATCTCTCATTTACCTTGTATGGACCATAAAAAGCGGCGAAGGTGTTCAATCGATCACATGTCCCTAACATCGCTTTTGAATAAAGTGAGAAATACAAAAGAAAGAGAAAAGGAGGATCACAATGTTTACTGGGATTATTGAAGAAGTTGGCACAGTCCAGTCATTAAGCAAAAGAGCAGCAGATGCTATGGAAATCGTCATAAAATGCAGCCGTGTGCTAGAAGATGTTCATCTTGGGGACAGTATTGCGATCAATGGTGTATGTCTTACAGTCACAAGCTTTACAAAAGAACAGTTCACGGCAGATGTGATGCCTGAGACGGTCAAAGCCACATCACTAAATCGCCTGACATCAGGAAGTTCAGTCAATTTAGAGCGGGCCATGTCCACTAATGGGCGATTCGGAGGCCATTTTGTATCAGGCCACGTTGATGGAACGGCTTTGATTACCCGAATAGAAAAAAAGAGTAATGCGATTTATTATGATTTAGAGATGGACAAGTCCCTCACAGATATGCTCACTAAAAAGGGATCAATTGCCATAGATGGCGTCAGCTTGACCATTTTCGATTTGCGTGATCGCCAAGTCACAGTCTCTATTATTCCGCATACGCTTGAAGGTACTATTTTCCCGACTAAATCTATGGGTGATATAGTGAATATAGAGTGTGACATGATCGGCAAATATATTTATCGCTATTTAACAAAAGAGCATGACGAAAAGCAGCCATCACGATTGACCCCATCATTTTTAAAAGAGCACGGATTCTAGGAGGCGATAGTATGTATCATTCTGTTGATGAGGCAGTGAATGCACTCAAACAAGGAAAAATCATTATTGTAGTTGATAATGAAGACAGAGAAAATGAAGGAGACTTTGTGGCACTTGCTGAGCATGCAACGCCGGAAGTCATTAACTTCATGGCTTTACATGGAAGGGGTCTCATTTGCACGCCAGTCCAGGCGTCGATCGCCAAACAGCTGGACCTGCATCCAATGGTAGAGCGAAATACGGACGCACATCATACTTTATTTACAGTGAGCATCGACCATACGTCAACGATGACCGGTATTAGTGCCTTCGAGCGCTCAACCACCATTTTGGCCATGTTAGATAAACAGGCAAAACCAGAAGATTTTGCACGCCCAGGTCATGTATTTCCGCTCATTGCAAAAGAGGGCGGAGTATTAGAAAGACCAGGTCATACAGAGGCGGCTGTTGATCTTGCTAAGCTTGCGGGTTCAGAGCCTGCGGGTGTCATATGTGAAATTATGAATGTGGATGGAACAATGGCACGCGTACCTGAACTGAAGGAGATTCAAAAAGAACATGATTTAAAGATGCTCACGATTGAAGCATTACAGACATATTTAAATCATCAAACAACGACGATAGAAACAAAATAAAAATCACAAAAAAGGATGATGAACATATGAATACAATACAAGGTCATGTAGTAGCAGAAGGATTAAAATTTGCAATAGTAGTAGCCAGATTTAATGATTTTATTACAAGTAAGCTGCTAGATGGCGCAGAAGATACATTGCTTAGACACGGAGCAAACGGTGACGATATCGATGTCGTATGGGTACCAGGCGCTTTTGAAATTCCTTATATGGCAAAAAAACTAGCTGAAACAAAAAAATATGATGCAGTTATTACACTTGGAACAGTGATCCGAGGCGCAACAACGCATTATGATTATGTTTGTAATGAAGCGGCGAAAGGAATTGCTCAAAGTGCCATCTCAACAGGGGTACCGATCATCTTTGGTGTACTGACAACAGAATCCATTGAACAAGCCATTGAAAGAGCCGGCACAAAAGCTGGAAATAAAGGCAGTGAATCGGCTGCAGCTGCCATTGAAATGGCCAATTTAAATCGAACATTTCGTTAATTTCATGAAAAAGAGTTTAAAAACGGTATGAAAATGTTTATAATGTGTGATGAGCAAATGATTCACAAGACATTTGCTGGAAAATAGGAACATTTTAAATATTGAGGGGTATATATGTTAATTCGTTATAAGAGGTCTTTTGAAAAAATTGCTATGGGACTCCTGTCCTTTATGCCAGGTGAGAAAGACGTCAAACAGCTTCAGCAGACGATTAAGTCATATGAAATGGATGAAGAACGGCAGCTGTTCCTTTGGAAGGGTGGCGAGGATATCGTAGGTGCCATTGGTGTGTTGAAAACAGACGACCAAGTGCAAATCGAGCATATTAGTGTCAATCCATCCCACCGTGATCAAGGAATCGGCAAGGAAATGGTTTTAGCCGTAGAAGAGGTATTTAAAACCAAAACACTCATTCCAAATGAATTAACGCAAGGCTTCTTTGATAAGTGTCACAGCGAAACAAATTAAATATCACACATGTAAAAGCAGAGGTTATATTCCTCTGCTTTTTTTACGTTCGATTTGTTTCTCCCTTTCAAGCAAAACTTCTGTCCGGTCACGCAATCTATGTTTTTCGATTAAGAACGTGTTGGATAGCTTACTTTCCTGTCCAAAGGTCAACCCTTCTTTTTGGGCCATCTCTTTGCAGAGAGAAAGGAGCGTTTGATCTTTGATTGGAAGCATCACACTCTCGTAGGGCATGTTTTCATCCATTTTCTTCTTCAGTGTTCTAAGAAGTAAAAGAAATGCTTCATCATCAAAACCTAGGTTCGATAATACGGGGCGATTTGCTTCTAACAAGTGAAGGCTGTTTGAAATGAGCCGTTTCGCTCCTTTTCCATTGCCCCGTCTTTGATGATACAAAGCGACAGCAAGCTGAATCAGACCAACCCAGTATTCTTTCCGCTGCTCAGGGGGATCTTCCTTCCAATATTCTTCAAGAATTTCATGACACTCAAAATAATCTCTTGTCGTATGAAATTCGTGTAAAAAAGTCAGGTACGCTTCAGGGTACACACCGGTCATCTCCTTTTCCACTAACAGTCTAACACACTGAAAAGAAAAGAAGAAAGAGCGCCCCTTGCTGAAAGGACGCTCTGTTTCTTTAATAAACCCAAGCCGCGCCAACGATGATCAGCAAGATGAACAGCACAACAATAAGTGCAAATCCTCCGCCGAAGTAATAACCATCTCCCATAATGTTACGGCCTCCTTTTTCATCAGTTCTGATTACAATTGTATTCTATGTATAAATGCCCTTATTGGTATGGGCGAATCCACTGTTTTTCTTGTTTTGCCTATTGCATCATGGTCGAAATTATATTGGACGAGAGCTTTATCGTGTCTTATACTAAAGGTTAGCCGGTGAAACGGTACTTAGAAGACAGTAGAAATGGTGAGAAAAGAATGCTGGAATATCAGGTGAAAATAGATTCGTTTGAGGGTCCTTTGGACTTGCTTTTACATTTAATCAACCGTTTGGAAATTGATATTTATGATATTCCCGTCGCTAAAATTACGGAGCAGTATTTATTATATGTCCACACGATGAGGGAGCTTGAACTTGATGTTGCAAGTGAATATTTGGTGATGGCTGCAACCCTCCTGAGTATTAAAAGCAGAATGCTTCTTCCAAAACAGGAGGAAGAGCTATTTGATGAAGACCTGCTAGAAGAGGAAGAAGATCCTCGTGAAGAGCTGATTGGAAAATTAATTGAATACCGCAAGTATAAAAATGCAGCGCAAGAACTAAAAGAACGCGAAGAAGAACGACAAAATGCCTTTACAAAACCACCAAGTGATTTAAGTGAATTTGCAAAAGAAGCGGAAGCGAAGGACACAAACTTACATGTAACGGTGTACGATATGTTAGGTGCGTTCCAAAAGGTATTAAACCGGAAAAAAATAACGAAACCAGCACCATCAAAGATTACAAGACAAGAAATCCCGATTGAAGACAAAATGAATGAGATCATGAACCATTTAAGAAAAACAAAAAAGCGGACTAATTTCATGACTCTATTTCAGCATGATCAAAAGGAACACCTTGTCGTGACGTTTCTTGCTGTTCTCGAATTGATGAAAAGCCATCAAATCATGTTAGAGCAGGAAGGGAACTTTGAAGACATTTATATAATAGGGAGTGAAACGATTCATGACGCTTGATATCGTGAATTGGAAAGCCATCTTAGAAGCGCTGCTTTATGCAGCAGGTGACGAAGGCTTAACAAGAAAACAGCTCATGTCTGTTCTTGAAGTTGATGAGGCGGCATTACTCGACATTATGTCCGCTGTAAAGGAAGAATATCAAAAACAAGAACGTGGGATTGAGCTCATTGAATATGCAGATTCATATATGCTGCTCACGAAAAAGGAATACAGCATTTATTTAAAAAAATTAGTAGAGACTCCATCTAAAGGTTTGTCACAGGCTGCGCTGGAGGTACTTGCGATTGTTTCTTATAAACAGCCGATCACGCGTGGTGAGGTAGAGGAGATCAGGGGAGTCAAATCAGAGCGGGTGCTTCATAGTTTAGTTGCCAAAGCGCTGCTGTGTGAAGTTGGACGTGCAGATGGTCCAGGACGAGCGATTCTTTATGGCACAACGCCTACCTTTCTAGAGCAATTTGGCTTAAAAGCGCTAGATGAATTGCCGCCGCTTCCAGAGAATGTTGAAGCAGATGGTGTACAAGAAGAGGCTGATCTATTTTTTGAAAACTTCAATCAAACATTTGAAGAGATAAAATAGTTCAAAATAAGGAAAAATGTATGATAAAATATAAAAAAGATTTTAGGTCTAAAATCTTTTGAGGACAGATAAAATGGTGACAAAGCCATGAGGGGAAGGTAAAAACGAAACAAATGGCACATATGAATGTGAAGGCTCAAGTTGATCAAGCAGGTGCCTTTTTATCAAAGGTTGCAACTGAAGTGAATGACTTTCTGAACGAAGCTACCTTATCAAGCTTGAAACGATTAAACCCGGAAGCGGAAGCCTATTATTGTGACATATTGAGTACATTACGGAAGCTTGCAGTGTATAGCGAGGATGCAGCGGCTGTTTGCAAGAAAATCGGGCAGCAGCAGACATTTCCACAGCAAGCCGCACAGCAGATGCTTCACCGTATTTATCATCAATGTATTGAAGAATTTTTTACACCGAAAAAGGATACATGGTATGAAGATAGCCGTTCGGCCTATACAGGAAAAAGCAGCATTGTTTTCCACTATGAAGTATCGGCTGATGTAACACAATTATTTTCTTCATTAGAAAAAGACTTTTTAACGATGAGAGAAGAGCTAGAATATACGACATCTCATCAGCAAGTGAAAATGGTATAAGCAAGACTGAAAGCGCCTCTACATGTAGAGACGCTTTTTTTATGGGCGAGGCATCATAACTTTTTCAGCCGCGCATACACTTGTACAAAACGGACAAGGACGTGAATGAACATGCCCTATTTAAAAATTGGAACAGCAGTCCTTCTTCTATTTACACTCTTACTGCCGTTTACCTCACATGCTCAAGCAGACATATCATTATCGGTGAGTGCAAGAAGCGCCATTTTAATAGATGGACAATCAGGCAGAGTCCTGTTTGGAAAGGACGAGCACGAAAAAAGAAGAATCGCCAGTATCACAAAAATTATGACGGCTGTATTAGCCATTGAATCAGGAAAAATGAAAGATACCGTCAAAGTATCAAAACGTGCGATTCAAGCTGAAGGCTCATCGATTTATTTAAAGGAAGGGCAGAAGGTAAGCTTAGAAGACCTGACATACGGGCTCATGCTGCGTTCTGGAAATGATGCAGCTGTTGCCATTGCAGAACATGTCGGCGGCAGCTTAGAAGGCTTTATTTTTATGATGAACCAAAAGGCGACTGAACTAGGAATGGAGAATACGAATTTTCAAAATCCGCATGGGCTTGATGATCATAAAAACCACTATTCATCAGCCTATGACATGGCGATTTTAACAAAGTACGCCATGGAGCATAAACAATATCAAAAAATTGCCGGCACGACTTTCTATAAAGCTAAGACAATGGAAGGCTATTGGAAAAATAAAAATAAGCTGCTCACGGGTTTATATCAATATTCGACTGGGGGGAAAACAGGATATACAAAGCTTGCAAAACGCACACTCGTCTCCACAGCTGCAAAAGGAAATGCTGCATTAATTGCTGTGACCATTAATGCGCCGGATGACTGGAGAGATCATATCTCTATGTTTGAGTATGCATTTGATCACTATAAAACGTATATGCTTGCTGAAAAAGGCAGGCTTACGTCGTTAAAAGGGACCTTTTATGAAAAAAAAGCGTTTATTAAGCGTGATGTGGACTATTTCCTAAATGAAGATGAGAAGAAGCTAGTGAAAATTGAAACTGAAATGCTCACACCGGAAAAGAAATGGGAAAGAAACGCTGAAGCCATTCCAGATGTAGTGGGGAAAATGACATTCTTACTAGATGGTCAGGTGATCGAGCAGGTGCCCGTTTTTTATGAGAATAAACGCAATCGAATGCCCCAAAAAAGCTTTCAAGAAATGTTTAAGTCTGTCTTTCAGGCATCTATAGGCGGGTCTTTATGGTCAATCTAATTTGGGTGTTTCTCACTGTTATCGGTCTTGTCTATGCGATGCTAAACGGAACGATGCAGGAAGTGAATGAAGCTGTGTTTAAGGGATCAAAAGAAGCGGTCACCATTTCAATCGGGCTGATCAGTGTCCTTGTTTTTTGGCTGGGACTGATGAAGATTGCAGAAGAAGCCGGGCTATTAAACTTCTTTAGTAAAATGTGCCGTCCCTTTATTTCAAAGCTATTCCCGGATATTCCCCCTAATCATCCGGCGATGGGGTATATCCTGTCCAATCTCATGGCAAATTTCTTTGGACTCGGAAATGCCGCCACCCCGCTTGGGATTAAGGCGATGGAGCAAATGAAAGCATTAAACGGCGGGAAAAATGAGGCGAGCCGTTCCATGATTACATTTTTAGCTGTCAACACATCCTCTATCACACTTGTGCCAACGACCGTCATTGCGATTAGAATGACATATGGCGCAGATCAGCCAACAGATATTGTAGGACCAACCATTTTGGCGACACTGATATCTGGAATTGGTGCGATTATCATTGATCGCTATTTCCACTATCGTAGAAGCAGGCGGGGGTGATCTTGTGGCGTTTATTAACTGGCTGTCACTTGCTATGATTCCACTGATCATCGCAGGAATTTTGATTGCGGGAACCATTAGAAAGGTACCGACTTATGAAACATTTGTGGAAGGCGGGAAAGAGGGCATTCAAATAGCCTTTTCAATTATTCCGTATTTAGTCGGCATGCTTGTGGCCATTACGATATTCCGTGCGTCAGGTGCGCTTGACTTTGTTATGGGGCTGTTAAAACCCGTGTTTACAGCGATTGGCTTCCCTACAGAGGTGGTACCGCTTGCGTTTATTCGCCCGATATCAGGAACGGCCGCACTCGGAATGACATCAGACTTAATTGCGACATATGGTCCTGATTCTTTTATTGGCCAGCTTGCAGCCGTCATGCAAGGGTCAACAGACACCACTCTTTACATTTTAACGGTCTATTTTGGAGCAGTCGGTATAAAAAAAATGGGAGATGCGTTGAAAGTAGGTCTGTTAGCAGATATTATTGGTGTCATTGCATCTGTTATTATCGTCAGTTTGTTATTTAGCGGCGCCTAATCAGGCGCTTTTTTGTATTTGATGGATGGAAAACAGCTTTTTAGCTGAAATTAGACAGACGAAACGCTTATTTTTCGACGAATGCTTGTTTGTTTCAAGTCAAGCAAGTAAGATAGTACATGAGGTGAAAGACAAATGGAACGTTTACAGAAAGTAATTGCACATGCCGGCGTCGCGTCTAGACGAAAGGCTGAAGAATTAATTAAAGAAGGACGAGTTACCGTTAATGGTCAAACAGTGACAGAGCTCGGAGTGAAGGTGGGCTCTTCAGATAAAATTGAAGTCAATGGGTTGAAATTAGAAAGAGAAGAACCGGTTTACTTTATGCTTTATAAACCGCGCGGCGTTATTTCAGCTGCCGAGGATGATAAAGGACGTAAAGTTGTCACGGACTTCTTTGACGATGTCCCGCAGCGCCTTTATCCAATCGGCCGTTTAGATTATGATACGAGCGGTTTGATTTTGATTACAAATGATGGCGAATTTGCCCACAAGCTCATGCACCCGAAATATGAAATTGATAAAACGTATGCAGCGAAGCTAAAAGGCATCCCTTCAAAGGAATTGCTCAGAAAGCTCGAAAAAGGGATCATGCTAGATCATAAAAAGACAGCACGTGCTCGTGCCAAAATGCTTTCTATTGATAAACGAAAGCAAACATCTATTGTTCAATTAACCATTCATGAAGGTAGAAACAGACAGGTGCGCCGCATGTTTGAAGCGATTGGGCATGACGTTTTAAAGCTAAAAAGAGAGCAATATGCATTCCTTCATATTGAAGGCATGAGACCGGGAGAGCGCAGAGAATTAACTCCGCATGAAGTAAAGCGCCTAAGAGCGATTGCTGATCACGGGAAAAGTGCTAACTAATTTTCACATAAACTTCAAAAAATGAAGAAGCATCAAAAGAAGGAGAATGCTATAATTTACCTGAATGTCTAGGGGGAAGGGGTACTTCAGATGAAGAAAAGACGATTTTTCATACGGACGGGCATTCTCCTCGTGATGCTTGCTGCACTATGTTATACCATGTATAACTCAGTATTCGCCAAACAGGATCGAGTCAAAGAAGGATCTACTGCACCTAACTTTGTCCTTCAATCTGTGGATGGGGAGCGGATTGAATTAAAGGACTTAAAAGGAAAAGGCGTCTTTCTGAATTTTTGGGGTACATGGTGCGGTCCGTGTAAACAAGAATTCCCTTATATGGCGAATCAATATGAAGTGTTCAAGGATCGCGGTGTGGAAATTGTTGCAGTGAATGTTGGGGAATCAAATATTGCCGTTAAGAATTTTATGGATGCCTATGGTGTGAATTTTCCGGTTGCCATGGACAAAGACCGTCAAGTCACAGAGGCATATGATATTACGCCGCTGCCAACCACATTTTTAATTAATCCTGAAGGCAAGGTAATCAAAGTCATAAAGGGAACCATGACAGAACGTAATGTCTATGAATATATGAATTTGATTAAACCAAAGGGGTCATAGAATGAAAGAGGTAAAGTGCGAGTGTGGACATATTAATCCAATCGGTACTGTTCTATGTGAATCATGCGGGAATCCCATTGCGGCAAAAGAGAAAAACTCTTCAAAGCTGCTAGATATGAGATATGACGGCAGTGCGAGACGCTCGCAAACATACAACAAAACGATTGTTGATAAAGTGTGGAACTTTTTTTCTTCCGTTAAAGTAGGTGTGTGGCTGATTGTCATCACACTTTTAGCTTCCTCGCTTGGAACCATTTTTCCGCAGGAGCGATTTATTCCGCCAGGTGCATCAGCTTCCACCTATTATGAAGAGCAATATGGATCGTTTGGCAAGCTATATTACATACTTGGATTCCATGATCTTTATAATTCTTGGTGGTTCTTAGCCCTTGTAGCCTCTATTGGAATTTCCCTTGTGATTTGCAGTCTCGACCGGGTCATTCCTCTTTATCGGGCACTCAAAAATCAAGGTGTTGTGAAAAAAGAAGGCTTTATGAGAAGGCAGCGTCTATTCAGCGAAACAGACAAAACATTAGATCAGCATACATATGAAGGCATCGTTAGAGCGATGAAACAAAAGCGTTACCGCGTGCGAAAAGAAGATGGACATATTTTAGCTGAAAAAGGCCGCTTTTCACGGTGGGGACCTTACGTCAATCACATCGGATTAATTATCTTTCTCATTGGCTCGATGCTACGGTTTGTCCCAGGCATGTATGTCGATGAAACGCTGTGGGTGAGAGAAGGCGAAACAGCATCGATCCCTGGCACAGGTGGACAATACTTCTTGAAAAATAATGCGTTTTCAATTGATCGCTATGAATCTGGAAATGAAAAAGAAGTGTTTGAAAATGCCATTGAAAAAGCCGGCGATGGTCAAGTGGTGAAAAGTTATAAAACCGATGCTATTTTATACAAACGTGAAGGGGAAGTTGTTTTCGGTGAAAAGCCAAAGCTTAAGCAGGTAACAGAACACGATATTAAAGTGAATGAACCGCTCAAGTTTGACAATTTCTCATTATATCAAGTGGATTTTAAACAAAATGAACTCGATCAAATGGTCTTTCAGCTGATTCGAAAAGATACAGAAAAATCTTTTGGAACAGTGAAGATTAATCTGCTGGAGCCTAAGTCAGAATATGATCTTGGTAGCGGTTACAAAGTCAAGGTGATGAGCTATTTGCCTGATTTTTATTTTGACGAAGATGGAACGCCAAGTACGAAAACAAGGAATCCGAATAATCCTGCTTTCGTGTTTGAAATGATTTCTCCTGAAAAACCTAAAGGTGAAAAAAGCTTTGTGGCCATTCAAGAGACAGTAGAGGGTTCTGATAACAATATCTATAAGATGAAGTTTGATCGTGTTGAAACGAAAAACGTAACAGGATTGACCGTTAGAAAAGACTTAACACTTGGGATACTAATCGTTGGCGGGATCATTTTCATGATTGGTGTCGTGCAGGGGATGTACTGGCAGCATAGAAGAATTTGGCTGTCGGTAAAGGATGGAAAAGTATTTGTGGCAGGACACACAAACAAAAACTGGTTTGGCTTAAAGTCCGATCTCAATGTGTTACTGAGTGGCAGTGGCATCAAACAGCCAGTTGATCAAAAAGAACTGCCTGATACAACGAGTATCAGCAAAAGCAAGGGGGAAGGATTAGATGGCGGCAGTCAGTGAAAATCTGTTATTTGCAGCTTTTCTATTTTATTTAGCGGCAGTTCCTTTTTTTGGCGGTGCCATTAAAGGAAAAAAGAAAGAGGATGGACCGCGCAGGAATAAGGCGGCACTCATCGGCATTACGCTCACCATCATTGGTTTTTTGAGCCAATTTGGCTATTTTATTTCAAGGTGGATCGCGTCTGGTCATGCACCAGTTAGTAATTTATTTGAGTTCACAACGGCTTTTGGTATGATGCTGGTGCTTGCATTTATCATTTTATATTTTGTGTATCGAGTATCTGTACTTGGGTTATTCACACTTCCAATAGCCTTATTGATTATTGCCTATGCAAGCATGTTTCCATCAGATATTTCACCGCTGATTCCTTCACTTCAAAGTAATTGGCTATACATTCACGTGACAACAGCAGCACTTGGGCAAGCCATTTTAGCGATCAGTTTTGTGGCAGGTGTCATCTTCCTTTTAAAGCATGTCGATCAAACAAAGTCAGGGAAGAAGACGTTTGGTTTAGAGCTTGTCATGTTTATGATTGTGGTCACACTTTCATTTATCGCTGTCACTTCAGTCTTTAGAATGACAGGGTATGAAGCGAAGTTTAATTGGGTAGATAAAAATAAAGCAGAAAGTGTTATGGTTTATGAGCTGCCAGCCTTAGTCGGGCCTCATAAAGGGGAACTTGTGACGCAAGATCGATTGGAGCCTTTCGTTGATTTACCACCTGTTTTTTCAGGCAGAAAAGTCAATACTGTGTTATGGTCATTCGGTGTCGGGCTGATCATTTACGGACTGCTTAGATTGATCATTCGCAAACGACTTAGTGCCCTGCTTCAACCGCTCGTGAGACAGGTGAATCTCGATTTAGTAGATGAAATTGGGTACAGGGCTGTTTCAATTGGCTTCCCTGTGTTTGCGTTAGGTGGACTTATTTTTGCTATGATCTGGGCGCAAATTGCATGGACAAGATTTTGGGGCTGGGACCCGAAGGAAGTATGGGCATTGATTACGTTTCTCTTTTATGCAGCCTATCTCCATCTTCGGTTATCGCGAGGCTGGCATGGCGAAAAGTCCGCTTGGCTTGCCGTGATCGGTTTTGCCATTATTATGTTTAATCTCATCTTTGTCAATCTTGTGATTGCGGGACTGCATTCTTACGCGTAATCACAAGAAAAAGGCCAACTTTTATGATTCAATTCGGCTTTTTGTTAAAATGAATGTAACAATGGAGAAAGCAGGAGGATTGTCTAATGGAACACACAACTCAAACGAAAATATTAGTCGTAGATGATGAGGCAAGAATTCGCCGCCTTTTAAAAATGTATTTAGAACGTGAAAATTATGAAATCGATGAAGCGGAAAATGGGGACGAGGCGATTCAAAAAGGGCTTCAAACAGACTATGACCTCATTTTGCTTGATTTAATGATGCCTGGCACAGATGGGATTGAAGTGTGTAATCAAATTCGAGATAAAAAAGCCACACCCATCATTATGCTGACGGCAAAAGGTGAGGAAGCCAACCGTGTCCAAGGGTTTGAGGCAGGAACGGATGACTACATCGTAAAACCTTTTAGCCCGCGTGAAGTTGTTTTACGTGTGAAGGCATTGCTAAGAAGGTCGTCTCAAACATCGTATCTCAATACTGGAACTACTACAAAGGATGTTCTTGTGTTTTCGCATCTATCCATTGATCATGATGCGCATAGAGTGACGGCTGATGGCAAAGAAGTCAGCCTTACGCCGAAGGAATATGAACTGTTATACTTTTTGGCGAAAACTCCGGATAAAGTTTATGATCGGGAGAAGCTCCTAAAAGAAGTGTGGCAATATGAATTCTTTGGTGATCTGAGAACGGTGGATACCCACGTGAAAAGACTTCGAGAAAAACTGAATAAAGTGTCACCAGAAGCTGCGAAAAAAATCGTGACTGTATGGGGTGTGGGGTATAAATTTGAGGTCGGCGCTGAATGAAACTGTGGAAAAGTGTCGTAGGAAAGCTATGGTTAACCATTCTTTTCCTCGTCCTGATTGTTTTATCTATTTTAACAGTGCTTCTTTTAGAATTCATTGAGAATTATCATGTTGAAGAAGCAAAGTCTGATTTAACACAAATGGCAAACAAAGTAGCGGTCATTTTAGAAAGTCATGAGGATCAATCGCTTGCAAGGTCAATTACATCTGAGCTTGCTGACAAATTGACGAGTATTGCGATTATTCAAGAGGATGGACTAGAATGGTATTCGTCTGAAAAAGGCGGAAAGCTTCCTGCGATAACAAAGGAACAAATTGAAGCGGATAAAGAGTTGAATCAAGCACTGAAAGAGCGAAAAAAAATCAGTAAACGTGCAGAACCTGATGCAGGAAATCAGAGGGATGAACGAATTGTAGTAGGTGTTCCTTATAAGGCAAACGGAGAAAAAGGCATGGTTTTTCTTTCTCAATCACTCCTTGCTGTAGAACAGACAACCAAACATACGACGCGTTATATCTTTTTAGCAGCAGGAATTGCGATTGTTCTTACTACAATATTCGCTTTCTTCTTATCTACACGTGTCACCTATCCTCTGAGAAAGATGAGAGAAGGAGCACAAGATCTGGCGAAAGGGAAATTTGATACAAAGATCCCTATTTTAACACAAGACGAAATTGGAGAACTGGCCATCGCTTTTAATCAAATGGGGAAGCAGCTTAAATTTCATATTACAGCCTTAAACCAAGAAAAGGAGCATTTGTCTAACATTCTTAGCAGTATGGCTGATGGCGTCATCACCATCAATATTGATGGAACGATCCTCGTGACAAATCCTCCTGCTGAAAGGTTCTTGCAGGCTTGGTATTACGAGCAAAATATGAAAATCAAAGACGGAGATGAACTGCCGCCAGAAGCGCGAGAACTGTTTCATACAGCCGTCAGCACGGAAAAAGAGCAAATGATCGAAGTCACATTGCAAGGACGTACATGGGTTCTGCTCATGTCTCCTCTTTATAATCAGCAGGATGTTAGGGGAGCAGTTGCGGTGCTTCGAGATATGACAGAGGAACGAAGACTTGATAAGCTGAGAAAAGACTTCATTGCCAATGTCAGTCATGAACTTCGTACACCAATTGCTATGCTACAAGGATATAGTGAGGCCATTGTAGACGACATTGCCGGATCAGAAGAGGAAAAGAAAGAAATTGCGCAAATTATCTATGATGAATCACTGCGAATGGGGCGTCTTGTGAATGACCTTCTGGATCTAGCGCGGATGGAAGCTGGTCATATTACGCTTAATCTTGAATCAACTGATACAGAAGAGCTAATTGAGAAAATCTACCGCAAGTTTCTTGGGATTGCGAAAGAAAAACAAATCAACCTCACGTATGAGATTCAAGTGGAAGAACCGTACTTTGTATTCGATCCCGATAAGATTGAGCAAGTATTTACCAATCTCATTGATAATGCCATCAGGCATACACCAAAGGGCGGAGAGGTTTACTTCTCGGTTCAATCGGTGGAGAACGGGCTGAAGATGGATGTGAAAGATTCGGGAAGTGGAATCCCAGAAGAGGACCTGCCATTTATTTTCGAACGGTTCTATAAAGCGGATAAAGCAAGAACAAGAGGACGTTCTGGTACTGGGCTTGGTCTTGCGATTGTAAAGAACATTATAGAGGCACATCAAGGCTCGATTCATGCGCACAGTAAAGCCGGTACAGGTACTCATTTTACCTTCTATATCCCGAGAAAAAAACAGGAACTCGTCTAATCTTGACGAAGAATCTTGTTACATGAGAAACACTTCTTTTCGAAAGAAAATGAAGTGTTTTTTCTATTTTCATATTTTTAAGGAGAAGTTAAACAAAAACCCCTTTCAAAATTGTTGAACTTGTAATATATTTGTCATAAAGTTGTAATGTAACGTTTTGTAAGAATCACTCGACAAAAATAAGTGAACGGAGGGGTTTCCTATGCATGAAACCTTTCAAAAAATATATGATTCGTACCATCAAGATTTGTACCAGTTTTTATTTTATATGGTAAAAGATAAAAATCAGGCAGAGGATCTCGTTCAGGAGGTTTACATTCGGGTACTTCACTCATATAAAACTTTTGAAGGAAGAAGCAGCGAGAAAACATGGCTGTTTTCAATTGCAAGGCATGTGGCGATAGACTGGTTTCGCAAACAGCAAACCATTAGACAACGGGTGCTCGGCACGTTTGATTGGGATAAGCAGGATGTAAAAGATCCAGACTTGCTCCCAGATGAATTGGCTGTAAAGGATGAAAATGTAAAAGAAATCTATGCCGCACTTGATCATTGCACCATTGATCAAAGAGCTGTCATCATTTTAAGGTTTATCCAGGGCTACTCAATCATGGAGACGGCAAAGGCGCTAAAGTTCTCGGAAAGCAAAGTCAAAACAACTCAGCACCGAGGCCTGAAAGTGCTCCGAAAACATATGGAGCTTTTGAAGGAGGAGCTAGTGAATGAAAACGAACAGGTCCGATTGGAGCGAAGAACGAATCAAGGTGTTACTAAGTCAGCTTCCAAAGGTGGAGGACAACCGTTCATCTAAGCAGATTTACCAGCAGATGCTGATGGCAAGCGGGAAGAAAAAGAGAAGTGTCAAATGGATCGGTCCAGCGGTAGCAACCGTTGTGGTATTATTTATGGCGTTTTTGATTTCTCCTCATTTATTTCAGCCATCTGCTCACGATATGAAGAAAGTGAAAATGGAATCGAATGCTGACAATGGGCAGGTGAATGCAACATTAGAGGCAGTAAAAAATACAAATGAGCCCTTACATGTTGTTTCTGCAGCTGACCAACAAAAGTATATGACGATTGCATACATAGATGAATCCACTTCTCAAGTTGTCCCGATTAGTATTGAAAAAGAAAATCAAAACGACCATGTGAAGGCAATGGTGAGTACATATGAAAAGTTGCAGCTGCCGGAAATGATCAAGCCTCTTCAATCTTATATTGATATGGTGGATATTAGTGAAAAAGGGGAAACGCTGGTTTTTCAGCTAAAAAATGATTTGTCTCTTGATACATTAAAAGAAGCCAACCATTTTAAAGACATGGTAAAAGAAACACTAAAATGGAGTCAATATAAGCAAGTACAAGTCAAGTCAGTCAAAGGCTCTCATCTTCAATTAGGGACAAATGGAAGCATGGGCACCATTTCAATTGATAAACAAACAAAGCACGCTTATTACGTATTAGAGAATAAGAGCGGGACATTTTTGGTGCCTTCAAAAAGTCGTTATTCATCCTATGAAGATGCGATAGAGGCTATGAAGCAGAGAAGTGATTCAGGACTTGACCCATTAATTAAAGAAGAAGTGATTAAAGAAGTGACATCGAAAGGAAAACATGTGACCATCACGTTTGGAGCATCAGGACAATTAACGGACTCAATTGATCATATTCTACTCATTGAAGGTCTGCTGCTCACAGCGAAAGATTTTGGTTTTACTGATGTCATGATTCAAAATGCAGGGACAGAACAAGTAGGACCATATGAATTAAACGAACCAATAGAGGTGCCGGCTCTGCCAAATCCAGTTGTCATAAAAGCACGTTAAAGGACGCAAAATATTGCGTTCTTTTTTGATGTATAGAAAAGGGCATCCTTGCTGTATACTAAGCTGTCATGAAAAGAACCTCAAAGAAGGGAAGTCACTGATGAAAAGGTATTGCTTCATAGGCGTCAGCAGTTTCTTACTCTTGATCTTATCGACATTTGCACATGCACAGAACACAACCGAATGGGTGGAACCAGTTAAAGGAGAAGTCACCGATATGTTTGGGACAAGAGGTGGTTTGCATAAGGGGTTAGACATTGCTGCGCCAGAAGGAGAATCTATTTTGGCTGCCGGCGGCGGTGTGGTTACTCGTTCCTATGTATCTTCGACATATGGAGAAGTCGTGTTTATTCAGCACCCAAATGGGTATGAAACCGTCTATGCCCATTTACACGAGCGGTTTGTTAAAAGCGGAGACCATGTACAAGCAGGACAGCCGATTGGCATCATTGGCAACACAGGCGCCTCTAGGGGCACTCATTTGCATTTTGAGGTGCACCGAGGCAATTGGTCAGTAAACAAAGAAGATGCCGTAGATCCGCTCACAATCATCGCGCTGGATCGTTTTCAAGAGCGAGCCCTTCATGTAAATGGACATGAAAAAAATACATACGTCATTAAACAAGGGGATACCCTCTGGTCGATTGCTAAAGCACATCAGATGACCGTTGATCAATTGAAGAAAATCAATGAGCTACAAACTCACATCATTCGAACGGGGGACCATTTAATGATTTCTACAAAATAAACCTCATGCTTTTGCATGAGGTTTACCCATTGTTTTTTATAGATCAATCAGACGTACAGATAGAATATCTTTCACTTCGGTTAACTTTTGGACAATTTCGTCTTCAAGATGCTTGTCAAATGAAAGCATCATGATGGCTTCACCGCCTTTTTCTTTACGGCCTACTTGCATTGTCGCAATGTTCACATCATGGTCGCCTAAGATCTGTCCAACTTGACCAATCACACCAGGTGCATCCGTATGCTGAATGTAGACAAGATGTCCATCTGGGTAAAAATCAATATTAAATCCATTAATAGAGACAACACGTTCTCCGAGATGCGGGATATAGGTTGCTTTTAAAGTAAAGGTTGAAAGGTCACCTTTGACTTCAATTGAAATGCTGTTCTCGTAACCAGAATCGCTAGAGGAAATTTTTTCACTAAAGCTAATGCCACGTTCTTTCGCCACCATACCAGCATTTACTTCATTCACAGTCGAGTCTACACGCTCTTTTAAAAAGCCAGACAGTAGACTTTTCGTAATAAAAGATGTTTCGAGTTTTGAGATAGAGCCATCGTAAGAAATGCTCACTTCTTTTACAGGTTCTCTCATTGATTGAGAGACAAGACGTCCCAGTTTTCCAGCAAATTGATGATAAGGTTGAATCTTTTTGAACTCGTCTTTTGTCATCGCTGGTAGATTAATAGATGACATGACAGGGAGTCCTTTTGCGAATTGAAGGACTTCTTCAGATACTTGAGCCGCTACATTTAATTGCGCTTCTTTTGTAGATGCACCAAGATGCGGAGTTGCAATGACATTTGGATGATCCACAAGCGGATTATCGGTAGGGGGTTCTACCTCGAATACATCGAGTGCAGCTCCTGCGACATGGCCGCTTTCAAGTGCTTCAAGAAGGTCACCTTCGTCAATAATGCCGCCGCGGGCACAGTTAATGAGACGAACGCCTTTTTTCGTTTTCGCAATCGTTTCTTGATTGAGAAGTCCTCTTGTTTCTTTAGTTAATGGTGTATGTACAGTGATAATATCTGATACTTCGAGCACTTCATCGAGTGATTTGGCATTGACACCAATTTTTTCTGCACGCTCTTTTGTGAGGAATGGGTCAAACACGTTTACAGTCATGCCAAAAGCTCTTGCACGCTGGGCAATTTCGCTTCCAATTCTGCCTAGACCAACAATTCCGAGTGATTTTCCGTAAAGCTCAGCACCGACATATGCGCCTCTGTTCCATTCTTTTGATTTAACAGAAATATTGGCTTGTGGAATGTGACGCATCAGGGATGAGATCATTGCAAACGTATGCTCTGCTGTTGAAATCGTATTACCATTTGGTGCATTGATAACAATGACGCCATGTTTTGTCGCTTCATCAATGTCAATGTTGTCTACTCCCACACCGGCACGGCCAACAATTTTTAATGAAGTCATTTTTTCATAAAGTTCTTGTGTCACTTTTGTGGCGCTTCTGACAAGTAATGCGTCAAACGTGTGCAGTTCATCTTCTACTTCTGTTACATTTTTTTGGACTATTTCAACAAAATCTGATTCTAAAAGTGGTAAAAGACCATCATTGCTCATCTTATCTGAGACTAATACTCGAAACATCGTTAGATTTCCTCCTAAAATAAACGTCATAAATATCTGATAATTTACCATATTCCTTTTCACTGTGTCAATCAAATTAAAGCAGTAAAGCGAAAAAGAAAACACGAACATTTCTTTATGTTCTGAAGGAGAATGGACACCTTTAAACAAAAGATAACCAATTTTTACGCATTTGTCATTAAAATTTTTTCGTTTTTTACGTATTTTTTAAAACTGATGAAATTGCTCAGGATTTTTATCTGTACAAATGCTCATATATCATATATAATGATGTCGAATTGAATAATGATCAATCTTCGGGGCAGGGTGCAATTCCCTACCGGCGGTGATGAGCATAGTCTCTAAGCCCGCGAGCCTTTTTGGCAGGATTCGGTGTGATTCCGAAGCCGACAGTATAGTCTGGATGGGAGAAGATGGAGGTTCATAAACGTTGAAAACATAACTGTTTACACGTTTATTTGTCTAGCCTAAATTTCCCGCTCCTGTGATGTTATCCAGAGCGGTTTTTTTGTGGCTGAAAATTGAACAATCCTCTTTTCGAAAGATTTGATCGAAAAGGAGAGAGAATTTTGAATCAAAGTAGAGTGAAACGTTTAGTGGTCACAAGTATGCTTAGCAGTATTTCGTTTGTTTTAATTTTATTGGATTTTCCTTTTCCCGGGCTTCCAGCGTATTTAAAAATTGATTTCAGTGATATTCCAGCGATTATTGCGATTTTAATTTATGGGCCGGGTGCCGGAATAGCCGTTGAGGCATTAAAAAATGTATTGCATTACCTCATTCAAGGCAGTATGTCTGGCGTTCCTGTTGGGCAAGTAGCCAGTTTCATCGCAGGCACATTATTTATCTTGCCGGTGGCCTTTATGTTCAAAAAAATTAAATCAGCAAGAGGGATGGCATGGTCTATGATTATGGGCACATTGCTCATGTCCGTCATGATGAGCATTTTAAATTACTTCTTGTTCCTTCCCGCTTATACATGGTTTTTAAATGCGCCTGAACTTTCTGATCATGCGCTCAAGACAACCATTACAGCAGGAATCTTACCTTTTAACTTTATTAAAGGAATCATCATTACCATCGTGTTTAGCTTTATTTTTGTGAAAATGCGTCCATGGTTTGAGAATAAACGCCAACTTCAAAATAGTTAATATAAAAAAAGCCCCTGCATAAGGGCTTTAGGTTGTTGACAAAGGGCTAAAATAAACTTTATTTTAGCCCTTTGTCTTCTTTTTCAGCGTGATAGAAAACCTTTGAAGTCTAGGAAAGACGAGTACCGGAGCGGAGCGAATGTGACATTCGTGAGCACCGGCACGCAGGACTGACACCAAATGCGAGGGTTTGTCTACACGCTGAAGCCCCTGCATAAGGGGCTTTTATACTATTCATGCTTAAGTGGGTCACCATCGAAAGATTCGTCCGCAACTTTGATTGAGTCAGTTGGGCATCCTTCAAATGCATCAAGCATATCTTCTTCAAGTACTTCTGGAACTTCTACAGTCCCTTGGTTGTCATCAAGCGTAACAAATGCAATGCCTTCATCATCATAATCGTAAATGTCTGGAGCAGCTGCACCGCATGCGCCGCAAGCAATACATGTGTCTTTGTCTACAATTGTATATTTTGCCATATTAAAAAAATACCTCCCAGATTGTTCGATGGAACAAATGGTTTAACCTTTTTAGTTTCACCGATAAAAAACCAATTTCCTCAAACCTTATTGTAATGATTTTAAATTCACATTTCAACTGTAAAGTGATTGAGAATGCTTATCACATAAGGGTTTGTTCATAACTTTCCCCCATAAATTGAGTTTAAACATTTCATCTACTAAGAAATCTGTTAAAATAAAGGGAGAAAATATTCGAATTTTGTCAGGAAGACAGGTGCTTTGATGAATGACGATTCATTACTTGGATGTCATGTTGATGGACAGCGTACATAAATTGAACGGCGAACGCTCCATTAGTGCTGTCTACCATCTTTTTAAAGGAAAAAAATCTTCACAAACGATACAGGATGCAAGTTTGTTTCAGCTTTCTAGCTATTTCGGCTGTTATCCAGCCTTTACGCGGGATCAGCTTAACCGCTCTGTTCAAAAGCTTGAAGAGCAACACTTCATCAGAAAAACAGGGAAGACATTCAGCGTAACAGATGCTGGACAGCATATGCTAAGACAGCATTTTTCTGAAAAACCGATGCCTGTTTATTTTCATGGTGCCCAGTATCATGATAAAGCAAAAATGCTATGGATGAGGCTGTCTTTACTTGTACAAGTGCTCTCACATCATGCGGCGGGGTCACAACAATATGTGCCGATTCAAAGAGATGTATCGGTTCAAAGTTGGACAAAATCTTTCTTAAAACAATATCACCATCAGAAAAGTCTTTCTAAAGATCTGCATCGTGAACTTGAAAAGCTCCTTGCTCGTTTAAGTGATCAAGAGGCATTGATCTTTGTTTATTCATTGACTTCAAATGAAAGAATCGGGCGTACGTATCAGCAAATGGCTGAATGGATGAAAGAAGATGTGTGGTATGTTTACATGCTTTTTTGGAATGTGCTCCATTATTTTATTCATTCTGCACAAAAAGGTGAAGCACCGATCATGCAGCGCATGGTAAGTGACCTTGAATTCAAACGTGTGTTAACAACCTCTACCCACAGAACACTTGAGCTTGTACAAAAAGGGTATAGCATTGATCAAATTGCTCACATTCGCTCATTAAAAAAGGCAACGATCGAGGACCATATTGTAGAGCTGTCTATTCATGAACCAAGCTTCTCAATAGAGCCCTATGTGACCATAGAGGAGCAGCGCACAATCCATGATGTAGCCGGACTGCTCCAAACAAACAAAATGAAGCTGATTAAAGAAAAACTCGAGCATCCATTCACTTATTTTCAAATACGATTGGCACTGACAAGGATGGTGAAAGCAAATGGATAAGCTTCATCAGACGCTCATGCAATACTTTGGTTATGACACATTTAAAGCAGGTCAAGAGGAGATTATTCAAAGTGTACTTGATCATCAAGATACGGTGGCCATGCTGCCTACTGGCGGCGGAAAGTCACTTTGTTATCAAATCCCTGGCTATATGACAGATGGGTTAGTGCTGATTATTTCGCCGCTTTTATCGCTGATGGAGGATCAAGTGGAGCGTATGAAAATGC
Source organism: Bacillus pumilus (assembly GCF_002744245.1). Taxonomy (GTDB): domain Bacteria; phylum Bacillota; class Bacilli; order Bacillales; family Bacillaceae; genus Bacillus; species Bacillus pumilus_M. Next base: position 62,854 of record NZ_NKHG01000074.1, on the reverse strand, counting down.
GTGGAGAAAAACGGGTGGCGGCGCTAAACAGTACATTGTCCTTTCAGGAGAGACGACATATCATTCGGCATTTGCCATCATATAAATTTTTATTTGTCGCGCCTGAGGCACTGATGTCAGAAGTGCTATTAGAGCAGCTCAAGTCGATGCATATTGGTCTTTTTGTCGTCGATGAAGCTCACTGTATATCAGAGTGGGGACATGATTTTCGTCCTGAATACTCCAAGTTAGGAGAATGGAGAAAAGCGTTAGGTCATCCTGTGGCTTTAGCATTGACGGCAACAGCGACAAAACAAACCCTAAAGGATACAGTGCAAACTCTGCATTTGCAGCATCCAGATTTTCATATTCATTCCGTGAACCGGCCTAACATTGCACTAGTCAAAGAAGCGCATGAAACGAAAGAAGCAAAAGAGAAACGGGCCATCGAGCTCGTGGAAACTCTTCAAGGGCCTGGACTGATTTATTGTCCGACCCGGCAAATGACAGAAGATATGGTCCTCTTCATCAAACAAAAAACCCAACAACGTGTAGAATTTTACCATGGCGGAATGGACGCAGGGGACCGTATGCTGATTCAGCAGCAATTTATCAGGGGACAAATAGATCTCATTTGCTGTACAAGTGCTTTTGGAATGGGTATTGATAAAGCCGATATACGGTTTGTGATTCATATGAGCCCGCCGCAATCGATTGAAGCTTTTATGCAAGAGATTGGAAGATCGGGCCGGGACGGGAAAAGCAGTGTGAGCGTTCTTTTGTATACAGAAGAGGATGCGGATATTCAAAGTCATTTGATTCAAGCAGAAGGCTTTGATGATCCAGAAATTGATTTTTTCTTAGCCCAATTAACGCAAATGTCTATAAATGATGAAAAAAAATTACGCGAACGATTGATGGAAACTGGACTCCATGAGACGCGTGCGAGGACGCTGACGCATTATTACAAGATGTGCGAATCCAAACAGCCTCAAGTACTCATGAAGAATCTGAAAGAAAAACTGCAGCACAGACAAACAGAAAAGCTAAGAAAAGTGTGGCAATTTAAAGAGCGAATCACTGGTCATGGCTGCTTTAGACAATCTCTGTTATCATACTTTGACGAGCAGCTTGATCAAATGGGGGACTCTTCCTCTGAAAACTGCTGCTCTTCTTGCGGACTTGACCTTTCTAATTATGAAAAAAAGATCAACAATTGGAGCTGAATGAAATGAAACATTGGAAGAGCGTGCTGGATCGTATGTTTCATCTGACAAAAGAGGCGCAGCATTGATTGAACAACACCGCCGTATCATTCAAAAATTAACTGATCGACAAGTAGTAGAACAGCTTTATTTCACGCAGCTGCTCATGCTCATCGTTTCTTTTTTGCTAGGCATTTTTATGTTTGATCATTGGACTGAGTTCATCTCACTTTGGCAGATCCATGATATGCGAATACTGACTTATGGAATTGGCGGTGCTTTACTTGTCATCATTTTGGACGCAATTATCATGAGGGTGTTTCCTGCTCATATGTATGATGATGGTGGCTTAAATGAAAAAATGTTCAAAAATCGCAGCATACTGCATATTGTTTGGTTAACACTGTTCATTGCCTTTTCAGAGGAAATTTTATTCCGAGGGATCGTTCAACAGCAATTTGGGCTTGAAATCGCCAGCATTGTGTTTGCGCTTCTTCACTTTCGCTATTTATCAAAAATACTCTTGTTTATCCTTGTGGTTTCCATTAGTATTTTTTTAGGACTTTTATACGAGTGGACTGGGAATTTATTTGTTCCTGTCATGACCCATTTTGTCATTGACTTAGTCTTTGCATGTCAAATTCGTTTTAAATATAGAGGGAGGGCTGAACATGGAAGAAATGTCGAGAATGAAGAGAAAAAAACAACAACTGACAAACATCCATGACGATGTAGAGGAAAATCTTGAAGAAGAAGTACATCCTTCAGATGACTCTCACTTTCCTACACGGGAAGATTTTCATGAATATAAAAAACAGCGCACAAAAAAGGTTCGCAACCCATTGTTTACGACATTGGCTATTATCTTTCCTATTATCGTCATAGGTGTATTCTTCCTTTTGATCTACTACACATCAGAGGAAATCAAACATAACAATAATCAAGACGTATATATTGATAAAACATCAAGTGCTGACACTGACCCAGTCCAGTCAGCGCTTGTCGAAACGAAAAATGACTCGAGCGCTGGTAAAGCGGATGCGTCAGATGAAGAGAAGAAAAAGAAAGATGCCGAAAAAGAAAAGCAACGATTGAAAGAACAAGCAGAGCAAAAGAAAAAAGAACAAGCCGCTAAAGAGAAAGCAGAGCGTGAAAAGGCAGCAGCCGCAAAAAAGCGTGAAGAGCAGCAGCTAGCTCTGCAAAAGCAGCAGGAAGAGAAAAAACGAAAAGAAGCTGAAGAGAAAAAGAAGCAGGAAGAAAAGCCAGTTCGTGTCGTGCAGCATACTGTTGGACCAAAGGAAAACCTGTATCGAATTTCCATGAAGTATTACCAAAACCGTTCGGGTGAAGAGAAAATTAGAGCTTATAATCATTTAAAAGGAAACAGTGTGTACAGCGGACAAGTGCTGAATATCCCATTAGAAAACGAATGATCTGACATGAATCAATGGAAAAGCACATACATATGTAGAAAAAAGGGACAGGGTGTATGTGATGACATTGCAGGCAATCAGTCGTTATATGGATCAGCCGACACAGAAAATGATTGAAACATTGATCAAAAGAAAGCGCAAATATGAGGGCTTTGCAAAACTGTGCAAAAGGTGGCAATGGACAGCCCTTTTATCTCTAGCGATTCTTCTGTTTTATTTTGTCATAACAGCTAATAGCGGGGGCTCGCTGCAGCCGGAAGCTATGATTGCAACACTGCTTAGTCATGAGGTGTTTCTATTTTGGATCATGGCCGAAGTGTTCGCTTTTTACGCATCGTATTATTATAAGAAAAAAGAAGAAAAGGCTGAGGATGAATATCATAAGCTCAGATGTGAAATTATACAAAAAAGCACAGATTTATGGCCTCAATCAAATCAGTGGAAAGAGCGTGAGACCGTTTTTCATTACATGCAGAAGCAATATGACATCAATCTCTATTATGAAAGTAAATAAATGAAAAAAAGACGTTTAACAGCTGAAACGTCTTTTTTCATTCAAGCGTCTTATGAAAGAAAAGAAAGAAGATGTAAGGGAGCCATTTGTGATGAAATATGCCATCGGATTTACTGCCGCCATAGCTGCTGTTACAACAGGTGTGTGTGTAACAGCAAAAATGGTGAAAACGGCAAAACAAAACAACATCAAAAAGCATTACTTTACAATAGAAGCACTTCAATCAGATAGACCGGCAGTCATTTTCTTTATTTCTGATACGCATCGCCGCCTTATTAGTGATACGTTGTTAGCGGAAGTACAGCAGGAAAAGCCCGATGTGATTATGATAGGCGGGGACTTAGCAGAGAAAGGCGTACCATATGCTAGGATAGAAGAAAATGTGAAACGTTTAACAAGAATTGCGCCGGTTTATTTTGTTTGGGGAAATAATGATCATGAGCTGCATCAGCAAAAGTTAAAAGAGATATTTCATGCTTATGATGTCACCACGCTGCAAAATAAAACGGCTGTGTGGGATTTTGAAGGCCAGCCAATCAAAATAGGCGGAATCGATGATATTCGGCTTGAAAAAGCAGATTATGAAGCGATTCGACCTGAGTTTGTCAAAGAAGATGTGAATATTCTCCTGTCACACAATCCAGATGTACATCACGTGATGAGTGAGGAAGAGGGAATCGATCTCGTACTGAGCGGTCATACCCACGGGGGACAGATTCGCATAGGGAAATTTGGCCCGTATGAAAAAGGGAGAACAGGTCAGGTCAAAGGGGCTTTCTTTCTGATTAGTAATGGCTATGGAACAACAAAGATACCAATGCGTCTTGGTGCAGAGCCAGAAACCCATCTGATCTATTTAATGCCGCTAAAAACTCACTAATTTGATGCACCCTCAATATTTTCCATAAAAGTCACCGTAAGCATAGCTTCATGCTTGTCTTCCGTCTTGACACAGTGTAAACTGAATACAAAATTAAGAACCTATGACTCATCATCTCATATACTACAGTATGATGTGTGTTAGAAGAGGCAGGAGGGAACGTTATGCGACTGGAGCGTCTGAATTATAATAAAATCAAAATTTTTCTCACACTAGATGATCTGACAGACCGAGGTCTTACGAAAGAAGACCTTTGGAAAGATTCGTTCAAAGTTCATCAGCTGTTTAAAGACATGATGAACGAAGCGAATCAGGAGCTCGGTTTTGAAGCGAATGGACCGATTGCTGTTGAAGTATTTTCTCTTCAGGCGCAGGGGATGGTTGTCATTGTCACGAAGAGTCAGCAGGAAGAAGCTGATGATGAGTTTGATGAAGATTACATTGAGATGCAAGTCAAGCTCGACGAGAGTAAGCATGTGCTCTATCAATTTGCCTCGTTTGAAGATGTGATTCAACTGTCCTATAGTTTAAGTCGTATTGGACTTTTAGGGGGGACAGTTTACCATTATGAAGGTCAATATTTTCTCAGCCTAGATGATTTCGAAGAACTGTCTGCTGATACCGTGATTTCCATTTTAGCGGAATTTGGATCTCCTACGACATTAACCATTCACCGGCTAAAAGAGTATGGAAAAGTGATTATGCAAGAAGATGCAATCAAAACTATTCAGATGTATTTTTAATCACTTTTTTCTATAATATTTAATACTGTTGTGATGAAACAACAGTATTTTTTTATATCCTTTTTTATATTTATAAACGCTGATATTTTATTTTGATAAAAAACGCTTTTTACCTTTGCTTTACCAGTACGAAGGTGTATACTATTGCTTGAAAGGGAGCAGTAGATCATGAAAGATTTCTAGGGGGTTTATTTTAATGGCAGCCGATCAAAACGCCGCTCATAACGCAGAAGATAAGCTAGATGTTTTAAAGTCAACTCAAACCGTCATACATAAAGCGCTTGACAAATTGGGGTATCCGCAAGAAGTGTATGAATTACTGAAGGAGCCAATCCGTCTATTAACGGTCAAAATTCCTGTTCGTATGGATGATGGATCGGTGAAAATTTTCACTGGTTATCGTGCGCAGCACAATGATGCTGTCGGTCCAACAAAAGGCGGAATTAGATTCCACCCTAATGTCACTGAAAAAGAAGTAAAAGCGCTTTCAATTTGGATGAGTTTAAAATGTGGTATTGTGGATCTTCCTTATGGCGGAGGAAAAGGCGGTATTATCTGTGATCCAAGAGAAATGTCATTCAGAGAGCTTGAAAAACTAAGCCGCGGCTATGTACGCGCGATTAGTCAAATCGTTGGTCCAACCAAAGATGTTCCAGCACCAGATGTGTTTACAAACTCTCAAATTATGGCATGGATGATGGATGAATATTCTAGAATTGATGAGTTTAACTCGCCAGGATTTATTACAGGAAAACCAATTGTTCTCGGAGGGTCACACGGACGAGACACTGCAACTGCAAAAGGTGTGACGATCTGCATCAAAGAAGCGGCGAAGAAAAAAGGGATTGACATCAATGGGGCTCGTGTTGTTGTACAGGGATTCGGAAATGCAGGAAGCTACTTAGCTAAATTCATGTATGATGCGGGAGCAAAAATCGTAGGGATTTCAGATGCATACGGCGGATTATACGATGAAGATGGTCTAGACATTGACTACTTGCTCGACCGACGTGACAGCTTTGGAACCGTCACTAAATTATTTAACGATACAATTACAAACCAAGAGCTGCTTGAGCTGGATTGTGATATCTTAGTACCTGCAGCCATTGAAAACCAAATCACAGAAGATAATGCGGCCAACATTAAAGCCAAAATTGTCGTAGAGGCAGCAAATGGGCCGACGACGCTGGAAGGAACAAAAATTCTTTCAGATCGTGGTGTACTACTAGTCCCAGACGTACTTGCGAGTGCGGGTGGTGTAACTGTTTCTTACTTTGAATGGGTTCAGAATAACCAAGGGTTCTACTGGACAGAAGAAGAAGTGGAAACTCGTTTAGAAGATATGATGGTGAAATCATTTAATAATATTTATGAAATGGCGCAAAACCGCCGCATCGATATGCGACTTGCAGCATATATGGTCGGCGTACGTAAAATGGCTGAAGCTTCTCGATTCAGAGGCTGGATTTAAGCGGCTTATTTGCATCGCATCTTAAAATCTCCTATCCTTAAATAGGAGATTTTTTTATGTAATGGCACAAAGAATCAAACAGCCCAGCAATTGTTATTGCAGTGAAACGACAGGAGTGGAACAAATGAAACAAGAAAAAGCGATCATAATAGGAGGCGGCCCATGTGGATTATCAGCGGCCATCGCATTCAAGCAAATCGGAATTGATGCACTTGTGATCGAAAAGGGAAATGTGGTCAACAGTATTTATCATTATCCAACACATCAAACCTTTTTCAGCACAAGCGAAAAGCTTGAGATCGGTGATGTCGCTTTTATTACTGAAAACCGGAAGCCAGTTCGTATACAGGCACTTTCCTATTACCGAGAGGTGGTCAGACGAAAAAGCCTGCGTGTGCATGCGTTTGAAAAGGTAAACGCTGTGATGAAAAAAGATGGGTGTTTTACCGTCAGCACGTCAAAAGATGACTATTCATGTGACTATGTCGTGATTGCCACTGGCTACTATGATCATCCGAACTATATGAATATCAAAGGGGAAGAGCTTCCTCACGTGTATCATTACTTTAAAGAAGGCCACCCATACTTTGATAAAGATGTGACGGTCATCGGGGGTAAGAACTCCAGTGTCGATGCCGCGCTAGAACTTGTGAAATGCGGAAGCAGGGTCACTGTTTTGTATAGAGGAACTGAGTATTCGTCCAGCATCAAACCTTGGATATTACCAGAGTTTGAAGCCCTCGTTCGTCATGGAACCATTCGAATGGAGTTTGGTGCACAGGTCAAAGAAATCACTGAAGAAGAGGTCATCTTTACAAATCAACAAGACCAAATCGATCGTGTAAAAAGTGATTTTGTGTTTGCGATGACAGGTTATCATCCTGATCATTCTTTTTTAGAAAAAATGGGTGTAACCATTGATCAAGAATCAGGTCGTCCAGCATTTGATGAACAGACGATGGAAACAAACATAGAAGGCATCTTCATTGCAGGGGTCATAGCAGCTGGAAACAACGCCAATGAAATTTTCATTGAAAATGGAAGATTTCATGGAGAGCTGATCGCAGAAGAAATCAACAAAAGAATCAACGGGTAAAAAAAAGAACTGGACCCCACAATGGGATTCAGTTCTTTTTTATGTAAACTGGGATTATATAGAAAGTTATTTTATGAAAAATGGGCTCGAGTCATATAAAAAAGGGGTAAATCATGGTACGATAATGAAGGATAATGTAGGGAAAGAGGTCTGATTATGATCGCAATCATCTCAGCAGGTTTAGCTCCCGGCATCGCACTTTTAAGTTATTTTTATTTGAAAGATCAGTACGACAATGAGCCGGTTCACATGGTCATCAGATCTTTTATGCTAGGTGTCATACTTGTGTTTCCAACCATGTTTATTCAATATGTCCTTCAGGAGGAACATATTGCAACCAATCCTATCTTGATTTCCTTTGTGACTTCGGGTTTTTTAGAGGAATCATTAAAATGGTTTATATTAATGGTCAGCGTCTATGCACATGTACAGTTTGATGAGCACTATGACGGGATTGTTTATGGAACAAGTGTTTCACTTGGTTTTGCGACGCTTGAAAATATTCTTTACTTAGTCGGTCATGGGGTAGAATATGCTTTTACACGTGCCTTATTACCAGTATCAAGTCACGCTTTGTTTGGTGTTGTGATGGGGTTTTATATAGGGAAGGCTCGTTTCTCTGCTAAAAAAGAGCGGGTCAAATGGCTTATCCTTTCTTTAACGCTTCCTGTGCTTTTTCATGGCTTATATGATTTCATTCTTCTTGGGATGAAAAATTGGGGATATATTATGCTGCCTTTCATGATTTTTTTATGGTGGTTTGGCCTGCGGAAAGCCAAAAAAGCCCGCGTGGTGAAAATGGTGCAAATTTAAATTAAAAAACGTCCTATAAGAAAATAGGGCGTTTTTTGTCTTTTCCATCCAATTTCCTCCTGTGATGAATGTATAAAAATAGGGATCGGAAGAAACATATATTCAAACATCAAAAGTACAGGAGGATCAAATATGGACAAAGCTCGTTTCATGAAACAAATCGTCCTTATCTTCTCAATTGTTCTACTCGCGTTTTCACTGATGACACCTGAAAAAAGTGAAGCCTTCACCAATCAAGTCATTCAGCGAGGAGCAACAGGAGAAGATGTAGTCGAGCTGCAAGCACGGCTTCAATACAATGGTTTTTACAATGGCAAAATTGATGGAGTGTATGGCTGGGGAACATACTGGGCCGTTCGTAACTTTCAAAGTCAGTTTGGTGTAAAGAAGGTCGATGGACTTGTAGGTGAAAAAACAAAAAGCCTATTAGTCCAAAAGACAAAATACTATAAAGAGTTTGTGCAGCAGCAGCTGCAAAAAGGGAACCAGTTTACACACTATGGCGGGAAGCCGCTTGATCAGCAAACAAAGGCTCCCGCACAAAGAAGCTCACAAAAAAAGACCGCACAAGGTGCAAAAGAGAATCAAAAAAGTCAAAGCGGAGGAAGCAGCTCATCTGGGAAGTCTGGAAATCAGTCAGGAAATGGGCAGGCAAATCAAACGCCGAAACAAACGGCTGCCAACATGCCAGGTGGTTTTTCTAGTAATGACATTCAGCTCCTTTCACAAGCAGTATATAGTGAAGCAAGAGGCGAGCCTTATGAAGGACAGGTAGCCATCGCTGCCGTTATCTTAAATCGTTTGAACAGCCCAACCTTTCCAAATACCATTGCTGGTGTCATTTTTGAGCCGCTTGCGTTTACAGCTGTGGCAGACGGACAATTTTATATGACGCCAAATGAAACCGCAAAAAAAGCAGTATTTGATGCCATTAATGGCTGGGATCCATCTGAAAGCGCCGTCTATTACTTTAACCCTGATACAGCAACAAGCCCATGGATTTGGGGAAGATCACAAATTAAACGGATCGGGAAACATATTTTCTGTGAATAAAAAGAGGTGTAAATAAATGATCAGAGGAATATTGATTGCTATTTTAGGAATTGTTGTCATCTCAACAGGTTACTGGGGCTATAAAGAACATCAAGAAAAAGATGCGGTGCTGCTTCATGCAGAGAACAACTACCAAAGAGCATTCCACGATTTAACGTACCAAGTCGATCAGCTGCACGATAAACTTGGAGCGACACTTGCGATGAACAGCCAAACATCGATCTCTCCAGCACTTGCAGATGTATGGAGAATGTCATCAGAAGCACATAACAATGTCAGTCAGCTTCCACTCACATTGATGCCTTTTAACAAAACGGAAGAATTTTTGGCGAATGTCGGAGACTTTAGCTACAAATCGTCAGTTAAATCTTTATCAGATGAACCATTAAATAAAGATACGCACAAAACCATTACGGCTTTATATAATCAAGCGGCAGATATTCAAAACGAGCTTAGACAAGTACAGCACCTCGTACTCAACAAAAATTTAAAATGGATGGATGTTGAAATGGCGCTGGCTGACGGCGATCAAAAGAACGATAACACCATCATTGACGGATTAAAAACCGTTGAAAGAAATGCAGATGCATTTGCGGATGTCGATCTCGGTCCTACAAATGTGTCATCAGAATCAGAAGCGCGAGGTTACAATCATTTAAAAGGCGAAAAGATTTCAAAAAAAGAAGCAATCCGCATTGCGCAGCAATTTACACCTGATCATAATCAAGATTTTAAAGTGCGAAAAAGCGGAAGCAAAACAAATCGCGATGTGTATAGCCTATCAATGTCAGATTCAGATAGCCAAGCAAATTTTTATTTAGACTTGACTGAAAAAGGTGGACACCCGGTCTATCTTCTTCAGAATCGAGACGTGAAAAAACAGAAAATCAGCTTAAATGATGCATCTGAAAAAGCACTAAGTTTCTTAAAGAAGCATGGATTTGATACGGAATCGTTCCATTTAGATGAAAGTGCGCAATTTGATAATATCGGTGTATTTACCTATGTGCCTCTTCAAAAAAATGTGTTGCTTTATCCAGACAGTATTCGTATGAAAGTTGCATTAGATGATGGAGAGGTTGTTGGGTTCTCAGCGAAAGACTACTTAATGAATCATAAAAAACGCGACATCAAAGCACCTAAAATCTCGCAAAAAGAAGCTGAAAAGACACTGAATAAGCACGTGAAGATCGAGGATACCCATTTAGCCATTGTTCAAAATGATATGTCAGAGGAAGTTCTCTGCTATGAATTCCTTGGAACAATTAAAAATGACACATATCGGATGTTCATTAATGCAAATACAGGAAAAGAAGAAAGAGTAGATAAGCTAAAAAACGCAGAACCTATATATAAAGACCTATAGAAAAGCGAAACGAGGAAAAGGCTAATAAGTCTTTTCCTTTTGTTTTATACATGGTTTAATATAGGAGATGATACGATTTTACAGATGAAAAGAGTGATGAGGAATGTTACAAATAGGGGATGCAATCACAATTGAATATGTCAATGAGAACAAAGAAGTGAAAACAGCAAAATCGAAAGTTTTGGAAAATAATAACGATAATATTTGTATTCATTATCCAGCTGATAAAGAAACAGGGCGCACCATCTATTTAAATCAGCAAACAGAAATCACCGTCTTCTTTTTCGATGAAAATCAAATTCCATACAAATGTACAAGCGAAGTCACAGGAAAAAGAAAAGAAGACATTCCGATGATTGTCATTTCGATTCCACCAAAAGAAGAAATGATTCGGCTCCAGCGCAGAGAATATCTGCGAGTGGATACGATGGTGAAAGCCACCATCACACAAACTGATGAAAAGACCTTTGAGACATTGATCGTGAATATGAGTGCTGGCGGCGTAGCGATTGCTGTTCCAGAAGGCGTTGCGCTAAAAGAATACGGTGAATTGATCACAGAGTTTGAACTTCCGCTCAAAGAACCAGTGGAAATTAAAGCGGTTGCAGAAATGAATCGTGTATATCAAGATGAACAGACTGGCAAAACAAGAGCAATCATGGAGTTTACTGAGATCACGAATGACCACCAGCAGCACATCATGAAGTACTGCTTCCAGCAGCAGCTTTTAACACGTGTGAAAAAAGCATAAGAATAAAGGATGTAAAAAGCTTCCATACTAGAGTTGAAAGAATCTAGCGTGGAGGCTTTTTGTATGAAGACGATTGAAAGATGGTTATTCAAAGCAGTATTGATCCAGCTTGTGCTATTATTAGCCGTTCAGATCACACTTCATTTGACGAAAGGGGAACTATTTTTGTCAAAAGTCGTGCAATACGAGGGTGTGAACAACATGAGTATTGAAGATTGGATTGAGACGTTTAAGCAAAAGGATTGATAGAAAATTCCCCATTTTGAGCGGTGATCGTGTTACAATTCATAAGGGAGATTCAATCAAGGAGAGGTATTATGAAAAAGAAATTATCTATCGCAATTGATGGTCTGCTGCAGCAGGAAAAAGCACTGTGGCAAAAATTGTCGCAGCGAAAAAATCATATATTTATATTGATACAGGTGCGATGTACCGCGCAATTACACTTGCGGCACTCAATCATGGTGTAAACCTTGAAGATGAACAGGCACTTGATGTATTGCTGAAAAAGACAGTCATTGAACTTGTGTCAACTAACGAAGGTCAAAAAGTACATCTAGACAATACCGATGTCACTGAAGACATTCGAACAGACCGTGTCAGCAACCAAGTATCGGTTGTAGCAAAACATAGAGCTGTTCGTGAGGAAATGGTTCGCCGCCAGCAAGAGCTTGGCAAACGAGGCGGAGTTGTGATGGACGGAAGAGACATTGGCACACATGTTCTTCCAGATGCCGAAGTGAAAATTTTCTTGCTTGCTTCAGTAGAGGAAAGAGCAAAACGCCGTTTTGAAGAGAATCAGAAAAAAGGCTACGATGTCAATTACGATCAGCTGATCGAAGAGATTGCAAGACGTGACAAACTTGATTCTGAGCGTGAGGTATCACCGCTGAAGAAGGCTGATGATGCAATTGAAATTGACACCACTTCCCTTTCCATTCAAGAGGTGGCAGGTAAAATTTTAGATGCAGCGGACCGTGTGGAAAAACAGTAAGAAATTTTAGAAAACTTTTATAAGTTAGAGGTTTATCTCTTGACAAACAAGGCCTTTTATTAGAAGTTTATACTAATACTATTTTTATTGATCATTCAAGCAATTATATTGATTTGAATGTTTCTATAATACATATTCGGCTGGCAATCATCATGCTTAAGACACATATTCGCTCAGCCGTTTTAACTAAGCTGTGTAGGTTTGGACCAAGGAGGTTATCGAAATGACAGAGGAAATGAATCAAATCGATGTTCAGGTACCAGAGGTTGGAGATGTAGTGAAAGGGATTGTTTCTAAAGTTGAGGACAAGCATGTCAATGTGGATATCGTCAATGTGAAACAACCTGGGATCATCCCAATCAGTGAATTATCAAGTCTTCACGTTGAAAAAGCATCAGATGTCGTGAAAGATGGCGACGAGTTAGAGCTTAAAGTAACAAAGGTCGAAGACGATGCTTTGATTTTATCGAAACGTGCTGTTGATGCAGACCGCGCTTGGGAAGACCTAGAGAAAAAGTTTGAAACAAAAGAAGTATTTGAAGCTGAAGTAAAAGACGTTGTCAAAGGTGGTCTTGTTGTAGACATTGGTGTGCGCGGATTTATTCCTGCATCTCTTGTTGAAGCACACTATGTAGAAGACTTTACAGACTACAAAGGAAAAACGCTCTCACTTGTCGTGGTAGAACTTGACCGCGAAAAAAATCGTGTGATCCTTTCACACCGTGCAGTAGTTGAGCAAGAGCAATTAGACCAAAAGCAAGACTTCCTGCAAAAGCTTGAAGTAGGTAGTGTGATTGATGGTAAGGTGCAGCGCTTGACGGACTTTGGTGCATTTGTTGACATTGGCGGCATTGATGGATTAGTTCACATTTCTCAACTATCCCATGCGCATGTTGAAAAGCCATCTGACGTTGTCGAAGAAGGACAACAAGTCAAGGTGAAAGTACTTGCTGTTGATCGAGATAACGAACGTATCTCACTATCTATTAAAGAAACTTTACCAGGACCTTGGAGCCAAATTGGTGAAAAGGTAAAACAAGATGATGTACTTGAAGGAACCGTTCAGCGTCTTGTGAGCTTTGGTGCATTTGTTGAAATTCTTCCAGGTGTAGAAGGACTTGTGCATATTTCCCAAATCTCACATAAACATATCGGTACTCCTCAAGAAGTCCTTGAAGAAGGGCAAACTGTGAAAGTGAAAGTGCTTGATGTGAATGAAGATGAAGAGCGCATTTCACTAAGCATTCGTGACTTAGAAGAAAATCCTGAAAAGCAAATAGAAGAGGATTATCGTCAGTATCAGGCGAAAGAAGAAAACACAAGCGGATTCCAGCTTGGTGACCTGATCGGTGATAAACTCAATAAACTAAAATAATTTGGTGATCAAAATTGACGCGAGCAGAAAGAAAGAAACAACATATTGAGCACGCTTTGTCGACAGGCCAGCATGCAGCAACAGGTTTAGAGGATGTTTCCTTCGTTCACGTCGGTCTACCAGATCTTGCGACATCACAAATTGATACACTTACGACAATTGGCGGACTGACTTTCGGTTCGCCAATTTTTATCAATGCAATGACTGGTGGGGGTGGAGAGTCGACTTATGAGATCAATCGCTCTCTATCCATCGCAGCCAAGGAAACCAATATTCCAGTGGCAGTTGGGTCCCAAATGGCTGCGCTGAAAGACCGAGAAGAAAGACGTACGTATGAAATTGTTCGGAAAGTCAATCCAGATGGACTTGTTTTTGCGAATTTAGGCAGTGAAGCGACACTTCAACAGGCACGGGAAGCTGTCGACATGCTCGAGGCAAATATGCTCCAAATTCACTTAAATGTCATTCAAGAAATCGTGATGCCTGAAGGAGATCGTGATTTCAGGGGCGCCATTGAACGCATTGCAGCCATTGCTGAGTCGATAGGTGTGCCTGTTGTCGTAAAGGAAGTCGGATTTGGCATGAGCAAGGAAACGGCAAAAAAGTTATTTCATGCGGGAGTCACTGCCGTTGATGTGGGAGGGTTTGGCGGAACAAACTTTTCTAAAATCGAAAATCTTCGTCGCCAGAAAGCCCTTCGATATTTTGACCAATGGGGGATTCCAACTGCAGCGAGTCTTGCTGAAGTACACACAGCCTTTCAAAATCAAACGGTTTTAGCCTCCGGAGCATTCAAGATGCTCTTGATGTGACAAAATCAATCGCTCTTGGTGCGTCCGCTGCTGGATTAGCTGGCTTTTTCCTGAAATCACTTACCAGTGGAGGAGAAAGCGGCCTTATCACTGATATCCTTGATCTTCAAGAAGATGTAAAGATGATGATGACAGTGCTAGGTGCAAAGACCATACAGGAGCTGAGACGAACACCGATTGTGATTTCAGGTGAAACGAGTCATTGGTTGAAAGAAAGAGGCGTGGATACAACGTACTATAGCTTAAGGTCAAGGTAGAAAGGCATGTGATCATCACATGCCTTTTTTTATTGATTTCTTTTTCGAGCGTCATCTGGACCTTCTAATGCTGTTGCCCCTTTATGATGAATTGATTGATCGCGATCAGATTCAACTCTTCTTGATGCCTTTAGGCGTTTTTCCTGTCTATCCTTACCCATCATACATCCCTCCTCAATGATTAGGGTGTCACCTCTTGTTTATTTCATACAAAGCCTGTAACGCTATCACACGTTTAAAAACTGGAGATTTTCCCATAATGTAATTGAGGTGATGAGGCGTTGGAGGCAATGTACTATTATTGGTCAATATGGTTCGTTTGGATTATGGTGACATTTATTATGGAAAAAAGCACGTGGCGCAACGTGCTCGCAGTGTGTGTACTTGTTCATATTATTTTCAGTCATTTCATGATATCCATTTTTGATTTCAGTATCAATGCAGGGTTTTTGATGACTTTTTTATATGCTTGTGTTGCCTTTGTTCTATTCCAGCCCGGCTATCGAATCATCAGAATCATGCAATTATGTTCAATGATAAGCGCGTATGGCTTTTTTATGATTTTTGCATTATATGACCCTGTTTGGTTCACGATAATAAAAGTGGACTGGGTTGTATTTGCCTTGCTAATCTTGATGTGTTTGACATATGGACATCAGTTAACAGAACGAATCACCTTATGGATGATGTCTGCGTGTCTCGGAGAAACTCTTTATGCGCTCACGATTCATCGCCTCACATCATCGATTATGATTGGAGATCTCTCGTTTCTTTCTCTTGTTGTTCAAGGAGCCATTTTCCTATTAGGTGTAGACCAGCTTGAAAAGCTCTTAAGTACCCGTTCATCCAGAAAACCAGTAAAAGGGGCTGCAAAATCAACATGACGGATTACACGTTTCCTGTGATTATTGGTGTCATCTTTGGGATGGCGGCCAGACTTTATATGTTAAGAACAGATTATCGGCAATATCCCACGTATATACATGGACAAGTGATTCACATTGCGCTTGGTTTTATTGCGTCAGGGCTTGGTGCGATTATTATGCCTGCACTGATTCAGGAGGAATTCACCGCGATTACTTTTCTGACATTAGCAGCCACGCAATTTCGTGATGTGCGAAATATGGAAAGAAATACATTAACCCAATTGGATTCGTATGAGCTTGTCTCAAGAGGCAGTACATATATTGAAGGCATTGCGATCGCCTTTGAAAGTCGAAATTATATTGCCATTCTCACTGCACTCATTACAACGACAGCCTGTATTTTCTTCTCGCTCGTTATTGGGACAGTGGTCGGTGTTCTTTGTTTTTTCATGGCAAAGTTATTAATGTCTGGCAGCCAACTAAAGGATATCGTCAATATTCAAAAAGGCGAACTTCATTTTGACGGGGCGGGCCTATATGTGAATGATATTTACATTATGAATGTTGGTCTTCCTGAAAAGCAGAAACTTATTTTAGAACATGGAATGGGCTTTATCTTAACCCCGAAGAATTTTAACTCAGCCACAACGATTGCAAATCTTGGACAGCGTCAAGCGATTTTATTTGATTTATCCAATGTACTTGGCGTGTATCGTGATTCTGGTGAACCATCGCTTTGTCCGTTAGCAAAACGCGATCTGAATAATGGCACCCTTGGCGTGTTCATTTTACCGCAATGGAAACGTGAAGATCTGGCTGTTCGTGTATTAGAAGAGGTACCGATCTTAGAAAATGCCATAAGAATGCCGACAGATTTCATTAAAAAGAAAGCGAGGTAAAGAGAAATGGCAAATACAATAGAGCAATTTATATTGGCTGTGGCTACAACAAATAAAGATCGAGTCATAGGAGGAACAGCGGTTTTTTTCTGTGAAAATAAAGAAGAGCTCGATATGTATGCGATGAATTTAGAGGCCATTTTGGACGGCATTGCACACGGGATTGGAGAAGATCTTTACTTGATTGTCAAACATTTTTAAGTTATTCATTGTGGTCTGATTAAAAATTGATATAATATATAAGTTGAACCCTTCATGTTTGAAGGGTTTATTTCATAACAAACTGAATGAAAATTTTAAATCCCGGTTGAAACATGATGATGAACATATTGAATCGCGGCTGGATTGAAAGGAAGGGTACTATGGGTAAACCTGTCGTAGCCATTGTTGGAAGGCCCAACGTTGGAAAATCTACAATTTTTAATCGAATCGCAGGCGAAAGAATATCGATTGTAGAAGACACACCTGGTGTAACAAGAGATCGAATCTATAGCTCTGCTGAATGGTTAAATTATGACTTTAATTTAATAGATACTGGTGGAATAGATATTGGAGATGAGCCGTTTTTGGCGCAAATTCGCCATCAGGCAGAAATCGCAATGGATGAAGCAGATGTCATTATCTTTATGGTCAATGGCCGAGACGGCGTGACATCTGCGGATGAAGAAGTCGCAAAAATTTTATATCGTACAAAAAAACCAGTTGTGCTTGCTGTCAATAAACTGGACAACCCTGAAATGAGAAGCGACGTTTATGATTTTTATGCACTTGGCTTTGGCGAGCCGTATCCGATTTCTGGAACGCACGGGCTAGGCCTCGGTGATTTGCTTGATGCAGTGGCAGAGCATTTTAAAAACTTGCCAGATACACAGTATGATGAAGAAGTTGTACAGTTTTGCTTAATTGGGCGTCCAAATGTAGGGAAATCCTCTTTGGTCAATGCCATGCTTGGCGAAGACCGTGTGATTGTAAGTAACATCGCTGGTACAACAAGAGATGCTGTTGATACGATGTTTACGTACAATCAGCGTGACTTTGTGATTGTGGATACAGCAGGGATGAGAAAAAAAGGGAAAGTGTATGAAACGACTGAGAAATACAGTGTACTTCGTGCACTAAAAGCCATTGACCGCTCTGATGTAGTCGCTGTTGTTCTTGACGGTGAAGAGGGAATCATTGAGCAGGATAAACGAATTGCCGGCTACGCACATGAAGCTGGTAAAGCCGTTGTGATCATTGTGAACAAATGGGATGCTGTTGAAAAGGATGAGCGCACAATGAAGGAATTTGAGCAAAACATTCGCGAGCATTTTCAATTCCTTGACTATGCACCAGTCTTATTCATGTCTGCTCTAACGAAAAAGAGAATTCATACCTTAATGCCATCCATCATTACAGCTAGTGAGAATCATGCGATGCGTGTTCAAACCAATATTCTAAACGATATTATCATGGACGCCGTTGCAATGAATCCAACACCGACCCATAACGGCCAGCGTCTGAAGATTTACTATGCAACACAGGTCGCCATCAAGCCGCCGTCCTTTGTTGTGTTTGTGAACGATCCAGAGCTTATGCACTTTTCTTATGAGCGTTTCCTAGAAAACCGAATTCGGGATGCGTTTGGTTTTGAAGGAACACCAATTAAAATATTTGCGAGAGCGAGAAAATAAAAAGGGTGAGCAGGATGAAGAAAATTTCAGTACTTGGAGCAGGAAGCTGGGGAACAGCTCTTGCACTTGTATTAGCTGATAATCATCATGATGTACACATGTGGGGACATCGACAAGAGTTGATTGATCAAATCAATGAAAAACATGAAAATCATGATTACTTGCCAAATGTCACG
The DNA here is from genome assembly GCF_002744245.1 of Bacillus pumilus. GTDB lineage: Bacteria > Bacillota > Bacilli > Bacillales > Bacillaceae > Bacillus > Bacillus pumilus_M. The sequence continues at coordinate 44,498 of NZ_NKHG01000074.1, read as the reverse complement.
CTACCAGCGTCTATTAAGGCCACAACAGATATGAAACAGGCTTTAGAGGGCGCTGAGGCTATTATTGTCGCTGTTCCAACAAAGGCTATACGTGAAGTATTGAAGCAGGCAAATGAGTTGATCTCGTCGAAAGTGCCATTTGTTCACGTTAGTAAAGGGATTGAACCAGATACGCTGCTAAGAATTTCTCAAATGATTGAACAAGAGGTTCCAGCTGCGCAAAGAGAAGCTGTGGTCGTCCTATCAGGACCGAGTCATGCCGAAGAAGTAGGATTGCGTCACCCGACAACCGTAACCGTTTCATCAGAAAATATTGAGGCCGCTCAATTTGTTCAAGACTGTTCATGAACAACAACTTTAGAGTGTACACAAACCCTGATGTCATTGGTGTGGAGATTGGCGGAGCACTTAAAAACATCATTGCTCTTGCAGCAGGGATTACAGACGGACTTGGATATGGTGACAATGCGAAAGCGGCACTCATCACAAGAGGACTGGCTGAAATCGCACGCCTTGGTACAAAAATGGGAGGAAACCCTCTTACATTTGCCGGTTTAACGGGTGTAGGTGATTTGATCGTCACATGCACAAGTGTTCATTCACGTAACTGGCGCTGCGGGAATTTACTCGGAAAAGGATATAAGCTAGAAGAAGTCCTTGAGAAAATGGGGATGGTTGTAGAGGGCGTCCGCACAACAAAAGGTGCTTACCAGCTCTCCAAAGAATACAAGGTCAGCATGCCGATTACAGAAGCACTTTACCATGTCCTATTTGAAGGGAAAAAGGTTGACGATGCTGTGGAATCATTAATGGCACGTGTGAAAACACATGAGATGGAAGACCTTGTGAACATGTTTGAAAACCAAACAAAATAATTGAAAAGACTGAACTTAGGCATGTAGAGGATGCAAGAAGGGGAAGACTTGCATAATATAGCAATGAAGTTTGAATAGAGCTTTGCCTCTACAGAATGAGGAAAAATAGTCGATTAGATGACTGAAGCGGAGTCCCCCTCTTTGCTTCAGTTTTTTTATTCCCTTTTTACCGAATGATTGGAAAAATGATTGATATTTACCTTATTTGTGGTTTAGAATGAAATATAAACGCTTACAATTCGTTCGTTATGAAGGGGGACAGGCACGATGAGTTTTGCTTTAATCAAGATGTGGTTTGCGCTTGGTTCAATGGGGCTCATGTTTTTAGCCGTAGTAACCATTTATTTCAGTAGGTTTAAGCTGAAAAGCCGTTTTCTTAAAATAACAGCCTCGACCGTCGCATATAGCTTGATGCTCATATCAGGTATCATTGTGTTTTTAGTTGTATTTAGCGGACCGGTTAATGAATAAAGAAGAAGGAAGAATGTGATGATCAAAGCAAAAGTCAGTGTCATGTTGTTAACACTTATTTTACTTACAGGATGTCTTTATCCAGATAATCGCAAAGCTGAAAACCGGGTGCCCTACGAGGAGCAGCTACAAAGTGTGCAGGCAGCGATTGAAGATTTTCAAAAAGCAACAAACGGTCTTTTGCCAATTGAAACAAAAGAAGCAGACACACCTGTTTATCAAAAGTATGTTATCGATTTTAAACGCTTGTCACCAAGGTATTTACACGATGTACCGTCTACATCCTTTGAAGGCGGGGGTGAATATATCTATGTCCTCACAGACGTCGAAAAAAAACCAACGGTGAAACTGCTTGATGTTAAAATGACGCAAACTATCAGTGAATTACGTCTAAGAATCAAAATATATCAAGACGAACATACATATCCGCCATATGGAAAAGTTGTGTCCAAAGATTTATATACGTTAAATGAAAAAAAACTAGGATTAAAGACGCCGCCTACTGTCATGAGTCCTGTCACGGGACATTCACTTCCATTACTTATTTCATCAAATGGTGAAATCTATGTTGACTATCGCAGTGATTTTGCTCAAATTTTAAAAAATGCGAAACAAAAGCTGAAACCAGGTGAAAACATTGAAGATGTCTATTGGCAGGAAACCCCGTTTGTACCCGCATTTTCTGTACCATATACAATCAACAAAAAAGGAGAGCCTGCCTTTTTAGAAAAAAAGACATCATAAACAAGAATGAACCTTTTTCCTCTGCATATAAATGAGGAGAAAGGTTTTTTTATGGCTAAACATACTCTCAAAACAAAAAAGGTGTCATATTCAAATAGGACAACGTCATACACATATATTGTCCTGACACCTTTCAAGCACAGTTTGATTGAAGTATAGAGTATTTTATTTGAAAACGAGGATAGCAAGTCCGGGAGGGGATCACTTGGAAAAAGTCGATATTTTCAAGGATATCGCTGAACGAACAGGAGGCGATATATATTTAGGAGTCGTTGGAGCTGTTCGTACAGGGAAATCTACGTTTATTAAAAAGTTTATGGAGCTCGTGGTGCTCCCGAATATCAATAATGAGGCAGATCGTGCAAGAGCACAGGATGAATTGCCGCAAAGCGCAGCAGGAAAAACCATTATGACCACAGAGCCAAAATTTGTGCCAAATCAAGCGGCATCTATTCATGTAAGTGACGGCCTAGATGTCAACATCAGGCTCGTAGATTGTGTAGGGTATACAGTTCCTGGTGCCCGCGGGTATGAAGATGAAAATGGTCCGAGAATGATCAACACGCCGTGGTATGAGGAGCCAATCCCGTTTCATGAAGCAGCGGAAATTGGTACACGCAAGGTCATCCAAGAGCATTCAACCATCGGTGTTGTGATTACAACTGATGGATCAATTGGAGAAATTCCAAGACACGATTATATTGAATCAGAAGAACGTGTGATTGACGAACTCAAAGAAGTTGGAAAGCCGTTTATTATGGTCATCAACTCCGTGAGACCATATCATCCTGAAACAGAAGCACTGCGGCAGGAACTCAGTCAAAAATATGATATTCCTGTACTCGCCATGAGCGTAGAAAGTATGAGAGAACAAGATGTACTCAGTGTTCTTCGTGAAGCATTATATGAATTCCCAGTGCTTGAGGTGAATGTGAACCTGCCTAGCTGGGTCATGGTGTTAAAAGAAGATCATTGGCTAAGAGAGAGCTACCAGGATTCAGTGAAGGAAACTGTAAAGGATATTAAAAGATTAAGAGATGTCGACCGCGTCGTTGGTCAATTCAGTGAATTTGACTTTATTGAAAGAGCAGGGTTAGCAGGGATTGAAATGGGTCAGGGAATTGCGGAAATTGACCTGTACGCGCCGGATGATTTATATGATCATATTTTAAAAGAAGTGGTTGGAGTGGAAATTAGGGGTAAAGACCATCTTCTTGAGCTCATGCAAGATTTCGCTCATGCGAAGACTGAATATGATCAAGTCTCAGATGCATTAAAAATGGTGAAACAAACTGGCTACGGGATTGCAGCTCCAGCTTTGTCAGATATGAGTTTAGATGAGCCAGAAATTATTAGGCAAGGCTCAAGATTCGGTGTGAGATTAAAGGCAGTTGCTCCATCTATTCATATGATTAAGGTCGATGTAGAGAGCGAGTTTGCGCCGATTATTGGAACAGAAAAACAAAGTGAAGAGCTCGTCCGCTACTTAATGCAAGACTTCGAAGATGACCCGCTTTCCATTTGGAATTCAGATATATTTGGTCGTTCCCTCAGCTCCCTTGTCAGGGAAGGCATTCAAGCAAAGCTGTCTCTGATGCCGGAAAATGCAAGATATAAGCTGAAGGAAACGCTTGAAAGAATTATCAACGAAGGATCAGGCGGTTTGATCGCGATTATTCTATAACATGTGAGACCTCTCATTGATAGGGGTCTTTTTTTCGTGTTGAATGAGTCATAAAAAGACAATTGTATAAAGATTAGTCATATTCAACTAAAATTAGGAATATTCGTTCGCAAAAGTGCCCTTAATCCTTGACGAATAAGGATTCTTCCCTTTAAAATGCTTGATATGGTATTTCATATGTGTTAATCTACTTACAGAAAATCTTCACTTTGTTGGACAAACATTCCTTCAAAGAGATGTTTTCTACATGAAAAGCCATGTATAATGCTTTCTATACGCTCTTTTTTTCAAAGAAAGTGTATAGAAAGAAGATGAATTGTGAAGAAATGATAACAATCTACTGAATGCATATTTTTGGGAGGAGGTGAAAGGCATGAACAAGACAGAACTTATTAACGCGGTTGCTGAAGCAAGCGAGTTATCTAAAAAAGACGCGACAAAAGCAGTTGATTCTGTTTTTGATACAATTTTAGATGCACTTAAAGATGGTGACAAAATCCAACTTATTGGTTTTGGTAACTTTGAAGTACGTGAGCGTTCAGCTCGTAAAGGGCGTAACCCACAAACTGGTGCAGAGATCGAAATCCCTGCAAGCAAAGTACCTGCTTTCAAACCAGGTAAAGCACTTAAAGACGCGGTGGCAGGTAAATAATCGTTATGTGTAATGTTCCTATAAAAGGAGTTATACATATACAGTTTCACACTGGTCTAGAAAAGCCCCTTCGATAAGGGGCTTTTCCTTTTGAATCAAAAGGTTCGTTTAGAACGCTCCCCTTTGCTTTTAGGATCTGAAGTGTGCTAGAATCTGAATGAAATGTAATCGCCTTTGGAGGATATAATACATGAGTGAAATAAATAAAGAACTAATCGAACACGCTGTACGCGATATATTGAAAGCAATCGGAGAAGATCCAGATCGTGAAGGACTTCTTGATACCCCAAAACGAGTAGCAAAAATGTATGAAGAAGTGTTCTCGGGATTAAATGAAGATCCAAAAGAACATTTTAAAACCATTTTTGGTGAAGATCATGAAGAACTCGTTCTTGTAAAAGATATTGCTTTCCATTCAATGTGTGAACACCACCTTGTACCCTTCTATGGAAAAGCACATGTCGCTTATATCCCGCGTGGAGGAAAAGTAACAGGGCTTAGCAAACTTGCAAGAGCAGTAGAAGCCGTGGCAAAGCGCCCGCAGCTTCAGGAGCGCATTACATCAACTATTGCAGATAGTATGGTGGAAACACTAAATCCGCATGGCGTGATGATTGTCGTTGAAGCAGAGCATATGTGTATGACGATGCGCGGAGTGAAAAAGCCAGGTGCTAAAACGGTGACATCAGCAGTGCGCGGCACATTTGCAAATGATGCGGCAGCAAGAGCAGAAGTGCTTTCCTTTATTAAAAACGATTAAACAATAGATGGAAGGTGAACAGATTGAGTGAAAATAAAGCATCTGATTTTGTGGTGATTAAAGCTATCGATAATGGCGTAAACGTAATCGGCTTAACTAGAGGCTCTGATACAAGATTTCACCATTCCGAAAAACTCGATAAAGGTGAAGTCATTATTGCACAATTTACGGAGCATACGTCGGCAATCAAAGTAAGAGGCGATGCTGTCATTCAAACAAGCTTCGGTGAAATTCAAAGCGAGGCAAAGAAATAAAGCATGAGCATGCACTTGATAGCATAAAAGTGAGAGCCGTTATGGTATAATAAAGCTCAATGTGCAGGGCTACATATGAAACTGTAATTTTTGGGACAAGGGTGATATCTTTGCAAGACATCTACGGAATTTTATCTAATCTAAATATAAAATTAAATAAAAAGCTTTCTCATCCTTATTTGGCCAAGCATTTGCGTGCGCCACTCATCGATGAAGATAAGCTCCTTCTTTTTCATGCAATGTTTGATGAAGCTCAAATTGATGCAGAGAAAAAAGAAAAGTATATTTTAACGGCGATGCTTGTGCAAATTGCCCTTGATACCCATGACGAAGTCACAACTGCTGCAGCCATCAAACAAGACGAATTTAAAAATCGTCAGCTGACCATCCTAGCAGGAGACTATTTCAGCGGTCTCTATTATTCTCTTCTCTCTGATATGAAAGATATTTACATGATCCGCACCCTCGCTACGGCGATCAAAGAGATAAATGAACATAAAATTAGACTGTATGATCGGTCCATTCAAGATGCAGCGCACTTTTACAAAAGTGTGGCCACAGTGGAGTCGGCGCTATTCCAAAGAATTTCTGAGCATTTTCAATTAACGCATTGGAATGAGATTGCAAGTCGTTTTCTTGTTTATAAACGTTTTATGAAACAAGCAGAAGATGACAAACATTTAAAACTTTTTTTGAACGATAGCTATACGGACGCCTATACATGTTTTGACAACTTTGAAAATAAAGGCTACGAGCAAGCCAAACTAACGATCAAGGAGTATCTTGTTTCATCTCCTGTCGTTCAAAAAGAGCTGTTAAATCGCTTGGATCATATGAAAAATGAGCCTGCGTATCATCAGAAAGTGGAAGAAGGGTAAGTCATGCAGCAATCAAAAGAACAGCGAGTACACGGTGTATTTGAAAAAATTTATAAAAACTATGATCAAATGAACTCTGTCATCAGCTTTAAACAGCATAAAAAATGGCGCGATAAAACAATGAAGCTCATGAATGTTCAAAAAGGAGCCAAAGCATTAGATGTGTGCTGCGGAACAGCCGATTGGACCATTGCGCTTGCAGATGCTGTAGGAGAAAAAGGTGAGGTCAAAGGCCTTGATTTCAGTAAAAATATGCTCAGTGTTGGAGAAACGAAGGTGAAGACAGGGGGCTATAATCAAATTGAACTGCTCCACGGCAATGCAATGGAGCTTCCTTTTGAGGATAACAAATTTGATTATGTCACGATCGGTTTTGGTCTTCGAAATGTCCCTGATTACTTAACGGTGCTAAAGGAAATGACAAGAGTGGTGAAGCCTGGTGGAATGGTTGTCTGCCTTGAGACATCACAGCCTGAGATGATTGGCTTTAAACAAGGGTATTATGTCTATTTTAAATACATTATGCCGCTTTTTGGTAAGCTGTTTGCCAAGAGCTATCAGGAGTATTCATGGCTTCAAGAATCAGCCAAAACGTTCCCTGGCATGAAAGAGCTAGCGGCTCTTTTCGAAGAGGCAGGTTTGTCTGATGTCTCGTATCATCCATTTACAGGCGGTGTAGCAGCAACACATATCGGAAAGAAGCTTTGAATAAACGATATTTGGGTGAAGATAATGAAACTAAAAGCGATGATCTCTTTTTTAAATCAAGATATAGATATAATTGAAAAAGAGCTTGAACAAACAGTTCGCTCTGATTATGCATTATTAAGTGAAGCAGGTCTTCATTTGCTACAAGCGGGCGGAAAACGAATCCGCCCCGTTTTTGTTCTCCTTTCAGGTATGTTTGGCGACTATGATATTAATAAAATTAAATATGTAGCCGTTGCCTTGGAACTGATTCATATGGCATCACTTGTTCACGATGATGTCATTGATGATGCAGAACTAAGAAGAGGAAAGCCAACCATCAAGGCAAAATGGGACAACAGAATTGCCATGTACACAGGGGATTACTTATTTGCAAGATCACTTGAGTACATGACGAAAATCAACCACCCAATGGCACATGAAATTTTGTCAAAAATGGTTGTTGAGCTCTGTCTTGGTGAAATAGAACAAGTAAAAGACAAATACAACATGGATCAAAACCTTCGTACATACTTAAGAAGAATCAAGCGAAAAACAGCCTTACTTATTGCAGGAAGCTGTCAATTAGGAGCGATTGCAGCAGGTACAGATGAAAAAACACATAAAGCCCTTTACTGGTTTGGATACTATGTTGGCATGTCCTATCAAATCATTGATGATGTCCTTGACTTCACATCAACTGAAGAAGAACTAGGCAAGCCTGTTGGCGGAGATCTTTTACAAGGGAATGTAACACTTCCAGTCTTATATGCACTGATGAATCCAACACTAGAAGGTCAATTGAAGCTGATTAATAGTGAAACGACCGAAAAGCAGCTGAAGCCTGTAATTGAAAGTCTAAAACAAACAGATGCGATCGACCGTTCCATTCGAGTGAGTGAAATGTATTTGAAAAAAGCATTTGAACAGCTAGACAAGTTACCACGTGGACGAGCGAAAACATCCCTAGCCTCCATTGCCAAATATATTGGGAAACGAAAATTCTAATCAACTTTTAGTTGATTGGTTTTTTTGTGAAATTTTTTGTCAAAAATTGATTATTATAAAAAAAAATGATACGATCACTTTGTAACAATGTAAGCCTATACATACATAACGACGGGGTGGAAAACGTATATGGATAAAACATTTCTTATGGTCAAACCTGATGGTGTGGAAAGACAATTAATCGGTGAAATTGTGTCAAGATTCGAAAAAAAGGGGCTTCAGCTTGTTGGTGCAAAACTAATGAGTATTCCGAAAGAAGTAGCAGAAACTCATTACGGAGAGCATAAAGAAAAACCATTTTTCGGGGAATTGGTTTCCTTTATTACGTCAGGACCTGTTTTTGCAATGGTATGGCAAGGTGAACAGGTAGTAGACGTGACAAGACAGATGATCGGTAAAACAAATCCGAAAGAAGCACTGCCGGGCACAATAAGAGGAGATTATGGATTAACCGTTGGAAAGAACATTATCCATGGCTCAGACTCACCAGAAAGTGCTGAAAGAGAAATCAACCTATTCTTTAAACAAGAAGAACTCACAAATTGGGATCAAACGATTTCAAGCTGGATTTATTAATGTTCAAGCCAAGGTGTTCATCAAGTGAGCACCTTGGCTTTTTTATATTGATATTTCTATTCGAAATTTCGCATGAGATGATACAAATTTTTGATAAAAACAGCTATACTAGGACAAAGATAGATGAGACAGGAGAGGACATTGATGGATCAATATCAAGTATTTGTTGAAAAATGGAAAAAACTTACCGGGGTTGATCTGAATTTATATAAAGAAGCACAAATGAAAAGGCGATTAACATCACTTTATGATAAAAAAGGGTATAGAGATTTTGAAGCATTCGCGTCTGCTCTTGAAAAGGATAGAGCGCTGTTAGATGAAACGATGGATCGAATGACCATTAATGTGTCAGAATTTTACCGAAATTATCAGCGCTGGGAAGTGCTTGATCAAAAAATCCTTCCCCTTCTTTCAAAAAACGGTGGGAGTTTAAAAATATGGAGTGCAGCATGTTCGACAGGCGAAGAGCCTTATACGCTTTCGATGCTACTGTCAAGCCATCCTCTTGTGAAAGACTTCCAAATTATCGCAACAGACATTGATGATAAAGTTCTGCAATCAGCACAAAAAGGGAGATATCACGAACGGTCCCTGCAAGAGGTGCCAGATCAAATCAAACAAAAATATTTCACAAAAGAAGATTCTTCATTTTACACGGTGAAGGATGAGGTTCGAAAGCACATTCAATTTAAAAAGCACAACCTTTTAGCAGATCCATATGAAAAACAGCTTGATCTCATCGTCTGCCGAAATGTACTTATTTATTTCACAGAAGATGCGAAAGAAGAGATTTACTTGAAAATGGGCAGTAGTTTAAAGCCGAATGGGGTGTTATTTGTTGGTTCCACAGAACAAATTTTTCACCCGGAAAAGTTTGGACTGACATCTGCTGATACTTTCTTTTATCAAAAAAAGGGTATCTAGCTGACTTTTTACTAGGAAATGTGTTATCATATTTTTACTTAAAAGCGTTAATGCGATGAAGGGAGATTGAGTCATGAGATACTTAACAGCAGGTGAATCACATGGTCCACAACTGACCACAATTATTGAAGGAGTTCCAGCAGGGCTTTACATAGAGCAGGATGACATCAATTATGAACTGGCTAGAAGACAGAAAGGTCATGGCCGCGGAAGAAGAATGCAGATCGAAAAAGACCAAGCGAAAGTGTTAAGTGGTGTTCGCCACGGGAAAACATTAGGTTCTCCTATTACACTCGTCGTTGAAAACAATGACTGGAAGCACTGGACAAAGGTGATGGGTGCAGAGCCGATCACTGAAGAAGAAGAAAGTGAAATGAAGCGCCAAATCTCTCGTCCAAGACCAGGGCATGCGGATTTAAATGGTGCGATTAAATACGGACATCGGGATATGCGGAACGTATTAGAGCGTTCATCAGCCCGTGAAACAACGGTTCGCGTAGCAGCAGGAGCGGTAGCGAAACAAATTTTAGCTCATCTTGGGATCAAAGTAGCTGGTCACGTCCTTGAAATTGGTGGAGTGAAAGCAGCTGATACCGCATATGAGTCTATAGAAGATTTGCAAAAGGTAACAGAAGCATCACCCGTTCGCTGCTATGACAGTGAAGCAGGCCAAAAAATGATGGACGCCATTGACGAAGCGAAGAAAAACGGTGATTCGATTGGCGGCATTGTCGAAGTCATCGTTGAAGGAATGCCAGTTGGAGTTGGCAGCTATGTTCATTATGACCGCAAATTAGACAGCAAGCTTGCTGGTGCTGTTCTGAGTATCAACGCTTTTAAAGGTGTTGAATTTGGTATTGGCTTCGAGGCGGCCTCTAAAAATGGCAGTGACGTTCATGATGAAATTATTTGGGATGATGATAAGGGCTATACAAGAAAAACGAATCGCTTAGGCGGTCTTGAAGGCGGAATGTCAACCGGCATGCCGATTGTCGTAAGAGGAGTCATGAAACCAATCCCAACTCTTTATAAGCCGCTGCAAAGCGTTGATATTGAAACAAAAGAACCTTTCTCTGCAAGTATTGAGCGTTCTGATAGCTGCGCTGTTCCAGCCGCAAGTGTTGTTGCAGAAGCAGTCGTGGCTTGGGAAATTGCCAATGCAGTCGTGGAGCAGTTTGGTCTTGACCAAATTGATCGCATTAAAGAAAATGTTGAAAAAATGCGTCAGCTTCAGAGGGAGTTTTAATGAAAACACTGGAAGTGAAGACGTCTTCAGCCACTTATCCTGTATATATCGGTGATGGAATTAGACAAAATATCGTAGACTTGATTACTTCCACTGGACGCTCCTTTACCAAGCTCTTGATCGTCACAGATTCAGCAGTTGATACCATTTACGGAGAGGAAATGGTTCAATTACTTAAGCAGAAGTGGTCTGTGCAAAAAGTGGTTGTGCCAAACGGAGAACAATCGAAATCTTTTGCACAGTTTGAGTATATTCATACGAAAGCCATTCAATTTCAGCTCGATCGTTCCTCGTGCGTCATTGCGCTAGGAGGCGGCGTAATTGGGGACTTGGCTGGTTTTGCTGCTGCCACTTATATGAGAGGTATTGATTTTATTCAAATTCCGACCACACTACTTGCACATGACAGTGCAGTGGGCGGAAAAACAGGAATCAATCATCCGCTAGGTAAAAATTTAATTGGCGCGTTTCATCAGCCGAGAGCTGTGATTTATGATACCAGTATGCTAGAGACACTTTCTCAAATTGAGATGAGATCGGGTTTTGCTGAGGTCATTAAACATGCACTGATTTCAAGTGTAGACTTTTTATCAGAACTTATGACCATTCGTTCGCTAAAGGAATTATCAAAAGACGAGCTGGCACATATGCTGTATCGAGGGATCCAAGTAAAAGCGTCGATTGTCCAAGAAGACGAAAAGGAACAAGGCGTGCGAGCATTTTTAAATTTAGGCCATACGCTTGGGCATGCCATTGAAGCGGAGTATGGATATGGCGCCATCACTCATGGAGATGCTATTGCGATTGGTATGCAGTTTGCTTTATATGTGAGCGAAAAGCAATTAGGACTCTCTCTCGATCGTTCGGATCTGAAAGAATGGATGAAAGAACTAGGATTTCCAGTACAAGTCACGCAAGATATTTCAACTAAAACATTTGTCGATCGCATGATTGGTGATAAAAAGGCAAGAGGCGGACGTGTTCAATTTGTTTTATTAAAACAGATTGGAGATGTTACCTTGCAATCTTTCACAAAAGATGAGCTACATCACTGGCTTGAAGAATGGAAACGGGAGGAGAGATGTCTATGATGTTTCGTGGAATACGAGGGGCTACAACTGTGACAGAAGATACAGAAAAAGAAGTGTTAAACAAGACGAAACAGCTGCTAGAAGCCATCATTTCAAAAAACCAAGTCGATCCAGAACGTGTCGTGCAGATCTTAATTTCTGCTACACAAGATATTCACTCTGTTTTTCCGGCAAAAGCACTTCGTCAGTTTGAAGGGTGGACGTATGTTCCTGTCACTTGTATGCAGGAGCTGGACATTCACGGCGGTCTAAAGCAGTGCATTCGGGTCTTAATGACCGTCCAGACAGATACAAAGCAGGAAGACATACAGCATGTGTACTTGGAAGAAGCCGTCAAGCTTCGTCCTGATTTAAAGTTGACAAAAAACAAGGAATTATAATACGATATGAACAGCCGAAGTTTACACAAAGGTGTAAACGGCATTGCAAGCTTAGAGAAGATGAGAATGAGACTAGGGTAGTTGAGATGAGTAGAGTTGAGCAGAGATACGATACTTCTATTTAATCATACTGCCTAAAAGAGGAAGCCTCTTTTAGGCTTATTTCGTATACTCAAACAAACCCCTCTATATCCCCCTCATTCTCCTTAATCCCATTTAAGGAGTGTGTTTATGAATTTTCAATCAAATCTTACCCAATTTTTAAAGGACAGTGCATCCTACAAAACGATCCCGATTGTTGAAACCATTACAGTCGATACACTCTCACCTATTCAAATTGTTGAGAAACTCAAACAGGATATAGTGTATCTGCTAGAAAGCAAAGATGAGTCTTCTAGCTGGTCAAGGTATTCCTTCATCGGATTACACCCTTTCTTAACCTTACATGACAACCAAGATCAATATATTGCACGTGATGCTGCGGGGCAGGAAGTGATGCAAAAAGCTGAGCTGAAAGATTTACTAGACTGGATGAAAGAGCAATATCAAATCAAGACACCAGATGTTGATATCCCGTTTACAGGTGGAGCTGTTGGGTACTTAAGTTACGATCTCATCCCAAGTATCGAGCCTTCTGTCAGTCCGCATGCGAATGCATCAACGAATGATAACTGCACATTATTTGTCTGTCAAACGATGATTGCTTTTGACCACGAAACGAATCATGTTCATTTTATTCAATATACTCAGCTGACAGGAAATGAAACAGAGGACGAAAAAATACGAGCTTACAAGAAAAATCAAGAGCGACTTGAACATATGATTCACCAGCTCCACACAAAAGATGATATGAAAGAACTGATTTTATCAGGGAATATGAACGAACCACCGTCCTTTGCACAAGTGACTTCAACATATGAAAAAACGCAATTTTTAAAGGATGTAGAAAAAATCAAGGAGTACATTAGAGCGGGTGATATCTTCCAAGGCGTACTCTCGCAGCGTTTTGATATCCCTGTCACGGTTAGTTCATTTGAATTGTATCGTGTGCTGCGGATTGTGAATCCATCCCCCTATATGTATTTTATGAAATTAAAAGATCGAGATTTAGTCGGAAGCTCACCAGAACGATTAATTCATGCAAAAAATGGACACTTAGAAATTCATCCAATCGCAGGCACAAGAAAAAGAGGAATAACCAAAGAAGAGGATGCAGTGTTAGCAAGCGAGCTTTTAGATGATGAAAAAGAAAAAGCAGAGCATTATATGTTAGTGGACCTTGCCAGGAATGATGTAGGCCGCGTGGCAGAATACGGCAGTGTATCCGTCCCAACCTTTACAAAAGTAGTGAACTTTTCACATGTCATGCACATCATCTCCATTGTGACAGGGCAGCTGAAGCAAGATACGCATCCAGTAGATGCCCTCATGTCAGCATTTCCAGCAGGCACATTAACAGGTGCACCGAAAATTCGGGCCATGCAATTATTAAATGAAATGGAGCCTGAGCCAAGAGAAACGTATGGCGGCTGTATCGCCTATATTGGATTCGATGGCAATATCGACTCCTGTATTACCATTCGTACTATGAGCGTGAAAGATCAGACCGCTTCTATACAAGCTGGCGCCGGTATTGTGGCTGACTCTGTTCCTGAAAACGAATGGGAAGAGACCCTTAACAAGGCAGGAGCACTTCTGAAAGCCATTCAGCTTGCTGAACATATTTTCTCAGAAAAGGAGAGTGTGCAAGGTGAATCAACGACTATCAGCTCTTGTTAATGGTAGATTTCTATCAGAAAATGAAGCGAACAGACTCATGCATGAGATGATGAGCGGCTCTTTAACAGATGCTGAAGTTGCTGCAAGTCTATCTATCTTAGCGCATAGAGGGGAAACCTCTGAAGAAATGACAGGTTTTGTGAAAGCAATGAGGAAAAATGCAGCTCCAATGGAACGGTCGCTTGACGTCGTTGATACGTGCGGTACTGGAGGGGATGGTTTATCGACATTTAATATATCGACGGCCGCCGCCATTGTAGCTTCCGCTGCCGGTGCTAAAATCGCCAAACATGGAAATCGTTCGGTCTCTTCTAAAAGCGGGAGTGCCGACGTGCTAGAATGTCTTGGAATCCAAATCCAATCCACACCAGAAGAAACAAGACGACAAATACAGCAGAAAAACATGGGCTTTTTATTTGCACCGCTCTATCATTCATCTATGAAACAAGTAGCCGCCGTCCGTAAGCAGCTCGGATTTCGGACGGTATTTAATCTATTAGGTCCGCTATGCCACCCGATGCAAGCCAAAAAGCAAATCATCGGTGTGTATTCAAAGGAAAAGGCAAAGCTAATGGCAAAAGCTCTTGCCCCTCTAGAGCCAGAGCATGTTTTATTTGTTTGCGGAGAAGATGGGCTGGATGAATTAACGATGACTGCAAATTCGTATGTGATTGAATTGAAAAAAGATGTAATGATAGAGTATACGCTAAATCCAGAAGACTTTGGGTTGAAAAAAGGGCACTTATCAGACATTCAGGTTCATTCACCGGAAGAGAGCGCCAAATTGATTCTGAATATATTGAATCATCGAACAGAAGGAGCGCCGCTTCATATTACAGCCCTTAATGCTGGAGCTGCTTTATATGTGGCAGGAAAGTCAGAAAGCCTGATGGCAGGAACATTAAAAGCGTTAGAAACGATCAAAAACGGGTCAGCCAAAGAACAATTAAACCGATTAAAACAAAAAACGAGAGAGGAAGAGATCTATGCTTCATCAAATTATCGCTCGTAAAAAAGAACATATCCAAACCTTGCAATTACCTGCTGATGGAAAATATGAAAGACGATCATTTAAAGAAGCACTGATGAATCCTTATCGCTCTATCGGACTCATTGCTGAGGTGAAAAAAGCGTCTCCTTCCAAAGGAATCATTCAGCCGAATTTTGATCCTCTACAAACAGCAAAAGCATATGAAAAATCAAACGCAGATTGCTTATCTGTCTTAACTGATGAACCTTTTTCCAAGGGAAAAACGAGTACCTGTCTCTCATTAAAGAACACGTCGCATGTCCGATTTTAAGAAAAGATTTCATCATTGACTCAATACAAGTAGAAGAGTCAAAACGTATAGGGGCTGATGCGATTTTATTAATTGGAGAAGTACTTGAGCCGAAAAAGCTGTATGAGCTGTATGCTGAAGCAAAAGAAAAAGGGCTTGATGTCCTCGTAGAAGTACATGCAGCAGATACACTCACGAATATCTTAAACATTTTTACCCCTGAGATCATTGGAGTGAACAACCGGAATTTAAATACATTTACAACAACAGTCGAGCAAACAAAAGAGATTGCACCACTTGTTCCAAAGGATGTATTACTAGTGAGTGAAAGCGGCATTCAGACATTTGGTGATCTTACCTTTGTAAAAAAACATGGAGCGGGTGCTGTCCTTGTTGGTGAATCTCTAATGAGAGAACCATCACAGGAAAAAGCTGTTCAGACATTGTTTGGAGAATGAAAATGACGAAGCCTTATTTGAAATATTGCGGTGCTGTCTCACAAGAGGATGTCGAATGCATCTCGCAATCTCGAGCAGATGCCATTGGATTTATCTTTGCTCCAAGTAAAAGACAAGTCCATCCAGATCAAGTAAAACACTGGCTAGTACAAACAAAGTGCAGGAAAGATATTGTTGGTGTATTTGTGAATGAAAAGATACAGAAAGTGTGTGACATCGCAAACCACATTCCCTTAGATATCGTGCAGCTTCATGGAGATGAAACACGAGAAGAGGCAAAAAAAATAAAACAACAAACAGGGGCGATCGTTTGGAAAGTGTTTCATCACGAGCCCAATTTAAAAGGGACGCTCGAAAAAATGACAGCATTTGCCCCTTTTGTCGATGGCTATCTCATTGATGCGAAGGTAAAAGGCATGAGAGGCGGTTCAGGAACAGCTTTTGCTTGGGAGGCGGTGCCTTCATATGTTCAGCATGCAAAGCGTCTGACAAAGACTTGCGCTATTGCAGGTGGGGTGACACCAGCAACGATCACAGAGCTGCTTGCCTATAGCCCAGAAGCCATCGATCTTTCAAGCGGAATAGAAGAAAACGGGAAGAAAAGCAGCGCAAAGATCAAAGTGCTTGAAGAAAGGATGTTAAATGATGTACGCATATCCGAATGAGATTGGCCGATATGGAGAATTCGGAGGAAAATTTGTCCCTGAAACGCTCATGCAGCCACTGGAAGAAATCGAAAAAGCATTTCATGAATTAAAAGAAGACCCTACTTTTCAAAAGGAATATTTAGCGCTTTTACAAAACTATTCAGGCAGACCGACCGCACTCACATACGCTGACCAATTATCAGCGTATCTCGGGGGTGCGAAAATTTATTTGAAAAGAGAAGATTTAAACCACACCGGCGCTCATAAAATTAACAACGCGCTTGGCCAAGCCCTACTAGCGAAGAAAATGGGGAAATCAAACATCATTGCCGAAACAGGAGCGGGGCAGCACGGGGTAGCTGCTGCAACGGTCGCCGCAAAGTTTGGATTATCCTGCACCGTATTTATGGGAAAAGAAGACGTGGAAAGACAATCACTCAATGTGTTCCGAATGAAACTGCTCGGGGCTGAGGTCATACCTGTCACAAGCGGAAACGGCACATTAAAAGATGCAACCAACGAAGCCATCCGTTATTGGGTCCAGCACTGTAGCGACCATTTTTACATGATTGGATCAGTAGTTGGACCTCACCCGTACCCTCAAATCGTCAGTGAATTCCAGCGAATGATCGGTGAGGAGGCAAAAAAGCAGTTACTTGAAAAAGAAGGTCAGCTTCCTCATAAAGTCATTGCCTGTGTTGGAGGTGGAAGTAATGCCATTGGAATGTACCGAGCGTTTTTAGACGAAGAGGTAGATATCATTGGTGTAGAAGCAGCTGGGAAAGGAATTGACACCCCTCTTCATGCAGCGACCATCACGAAAGGAACAAAAGGTGTAATTCATGGATCGTTGACCTATCTGATCCAAGATGAATTTGGCCAAATTATTGAGCCTTATTCTATTTCCGCTGGTTTAGACTACCCTGGGATCGGACCAGAGCATGCATACTTGCATGCGAGTGGACGGGTTCAATATGTGAGTGCCACAGATGAAGAAGCACTACATGCGTTAAAGCTGCTGACAGAAAAAGAAGGGATTCTGCCAGCGATTGAATCAGCCCATGCCTTAGCCAAAGCGTTTGAGATGAGCCGGAATATGAGTGAAGATGAAATCGTCCTTGTGTGCCTGTCAGGAAGAGGAGATAAGGATGTGCATACATTAATGAATGTGCTTGAAAGTGAGGGCAAAACAAAATGATCACATTTCAATTAGAGCAAGGTGAGAAATTATTCATTCCTTTTATCACGGCAGGAGATCCGTCAGAAGAGATCACCATTGATTTAGCCATCACTCTTCAAGCAGCTGGTGCACATGCGATTGAACTAGGAGTTCCCTATTCCGATCCATTAGCAGACGGTCCTGTGATTCAAAGAGCCTCCAAAAGAGCTCTAAATCATGGCATGAATATCGTAAAAGCGATAGAATTAGCCGGGAAGATGAAAAAAAGCGGTGTAAAAATTCCTGTCATTCTATTTACGTATTATAATCCTGTGTTACAATTAGACATAGAATACTTTTTCGCTTTACTGCGCAAAAATCATATTTCGGGGCTCTTAACACCCGACTTGCCGTTTGAAGAGAGCAGCGAGCTGCAGAAGAACTGTCAAACACATGACATTTCATATATTTCGCTCGTTGCACCAACAAGCAAGGAACGATTAGAAAAAATCGTAGAGCAGGCAGAAGGTTTTGTGTATTGTGTTTCATCTCTTGGTGTAACAGGTGTCAGACAATCCTTTGACGCCTCTATTGCTGATTTTATTCAACAAGTGAAACAGCTCAGTCAAATACCGGTTGCAGTTGGTTTTGGCATCTCAACAAGAGAGCAGGTAGACTCGATGAATAAAATGAGTGACGGTGTCGTTGTAGGCAGTGCACTTGTAAAAAAAATTGAAGAGCTTCAAGAACAATTGATAGCAAGTGATACACGCCAAGATGCTTTAAGAGAATTTGAAACATATGCAAAAACGTTTAGTCCCCTCTATTCATTCAAATGAGGTGAAACATTTTGCAAATCAAGGATCAATTAAAACAGCTAAAACCGTATCAACCTGGAAAACCAATTGAAGAGGTCAAAAAAGAATATCAATTAGACAAAATTGTGAAATTGGCTTCAAATGAAAACCCTTTTGGATGTTCCACACATGCAAGAGAGGCCATACAAGCTGAGCTTGAACAATTAGCGATTTATCCAGATGGATACAGCGCAAGTTTAAGAACGGAGCTGGCTGAGTTTCTTCAAGTGAGTGAAAAACAATTAATATTCGGGAATGGCTCAGATGAACTTGTGCAAATTATTGCTAGAGCATTCCTTGACCAACATACAAATACTGTCATCCCCTCTCCATCTTTTCCGCAGTACCGTCACAATGCAGTGATTGAACATGCAGAAATTCGAGAAGTGCCTCTTTTAGAGGGAGGAGCTCACGATCTGCAAGGGATGCTGGATGCCATTGATGAAAAAACGAAGGTCGTTTGGGTTTGTAATCCAAATAACCCAACTGGGAATCATTTGTCAGAAGCAGAGCTTGTGGTGTTTTTAGATCAAGTACCAGCTCACGTGCTTGTCGTTCTAGATGAAGCGTATTTTGAATACGTTCGAGCGGAAGACTTTCCGAACAGTTTATCTTTATTAAACTCATATCAAAATGTCATCGTCCTTCGAACGTTTTCTAAAGCCTATGGGCTTGCAGCACTTCGAGTAGGCTATGGGATCGCATCAGAGGAACTGATTACAGCCATTGAACCAGCGCGAGAGCCCTTTAATACAAGTCGTATCGCACAGGCAGCTGCGCGTGCAGCCATAAAAGATCAAGACTTTATTCAATCATGCAGACAAAAAAATGAAGCAGGGCTAACGCAATATCAAGAATTTGCTAATCGTTTCGGGCTATTTATCTATCCGTCTCAAACAAATTTTGTGCTGATTGATTTTAAAAGAGATGCAGACGAACTGTTTCATGCACTATTGAAAAAAGGCTATATTGTTCGTTCTGGTAAAGCACTTGGCTTCCCAACTTCTTTGCGTATTACTATAGGAACAAAGGAGCAAAATGAAGAAATCCTAAGTACACTTGCCGATATATTACAAGGCATTCGTGCGTAGCATAACAATGAAGTCATATTCTGCTATAGGATATGGCTTTCATTGTACCAATCCAATATACATATAAGCTTTTGAAATGGGCTTGTTTAATTTTTGCGAAAAATCAGGTGATGAACATGAACGAAACAAACGAAGCAATATTAATCGCTGGACTTGGTTTAATTGGTGGTTCTATCGCACTGTCGATTAAAAAAGAGTATCCTCACAAAAAAATTGTAGGCTATGATGTTTGTGAAGAGCAAATGGTTGCTGCAACAAAGCTTGGCATTATTGATGCAACAGCCGATTCATTTATGGAAGGTTTAAATGAATCTAATACGATTATTTTGGCAACGCCTGTCCAACAAACGGTCAGGATGCTAAGTGATATTGCAGAATCTGGGATTGAAAGAGAGCTAATAATTACTGATGTTGGCAGCACAAAGCAAAAAGTCGTCAATTTCGCTGAAAAAACGTTGCCTGATCATTATCAATTTATTGGTGGACATCCAATGGCAGGCTCTCATAAATCAGGTGTCATTGCAGCGAAAGACTTTTTATTTGAAAATGCATTCTACATTTTAACGCCAGCAAATACAACGAATCGACAGGCTGTTGATCGTTTGAAGGATTTGTTAAAAGGGACAAATGCTCATTTTATAGAAATGAGCCCAGAAGAGCATGATGCTGTGACAAGTGTTATTAGTCACTTCCCGCATATAGTTGCAGCTAGTCTTGTGCATCAAGCGCATCATTTTGAAGAACAATTCCCTCTTGTTAAACGGTTTGCCGCTGGAGGCTTTCGTGATATTACACGTATTGCATCAAGTAATCCTGCAATGTGGCGCGATATCCTTTTGCACAATAAAAACAAGATTTTGGACCGATTCCATGAATGGAAAAAAGAGATCGACCGCATTGAGTCCTTTGTGCAGCAAGAAGACGCTGAGGGGTTATTCTCTTATTTTCAAGATGCAAAGGAATATCGTGACGGGCTCCCTCTGCGGAAAAAAGGAGCCATTCCTGCTTTTTATGATCTTTATGTGGATGTCCCTGATCATCCTGGTGTCATTTCGGAGATTACAGGGCATCTAGCAAGTGAAAACATTAGTATTACGAATATCCGTATTATTGAAACACGTGAAGACATTAACGGGATTTTACGCATTAGTTTTCAAACAGATGACGATCGCAAGCGAGCAGAAATCTGTATAAAAAACAGAGCGAATTACGATACATTTTATGCTGACTGAGGTGACAAACATGAAAATTCATAAAAATGCTACTATGAACGGAGAAATTCATATTCCAGGTGATAAATCCATTTCTCATAGATCAGTGATGTTTGGTGCAATTGCTGATGGAACCACCGTGGTGAAAAACTTTCTTCCTGGAGCCGATTGTTTAAGTACGATTGATTGTTTTAGAAAGATGGGCGTTGACATCGAGCAAAAAGGGACAGATGTTGTGATTCACGGCAAAGGACTCAAAGAGCTTAAGGAGCCGAGTGACATTCTCGATGTTGGTAATTCTGGTACAACCATTCGTTTAATGATGGGGATCTTAGCAGGTTGTGAATTCCACAGTACGCTAATCGGTGACGAAAGTATTGCTAAAAGACCAATGAAACGAGTAACAGGGCCACTAAAACAATTAGGTGCCAAGATAGATGGCAGAGCAAATGGCGAATATACACCGCTTTCTATTCGTGGAGGCAATTTAAAAGCCATCACTTATCAGTCTCCTGTTGCCAGTGCACAGATCAAGTCTGCTGTCCTTTTAGCTGGACTTCAAGCAGAAGGAACGACGACGTTAACTGAACCACATAAATCAAGAGATCATACAGAACGAATGCTTTCAATGTTTGGTGTCTCGCTACATGAAGATGCACAAAGTGTTTCCATTGAAGGGGGACAAACGTTAAAAGCGACAGATATATTTGTCCCAGGAGATATTTCTTCCGCTGCATTCTTTCTAGTAGCTGGATCTATTGTTCCAAACAGCCGGATTGTATTGAAAAATGTCGGCTTAAACAAAACAAGAACTGGTATTATTGATGTGCTGAAGCAAATGGGTGCGAACTTGGAAATCAATGAAGTGGATGCCAAAGGCGGAGAACCATACGGTGATTTAACGATCTCTACCTCTTCATTAAAAGGCATTGAAATTTCTGGTGATATGATCTCCAGACTCATCGACGAAATTCCTATCATTGCGCTCCTTGCTACCCAAGCGGAAGGAACGACGATTATTAAAGATGCCGCTGAGTTAAAAGTAAAAGAAACCAATCGAATTGATACAGTGGTTTCAGAACTCAAAAAACTAGGTGCCAATATTGAAGCAACGGATGACGGAATGAAGATTCATGGGAAAACGACGCTTAAGGGCGGTGCAGTCGTCTCGAGCTATGGAGATCACCGGATCGGTATGATGTTAGGGATTGCAGCGTGTATCACAGAGCGAGCAGTCCAGATTGAAGATACAGATGCAGTGCGTGTATCTTATCCTAATTTCTTTGAACATATTGAATTTTTAACGAAAACAGTCTGAGGATGTCCTCAGGCTTTTTCTTTCCTTTTGCATATTTGAAAACAATATAGCATAGCTTGTCTCAAGGTGAAACCTTGAAAAAATCATTTTACTCGATAAAAAATGATTTTTGGGCGCCTGCAGTTTACAAATCGTGAGTTTAGTAAAGTATGAAGCGAAAAAGAGTCTTTAAAACACAAAAATGGGTTCGTTTGAAAAGAGCAACATATTTGCTGGATGTGTAGCTGTCGATTATGATATGAAGTAACAACAGTTTAGGTTTATGGAAACAGAAAGGAACGGTTTGATTTGAATAGTTCATTACAAGAAGCCATAAAATTAGTTGAGGCAGGTGAGACTGAAAAAGGACTCCAAACACTTGCACAAGCAGAAAAGCATTTGCATGATGAAGAAAAAGCGCAGGCAGCTCAGCTATACTATGATTGGGGAGATATCGACAAAGCGCGAAATCTTATCAGTGATTTACATGAATTATATCCAGAGGAAACGGGATTAACCTGTTTTTATGCAGAGCTATTAATTGATTCAGATGAAGAAGAGAAGGCAATTGCTGTATTAGAAACGATTCCTGAAGATGACGATGCTTATCCAGAGAGTTTATTGTTAATGGCAGATTTATATCAAATGCAAGGACTATTTGAAGTCAGTGAACAAAAGCTTTTAAAAGCGAAAGGATTACTTCCGAATGAAGCCGTCATTGATTTTGCCTTAGGTGAATTGTATTTTTCTCAAGGTCTTTCAAAGAAAGCAGCCGACTATTTCTACAAAGTTGCTGATCAACAAAATGAGATTGGCGGTGTCAATGTATACCAGCGGCTCGCTGAATCGTTAAGCACAGCTGGAGAATTTGAGGATGCGCTTGAATGGTACGAAAAGGCAGTTCAGGATCAAGCAGATCCGAATACACTCTTTGGCTATGGATTTACAGCGATGAGAGCTGGCAGAACGAAAACAGCCATACAACAACTTTCAGAACTAAAAGATATTGATCCTTCTTATTCGTCTCTTTATATGCCTTTAGCGAAAAGTTATGAGGAAGAAGGACTATATGAAGAGGCTTTAGAGGTAGTAAAAGAGGGAATTAAAATTGATGAGTATAACAAAGAATTATATTTATATGGTGCAAAGATTGATTTGAAAAATGGAGATTCGGAAGATGCGAAAAAACTGCTTCAAGAAGCACTTGCTCTTGATCCTGGATATATTGAAGCGGTTCAAACGCTGCTTGCGATCTATCTAAATGAAGAGCTATTTGATGAAATCCTGGATGTCATTAAAGAAGTTAAAAGCTTTGGGGAAGATGATCCAAAATGGAATTGGTATGCTGCCTCTGCTTCTGTTGGACGAGAGGAATACAAAGAAGCAGCCGAGTACTTCAAGCTTGCTCTGCCTGATTTTGATGAGGAACGTGACTTTTTATATGAATACGCTTCGTTCCTTTTAGAAGAAGGCAGACAAAAAGAAGCATTGCCGTTATTACGAAAAGTTCTTCAGAAAGATGGCACGAATGAAGAAATTGAAGAAATGATTTTAAGAATTGAAGGCGAAATTCCCTTATAGTTTGCAGGAATGAAGCACTGGTTTGTTGAATAATTCATGTATAGAAATTTAATTTACGATAGAGGAGGGAATAACATGCAGACCCCTGTTTCTGTCAATGAAAAGAAGGAATTTATCCGGTGGTTTTTAAACCATTATCAGCTAAAGCGAAGAGAGTGTGTTTGGATATTAAATTATTTAATGAGTCACGACTCTTTGATGGAAAAGGTTCATTTTGTAGAGCAAGCAGAATTTTGCCCAAGGGGAATAATCATGTCAACACACTGTGTGGATGAAGTTCCCTTTAGATTTTATAAAGAAAACATCATGACGACAGATGCTGAAAAATCATTTCATGATATTCGTTTGAATAAACAGCAGGATTTGTTTATTCAATTGAATTTCCGTTCTGCTTATCGTTCGCCGGAATATGCAGCAGTTCTTGAAACAAATCCGCATATTCCTAAGGATCTTTATGAAAATGAAAAAGATAAGGATCTCGCTGAGAAAGTGTTAGAGCACTCTATATCAACTTTTCAAAAAGAACGGCTCATGAAAGAAATAGATGAAGCCCTTGACCGTCATGATCAAGAAACATTTAATAAGTTAGCAAAAGAATTAAGCCTATTATCATAAACTGAACCAATAAGCCTTGCCCTATACAGGCAGGGCTTATGTCATGAAAGAGGGGAAATAGATGAAGTTTCAGGCGGAGGATGCAGATCGCTTTTTGCAATCTAAAGATTACATTGATACCGCTATCATTCCATTAGTTGGAATGAACGCAGGCCAAATTAAACAAACTGTATCTTTAGGTGAGTTTACAATACTTGTAGCAGAAGAACTTGAAAGGCAGCTGAAAGGAAGAGTATTTCTTTTTCCTCCACATACATATTTAGAAGTAAATGATCGTAAGCAAGAAGACACACTTGCGGTTAAACAGTCTTTACAAGAACATTTTCAGCATGTCGTGTTTATCACATCCGATCACAATTGGAATGGGTACTCAGAAATGAGTGAATCGGTATTTATGTTAAAGCCAGTTCCGCTAGAGCATTTAAAGGTCGAATTAAAGCAAAAAATCATTCAAGACAGTGTAGAACAAATTTTGAACTTTTTGTTACAAAAATGGAACCCTTCATAAAAACCCTTACATTTGCATTGTACATAGCTTTTTAGGCTGTTGACCTTGTGAATAGATTGATATATTATGAGGGTGTCCTAGTTTTATGAAATTTTTTCTAATTCAGTTATAAAGTAGCTGACGACCTGAGGGGGGGAGAAAAAAATGAGCGAGAAGAGACATGGAGTGTCCAGGCGTCAATTTTTGAATTACACGTTGACCGGCGTGGGGGGATTTATGGCCGCTGGAATGCTCATGCCTATGGTTCGCTTTGCGCTTGACCCTGTGCTAAAAGGAACAGAGGATCAGGATATGGTCCAAGTTGTCAGTGTAGATGAACTGACAAAGGAACCAAAGCGCTTTGACTTTAAAATTGATCAAGTTGACGCGTGGTATGAGTCAAAGGAATCTAGGTCAGCATGGGTGTACAAAGAAGGGGATGAAATTGTCGCTTTATCGCCAATCTGTAAACATTTAGGATGTACAGTGAACTGGAACAGTGATCCGAAAAATCCAAACAAATTTTTCTGCCCGTGTCACTATGGGCTGTACGACAAGGATGGTACAAACGTACCCGGAACTCCACCGCTTGCACCGCTTGACCACTATAAGCAGCAAGTGAAGGACGGATACCTCTATCTTGGAAAAGCTGTGCCGAAAGGGGAAGGGTAACGATGCTTAACAAGATTTATGATTGGGTAGATGAGCGGCTAGACATTACACCGATATGGAGAGATATTGCGGATCATGAGGTGCCAGAGCACGTCAATCCAGCGCATCATTTCTCCGCTTTTGTGTATTGTTTTGGCGGTTTAACGTTTTTTGTGACAGTTATTCAAGTCCTTTCGGGCATGTTTTTAACGATGTATTATGTGCCGGACATTAAAAATGCATGGGAATCTGTTTATTATTTGCAAAATGAAGTGGCATTCGGACAGATTGTCAGAGGGATGCACCACTGGGGTGCGAGTCTAGTTATTGTCATGATGTTTTTACATACGCTAAGGGTCTTTTTCCAAGGGGCGTATAAGAAGCCTAGAGAGCTAAACTGGATTGTTGGTGTGCTCATTTTCTTTGTGATGCTTGGACTTGGTTTTACAGGTTATCTTTTACCATGGGATATGAAGGCGCTGTTTGCGACGAAGGTTGGTCTTCAAATTGCAGAGGCGACACCTTTCATTGGAAAAGAGATCAAAACGCTGCTTGCAGGTCATCCCGACATTGTAGGAGCACAAACGCTGACGAGATTTTTTGCTATCCATGTCTTTTTCTTGCCAGCGGCATTATTTGGGCTCATGGCTGCCCACTTTATTATGATTCGTAAGCAAGGAATTTCTGGACCGCTATAAAATTTGCGTTTGATGAATGTTCAATGAGGAGGGGATGACTTTGCATAGGGGAAAAGGGATGAAGTTTGTCGGAGATTCCAGAATTCCGGCAGAAAGAAAACCTAACATACCTAAAGACTATTCCGAATATCCGGGAAAAACAGAAGCCTTTTGGCCGAACTTTCTTTTAAAGGAATGGCTTGTAGGTGCCGTTTTTTTAATTGGATTTCTTGTCCTAACTGTTGTTCATGCACCTCCGCTTGAGCGGATGGCTGATCCAACAGATACTGGCTATATTCCGCTGCCAGACTGGTATTTCCTATTTTTGTACCAGTTGTTAAAATATGAATTTGCGGCAGGAAGCTATACTGTAGTTGGCGCAATGATTATGCCGGGAATTGCGTTTGGTGCACTTTTGCTCGCACCATTTCTTGATTCTGGTCCTGAACGCAGACCGTATAGAAGACCGATTGCAGTCGGAATGATGATCCTTGCAGTTGGTGCTGCAACCTATTTAACTTGGGAGTCTGTTGCTACTCATGATTGGGAAGCAGCTGCGAAACAAGGTGAAATTAAGAAAGAAGCGGAGATTGACACCTCAGCCGAAGAGTATAAAATTTATCAAGAGCAGACGTGTATTTCCTGTCACGGAGATAATATGCAGGGCGGTGCAGCTGGACCGTCACTTGTAGACAATGGCCTAGCGCCTGAGGAAATCGCTAAAATCGCTGTAGAAGGAAAAGGCAACATGCCTAAGGGCATCTTTAAAGGCAGCGATGAAGAACTTGAAAAGCTCTCTAAATATTTATCTGAGGTCAAATCTAAATAATTCAGTTGTTTAAATGCAAGTACAAGGATATACTCAAAAGAGAAAAAAGCTGGCGCAGTCAGCTTTTTTCTGATTTTAACAGATCGTGAGTGAAGAGAAATATGAGATGGATTCAATATCTGCTAGCCACACGCTACATGCTTGTGCTAGTGCTCATTGTCAATTTTCTTGGCACTGTGTACGGCTACTACTGGTATATTCCGCAGCTCGTAGAGACGCCGGTTATCTTTTTACCTTTTGTTCCAGACAGCCCAACGGCAAGCTTTTTCTTTTTATTTGTATTACTTGCCTTTCTGATGAAACGTCACGCCCCTTATTTTGAAGCACTTGCCCTTGTAACCTTGATTAAATATGGGTTGTGGGCGGTAGGGATGAATATCTTCGTACTTTTATCTGTTGATGATTTTCCGTGGGAAGGGTACATGCTGATTGGTTCACACTTTGCCATGGCGGTTCAGGCTGTATTATTTGCACCGTATTATCGTTTTCAAATGCGCCATTTGGTTGTAGCTGGCATATGGATTTTACATAATGATGTGATTGATTATGTCTTTGGCATGATGCCGCGATATTCTATGCTTTCTGCGTATTCGAATGAGATCGGCTATGTTACGTTTTGGTTAAGTATCGCTGTTCTTCTTGTTTCATATTATCTCGTCATTTCCAAAAAATCAATCAAGCTTGAACTCCCTTAACAATGTTGGTCTAACCTTGTCCTTTTCTTCATACGCTGTATGGAGAAGGGCTAGGAGGGACTTGCATGAAACGAAAGCCAATCGCGATGATTCTATTATTTTTTCTCGTATGTCATCCAGCTGCTGCTAAAGGTGAGGAAACAGCCGCTATAGCGCTGCAAGAATTAACGGAACTATCAGATTCAATCTTTCAATTAACGAGACAAGCTAAATATGATGAAGCATTACAAGTCGCATTGTATGTTGAAAAGACATTTAAAGCTGAGAATTGGCGTGGAACTCTGACGAATACACAGGTGCGGCAAATTACACTTGGCTATCAAGATATGATTAAAGGGCTCCCGCAGGAAGACTTGAATGAACGCGAAAAACTTCGTTATGCTTCTCAGTTTAGAATGCTGCTCGATGCGATTCAATCAGATTCTGAACCTCTGTGGGGTTCGCTCGAAAAGCCCATTATGGAGTCTTTTCCTACTTTAAAAAAGGAAGTGAAAGATCCAGAATCGACCACGTTCTATGAAACTTGGAATGAGCTGGTTTCTTTATACGATATGATTTATCCTAGTTTAACCATCGATATTTCGCCAGAAAAGCTTCAAACGATTAAGCAGCACATGGAAGTGATCGAACAGGGGGAATTTTTAAAAGCATCGAGTGGGACAAAGCTTGAGCGTCTCACAAAGCTGGAAGAGGATTTGTCGAGTGTGTTTGCTCACGTCGATCAAGATGAAGCCGATCCATCACTTTTATGGGTCATCTTAACAACAGGAAGTATTATTTTATTAACGTTAACGTATGTTGGGTTCCGAAAATACCGTGCTGAAAAAGAAAAGAAGCAAAAGCGGCAAGCTGATTATCCAAAATCATAAAAAAGAAGCACCATTTTTGGGCTTCTTTTTTTAATGGGGATTGAGCGGCTTTTTATGTTCATCTAATGTGAAGCCTTCACCAAGTACGTCATGCACGTCACTCACTGATACAAATGCATGAGGGTCAACTGAGGTCACGACGCTTTTGAGGTGGACAAGTTCATTTTTTGGAACGACACAATAAAGGACATTGCGTTCCTGTTTCGTATAGGAGCCGACGCCTTTTAAAATGGTCACTCCGCGTTCCATTTCCTCTGTGATTTTCTTTTGAATGATATCATCCTTTTCTGAAATAATCATGGCTCCTTTGGCTGCGTAAGCGCCTTCTTGCATGAAATCGATGACTTTCGCAGCGACAAAGACTGCAACGAGTGTATACATGGCTTCTTTGTAATTTAAATAGGTGAGAGAGATGGTAATGACGCATGCGTCAAAGATAAACATCGTTCTTCCCATTGCCACCTGATAATGTTTGTTGATCAGTCTTGCGATAATGTCGACGCCGCCTGTAGTACCACCGAATTTAAAGATGATCCCAAGGCCAGTTCCGATAAACACCCCTGCAAAGAGTGCGGCTAAGGCTAAATCGTGCTGGAGAGGCATATGTATTTGAAAGCGCTGGAAGATGGCAAGGAAGACAGAAAGGCTGACTGTTCCTATAATTGTATAGGTAAACATGGTTCTGCCAAGCATTTTCCAGCCGATAAAAAAGATTGGAATGTTTAAGACAAGGTTTGAAATGGATGGGTCAATGTGAAATAGAAAATATAAAAGCAGTGTAATACCTGTAAATCCGCCTTCCGCCAAGTTGTTCTGCATATTAAAATGAACAAGACCGAAAGAAAAAATCGCAGACCCTATTAAAATAAATACGATGTTTTTAAGACGAATTTCTTTTAGCAAAAGATCACTCCTTTTTTTGCTTAGACAGCGATAATATTATATGGTATGGGAGAGAAACAAGCAAACTGAGTTTTAATCATTTGTCAAATATTTATGATTTCGCTAACATGTAAGAGACGGATAGGAGGATGAGCTTCATGACGAAAGAAAAAACGCTGCGCCATGTGCAGCAAGAAGTAGATGATTACATAGGACAATTTAAAGAAGGCTATTTCAGCCCACTTGCCATGATGGCCCGTCTGACAGAAGAATTAGGTGAGCTAGCAAGAGAGGTTAACCATTATTATGGAGAAAAGCCGAAAAAAACAACGGAAACGGAAAAAAGCATGGAAGAAGAAATTGGCGATGTTTTGTTTGTGTTAACATGTCTGGCCAATTCACTCAATATTTCACTTGAAGAAGCTCATGATCGTGTGATGCATAAATTCAATACAAGAGACAAAGATCGCTGGACGAAAAAGGAAGGGAAGTAGAGACGATGACGAACCAAACCATCAAAGTAGTAATCGCTGGAGCAAGAGGAAGAATGGGGATAGAGGCTGTCAAGCTGGCAGAAGAAACAAACCATTTTGAGCTAGTCGCAGCACTTGATCATACACACGAAGGGAAAAAATTATCTGATGTGATTCATACGACATCTCATGCGCCAATATATACAGATATTGATGTGTGTCTTTCAGAGACAGCACCTGATGTATTAATTGATCTTACGACACCAGAAATCGGTAAAGTACATACGAAAAAAGCGCTTGAACATGGCGTGCGTCCAGTCGTAGGCACAACTGGTTTTTCAGAGGCTGACCTGAAGGAACTTCAGCAATTAACAGAAGAAAAGAGCATAGGCTGCATAATTGCACCTAACTTTGCTGTCGGTGCCGTGTTAATGATGAAGTTTGCCAAAATGGCAGCGAATTACTTTCCTGACGTTGAAATCATTGAGCTTCATCATGATAAAAAACTGGATGCCCCGAGCGGTACGGGCCTAAAAACAGCTGAAATGATTGCAGAAGTAAGAGAAAGCAAAAAGCAGGGACATCCAGAAGAAAAAGAATTAATCGAAGGCGCACGAGGAGCAGATTACGATGGCATCCGTTTGCACAGCGTAAGGCTTCCCGGCATGATTGCACA
The DNA here is from genome assembly GCF_002744245.1 of Bacillus pumilus. Lineage (GTDB taxonomy): Bacteria > Bacillota > Bacilli > Bacillales > Bacillaceae > Bacillus > Bacillus pumilus_M. The sequence continues at coordinate 14,054 of NZ_NKHG01000074.1, read as the reverse complement.
TCAAGAAGTACTGTTTGGGATGGACGGACAGACTCTGACCATTCGTCATGATTCGTATAACCGTGCCTCATTTATGTCAGGGGTGAAGCTATCGGTGGAACAGGTCATGCATATTGACCAACTCGTCTATGGTTTAGAAAATATCATTGACTAATAAGGAGTGGATTCCTGATGAACATTGCTTTAATCGCTCACGATAAGAAAAAAAGTGACATGATTCAGTTTGCTATTGCGTACTGTGATATTTTGGTAGATCATACACTTTATGCAACAGGGACAACAGGTTTGAGAGTGAAAGAAGCGACTGGGCTTCCCATTCATCGTTTCCAATCAGGTCCACTTGGAGGAGATCAGCAGATTGGTGCCTTAATTGCTGATAATGCAATGGATCTTGTGCTCTTTTTTAGAGATCCGCTCACCGCGCAGCCGCATGAACCAGATGTATCGGCACTCATCCGGCTTTGCGATGTGTATGCCATTCCATTAGCAACCAATATGGGAACAGCTGAAATTTTAGTCAGGAATTTAAATAAAGGTACGTTTGATTTTCGAGATGTAGCAAAAAACGGAGGAACAAATGAAACGACTTGATATCCTTGCATTCGGGGCCCATAGCGATGATGTAGAAATCGGAATGGGCGGAACGATTGCAAAATACGTAAAAAAAGGGGCGCGTGTCGGGATTTGCGACTTGACCCAGGCTGAATTATCCTCAAATGGCACGGTGGACAGCCGAAAAGAAGAGGCAAAAGAAGCAGCAGCCATTTTAGGCGTGACGACTCGAATCCAGCTCACGCTGCCAGATAGAGGGCTTTATCTGAATGATGAAGCGATGAAGGAAATTGCGGGTGTCATTCGAACATACAAACCACGACTTATTTTTGCCCCGCACTATCAAGATCGACATCCTGATCATGGTCATGCGGGCTCACTTGTAGAAGAGGCAGCTTTTTCTGCAGGTATACATAAATTTGAAGATTCATACAAGCTGCCAGCGCATAAAATAAGCCAGATGTATTATTACATGATTAACGGCCATCATCGTCCAGATTTTGTGATCGATATTTCTAGTGAGATGAGCCAAAAAATCGACAGCTTACATGCGTATCAAAGCCAATTTGTCAAATCAGCACATTCTGTGGAGACACCGCTTGTGAATGGTTATATTGATTTTGTCAAAATGAGAGAGTCAATGTATGGAAGGGAAGTCAATAAAGCCTATGCAGAAGGGTTTTTGACAAAGAAACCACTTTTGATTGATGATGACTTACTTGGGGGGTAAATATGAAAAAATTGAAGATCGGAATCACTTGTTATCCAAGTGTCGGCGGTTCAGGCATTATTGCCACAGAGCTTGGAAAACGTTTAGCTGAAAAAGGGCACGATGTTCATTTCATAACCTCAAGCATTCCGTTTAGACTCAATAAAGTATATCCGAATATTTATTTTCATGAGGTTGATGTCAATCAATATGCTGTTTTTCAATATCCACCTTATGACCTTGCACTAGCAAGTAAATTAGCAGAAGTAGCAAAACGAGAGAAGCTGGATATTATTCACGCGCATTATGCGGTTCCGCACGCTGTCTGTGCCTTCTTAGCGAAGCAAATGACAGGACACTCTGTTAAAGTTGTCACCACGCTTCACGGGACGGATATTACGGTTTTAGGCTATGATCCATCATTAAAGGAAGTGATTCGGTTTGCCATCGAATCATCTGACCGTGTAACGGCTGTGTCGCATTCATTAGCTGCACAGACGTACGATCTGATTAATCCAGATAAAAAAATTGATACGATCCATAATTTCGTCGATGAGCGTGTTTATTTGCGTGAAGATCACGATGTGCTGAAGAAACATTATGGTCTTTTACAGGACGAAAAGGTCGTTATCCATGTATCGAATTTCCGAAAGGTGAAGCGGGTGCATGATGTCATTCATGTTTTTAAAAAGATTTCTGAACAGGTGAATGCAAAGCTGCTGCTCATTGGTGATGGCCCTGAAAAATCAGTTGTATGTGAACTCGTGAAAAAGCTAGGACTGACTGACCGTGTGTTATTTTTAGGAAAGCAAGAGAAGGTGGAGGAGCTTTATTCGATGAGTGATTTGAAGCTGCTGCTCTCTGAGAAGGAGAGCTTTGGTCTTGTACTTCTTGAAGCAATGGCATGCGGGGTACCATGTATTGGGACAAATGTTGGTGGAATTCCAGAGGTCATGACACATGGAGAGACAGGATTTCTTGTCCCGCTCGGCGATATAGACGGAGCAGCAAAATATGCTATCTCGTTACTCAAGGATGAAGCGCTACATCAACAAGTGTCGATGGCAGCGCAGTCAAGCGTTCAGGCCAGTTTCTCTTCTGAAAAAATTGTGAGAGAGTATGAAGAGCTTTACCTAGAATTGATCGAAGGTGATGATGAAGATGAATGAACCATTCACACATGCGATCCCAGTCTTACATACATTGCAAGAACATGGTTATCAAGCTTACTTTGTCGGTGGAGCAGTGAGAGATGTTCTTTTAGGGCGAGAAATTGGGGATATTGATATTGCGACAGATGCAACACCTGATGTAGTGGAGTCTTTATTTCATAAAACGGTTGATGTTGGTAAGGAGCATGGCACAGTCATAGTCTTACATGATGGGGTCAGCTATGAGGTCACTACGTTTCGAAGTGAATCAGAATATGAAGACTTTCGCAGACCTAAAGAAGTAGAGTTTATCTCATCATTGAAAGAAGATCTTTTAAGAAGAGATTTAACGATTAATGCAATGGCCATGGATATAAATGGTGAGATCATTGACCATGTAGGGGGCAAACAGGATATTGAGCGGAAACGAATTCAAACCGTTGGAGATCCTGCGTGCCGCTTCCAAGAAGATGCGCTTCGCATGATGAGAGCCGTCCGCTTTTTAAGTCAGCTTGGCTTTGAGCTGTCTGCTGAAACGGCTGATGCAATGAAAAAAGATAAGCATCTGCTTGCCAACATATCTGTTGAGCGCAAAAAGATTGAAATGGAGAAGCTTTTAAAAGGCCGCTATTGTAAGCAAGCCATTAAGGTGCTTATTTCAACGAAATTGTATGAAGAATTGCCAGGTCTCAAAGCGAATAGGCTCAATGAATCCCTGCAAGCATTCCCATATTATTTATTAGATGGACTAGAAGAGGTATGGGGATCCTTTATCCACTTGCTTCGTCTAGATGAGACGGAGGCTGTCTCCTTATTAAAAGAATGGAAGCTGTCAACGAAGCTCCTAAAAGAGGCGGTTGCCATCAGCAAATACGTCGATTGTGACTGGGATGCAGAAAAGATGTTTGACGCTGGTGAACACGTCCTAATATCCAGTTTGAAAATTACGCAGCTAAAGCATGAGCGCCGCATTTTCTTTGACGAGCTAGAGGCGGCGAAGCGTTCATATGATTCGCTGCCTATTAAAAAGCTTCAAGACCTTGCAGTTTCAGGAAAAGATTTAATGGCCTTTCGGCAAAAGACATCAGGTAAATGGATTGCAGAAGAGCTTGATTTAGTGAAGAGAGCAGTTCTGCAAAACCATTTAGAAAACCGAAAAGAAGCCATAGAGGAGTGGCTCATAGCATGCGATCAGCAATTAGAAAACGATTAATTGAATTGTTTACAACCTCTGAGCAAGATTTTGTCTCGAGCCAGCAAATATGTGATGAGCTTGGATGCTCCCGAACGGCTGTATGGAAGCACATTGAGGATTTACGAAAAGAAGGTTATGAGGTAGAGGCCGTCAGAAGAAAAGGATACCGCCTGCTTCGTAAACCGGACAAAATCAGTGAGGACGAAATTCTTTTTGGTCTAGAAACAGAGGTATTTGGCAGACAGATTTACTTTCAAGAAGAAGTCGCATCAACTCAGCTTATCGCCCATGACCTTGTAAATGAAGGGGCGCCCCACGGCACGCTGGTTGTCAGTGATCACCAGACTAACGGAAAAGGGCGCCTCCAAAGAACGTGGAATTCACCAAATGGGACAGGTATTTGGATGAGTCTGATTATCCGGCCTGATATTCCATTGCATAAAGCGCCGCAAATGACGCTTTTGGCATCTGTAGCTATCACAGAAGCAATTGCACAGCAAACAGGACTCAGTCCATCCATTAAATGGCCAAACGATATTTTGTTAAATGGAAAAAAGGTCGTTGGCATTCTGACTGAATTAAAGGCAGAAGCTGACCAGGTTCATGCGGTGATTATCGGCCCAGGCATTAATGTGAACCAAACGGCAGACGATTTTCCTGATGAACTAAAGGATGTAGCCACAAGTGTGCGAATGGAACTGGATGAAAAGGTAGACAGAGCTGCGCTGATACAAAGCATCATGTACATCTTCGAAAGAAGGTATGATGATTACATGAAGCATGGGTTTGCACCGATCAAACAATTATGGGAATCGTATACGATGACCATCGGTAAACATATAGTCGCCCGCACCGTCAATGGGCAATATACAGGAACGGCGCTCGGAATCAATGATGAAGGTGTCCTATTACTTGAAACGACAGAGGGTATCCAAAAAATCTACTCCGCAGACATAGAGATGAAGTCAACTTAAGTGGAACACCCGGCACATTTTTGATATACTTCGTGTGGGCAGTATCTGAAAAAGAACTGTACCTGTTAGGAAGAAAAATTTGATTAATTTCTGCCTTGATCCTAAGGGACTTGGACAGAGGGATGATTCGCCTGCGCATGAGAGAAAAGAACATGTGATGTGAGGCAAGCCATCTCCTCTCCAGAATGAGGAGGAACAAATGAAAACAAAGCTAGATTTTTTCAAAATGAAAGAACAAAACGAACCTATTGTGATGCTGACAGCATACGACTATCCAGCTGCAAAGCAAGCAGAAAAAGCGGAAGTCGACATGATCTTAGTTGGTGACTCACTTGGGATGGTCGTACTTGGACTTGATTCAACAGTACAAGTGACGATAGATGATATGATCCATCACACAAAAGCAGTCAAAAGAGGCGCAAAAGACACATTTATTGTGACCGATATGCCATTTATGTCTTATCATTATTCATTAGAAGAAACGATGAAAAATGCAGCACGAATCATGCAAGAAAGCGGTGCTGATGCCCTAAAGCTAGAAGGCGGAGACGGAGTATTTGAATCCATTCAAGCGTTAACAAGAGGTGGAATTCCTGTCGTCAGTCATTTAGGCCTCACACCTCAATCAGTCGGTGTGCTTGGCGGCTATAAAGTGCAAGGAAAAGACCTAGAGAGTGCTCAAAAATTGATTGAAGATAGTCTGAAATGTGAGGAAGCAGGTGCGATCGCACTTGTGCTAGAATGTGTACCTGGTGAACTGACAAAACGCATTACTGACATGCTGAAGATTCCTGTCATTGGAATTGGTGCTGGAGCCGAGGCAGACGGACAAGTTCTCGTTTACCATGATGTCGTGGGATACGGCGTGTCTAGAACACCTAAATTTGTGAAACAATATGCGCAAATTGATGCAGCATTAGAAGATGCGCTCATTCAATATACGAAAGAAGTAAAAGCACGCACGTTTCCAGAGCAAGCACACACCTTTCATCTCAAAGAAGAAGTCCTTGATGGTTTATATGGGGGAATCAAGAAATGAAGGTTGTCACCCATATTCAAGAGCTAACAGAACTCATAAAACAACATCAAAAGAAGCAGCATTCCATAGGCTTTGTACCGACAATGGGCTTCCTTCATGAAGGACATCTAACTTTGGCAAAAGAGGCAAGAGGGCAAAATGACATTTTGGTGATGAGCATTTTTGTCAACCCTTTGCAATTTGGACCGAACGAAGACTTCGAAGCATATCCAAGAGATATGAAAAGAGACCAGCGCCTTGCAGAGGAAGCAGGAGTGGATATTTTATTTACACCTAATGTGAAGGAAATGTATCAAGGTGAACCATCGATTACGATGACTGTTCAAAAACGAACAGATGTCTTATGCGGGAAGAAACGTCCAGGGCATTTTGACGGTGTTGTCACTGTTCTCACAAAGCTCTTTCATCTTGTTGCCCCAACAAATGTATACTTTGGTCTAAAGGATGCACAACAAGTCGCTGTGATAGATGCGATGATCAAGGATTTCTTCTTTGATCTTCACCTTGTGTCTGTTCCAACAGTTCGAGAAGAAGACGGTTTAGCGAAAAGCTCAAGAAATGTCTATTTGTCTGAGACAGAAAGACAGGAAGCACCCGCTCTATACCGGGCCTTAAAAAAAGGACAGACAGCTGTTGAAAAAGGAGAACGTGATCCACAGCGTATTTATCAGTTAGTTGAAGAGGAGCTTCTTCAAACAAGTGGAGAAATTGATTATATTGAGATTTACTCATATCCTGAACTTGACCAACTTCAACAACTATCAGGCAAGGTCATTATTGCCATTGCGGTAAAATTCTCACGCGCAAGATTGATTGATAATGTGATTTTCCATGTTCCTGAAAGCGGTGAAAAACATGTATAGAACCTTTATGACCTCGAAACTCCATAAAGCAACTGTGACAGAAGCCAACTTACATTATGTAGGCAGTATTACAATCGATGAAGATTTACTTGATGCGGCAGGCATGATGGCAAATGAGAAAGTGCAAATTGTCAATAATCACAATGGAGCTAGACTTGAAACATATATTATTCCTGGTGAAAGAAAGAGCGGTGTCATTTGTTTAAATGGTGCGGCGGCAAGATTGGTTCAGCCAGGAGATGAAGTCATTATTATCGCTTATGGGTTGTTGTCAGAAGAAGAAGCAAAGACACATACACCAAAAGTGGTCGTGTTAAATAAACAAAATCAAATTGAACAAATGATTGGGCAAGAGCCTGCGAGAACGATTTTATAACGCATGCTGCTTGTAAACAGAACAGTTTCATAAAACTGTTCTGTTTCAGCTATATTGCCCAGATTGTGTTTCACTAAGAGTGGAACGAAGAATTGAGGTGTCCATTTTATGACCGATCAAAGGTTTGTTGTCGTTGATATTGAAACCACCGGAAATTCACCAAAAAAGGGTGATAAAATCATTCAAATTGCTGCGGTGGTCATTGAAAATGGACAAATTGTCGAACGGTATTCAAGATATGTGAACCCAGGAAAGGCAATCCCTGGATTTATTGAACAGCTGACAGGTATTAAACAGCACATGGTTGACGATGCGGTGTTTTTTGAGGACATTGCCCAAGAGGTGTATGACCTCATACATGGTGCCTATTTTGTTGCGCACAATGTTCATTTTGACTTGAACTTTTTAAATGATGAACTAAAAGCATGCGGGAAAAATGAGCTGGATGTGCTAGCAATTGATACAGTTGAAATTTCTAGAATTCTTTATCCTGAGCTTGAAGGTTATAAGTTAACTGAATTAAGTGAAGAGCTCATGCTTCCACATGACCACCCGCATCGAGCGGATAGTGATGCGGAAGTTACTGCCATGTTATTTTTAACGCTGTTACATCAATTAAGACATACACCGCCAAATGTGTTAAAGCAGCTGCGCAGATTATCGTCATTTCTCTTAAGTGATATAGGACTGTTAATTAAGCAGCTTGAGATGAGTCATTCTACTCAGGAAAATTCTTTTGTTGAAGTCGGCTCATTTGCTGTAAAAGATGTGACCAATCACATAACTGAGACGACACATTCAGTAGTAGCAGATGACGAGCGGTTGTTTGAAGAAATAAAAGAAAAGCTTCCGCTAACTTTAGAAGGCTATGAAGTAAGAGAAGGTCAGCTCACAATGATGAATAAAGTGAGAGATGTGTTTCATGAAAGAGCCTACGCATTAATTGAAGCAGCACCTGGCATTGGGAAAACGCTAGCTTACCTCATTCCAGCTGCTTTAGAGGCAAAAAAATCAGGAAAACCAGTCATTATCAGTACATATTCCATTCTTTTGCAGCAGCAAATGTTTCAGCGGGATGTCCCGCTGCTCAATCAATTGCTCCCATTTGAGCCAGCTGCCTGTGTATTCAAAGGGCGAGCGCATTATATTTGTTTAGATAAGTTTGAGCATGTACTGCATGAGGAAGATGACAACTATGATATTGTCTTAACAAAAGCGCAAATATTAATGTGGCTGCTTGTAACAGAGACGGGTGATTTGTCTGAATTGAATTTACCGTCAGGAGCTGCCAATATAAAAGATCGAATTTCCTGTGTGCACATGCCGTTTACATCGAAAAAGCGTCGCTTTAAAGAATATTGCTTTTATGAACGGGCCAAAAAAAGAGCACAAACAGCCGATTTAATTTTAACGAATCACCGCCTGCTTTTATCACAAACGGAAGCCTCATCTATCTTTCAGCATGCAGACGTGTATGTCATTGATGAGGCTCATCATTTTGAGAAAACAGCCAATGAAACGCTGGGTGACAGTGCCTCTTATATTCAGCTTCATGCGAAGTTAACACAGCTAGGCTCCTTACAAGGCGGGCTGTTAAAGAAACTGAAAAAGAGATTTCATGGCGCGGGTTTACAAACGGATACCTTTATCGAAATGGATGAATATCTAAATCAGCTTCAAATGGAAAGTGACGCATTTTTTAGCACAGTCCACTCTTTTGTTAAAAGGACAAAACCAAAAGCGGATATCAATCGTCTCATTCATAGAGTGCGTCATCATTCAAAACACGCTCAGTGGAAACGGATTAAAGAGACAGCGAGTAAGCTCTGTTCCTTGTTAATTGCTTGTGAAAAGCTGTATGAGCAGCAAAAAAATGAGCTTCTTCAAAAAAATGATCAGCTGACAGAACACTTTGCCTTTGAAGCCGAGGAATACGATCAAGTCATGTCGTTTATGCATACATTTTGCAGTACGCTGTACAGGTTTATTTTTGAACCGAAAAATGATGAAACGGTTTGGATCGAAATTGATGCAAAGGGTGCCAAAAATGCTGTCTTTATGCATGCACAGCCGCTAGATACAGGAGAGCTTTTGGCTGATCGATTTTTTATGAACAAAAAAAGTGTGGTCCTTACATCAGGAACGCTCACAGTCAATCATCGTTTTGATTATTGCTTGGAGCGATTTGGACTGCAAGATTTTTACCCGCACCTTGTCCAAATTGATTCACCTTTTGAACTTGAAAAACAGCTCAAGGTTGTTGTACCGGCCGACATGCCAGCGATCACAAACCGTGATGAACGAGACTATGTGAAGCAAGCAGCAGAATACGTCAAGATCATGGAGAAGCAGCATCAAGCGAAGATATTGGTCTTGTTTAATTCACATGAAATGTTAAAAGCAGTATATGAAGAGCTTAAAACAGAAGGCATGCATTCGGCCCTGTTTGCTCAAGGTCTGACAGGTGGAAGTCCTGTAAAATTGACGAAAATGTTCAAATTAGCAAAGCAAGCGATTTTGCTTGGTACGGGCAGTTTTTGGGAAGGAGTCGATTTTCCAGGCTCAGAGCTGACGACCGTCATTATGGCAAGACTTCCTTTTCGGCCGCCTGATTCACCGCTTATTGAAGCAAAATGTGAAGCCGCTAAAAAACAAGGGAAGAATCCTTTTAAAGCCGTCGCTCTCCCAGAAGCTGTGTTAACCTTTAAGCAAGGAGCAGGGCGCCTGCTTCGCTCTGAAAAAGATATTGGTACATTGCTGATCTTAGACCGCCGAGTGAAAACTGCTTCGTACGGAAAACTATTTTTAGAATCACTCCCTCATGCACCTGTCCATGAGATGTCAAAGGAATCACTTACGGTGTATATTGAGAAGCTAAACAACGAAAAGCCGCTGTCATAAGCGGCCTTTAGCTGGTGTGGGTTTGGAGTTAATTTATCTTAACGGCTTTTTGTGTTCCGTTGTAAAAATAGTATCGGTTCGCACGCAGAAAAGTATGACTAACAATATTTACGTACCGAGGAGGAATTAAAAGTGGAAAGTAAAATAGAGGTACTTTCAACTGTTCAAATTCAGCACTCAGAAGATCTTTACAAAATCGTTGACTTGTTGAACAGAACGCTTAAAAGAGAAGATCTTATGTTTGGATTAGCATTAGATCAAGAAAATCAAAATCAAGCGATATTTACAATTTATCGCACATAGGGGAAGCTTGACATGAAAAGAATAGTCTGGATTATTTCGTCCATTGTGGCTTTCGTTTTACTCATTGGCATCATTAGCTTTGCTTGGATATATCAGATTGCAATGGGGCAAAAAGAACAAGGTCATGAGGCAGCGATTGAACGAGCAAAACAACAAGCACAATTAGAACAAGTAGAGCAAGTGGAAACCTTTGTCGGGAAAGAAAAACAATTTATTGTTGAAGGAAAAAACAAACAAAATGAAACGATGTATGTATGGGTACCTGCTAGCAAAAAAGAAAAAGTGATCGCAAAAAAACCAAAAGAAGGAATCACCTCAAATCAAGCAGTGCAAGCCGTTCAAAAGGAGAACACCGTCTCTAAGCTCAAGGACGTCAAATTAGCAAGAGAAGGTGACGTACTCCTTTGGGAAGTGACCTACTTGAATGAGAACAAGCAATATAGCTTCAGCTATGTCGATTTTACAACAGGACGAGTAGAAAAAAATTTAACACCGTAGTTTCTCCTGTCTTTGCGTTGACCATGCTGATTTAGAACGGTTATAATAAAATTTATGAAAAAAGAATCACACCTGACGAAAAGGTGAGTTTCTTTCTGGCTTTGGAGGGAAATATGTTGAAAACAACTATTAATCAAGTGTTCAAACACGTCGATGAAGAAGTAACAATCGGCGCATGGATTGCCAATAAACGTTCAAGCGGAAAAATTGCATTTTTGCAGCTGCGTGACGGGACAGGCTTTATTCAAGGAGTCGTTGTAAAAGCAGAAGTGGAAGAGGATGTCTTTAAACTTGCGAAATCAGTCACACAAGAGACTTCTGTATATGTGACAGGACAAGTCACAAAAGATGAACGTTCACCACTTGGTTTTGAACTGCAAGTCAAATCCATTGAAGTCATTCACGAAGCAACAGATTACCCAATTACCCCAAAAGAACATGGGACAGAATTTTTAATGGATCACCGTCATCTATGGCTCCGTTCAAAAAAACAGCATGCCATTATGAAAATCCGAAACGAAATTATTCGTGCTACATATGAGTTTTTCCATCAAGAAGGCTTCGTTAAAGTGGACCCACCTATCTTAACAGGAAGTGCACCTGAAGGAACAACTGAGCTATTCGCTACCAAATACTTTGATGAAGATGCTTATTTGTCTCAAAGTGGACAGCTTTACATGGAAGCTGCTGCGATGGCACTCGGAAAAGTATTCTCATTTGGCCCAACATTTAGAGCGGAAAAATCTAAAACAAAACGCCACTTGATCGAGTTTTGGATGATCGAGCCAGAGATGGCTTTTGTAGAATTTAATGAAAACCTCGAGTACCAAGAACATTATGTGTCTCACGTTGTTCAAAGTGTACTAGAAAATTGTAAAGTGGAGCTGCACATACTTGGCCGTGATACAGAAAAATTAGAAAATATCAAAGCACCATTCCCGCGCATCACTTATGATGAAGCGATTAAATTCTTGCAGGATAAAGGATTTGATGATATTGAATGGGGAGATGACTTCGGGGCGCCTCATGAAACAGCGATCGCTGAAAGCTATGATAAACCGGTATTTATTACTCATTACCCAACATCATTAAAACCGTTTTATATGCAGCCAGCACCAGATCGAGACGATGTAGTGCTTTGTGCAGACTTAATTGCACCAGAAGGCTATGGAGAGATTATCGGCGGTTCTGAGCGTGTTCATGATTTAGAGCTACTTGAAGCAAGATTAAAAGAACACGGGTTAGATCAAGAAACTTACAAATGGTACACAGAATTAAGACAATATGGTTCTGTACCGCATTCAGGTTTTGGTCTTGGACTTGAACGTACTGTTGCTTGGATTAGTGGAGCGCCGCATGTGCGTGAAACCATTCCATTCCCGAGATTATTAAACCGTTTATATCCTTAAGACATGAAAGCCTCCAACAAATGGAGGCTTTTTCAAACGTCTTTTCTCGGGGCACGTGAAATAAAACGTGATATACTAAATGTGAAGAGGTGTATCCGATTATGAATAGGCAGCAATTTATTGATATGCAGCAAATGGGGTCAACAAGTTTGCCTAATTTGCTGATTGCTCATTATGAGCAGCTAGGACTGAATGAATCACAATTGCTCGTCATGCTAAAGATTAAAATGAACGAAGAACAAGGCGTTTTCTTTCAAACATTTGAAGAGCTATCTAATGGCATGACCATCTCAGCGGAAGAGTGTGCATATATGGTTCAGCATTTGATTCAAAAGGGATTTATTTCGATTCAGCCGTTTGAAGACAGATCTGGCATTCAGCATGACCGCTACTCAGTAGAGCCTTTGTGGGGCATGTTATATGACTTTTTAGAAGCGAAACAAGCGAAAGAAACAGAGAAGGATCATGTACAGGCCGAAAAGTCTTTATATGCACTATTTGAAGATGAATTCGGCAGACCCCTGTCTCCTCTTGAAGGAGAAACGCTCTCTATCTGGATGGATCAAGACCACCATGATGCGACAATGATTCGTTTAGCGCTAAGAGAAGCGGTTTTATCAGGAAAATTAAATTTCCGTTATATCGATCGAATTTTGTTTGAGTGGAAAAAGAAAGGGCTGAAAACAGCGGCAGAAGCAAAAGAACATAGCCAGCATTTCCGTTCGCAGCAAAAAGCACCACCATCAAAAGAAGAGACTGCATCTTATAAACGACAAGTTCCTTTTTATAATTGGCTGGAACAATAACCAAAAAAGGAGAAGGCATGTTATCAAAAAAACAAATCAATGAGTGTTTAGATATCATAGGAGACATGTTTCCAGAGGCTGAGTGTGAGCTTGTTCATTCTAATCCATTTGAACTTGTGATCGCTGTCGCACTCTCGGCTCAATGTACAGACGTTCTTGTGAACAAAGTGACCAAAACACTATTTCAAAAATATAAAACACCTGAAGACTATTTAAGTGTGCCACTTGAAGAATTGCAGCAAGATATTCGCTCAATTGGTCTATATCGAAATAAGGCAAAAAACATTCAAAAATTAAGCAAAATGCTGATTGAAGAATATGGCGGTGAAGTGCCAAGGGACCGAGACGAGCTAGTCAAGCTTCCGGGTGTTGGACGAAAAACAGCAAATGTGGTGGTATCAGTCGCTTTTGGGATTCCGGCTATTGCTGTAGACACACACGTAGAACGAGTTAGTAAACGCCTTGGGATTTGCCGCTGGAAAGATTCTGTTCTGGAAGTAGAGCAGACGTTAATGAAGAAGGTGCCAAAAGAAGATTGGTCCGTCACCCATCATCAATTGATCTTTTTTGGCAGATATCATTGCAAGGCACAGCGGCCGCAATGTGCGTCTTGTCCGCTGCTTGATATGTGTAGAGAAGGGCAGAAGAGGCTGAAAAAAGGGCTGGTGAAGCTAGCATGAGTGCGGCAACTATTTTCACCTCATACGTCGAAAAGCAAAAAGAGAAAAAGACAGAGATAAAAGGCGAACGAATAGACATCCTAAGGCTCAATCCACTCGCATTTGATCTATCTTCAGAACCTTTAACAGACGGGCTTCCGTGGCAGAAAACAGAAGAATATGTTCCTTTGATGTTCGAGCTTTGGAATGAATTAAAAGAAAAAATGCTTCCTCGTTTTCAAACAAGAAAATCCCGTTGTGAAGAGGAGGATATGCTTCAAGGGATCATCAGTATGATTGCAATGTTTTATTGGATCAAAGGGGAGCGGTTTCAAACGGTCGAATGGGTAGACATTAAACAAGAAACGTTTCCTGTGGCCCCCATTAATTGGACGGAACGATTAGAGTTCATTTTGCTGAAACCTACCCAATATCACTGCTTTATTCAACTGGACGAATTATATACAGAACTAAAAAAGCAGTATGGAAAATACGAAGCACTCAAAAAGTTAAAGCGGAGTCGTTAAAAAAGCACTTGCCTCATAGGGCAAGTGCTTTCAGCGTGTAGACAAACCCTCGCATTCGGTGTCAGTCCTGCGTGCCGGTGCTCACGAATGTT
>NZ_NKHG01000276.1 GCF_002744245.1 Bacillus pumilus | reverse complement strand
TCCGTCAACGTAGACATAGCATATTCGAGTAAATCTAGTTCATTTTCGTTTACTGCTAGCGGGTCAGATTCGGGAACGTGGTATGTTGAATATAGGAAGTCAAGGACTTCTATTGTTGTGAATATTGTGCGTTCATAATAGGAACGGCGATCCATGCCACGCCTTGCGCTTGGTTGCCTTTGTGTTTCCATCCACTCAATCGCATACTCTAAATCGGAAATCATTGAACGGTACGTTTTCATTTCTCCTTCGTCTGTAGATGCTGCCAAACTCCTTTTAGTTTCTTTTAATGCTGCTTTATATTCCTTGATTAAATCTTTCAAAATACCACCCCCTTTTATTTGCTTTTAAATGCCCCGCCACGCCCTCTTTTATATGTTGGGCGATAAATACCCATAAGCTCTCTTAACTCTCTTTCTGAAAGCTCCTGCGTGCGATTTCGGGTAC
>NZ_NKHG01000275.1 GCF_002744245.1 Bacillus pumilus | reverse complement strand
AGGCTAGCACTCAATGCGTGATGATTTTTGGCATCTTCACTACTGCTCCAACCATCATAAAAACCTGCCATTGCTTCATATTTTTGTGAGATATGGTGATCATAACGTGCTTGAAAAGCCTGTTCTTTTGCATACTGGCGGTTTAGTTTTTCAATTACAGATGAGATAATCGGGTTGTTTTCGTTCATCGTGCTTCCTCCTTT
>NZ_NKHG01000274.1 GCF_002744245.1 Bacillus pumilus | reverse complement strand
GGGGTAATGGCTCACCAAGGCGACGATGCGTAGCCGACCTGAGAGGGTGATCGGCCACATTGCTACATGATATAGCGAACTTAGCATGTGATCATTCCTGCCTCGTCAGTTTGACTGACTACCTATGAAATATCATAGGATTTTTTTATAAAAACTCGAATTAACAGGTACGTTTTGTCTTGTTTAGTTTTCAAAGATCAT
>NZ_NKHG01000026.1 GCF_002744245.1 Bacillus pumilus | reverse complement strand
TCATACTCATTGTCGCTCATAGGCGACTTTCTTAATATAACATTTGAGCACTGTATGCGTCAAGTGTTTTTTTGAAATTCTTTTTGTCAGCTTTTCTTTCAAAGCAACTCAGTTGCTCATTAGCGACGTATAATAATATACCATCATAATATTCAGGCGTCAACATCTTTTTTCACAAAATATCCTCGATGATAGATTTTTTGTCCCTTTGTCTCAATTGGCTCCACTTGAACAATTCCTTTTTCCACAAAGAAATCAATCATGACGCTAAGGTCAGGCGTGAAATACTTGAGGTCAGGATGCGCAAGAAGCTCTCCAAAAAGCCAAATATCCTGCTGCTCCATGACATGACGCAAATGGGCGGCACCAATTTCTGCTTTTGAATGGATCAAAAAATCATTTGCTAAAAATAACAGTTCTAAACGCTTATGCAGGCTTTCGTGGCTTTCAATCAGTTCTGAATAAAGTTTATATACTTCCGGCTCCATATGTCGCACTTGGTTCCAAACCGTCACTTCTGGATGGAAGCCTTTATCAATGACTTCGATACGTGCCAAATGATGCAGTGCATGCACAATGGAATTATATGCATCAAGGAATTGATTTGATTCAAAAAATGCTTTTCCTTCTATATATCTGCGAATGAGCTTGCCATATTCTAAACCGATTTTGAGCTTACGGTTTGAAAACGGGAATGTACTCAGTTCATCAATCAAGTTAAAAATATATTCATTTCGATCAAAAAGAACTTTGCCATTCAAAATCCAATCAATGATTCGGCGGTTCGTGCCGAGGGTAATCCATTCCTTTAGCTGATCATCTGTGACAACATTTAAAGAAGCTGTTTGGTTATCGGATTCATAGTGTTTGATAAATAAAGGCTCTTTTGCTTCCTTTACAATGACAAGAAGTGCAGCATCAAAGTTATCCGTTTCTGAAGATACTTTATGTCTTCTTTCTACTATGATCACAGCTAATGTATCTGGATGGCTTGCTCTCTCTTGATAAATAGGACGGAGAAGATTTTCCATAGTGATTCCTCCAATACTCGGGTGTAAAGTTCTTCTCTAATTGCTATGTATTTCTCCTCATAGAATCAAAATTCCTTCAACACATGAAAAAAGATCATTGAATCATTATAAGCAATTTATTCACAAAACTCTATAACTAATTCAAACGGAAAGGTAAAATGTGCTATATTGGAGATAAGGGGGACTAGGGATGGCGAAATACTCCAGTAAGATTAATAAAATCAGAACATTTGCACTGAGTTTGGTTTTTGTTGGTTTTTTGATCATGTATATCGGTGTGTTCTTTAAAGAATCGATCTGGCTGTCGACTTTCTTTATGCTGCTCGGCGTCTTATCGATCGGATTAAGTACAGTTGTTTACTTTTGGATTGGCATGCTGTCTACGAAGGCCATACGAGTCGTTTGTCCAAGCTGTGAGAAGGAAACAAAGGTGCTCGGACGAGTGGACATGTGCATGCATTGCAGAGAGCCGCTCACACTCGATCCAGCATTAGAAGGTAAAGAGTTTGATGAATCCTACAATCGAAAAAAGTCATGAAAATAAGCTGACCTTTCGACTGGTCAGCTTTTTCATTAATGATTTTCTTTTTTCGCGCATTCTTGACAAGTTCCATAGATCTCCAAGCGATGATGACTGACTTTAAAGCCCGTCACATGGGATGCAAGCTGTTCTACTTCATCAAGGCCAGGATAGTGAAAGTCAACGATTTTTCCACAGTTTTCACAAATCGCATGGTAATGGTCAGATGTCGCAAAATCAAATCGGCTTGAGGAATCCCCATACGTTAATTCCTTTACTAATCCAGATTCCCGGAAGACTCGTAAATTGTTGTAAACCGTTGCTACACTCATATTTGGAAATTTCCCTTCAAGTGCTTTATATATATCGTCCGCGGTTGGGTGAGTCATAGAATTTACGAGAAACTCCAAGATGGCATGGCGCTGCGGAGTAATTCGAACACCGGTTTCTTTTAAAGCATCTAAAGCGTCTTTTAGTTCGTGAGCAGCCATTTCATCATGCACCTCTCTTCAAAAATATTCTTACATTATAATCTTTATAAATAGTGTACCCCCACAGCCGAAACTTTGTCAATTACAATCCTCTTTTTTACCTATTCTTCTTTACAAAATAGACCGGCATGTCTGCCGATCTCATTCTGTGATCATATTAAGCGTGAGCTTTCAGTTCCTCAAGCGCATCTTCTACATGGTCTTTTACCTTTACTTTTCGCCATTCCTTCACAAGCGTTCCTTCTTTATTAATAAGAAACGTTGAGCGCTCAATTCCCATGTATTCTTTGCCAAAGTTCTTTTTCAGCTTCCAAACTCCGAATGCTTCAGACAATTTCTGTTCATCATCTACAAGAAGCAGGAACGGTAAATCATGTTTTTCTTTAAACTTTTGGTGCTTGTCCTGACTGTCTGGGCTTACGCCTATAATGACGGCATCTAAGTCCGCAAAGCTTTGATGGCGATCACGGAAATCGCATGCTTCTGTTGTACAGCCTGGCGTCATATCTTTTGGATAGAAATAAAGGACAATATGTTTTCCTTTAAAATCAGAAAGCGTTACTTTCTCCCCGTTGTCACGGGTTAATTCAATATCAGGTACTTGCTGCCCCACTTCGATTATCATGACACAATCCCTCCAACCTATTTTTTAAATAGCCTATCCAATTTTGAGAGGATATTCAACTAAGGACACTTGCATCGGCATGTTAAAATAATGATAGACGACGTGATACGTTGAGATAGGAGGCTATTTATGAAATTCACAGAATCAGAAAAATTACATCAAGAGGCGCTAGAGCATATTGTTGGAGGGGTCAACAGCCCATCTCGTTCATATAAGGCAGTAGGCGGCGGATCACCCGTTGCAATGGAAAGAGGAGAAGGCGCTTATTTTTGGGATGTTGACGGAAACCGCTATATCGATTATCTGGCAGCATACGGCCCCATTATTACAGGCCATGCTCATCCTCATATTACAAAAGCCATCACGAAAGCGGCTGAGACGGGTGTCCTTTACGGAACACCAACGAAGCATGAAGTCACATTTGCGAAAATGCTGAAGGAAGCGATGCCCGCTTTGGATAAAGTTCGTTTTGTCAATTCAGGTACAGAAGCGGTGATGACCACGATTCGTGTGGCTCGCGCTTATACAGGCAGAACAAAGATCATTAAATTTGCTGGGTGCTATCACGGCCATTCTGATCTTGTGCTCGTTGCAGCCGGCTCTGGTCCTTCCACTTTAGGAACTCCAGATTCAGCGGGCGTACCAAAAAGCATCGCCAATGAAGTCATTACCGTTCCATTTAATGATATCGATAGCTATAAAGAAGCTTTAGATCGATGGGGCGTTGAAATCGCGGCTGTCCTTGTTGAGCCAATTGTTGGGAACTTTGGCATTGTGGAGCCTAAGGACGGTTTCTTGCAGCAGGTCAATGACCTCACTCATGAAAAAGGTGCACTCGTGATCTATGATGAAGTCATTACAGCTTTCCGCTTTATGTATGGCGGTGCACAGGATTTGCTTCAAGTAAAACCTGACCTCACCGCATTAGGTAAAATTATTGGCGGTGGTCTTCCAATCGGTGCTTACGGCGGTAAAAAAGAAATTATGGAGCAAGTCGCTCCGCTTGGACCAGCCTATCAAGCTGGCACGATGGCAGGAAATCCGGCATCAATTCTTTCTGGAATTGCATGCTTGGAAGTGTTAAAAGAAGACGGAGTCTACGAGCGTCTTGATCAGCTTGGTGCTATGTTAGAAGAAGGAATCTTAGCCCATGCCAAAAAACATCAAATAGATATTACAGTGAATCGTTTAAAAGGTGCTCTCACCATTTATTTCACAAAAGAAACGATTGTGAACTATGAGCAGGCTGAAAATACGGATGGCGAGATGTTCGCCCGCTTCTTCAAATTGATGCTCACGCAAGGTATTAACCTTGCCCCTTCTAAATATGAAGCTTGGTTCTTAACCATCGCACATACTAAAAAGGATATTTCTGATACGTTACAAGCGGTGGATCATGCGTTTGAACAGCTAAAAAAGTCATAATCGAGTCAAAAACAGACGTAAATCACTGCGTCTGTTTTTTTATTTACCAGCTCTTGATTGTCAAAAACGATTGAATCTGTTACATTCTTTCACAATACCTTCTTTTGATGTTTTCATGAACTTTCAAAAACCACTTGAATATTTCGGAAGACCGCTGTATATTACTTAGTTGTTTCATCAAAATATTTATGATATATGACGAGTGATCATCTATTATCAAAAAGAAAGGAATGCAGGGACAAAACCAATGAAACTTGGAGCCCGTATTTTAAAAACTGGTATTGCCATTGTACTCGCGCTTTACCTGGCAACATGGCTTGGGTTGCCAACGCCCGTCTTCGCGGGAATTGCAGCTGTATTTGCTATCCAGCCATCTATTTATCGATCGTTTTTAACGATTGTTGACCAAGTGCAAGCCAATATTATTGGAGCAGCACTTGCCATTACGTTCGGTCTGCTTTTCGGCACAGGACCTGTCATTATCGGTTTAACAGCCGTCATGGTCATCGCCATTAATTTAAAGCTGAAGATTGAACACACGATTCCGATTGCACTTGTAACCGTCATCGCGATTTTAGAAAGTGCAGGGGATCATTTCCTTTCCTTTGCCTTAATCCGAACAGCTACTGTGGTGCTAGGGGTGCTATCTTCATTTTTAGTGAATTTAATTTTCCTGCCGCCAAAGTATGAAACAAAGCTCGTTCATCACATTATGGAAAATACAGAGGAGATTTTAAAATGGATCCGTCTGAGCTCCAGACAGTCTACTGATCATTCCACTTTAAAGGATGACATCGACCAAATAAAAGAACGTATGATCAAATTAGATCACATTTACTTGTTATACAAAGAAGAACGAAGCTATTTAAAGAAAACCACGTATGTAAAATCAAGAAAGCTGGTGTTATTCAGACAGGCGATTATGACGTCAAATCGAGCTCTATACTTGCTGAAAAAACTGCATAAATTAGAAAATGAAATTCATTTGATGCCAGAGCATTTCAGGGACAGCTTAACTGATGAGATTGATTATTTACTCTATTGGCATGAGCGCACTTTGATGAAGTTTGTTGGAAAAATGAAGCCGCAGGACGATGATTTTCAAAATGAGTGCTCTTTTCGACTTGAAACATTAACAAAGTCATTTATTCAGCATCAGCAAAACCAAGAGAACGACTTGCTCGATTACAATATGCTGAATGTGATGTCCAGCATCATCGAATACCGTGATGAATTGGAGCATTTAGATACATTGATTACAAGCTTTCAAACGTATCACCCAAAAGATAGTGAAATTGAGACAGAAGAAAAAGAAGCCTAAGCAGATAAGACCGATTCCAAAAAGAATCGGTCTTATTTTATTTTTTTCATTTTGGGATCAAGTGTGTCTCTTAAGCCATCTCCCATCAGATTAAAACCAAGAACCGTCAGCATGATCGCAATCCCTGGGAAGAATAAAGTCCATGGCGCTTGAACGAGATAAGGTCTCGCATCGGCTAGCATTTTCCCCCACTCCGGATTCGGCGCCTGTGCACCCAATCCTAAAAAACCCAAAGCTGCCGCTTCAATAATCGCTGTTCCGATGGCAAGCGTCGCCTGTACGATCACTGGCACCATACTATTTGGTAGGATATGACGCAGGACGATGCGTCGGTGTGACATCCCAACTGCCTTTGCTGCTAGGACGTATTCTTCTTGTTTAATGCTCAGCACCTTTGAACGAACCAGCCGCCCAAAGGTCGGGACGTTAATAATCGCAATGGCAATAAGCGCATTTTGTAAGGAAGGACCTAAGATGGAAACAATAGCAATCGCTAATAGAATGCTAGGAAAGGCCAGTAAAATATCAAACAGTCTAGAGATCACGGCATCCAGCACTCTTCCCCCATAGCCCGCCATCAATCCAAGCAGTGTACCTAAAATGACAGACCCAAGAACCGAGAAGAAACCCACCCATAAGGAAATCCTCGATCCATGAACGACTCTAGAAAATATATCTCTGCCGAAGTCATCTGTACCAAACCAGTGCGCAGCTGAAGGCGCACTAAACCGCTCACCAAGTGATTGTTCATTGATGCCATAAGGAGCAATGAGTGGTGCAAAGATTGCCAGAATGAGAAATAAAAAGACAATCACACTGCCAATAACTGCCAGCTTGTGCTGAAAGAACTGCTTCATCGATTCAAGAATCAGTGATTGAGAGCGTTCTTCTTTTGGTTTGGGTGTTTGAAGCTCTTTTTGCGCTTCCATGTTGTCACTCTCCCTTCTCTAATATTTGATCCTTGGATCAATGACCGCATACAAGATGTCCACAATGAAATTGATCAGGACAAATATGAGCGCAACAACGAGAATACCTGTTTGAATGACTGGGTAATCACGATAGCTGATGGCATCGTATATATACCGCCCAATTCCCGGCCAAGCAAAAATCGTTTCGGTTAAAATCGCCCCGCCAAGCAAGAGACCTGTCTGAAGACCGATAATCGTCAAAATTGGAATGAGCGCATTTTTCAGCCCATGCTGATAAATGATGAAAAACGAACGTACCCCTTTTGCTTTTGCCGTTCGAATAAAATCTGAATGGAGCACTTCCAGCATACTCGCCCTCGTAATCCTCGCAATAATCGCAGCAGGAATGGTTGCGAGAGCTGTACTTGGTAAAATCAAATGCTTAATGCTGTCAGTGAATTGATCAAACCGACCTTGCAAAAGCGTGTCCAGCGTATGAATATAAGTGATTGACTCCACTGGATTCCTCACATTTTCTCGACCCGTTGTCGGCAAAATGCCTAATTCGATCGAGAACAGCCACTGTCCCATTAAGCCTAACCAGAAAATAGGCATAGACACCCCGATGAGAGCAATAAACATCGCGACATAATCAAAGAAAGAATGCTTAAACCAGGCACTGATGATTCCTGCATTCACTCCCACAAAAATCGCCAGTACCATCGCAAAAAATGTCAATTCTAACGTCGCAAATAAGTAAGGCTTCATTTCCTGGGCAATAGCCGCTCCTGTCCTGATGGAAGTCCCTAGATCACCTTTTAAAAGGCCCAGCATGTAATGACCATATTGAACGTACCATGGCTGGTCTAAACCAAGCTGGATGGTTAATTGCTCTACTGCTTTTTTTGTTGCCCGCTGCCCTAAGATCACCTGTGCTGGATTCCCCGGTATAAACCGAATAATCGAAAACACGACCAAAGTCATTCCGATCAGTACTGGGATAAGCATTCCTGCTCGTTTCATACAATAAGCAAACAAACAGCTTTCACCGCCTTTTTATTTGTCTTCTTTTCAGCGTGATTGAAAACCTTTGAAGTCTAGGAAGGACGAGCACCGGAGCGAATTTAAGATTCGTGAGCACCGGCACGCAGGACTGACACCGAATGTGAGGGTTTGTCTACACGCTGAAGGGAGATAAAAGATCTCCCTTATTTGCTTATTCGAAATACACGTCAGTCAAAGCTTCTGAACCAGTTGGGTGCGGCTGGTAACCTTTTAAATCACTAGATCCTGCTAGCATTGGAATTGAATGTACTAACGGAATCCAAGGCGCTTCGTCATGAATAATCTCTTGTGCTTTTTGATACAGTTCATTTCGTTTCTCTTGATCTGTGTCTGTCTGGGCTTCAATTAAAATGTCATGCATTTTATCGTTTTGAAAGAATGTATAGTTGTTACCGCCTATGCTGTCTTCATCCAATAGTGTGTAGATGAAGTTATCAGGATCACCATTGTCCCCTGTCCAGCCTAATAAGAACACATCCGCTTCCCCTTTGCTTGCTTTATCTAAATAAGTCGCCCAGTCATATGTCACGATGTCTGCTTTGACACCAACCTTTTCAAAGTTTGACTGAATGACTTCGGCTACCTTCATCCCATCTGGCATATATGGGCGCGGCACAGGCATTGCCCAAAGCTTGATGCGAAAGCCGTCAGGAAAGCCTGCCTTTTTCAATAGTTCTTTCGCTTTTTCCGGGTCATATGGATATGGCTCAATGTCGTCATTGTAGCCTTCTAAAGATGGTGGAAGTGGATTTTTCGCTGGTTCAGCAAGCCCGCCATAAAATGACTCAATGATTGATTCTTTGTCAACCGCATAATTGAGCGCCTGACGAACCAATTTGTTATCGAGCGGCTTTCTCGTCACCGTCAGTCCGATATAGCCTACGTTCATCGATGGTCTTTCAATGAGCTGGAGCGCTTTGTCGGTTTTAATTCCATCTAAATCTGACGGATTTACGCCATCCATTAAATCAATTTCGCCTGTTTTCAGCGCATTTAAACGGGCAGAGTTTTCTGGAATGGAACGGAAGATGATTTGATTCAGCTTTGGTTTATCTTTTTGCCAGTAATCTTCATTCTTTTCTAAGACAATGCGGTCATTTTGCTTCCATTCTTTAAACTTAAATGGTCCTGTACCCACTGGATTTTCACGAAATGAATCGCCGCTTTTTTCAACAGCCGCAGGACTTGCGATGCCAAATGGTGACATGGCGATGTTTTTCAGAAACGTTGCCTGCGGGCGCTTTAGTTGAAATTCAATCTCGTGCTCACCTTTGACGATAATGTCCTTAATGACATGTCCCTTATCTTTTTTATAGCCGCCAAACATACCGTAGTAAGGAAATTTTTCTGCATCCCCATTCATCCAGCGGTCAAAGTTGTATTTCACTGCTTCTGCATTAAAGTCTGTGCCATCGTGAAATTTCACACCTTCTCTTAAGTAGAGCGTGTACGATTTCCCGTCCTTTGCAACATCCCATTCTGTTGCTAGACCGGGATGGATGGTCGTGTCTTTCTCACCGTAATTCAAAAGCTTTTCAAACATATTCTCTGTGACCTTGAAGGTTTCGCCTTCTGTCGTTGTAATCGGATCAAGTGAAGTGGAGTCTCCTCCTCTGCCAAAGACGAGGGTATCTTTTGTTGCCTTTTCTTCTGATGTAGGTGCAGACGAACATCCCCCTAAAAATAGCACAAGTGACAACACAAAAATGAAACTACTGAATAACCATGTCTTCTTCATTGTGTTCCTCCTTTTGATATAAATAACAGGCCGCTGCGTGCCCGGTCTCCTCCTCATACAAAGAAGGAACAGCTTGCAGGCATTGCTCCCACCTTTTTGGACACCTTTTATAGAAAGGACAGCCGCCTTCTATCGGCATCGTGGACTCTTCCGCTGCGACATCTTGCGTCTCTAGTACATGATCCATATGTGGAATGGATTTCAGAAGCAGCGAAGTATAAGGATGAAGCGGCTTGTGAAACACGTCTTCCGCAGGACCCATCTCCACAATTCGACCTGCATACATCACTGCAATCCGGTCGCTCATATACTTGACAACGCCAAGATCATGGGAGATAAACAGATACGTCAGAGAAAGCGTCTTTTGCAATTCGAGCATCAAATTCAAAATTTGTGCTTGAACGGATACATCTAATGCCGAGACTGGTTCATCCGCAATCACAAGACTTGGGTGGGTGATCAGCGCTCTGGCGATACCAATGCGCTGCCTCTGTCCGCCGCTGAATTGGTGCGCATAGCGATCTCCATAGGATGGGTCAAATCCAACAATGTGCAGCATCTCTTTTACCCGCTTCTGCCTTTCTGCTTTTGCCCCGTGTTTATGAACGATGAGCGGTTCCTCTAATATATCTTTGATTTTCATTCGTGGATTTAAGGAAGCGTATGGATCTTGAAAGATCATTTGAATGTCTTTCCTTAAGGAACGCATGTCTCGTTCTTTAAGAAGTGTCACCTCTTGTCCTTTCAATTGAATGGAGCCTGAAGTCGGTTCAATCAATCTCATTAAGCTTTTGCCGAGCGTTGATTTTCCACAGCCAGATTCGCCAACAATGCCAAGCGTTTCTCCTTCCTTTACATGAAAGGACACCTGATTTAATGCCAAGGTCGTATGTTTGTTTCTTTTAGAAAAAAAAGCTGATGTCTCATAGCGCTTTGTCAGCTGATTCACTTGTAGTAGTGGGTGACTCAGTGTCTTCTCCTCCTTCCATTAGAAAACATGCCACGCGATGATTGTGTTGAATGGATTGTAAGGCTGGGTCTTTTTCAAGACATTTGGGCATTTGATATGGACAGCGTGGTGCAAATTGACAGCCTGACCTGGTGGATCCAGGTTTTGGTACATGGCCCGCAATAGAGATGAGCTTTTCTTTTTTCTCTTTAAATGATGGAACAGAGGCGAAAAGACCTTTTGTGTAGGGATGCAGAGGTTTTTGAAAAATACGGTCAACGGTCCCCTCTTCTACGATTCGACCGGCATACATCATCATGACACGCTGGCATATTTGCCGCACGACGCCTAAATCGTGGGTAATAAATAAAATAGCGGTGTCCATCTCTTCATTCAGCTTTTTGAGCAGGCGAAGAATTTGTGCTTGGATGGTGACATCAAGTGCAGTCGTCGGCTCATCTGCGATCATGAGCTTTGGGTGACAAAGCATCGCCATAGCAATCATCACACGCTGACGCATACCGCCTGATAATTCATGTGGATATTTTTTGAGTAAAGATTCAGCTTGTTTAAGCCCAACAGTCTGAAGAAGATCGACAGCCCTTGCTTTTGCTTCTTTCTGGCTGATGGCTTGATGTGTGAAAAGGACTTCTGTCATTTGTTTGCGAATGGTCATTAGAGGGTTCAATGACGTCATTGGCTCTTGGAAATCATCGAAATGTCATTTCCTCTTATCTCTCGCCACTGTTTTTCTGAAAGCGACAGCAGGTTTTGACCTTCAAATTGAATGTCACCTGTTGTTTCTGTTTGGTGATTCAGTCCCATTAAAGACATCGATGTGATACTTTTCCCGCAGCCTGATTCACCAACAATACCTAACGTTTCTCCTTTTTGAATCGAGAACGATATGTCATGGACGATCGGCACTCTCTGCTTTTTTTGCTGAAACGCAATGGATAGCTGTTTGACATCTAGCAATACTTCTTGTTCTTTCACATGTTCACCACCCCGTCATACTTTTTAAAATTGTATTGAGACAAGCTGGGAAATATGTCATGTTTTTGACAAGTATAAAAAAGCCTATCCGCTAGAATCGGATAGGCTTCTACTAATTTAATGTTTGAATGGTAAATAGATGGCGATAGTGGCTCTCTCGGTTCATTAATTCTTCGTGTGTTCCTTTTTCAACAATCTCGCCTTGTTCCATGACGACAATTTGGTCGGCATGTGTAATGGTCGATAGGCGGTGCGCAACAATAAAGGTTGTGCGATCCTTTGCTAGCTTTTGCATCGCTTCTTGAATATAATGCTCACTTTCTAAATCAAGTGCAGACGTCGCTTCGTCTAAAATCAGCAGCGGTGGATTTTTGAGAAATACCCTTGCAATGGAAATTCTTTGTTTTTGACCGCCTGAAAGCTTCACGCCCCGTTCTCCTACCTTGGTGTCATACCCTTCAGGAAGAGACATGATGAATTCATGGGCATTTGCCGCTTTGGCAGCCGATACGATTTTCTCAAAAGACGCTTCCGGATCCCCAACAGCAATATTCTCTTTGATCGTATCGCTGAATAAGAATGTATCTTGCAGCACCATTCCAACTTGGTTTCGAAGGCTTCTTGCTTTGTATTCTTTAATATCAATGCCGTCAATTTCAAGTGACCCATTTGTCACATCATAAAATCTTGGAATTAGGCTGACGAGTGTTGACTTCCCTCCGCCGCTCATTCCTACAAGCGCAACCGTTTGTCCTTTTTCTACTTTCAAGGAGACATGATGCAAAATCTCTTCCTGTGTATGTTCATAACGAAACGATACATTTTTAAATTCTACTTCTCCTTTTAAATGGTTGGCTTCTTTTGCATTTGGCCGATCTGTTACCTCATAAGGCTCATCAATAAACTCAAAAATACGATCCATTGACGCAACCGACTGGGTCAACGTCGTCGATGAGTTAATCAAGCGGCGAATCGGGTTGTACATCCGGTCAATGTAGCCGACAAAGGCAATCATTGTACCGATCGAAAGCGATCCATTAATCACGGTATAGCCAGCAAAGGCAATGATCAACAGCGGCGCAATATCCGTAATGGTATTGACGACTGCAAATGTTTTGGCATTCCAATTCGTATGATTGATCGCTTTGTTTAAGAAATTTTTGTTTTCATCGTGAAAATTCTCTTGTTCGTATTCTTCAATCGCAAAGCTGCGAATGACTGGCATCCCTTGTACTCGTTCATGCAGATGCCCTTGCACCTCAGCCAGTGCCTGCGACCGCTCTTTTGTCAGCTTGCGAAGTCGTCCATAAAAATACTTCACAGCTAACGCATAAAGCGGAAAAATAATGACAGACACGATGGTGAGCTTGAGATCCAGTGTACACATAATGGCAATCACAATCAGGACAGTCATCAAATCAAGCCAAATGTTCATGAGGCCTGTGATGACAAATTCCTTTGTCTGTTCCACATCGTTGATCACCCTTGAAATGATTTCACCTGTTCTCGTGTTGGCATAATAACGAAGACTTAGCTTTTGAATATGCGAGAACAGCTTTTCCCGAATATCAAACAATACCTTACTGCCTGTCCACTGTGCATAGTATTGCCTGTAGTATTCAACAGGTGGTCTCATCACTAAAAATAAAACGAGCATGATACCCATGATGATCAAGAGAGATGATGTCTTTTCTTCAGCCGTCCCCGAGCCTTGAATGACATCATCAATGACATATTTTAAGAGCAGAGGCAAGGTTAAGGGAATTGAGAATTTGATCATCCCGATTACCATTGTCAATGCAATCTGTTTTTTATACGGTGTAACAAAAGCCATGTAGCGTTTAATGACCCCCATGTAAATCTCCTTCCCAATCTATCAGCGCCCTCTTATCCGTACGCAGTCAAAAACCTGTTAGCTCCTATAAAGCCAAACAGGTTTTTGTTGCTCTTGCTTATTTCGTATAACGTAAAAAACGTTCATACCACATATCCACAAATTCTGGAGCAAACGGTCCTTTCCGCTGGTGAATCCAATGCAGTAATGTATTCAGATGCTCTCTTAAGATACTATCGATTTCTTTTGGATAATTCATCTGCCTCTTATGATCTGCATATTCATCTTCATCCAAAATATTGTACGTCATATCTGGAAAGACTTTGACATCTAAATCGTAATCAATATACTTAATTGCCTCTTCGTCTGTCGCAAAAGGAGAGCTAATGTTGCAGTAATAATACACCCCATCATCTCTAAGCATCCCAATGACATTAAACCATTGTTTTGCATGAAAATAGCAAATGGCCGGTTCTCTCGTCATCCATGTACGGCCATCGGATTCAGTCACCATTGTTCGGTCGTTTGCCCCAATGATACACAATTCCGTTGCTTTCAGAATGGTGGTTTCATTCCAAATCCTGTGGATCAAGCCATTATGTTTATAGCTTTGAATTTGGATGGTTTCTCCTTCCTTGGGATAGCCCATATTTTCTCCCCTACTTTCTATAACAAACAAACCTAACAGTCCAAAGACCTAATTTCCCAACTAAACATGTCTCTATTATATTATACCGTTACATAGGTAAAAAATGAAATGAAAAAGCCATTCAACTCAATTGAACGGCACACTCTCTTACACCACGGTTGAGCTCTTCTCCATTTGTTTATATGAATTGATGACCTGTTCTGTCTGTTGTGTAAATAATGTTTGGACTTTTTGAAGTTTTTTTCTTTTCTGCTTGATTTGATCATGGAGACTATGCCGCTCTTCCTTTTTTTCACCTTGCAGCAATCGTTTTTCTGTCTCTAAGTACAGATCGAGTTCCCCTTGTACATCGAGCAGCTGATCCATGAGCTGCATTTGTTCTCTGACAAGCTGGTCGAAATCAGACATCTAACTCCTCCCTTTCATTCGAATCGACTTTTTGTATCTATACCATTTCTTGAAAGAATGAAGAAGTCCTTTGACTGTTTATGTAGAGGTTTTACAGGTTTTGTCGGATGGTGATGACAGGCAAAAAGAAAAGCACTTCATTCGTATATGAAGTGCTTTCCTCTGTTTCAGTGATTAGCTGTTTTGTTGTTTGTTTTGCTCAGCTTTTTGGTTATATTTTTTTACTTGCTGTGCGTCAGTCTCGCTAGCAAATTCAGTGCCATATTGACCACCTTGTGCAGCAGCTTGATTTTGTTTCTTCACTTGTTGTGCGTTTGTTTTGTTTTGTTGTTGATCCATTATTATCACCTCCACGCACATTAATTTGTGCAGAAGGTGTAAATCCTATTCATGATTTTTTAAACAAGCAAAGAACGTCCGCCATCCACAATAATGGTTTGTCCTCTAATCATGTCTGCCTTTCCTGATACAAGGAATTCCACGCTGTCGACCATGTCTTTAATTTCCACCATTCGGCCAGCCGGTGTGTTTTTCTTCGCATCTTCTAAAAGCTCTTCACGGTTCGGGAAGTGCTTCAGTGCATCTGTATCGATGGCGCCACCGGATACTGCATTGACGACGATATTCTTTTGTGACAGCTCAACGGATAGGTAACGGGTCAAAGCTTCTAGTGCCGCTTTTGATACGCCGACCACTGTGTAATTTTCAAGGTAGCGGATGGAGCCTAGTGAGCTAATGCTAACGATATGTCCGCCGCCGTTTTTCTCCATTAATTTTGCTGCTTCTTGTCCGCAGAATAACAAGGCTTTCGCATTGATATTCATGGTCCAGTCCCAATGGTTTTCTTCAAGATCCATAATTGGACGCTGAACGCCAGATGCCGCATTGTTGACAAATACATCTAAACGGCCAAATGTTTCGTCGATTTGCTGAAACATGTCTTTGATTTTTTCAGGCTGACCTACATTGGCTTTCACGACCAATGTTTTGACACCCATCGCTTCAATTTCTTCAGCCGTTTCAAGTGCTGCTTTTTTGCTTCTTGCATAGTTAATGACAATGTCATATCCTTTTTCAGCTAGGCGAAGGGCAACTTCCTTCCCGACACCTCTGCTGCTACCTGTAATTAATGCACATTTACGTTGACTCATTATGGTTCATCTCCTGATTTGAATAGTTTTGGTCCATTCGCTTCACACTAATAGGAAAGTTCCTATTAGGAGGTTACATTCATGTATGTCGGACGCGATTTAAGCCAGCTTGGCATGATGTCCAAGGACCAATGGAAAGATACTGAGCTTGCTTACTTTCATCATGCTTTCCAACAAATTTTACCTTATTTAAACGAGGAAGGACAATCTAAGTATCGAGAAATCATTTCTGAAATCGAAAACCGCGGGGGTCTGCACCGAAATGAAGCAGATTATACCCACGGTACAACGGTTAAATACGACTAGGCTGCTCGAGTGCCAGCTTCCAAATCTTTTGATGTGAGACTGGCAAAGCATACGCCTCGAACTCTTCTGTTGTGACTTTTTTTAACACAGTGTCATCAGATGCAGAGCAGACCCGGCCAAAGAAAACAGAAATGTTCCAGATGAGGTGGGTAAATACATGCTGAATGGTGCCCTCTAAATCACCAAGCTCTGCTTGTACACCTGCCTCTTCTTTTAGAAATTCAAGCAGCTGTTCTTTTTCCGTTTTTCTTCCCTTTATTGTTTCCATGTTAGGGAATTCCCATAAATTCGCAAGAAGACCTGTACTTGGCCGTTTATGAATGTACAGGTGACCTGCATCATCAAATAAAACTGCTGCTGCCATTGATTTGGCAGTAGGCTTTTTCTTTTTGCTTTTCACTGGCAGCTCATGCTGAACGCCTTCCTCTAAAGCCGAGCAATGCATGTTCACAGGGCAAATGAGACATGCAGGGGATGTGGGGGTGCAAATGAGCGCACCAAGCTCCATTAGCCCTTGATTGAATTCAGACGGCTTTTCCCGGGAAATGAGCTGATCGACAGCAAATTCGAAAATGTTTCTCGTTTTTGGCTTCGCAATGTCATCCCATATAGATAAAATTCGGGAAATGACCCTCATGACATTGCCATCTACCGCAGGGTATGGCTTGTTATAGGCGATGCTCAGCACTGCACCACTTGTATACGGGCCTACACCTTTGAGCTTTGAAAATTGTTCTTTCGTATCAGGGACAACGCCCCCGTAGGATTCATATACTTCTTTCACAGCTGTCTGTAAATTACGAACTCTTGAGTAGTAGCCAAGACCTTCCCATGCTTTCATGACCTTTTCTTCATCGGCTAAAGCAAGATCTTTGACGGTTGGGAACTGCTCCATAAACCGGTGGAAGTACGGAATGACCGTATCCACTCTCGTTTGCTGAAGCATCACTTCTGATACCCAGACGCGGTATGGATCTTGATTTTCACGCCATGGCAGTGTCCGTTGTTCTTTTTCATACCAATCGATTAAATCATGCTGAAAACCCGCAATATCTTTGCGATCCAGCTTTTCTTGAATGTCTTTCATATTTATACTCCTTCTCATTGAACCGAGGGCTAACGTTCTGAAAAGAACCTTATTTATTGTATACTGTTTGTAGATACGTTAACATGTTACATTAAATCAAGACAAAGCAAAAGTGATTTTGCACATAGTCTTGAAGGAAGACGTATACTTTGTATGATTGTTCCTAAGCATGACAACTAGGAGGTATTCAATTGGATACTGGTACTCATGTAGTAATGGGCATTTCTCTTGGGGGACTTGCACTGTTAGATCCAGCCGTCAGCGCAGATCCACAAATGGCACATGCCGTGATGATCGCGACCATTGCCGGCTCCCAAGCACCAGACATTGATACTGTGCTAAAACTAAAAAATAATGCGGTTTATATAAGAAATCACCGGGGATTTACTCATTCCATTCCAGCGGTACTGTTCTGGTCATTGCTGATTCCGGCTGTGCTTTTCCCATTTGTGCCAGGAGCGAATTTACTTCACCTTTGGTTATGGACACTGTTAGCCGTCGTGCTCCATGTGTTTGTCGATATTTTCAATGCATACGGCACGCAGGCCATTCGGCCATTTTCGAAAAAGTGGGTGGCGCTTGGAATCATCAATACCTTTGATCCGTTTATCTTTTTTACACACCTTGTCGCCATTGTCATTTGGGCCATTGGCGGACACCCCGGCTATACATTCATCACGCTGTATGCCGTGATTTTCTGTTACTATATCGTCAGGGTCATCATGCAGCTTCAGATCAAAAGTCAGCTGCGTGCACGATTCGATGAAATTGAAGAAATTATTATTTCGCCTACAATGAAGTTTAGACAATGGCGCATTGCAGTCAAATGCAAATCCTCTTTCCATGTCGGTCGAAGCATGAATGGAGAGATCGTTATTTTAGACACATTTAACCGTGTGCCGGTCCCTGATACTGAGATTATGAAAATTGCCAAGCAAGATGAAAACATTTCAGCCTTTCTGTCCTTTTCTCCTGTCTATCGGTGGGAAGTGGATAAATACAAGGATCATTATGAGGTGCGGTTCATTGATTTGCGCTACCGCAGCAAAGGTCACTATCCCTTTGTCGCGATCTGCCACATCGACATGGACCATCAAATCAAAAACTCCTATACCGGCTGGATTTTCAGTGAAGAAAAACTGCAAAAAAAATTAAGACTCGGCTCTGTGTGAGCGAGTCTTTTTTTGTGTTGTGTAGGGGTGTTGTACGGGAGGAAAAAGTAAAGTGTTTTTGATTAATTAATGATTCATGTGGAGTGCGACAACCAGGGCACATCTGATATGTCTGCACGTTCTCATTTCAATCCACGCACTCATGTAGAGTGCGACAAGCACGAAAGACACAAACGCAATGATTTTGGATATTTCAATCCACGCACTCATGTAGAATGCGACTGCGATTTCTGCCCTAATTGTAACATTTTTTAGGAAATGATAGGCAAAATCCTCAACTTTCAATAAAGAATTTTGTATTTCCCTTCATAAAATATACATTTTTTCTCATTTTTGTCGAATAAAAAGGTGCGAATGTTCCAAGGATTTTATGTTCACCTCACATTCGCACCACCAGCCCCTCTTACAACTTCGTCATATATTCCACAATAAACTCCCAAAAGCCGGGTACTTCTTGGTAAATCAGCCAGTCTACTTTTTCGATGAGTTTGATATAGAGTTCTTGTTCGAGGTCTTCTCTTTCTTGATATGCCGTGTTTTGTAGTTTCTTTTTGATCATGGGTGTGAAGGTTTCAATGATTTTTTCCATTTCTCCATTGGTGATCTTGTCTTCGTTCACGGACATCTCCTCCTGTTTCTTCTTTTAGTTTGTTGAGAGCTTTTTTGTGAATGTTTGAGATGTTTTGTCTTGTTTCGCCCAGCCGGTCCGCTATTTCCTTCATCGTTCGGCCTTCGACATAGATATGGGTTAAGACCATTTTTTGTTTCTCTGTTAGCTGTTGATAGGCCTTGTACAATCTTTGATCTTGCAGGTGTTCCCCTAGGTCTTGCTGTTTGGAGAGCACGGCTTCATACGTATCTGTCTGGACAGGGTCTTTCACTTCTTGATGATCAGAATGATCCAGTGTGAGCGGAAAACGCTGCTGCTTCTTTTTCACTCGTTTGTCAAAGTCGACTGAAAAGATGCGTGTCATCGTAGAAATATACTTGATGATACGAATTTTTTGATAGAACTGCTTGAATTCGGAATCTAGCTTCTTGGCATTTTCCTCATTTGGCTCTTCCATGACTTGCCTGAGCAGCTGCTGGTTTTTAGGGTTGCTTAAAAATTGCTGAATGAGCGGGTGATCGATGATTTCCTTCCATTTTGCTTTCAATAACAGCCGATAATCCATTTGCATCCTCCCCTTTGTTCCCTCTACTTGAATTAAGTGGATAAAAGTTAAAAAAAGTAAACTTCGTGAAACGGGTCTAATGGTTCATTTTCTCCCGCTTTGTTTTCCTTTTTCTTCTTTCATGCCACCTATATAGAAGACGAGCATCAGCTGGGAGGTGAGACAAATGGAGAACTTTTTTTCAGAGGAATGGCTGAAGCAGCTGGGACAGGCTGGCTTCCCTGCAATTTTAACGGTTTACTTGCTGACACGCTTTGAACGAAAGTTTGATGAATTAAGCAAGCTCATCCAAACATTAGTCGCTGCTCAAAAAAATGATGAATCAGATTGACATCCGCTTGATTGGTTTCACCTTATGAAAACGAGGGCGAAATGAAAGACCTTTTGTCACCTCACACCATACGATGTTGAAAGGGGATTTTATCATGAGTGAAAAGCAAAATGGTGTACCACAGCCAATCCGAGGAGAAAAAGGAGCAACAGTCAAAATTCCACGTAATCTCGAGCGAGACAGACAAAACCCAGATATGCTCACGCCGCCGGAAACAGATCATAGAACGGTCTCCAACATGAAATATTCTTTCTCTGATACGCACAACCGTTTAGAAAAAGGCGGTTATGCCCGTGAAGTGACGGTACGTGAATTACCTATCTCTAAAAGCCTCGCCTCTGTGAATATGCGGCTAAAGCCTGGCGCTATTCGTGAGCTGCATTGGCATAAGGAAGCGGAATGGGCGTACATGATTTATGGGGAAGCACGTATTACATCGGTTGATGCAGAGGGACGTAACTTTACAGAGGATGTGACCGAGGGTGATTTATGGTACTTCCCTTCTGGCTTGCCTCACTCCATTCAAGCACTAGAACCGGGAGCTGAATTCTTGCTTGTGTTTGATGATGGGTCTTTCTCAGAAAATAGTACCTTCCAAGTGTCCGATTGGCTTGCCCATACGCCAGAGGACATCGTGCTCAAGAATTTCGGGATGACAAAGGAGCAATTTAACAAGCTGCCAGAGAAAGAGAAGTATATTTTCCAAAATGGGCTGCCGGGTTCCCTTGAATGTGACAAGGTGAAAACAACGCAAGGTGAAGTACCTCATTCCTTTAAATATGAGCTATTAAAACAAGAACCGATTACTTCAAGCGGCGGGCAAGTCTGGATTGCAGATTCAAACAATTTCAAAGCGTCTAAAACAATTGCGTCTGCTCTTGTCAAAGTCGATCCTGGTGCCATTCGTGAGCTGCACTGGCATCCAAATACGGATGAGTGGCAATATTTCATTTCTGGAAAAGCACGAATGACGGTGTTTGCTTCTGATGGACATGCGAGAACCTTCAACTATCAAGCGGGAGATGTCGGATATGTACCATTTGCGATGGGGCATTATGTAGAGAATACCGGGGACGAACCGCTATATTTCTTAGAGATATTCAAGAGCGATCATTATGCAGACATTTCACTCAATCAGTGGCTTGCGGTCACACCGAAACAGCTTGTTCTTGATCATTTAGATCAAGGCGAGGACTTCTTAACATTGCTTGATACAGAAAAACATCCTGTCATCGCTGCACCTAAAAAAGAGGATTAACTCATACTTCCTGCAAAAAGGTCTGTCCTTTTTGCAGGTATCTTCGTGTAAAGGAGTGTTAGTTATATGCAGCAATCTGTTCATGCTTTATGGCAAGGGCTGAAATGGTTCATGGCAGCGTCTGCTGTCTGTTACATATTTTTGGTGTTTTGTGTGCTGTTCTTTCATTTGACGGGTGCTTTTTATCAATCTATTTTATCGATGCTGCTGTTTATGGGCATCTATGTTGTGCTTGGAATGTCTTTTGAACATTTGGAACACGTGCTCATACGGCTTTTCAGAAAGTGGCGGTCCAAAAAAAGCGCTATTTTTTTCTATGCCATTTCACTTCACCTTTTGTTTATTTGGAGTGCCGTCTATTTATCAGATGAATTGGTCGACGGCATTTTGCTGTCTACCTCTGAGGAAATTCTTTTTGCCCTTAGTCTTTGGTTGTTTCATTTTTTGTTTGATTATGCTACATGTCCGCTTGAGAAAGAAGCATAGAGTGACTCTCTTCCTCTATATTCTTTCTAGCGAGATCAATCATGGATTCTTTGCTCAACGTTTTCACATGTTTTATGTTCATTGTACCAACTTGATGATGGTGAAAGATAAAAAAACACCACTTATGATTGAAAGTGGTGTTTCTTGTGTTTTCTCCGTGCATAAAGGATCGCCGCTATCAGGCTGATCAGTGAGATCAGAGCGAGAATTCTGATATAAGGTGGATAGTAGGTTAATACAATATCATTTTTTCCTTTTTCGATTGGAAAGCCGATAAATGCGTAATTGGCCTTTTCAATGTTTGTTTGATGTCCATTGACGGTGAGCTCCCAGCCTTTTTCATATGGAACTGGCAGGACCATATAATCATCGCCGCGATTGTTATCATATGAAATCGTAAAGCGATTGTTTTGAAGCTTTACCTGCTGGTTGCCATCATCCTGTTTCTCTTTTTCATATGCCTGCTGCAGGATGCGATAAGGTTCTTGATATAGCTTTAATTGACTGAGCTCATATGTTCCTTTTGGTACTCGAATGGAGAGGATCTTTTCAGCAGGGACCCGAATGGTTACTTCATTTACGCCTGTTTTGTAGATCGATGTATTGCTTTTTCGTGACGTGACGTACCTGTCAACGGACAGCTGAAACCCTTGATTACGGTCTGTCCGCTTCACATAAAAGCTCACATACACATCCCCGGCACGAGCCATATCATCTGGAAGGGTGATATTCAGGCCGCCCGTTCCTCCGTATACATCGAGCACACCATTTTCGTACAACGCTTGTTCAGTATGAATGTGTGTATCCTTTACTCGATCCAGCGAGTGCTCGATTTCAGCATTTCCTTTTTTATCTAAAATCACGCCTCTCAGCATCGCATGTTCTTTATCAAGTGCTGAAGCATCCTGCAGGGATGCTTCAGAATAGATGGTGCTTGTTGTTCTTGCAAATGGAAGCGGACGTGTATTTTCATACACCTCATAATGCTCGCTTTCCAAAATTGGCTTGAAATAAGCAGGAGGTGAGTAAGACAATGTTTTGTCTCTCATATAATACTTGCCGTAGGTCAGGCTGTATAAATTCGCTCGGTCACCCATTGTTGCATAACGGCTGACACTTTCTCGTCCCATATCAATTTGCAGGTCATTCCAGTAAAAATTAAGCAAATGCTTATTCAATATACTCGAATACACACTCATCCCTTGAAAGCCTTCAAATAACGGGGTATTGTTTCGCACACCGTTCATCCAATCAATCCGGGCGAGCGGGTCTTTTGAGTGGCTTTGAATTTGCTGAATGAGCTTCATTTGCTCATGGCCTGTATACGCCTCACTTTTCATATATGCATCTGATACTTCCTTGATATTGCTTCTTTCAGATAAATAGCCCTGTTGATAAACGCCAGCTGTCAGTAGACTAACGACAATGAGCACAGCCGAAAACAGACGAAGATGCTGACGTTTTTCAGCATGTATCCAAAGGAAGAACAAGCTAATCACAAGTAGTCCAGCTCCTGTCAACACAACGACATCCATATTTCCCATCGCTCGTGCTGACAAGATGACAGAGAGGAGGAAAACGATCCAGGCGCCTAATACCGCACGTTTTTTCCACTTCCACTCTATTTGCGTAAAATGCTTTATCGTGATGGCAACGACTGCTCCAACTGTAAAGGCTAGAATGTATTCAAATCTGTACTGCGGTGCAGAAAATCCATTAAACAGACTCGCCATCTTTGGACTGTAGTGAAAAACAATGAGCAGAACACTAATGGATGTGAACATGAAAAACCACCGGTTCCGGTAAAGCGGAACAAGGAACAAACAAATGAGAAAGATCACAGGTAATACATACACCCTGCTTGTAAACAGCAGATGATCATGCAGCTCGAACCAAGGAATCGCCTGTTCATACGGCGGCCTTACATTATTGAGAAAGCCGTAAACAGAAGGGATAAAAAAGGCGGCACTGATTCCAAAGGATAACAGCGTGGAAGTGGCAAGGATCCAGAAAACCTTCCA
Source organism: Bacillus pumilus (assembly GCF_002744245.1). Lineage (GTDB taxonomy): Bacteria > Bacillota > Bacilli > Bacillales > Bacillaceae > Bacillus > Bacillus pumilus_M. The sequence continues at coordinate 12,194 of NZ_NKHG01000026.1, read as the reverse complement.
GCCGCGCTCCTCGCTCCGAAGCTTGATCATATATCTGAAGACGAGATAAATGGCTAAAAAGATAAAGTGAATATAAGCAAAGTAAAAATTGTTGATGAGCAAGAGGCTGCACGCCACAATAAACCAAGCAGGCTTGCCTGTTTTGAATATACGTTCAACTCCAAGCACAAGCAGCGGGAGCCACATCATGCTGTCAGTGAAAAACTCCCAAAACGTTTGATGGCGAAAATACACGATAGACAGTCCGTATATCCCGGCACCTGTCAGTGCACTCAGTTGATGTTGAACCATTGAAAGCAAAACGCGATAAGCGATGAAAAGAATCAACGTCAGCTTGATCACACTGAGCCAAATAACTGCATTTGCCCAAAAATGAATGTCTGTTGACTGAATGAGATGAAGCGCATTCATCAGCCAGACCACAGCAACCGTGACCATAAACACAGTCGACGTTGAAAAATAATAACCTAATTGCGTGTATGTACCGCCGCCTAGACCAAATTGATAGGAATAAAAGAAGTTTCCTTTGACATATTCGTCATAAAGCAGCTTTTTAAATGGGAGCATTTGCGAAATGCCGTCCCCATCTCCTGTCATATATCGGCCTTGCGTATATTCATATAAGAAAAAGGAGTGTCCTAATAGAGCGAGAATCAGGCACATCCCAATGATTATCCATCTACGTTTCATCATCTAAATCCTTTCCACAAAAGATCCACTGTTCTTTGAAACAAAACAACCCAGCAAGCGATTCGTGCTTGCCGGTTATTTGACTCCACGTTATTTAAATAACTGTGTTAACACTCGGTCCTGTTCTTTTGAGCTTGTCTCTTGTTCCATGACATTTGATTCTTGGATTAAATAATGCGGCCTCTTTTTCGTTTCATAGTAGATACGGCCAATATATTCTCCAATCACGCCTAGACTCAAAAGCTGCACACCTCCGAGGAAAAGCACAGCCGATATTAAAGTGAAATAACCCGGTACCATGATTCCCGTTCTGACGATTTGAATAAAGGTGGCCACGATGTAAATCAAAGAGAGGAATAAGATCAGTATGCCAGTATAAAAACAAATACGCAGCGGGCGGTTGTTAAAGGAAATCACACCATCAATGCCATAGTTAAATAATTTCTTCAGTGACCATTTTGTATCACCATGCTGTCTTTCTACATTTTCATAATAGATGACCTTTTCTTCAAACCCAATCCAGCAAAAAAGCCCTTTCGAAAAACGATTTCCCTCTTTCAGCTGAAGCAATGCGTCGATTGCTTGGCGTGAAATTAAACGGAAATCTCCAACGCCATCACGCAAATCCACTTCAACCACCTTGTTCATGACTTTATAATACATCGATGATAGATAAGAGCGAAGCTTGCTGTCTCCTTTACGGTTCCGTTTGGCAATGACTTGATGGTAGCCTTCTTCATACCCTCTGACAAACTCCTGAATCAAATGCGTCGGGTGCTGCAGGTCGGCGTCCATCATGATAGCAACTTCTCCCTTTGCATGTTCAAGCCCTGCCAAAATAGCGGCTTCCTTCCCAAAGTTACGAGAAAAGGAAATATATTTGACTTTTGCATTTTTGTGAGAGAGCTCTCTCATGTATTGAAGTGTGTTGTCTTTGCTTCCATCATTAATAAAGATGATTTCAAAGTCATAATGAAAATCGCGAAACTCTTCCTCGAGTGCCTCAAAGATTCGTCTGATGTTTTCACCTTCATTGTAAGAAGGAATTATAACAGAGAGCAATTCCCGTTCCATATCGCACCTTCTCTTCACTTTTTTCATATAGCCTGTTACGTTCATTATTCCTTTTTTGTCAGAAAACGAAACCCTTTTTTATTATCCATAAATTTCATGTATCTTCAATCGTTCCATTATATCAGAGTTTTATTTCCAGTGATTTTCAGCAAGATGAATTTAATGTAATTTTAAGTTTAATCATTGTAAAAAGCCTGTAATTCCTATCACAGACTGGGTATTGTTTCATAAAATTGTTTGTACACTTATATATTTTCCTATTTTTTTAAAAATATGAGTAGTAGTGAAAAGGGCAATTAATGCAGCAGCCCTTTGTTGTGATGTGGCAGATGCTCGTTTGCCTTTGAGTGTTTATTTTGAAATAAATGCAGCTGAGCACCGTAGCTCTCTATCCATTCTTGGACAATCCGCTCTGTTGTTTCCTGTCCTTTATACTTGTGACCGGCCTTTGCATAGGTCGTTTCAAAATCACTCCATAATAGCTCTACCCATGTACGTGCTTCTTCATATGTCAGCATATTGTTTTTGTCCATTAGTTGTTCGGTTAATCGCTCAAAGTATTGTTCCACGCTCGTTCCTCCTTCATCTAGCAGAAAGTGCCTTTTTAAAAAGATCTCTTTTTTCATATACTACCCTTACGTCTTCAAAAGACGCAAATGATTTGTATTGTTTGGAGGGAATCAATATGCGTAATAAAGCAAAGGGCTTTCCAAATCAAGTGAATCACAAGTTTGAAGGCGAACCAGGCGCCACAGATGCTTTTGCTTCTAAAAGGCCAAATGGTGAGACGAATACACGTCCACAGGAACGTATGAGGGCATCAGGGAAACGCTAATTTTTCCAAAGGGAGTGCTTGAGATATGAGTTCAAATGGGAAATCGTATATGGCAGACTTTGTTCAATTAAGGACAACCGCTTACCCTCAACCATGGGCGAATGCAAAGCATTCAGCCTCTCAGGTCAATGGAGAAACGCAGCAAACGCAGCACGACATCGTACTTCAGAACAACGTCCGTAAACAGCGTTCAAAGTAAAGAAAGGGACTGATCTTAGGATCAGTCCTTTTGTGTAAGCAATGAAATCGGCAAGGCATCTTCCTTATCTGGAGCAGACACTCTGTACCCCCAAGCAAATACCCCATTCAAATATTCAACATAAAATTGCTCATCTGTATCTTTGATTTGATAGGTCGTATGGATTTGAATTGTGGCCGGATTTAATAAATAGGCTTTGGCCATATCGATTTTTCTCTCTAAAACCGCGAATTCATTCACAATGCCCAGCTGTTCAGCCTTTCTTGCTTTTTCTGAAAGTGCTGCAATCTCCTGCTTTAATTCGTATTCTGTCATCTCACTATAGCGTTTTTCCATCTGTCATTCCCCTTTGTCTAAAACGTGATCAATTGTATCGAGATCAAAGCCTTTTCGATATAGAAATTGCTTCACTTTCATCTTCTTTTCAAAGGACCCGTCATATCCTACCTTGCGTTTTGCCTTCTCCAGCATATAATGGAGGGCTTCTTCTTCCTTTTCCTCTTCTTGTCCATCATAGGCTTCTTGAAGGGCTTGATCAATGATCTCAAACGAAAATCCCTTTCTTTGCAGCTGAAGCTTGATGCGCTGCTCAATCTCTTTTGCAGAACGATTTTTTTCTTTCTTCACAAGCTTGAGAACTTGTTTGACAGCTTCTTCTAGCTGCAAGTTATTAGGATATTGCGTAAGTGCTTGTTCAATGGTGTCATCCTCTATGCCTTTGAGCTTTAATTCTTTTTTCAGGACGGACGGCCCTTTACTATTCGTTTTCCGGTGTGTACTCACATATGCTTCTGCAAATTCAAGATCATTTACATACTTATAATGCTTTAATTTGTGTATAATTTCACTAATAGCAGGTGCTGGTATGTCTTTTTTCGTCAAATAATCGGAGACTTCTTTCATTGACCTCATGCGGTAAGATAAATAATCAACAGCCTGTTGAAATCCTTTTTTGACGGAATCGCCGAATTGAATCTCAATGATCTCTGCTTCGTCCAGTTCTTTCCCCTTTTTCAAGTCGTATTGGACGAGCACATCTAAATCAACGCTAAAGGCGTACTTTTCATCAAGGAAGATGTTGACGCGCTCTGTATTGTTTTTCTGGGCAGAAATTTTTGTAATATAGGGCATCCTGTGATCACTCCTTTTCTAAAACAGTCAGGATGTTTCTTATCATTCAAATTCGTGAAAGATATAGGTATGTATATGAGAGGAGAGATGTCAATTGAATATCGCCATCACCGGAGGAACCGGTTTTATCGGCCAGCATGTCACAAAAGTGCTCGCAGCTGAAGGACATCATCTATATATTTTAACAAGAAATCCAAAGAAATCCGAACAAAATCATTTACATTACGTGCAGTGGTTGACAGAAGATGCTGCCCCAGAACATAAATTGCCTGCCATCGATGTATGGATTAACCTTGCGGGAAAATCCATTTTCTCACGGTGGACAGACAAGACCAAAGAAGGCATTCTCTCTAGCCGTTTACAATCAACTCAAGAAGTGAGACGCATAATAGAATCACAGAAAACGAAACCGTCTGTGCTCATTCAGGCAAGTGCTGTCGGTATTTATGGCACTTCAAAAACCGGCGATTTTACGGAAGAAGCCCCTCCAGCCGATACAGACTTCTTAAGTCATACGTCAAAGCTTTGGGAAGCTGAGGGTCAAAAAATTGAGGCACTCGGTATTCGAACTGTTTATACACGCTTTGGGGTCGTATTAGGAGAAAAAGGCACACTGCCCCTCATGACCCTGCCATACAAGCTATTTGCCGGTGGAACCATTGGCTCTGGTTCACAATGGGTATCATGGGTTCATGTAGAAGATGTCGCACATCTCATTGCTTTTGCCATTCAAAATGAACACGTATCAGGTCCACTCAATGTAACGTCTCCGAATCCTGTTCAAATGAAACAGCTCGGACAAACCATTGCCTCTGCCCTTCGTCGTCCTCATTGGTTGAAGGTGCCATCCTTTGTCATCAAAACAGCACTTGGTGAAATGTCATTACTTGTGTTAGAAGGGCAGCGTGCCCTGCCTAAAAAGGCGCTGCTTTCATCTTATGAATTTTTACATCCTGAGCTAAAAAATGCGATTTGGCATTCAAAGGAATAAAAGTTGAACAAAACACCCATCCTATAAAGAAATGATGTGAAGGGGCTGTTTTGATGAAGAAAAAAGAACACCAACCAACTTCTCGATTGAAGAAAACCCAAGAAGTCCTATATCAGCAGGAATTTAAAAAAGCGGAAAGAGCAGCAGAAAAGAGAAGCAAATAAGGCGGATATTCCACTCCAACAAGCACATAACTAAAGTGATCTTGTAAAGGAGGGAAAGGCTTTGAAAAAAGACCAACACAAAAAATCCGTCCAACAAATTGCTGCACAAGAGACGGATGGCGAATATGTTGAATTTTCCAAAGAACTTGCAGATCCAAATGACGTAAAAGCGATGGCACGTATGAAAGCAGCCGACCAGCGCGCCAAAAAACAATAAGTAAAAAAGCAGACCCTTTTTTAAACGGTCTGCTTTTCTTTTATTGGATTTCAGTAAGCAGGCTTGATGCCTTCTGACGTGATTTCACCTCAGGCACTTCTTCTGGATAACCAATGTGAAGGATTGCTGCAAAGCGCTCGTTTTCCTTTAATCCCAGCTCTTGTTGAAAGCCTTTATCGTACAAAATGCGACCGCTCTTCCATACCATTCCGATTCCTTGATCCCAAGCGAGCAACTGGAAGTTTTGAATCAAAGTGCTTACTGCGGCAAAATCGTCATTTCTCACCACTGGGTTCTCGTCTTCCTTTAAAACGACAAGTAAAAGCGCTGGTATTTTTGAAAAGTATTCTCTGTATTGATTGATTTTTTCTTCTTTTGCATCTGGATTGTTTCGTTTAAAGAAAGCAATGAACCGGTCAACAAATGTCGCTTTTGCTTCATCTGTCGTGGCATAAAGAAAACGCCAAGGTTCAGTCATTTTATGATTCGGTGCATAAACCGCATCCTCTAATAATGGCTGAAGCTGCTCAATGGTCACCGCAGTTTCTTTGAATTTTCGAATCGATCGTCTATATCTGACAGCATCTCGAACCGTTAAAGCTTCTGTTTGTTGTTTCATTTCTGGCATATATGTCATCCTTTCAATCAATTTTAATTGAAATTGATTCTCATTTACATTATAAACAGCATATCGTGTTGTTGTAAATAGAGGATCTCTCTCCATCTGCTAAATAGTTGTTTGATTTTTTCAAGTAATGTTACAATCATATTACGTTTTAAACAAATTTTGAGAAAAGAGCCAAGATGATGAAATGATTTCAGGTATTCCCATTGCGTCTCATTTGGCCATTTTTTCAAAAAGCTTTCAACCCATAATTGGAAGGGAGGCTTCTGAATGGAATGAAAATCAATATTGGGCAAATTATCAAGCTATATCGTTATAAACAAAATATGACCCAATCTGAATTGGCAGAAGGAATTTGTTCTGTCTCTCATTTAAGTAAAATTGAAAATGGCTCAAAAGAGGCCAATCAAGATACGATCAATCTGCTGCTTGAACGACTTGGCATCAGCCAAGAAACGCTGTCACAAAAGGCGCGTCACCTGCTGTCGTTGTTGGATGAATTTCAAATGAACATGTATTTCTATGCACTCGATCAGGCTGAACAAAATGCCGAAATGATCATTCATCACGAGGAACAGTTCTTTTCGCTAGATTTAGGGATTCAGTATCACTTGTCCTTATTTCAATTTTATTTATTAACGGAAAAACAGCCACTTGCCTTAAAAACACACCGCGTGCTCAAAAAATTTGAAAAAACCTTTATTGAAACAGAAAAAGAAATTTTTGAATATCTAGATGGAATTCATCAGATAAAAAATGGTCAGCTCGAAGAAGGACTGAAAAAACTTGAAAACTGTTTTTCTTACGCTTCTGTTGAACAGAGTGACCTGTATTATCACTATGCAAAAGCACTTGGAAACATGGGACTTCTTGGGGATGCACTTGAGGCGACTCATCAAGCGATGGATTTATATAGACAAAAAAACAATTTCAAACGAATCATTCATTGTACACTGATTCAATTCATGGCGTGATCTCACTAGAATTAAAGGCCTTTCAAACAGCCAAAAAATATTTAAAAGAAGTGATTTTGCACACTTCGCTTCACCCTGATGCCTATATTAAAATGATTGCTTATTTTTATTATGGGGTTCTCTTAAAGCGTGAAGGTGACTTCTCTTCAGCTGTGCCTTATTTACTAGATTCGCTCAATTACTTTAATCAAGAACAAATAGAAGATCGTTACTGTGAAACACTATATGAAATTGCCACATTATATGCTGAATATGACCGTAAGAAGGCACTTCCCTACATACACGAGCTGTTAAAACAGCCTCGTATTCAGCCAAACTGTTTATATATGATTAAAATTTATAAATTGATGATTGAGGAGAATCCTCATGATTTGAAAACATATTTAGTCGAAGCAGCCATTCCTTACTTTGAACACAATCAGCTGCACAGTGAGTACTTGTTTGCTCTTAGAACCTTGCTTTCTTATGCGGCTTCTGAGCTTGACGAGCGTGAGTATATGTCCTACACCGAGAAGCTACTTGATCACTTAGCCACATATGTTCCCTATTACAAAAAAGCATGACCTTCTGCCGATCGAAGGTCATGCTTTTTCTATTGATTAGATGGTATTTTGTTGATCTGTATCAGGACGGGTGACTTGTTCGACAGAATGAATATACCGTTTTCTAGCAAAGTAATCATACGCATGTTGGCCAAAGCCTAGCCAAATGCTGAGCACAATGAATGGGACCGTTCCCCATAAGGCAGGGATGTTGCAAGCAATTCGCAACCAAGTATAAATCCCTGAATTTTTCTGGTTTTTGGCTAAGGAAATAGACACGATTCGTTTTTCTGCTTTTTCCTCACTTATTTTATTCAGTCTAAGCAGCTGTGAATGTCTAAATGATTCAAAGTGAATACGGTTCTTCCAATCAAGTGATTTTAACAGCTCAATCGCTTTTGCACATGAAGGACTTTGTCCGTCATAAAACACAAGCAGCCTGAGTGATTTGATGGAACGCTGTTCTCTTTTTTTTGATTCCGCGAGCTTCTTTTTTTCTTGATCGAGATAAATGATTTTTTTCATAGATTGATCGCCAGTCCTTTTTCGTCATTTGTTTTTTTTAGTTCGTTCAAAGGAGATTACAACTAGATTACTATAGTTGCTGGGCCTCTTGTATTGGGAAAAAGCAAACCAACGTGCGTTATATGAGCCTTTAGATAAGGGCAAAATTGGTGATTTCATGGCATATATGAGGTTTTTCAACTAAAAGTGGTTGGGAAAATCGTGGTGCTTTGCGGTTTTCTGCGGTATTCGATAGAATTCTGCGGTTTTTCTACATCTTTATGCGGTGTTTTGTAGGTGAAACGCAAAAACAAGATAAAAAAAGACTACTTCCCATTGCGGCGAAGTAGTCTTTTGGTTTATATTTTTGCCAAAACTTCTACTATTTCTTTCTCAATATCTTTCCATAAGTAACGATCTGTCGTATAGTGATGTGCGGCTTCTTTCGCAAATACCTTAAATGCTTCTTCAAAATCAGGTGCATCTTTATCCGGTTTTTTCTCATTGACAAAGCGCTGGGCTTCTGTTGAGCGAGGTCCCCATTTCCCCACTTCATTCCCGTCCTGATCGATGATCACGATAATCGGAATAGATCTTGCGGTCCCGTTCGTTAAATACTGATCCATCAGGTCTAGATGCTCGTCCCGAATGAAATAGCGCGCATCAATAAGTGCTTCATTGGCAATACGCATGAAAATCGGTACATTGACCATCGCATCTCCGCACCAATCCGCTGCGATGACAAGCGCTTTTAGCTTTTTCTTTTGCAAGCGTTGAAGCAGCTCTTTTTCCCTTTGATGGATTGCGTACTGGTTGTACACCGTGAGTAGATTTTCACGATTTTTCTCCATGTTGTGTACATATGTACGTTCGGTTAATCCCTTTGTAAACCATTCATTTAGTGTCATTCTAACATCCCCCTTACCCTTCAACTTTACCACTTTTGCTGTTCTTTTGTCTAAAAAAACCTTCACCTAGTGAAAGGTAAAGGTTTTTGACCTTATGGACGTCGTTTTCGATTTGGGTCCATCCCGATTAGCTTGGTAACAAGCACCATCGTGACGGGCAGTGACGTATTCTTTTTATATGCCAAATATTTCCCACGCCATTCTGGTTTGTATTTTTGTTTAAACGACCGTAAGCCGCTGAAGCTATACATATACCTGACGTTGTTAAAGATGACACTCGCCAAACGTTCTGTAAGGAATGACTGATGGAACGTCCCCACATTCGAGAGAGGCGCCATCCCCATGTTAAAGAATTTGTAGCCTTTTTCTTTCGCCCATTGAAACAGGTGAATAAACAGCGCATCCATCATCCCGTTCGGTGCATCATGCATATGACGCATTAAGTCGATGGATATCTCTCCTTCTTGATACATCGGCATTAATGACACAAAGGAAATGATCTGTCCTTGTTCATTTTTTAAGATCGCAACCGGTGCTTTTTGCAAGTATTCTTCATGAAAGTAGCCGAGAGAAAACCCTTTTTCTTTTTTCTTTCCTAGCCAGCTGTCGGAGATATGTTTTAAGGTAGAGATAAACTCATCTGAAAAAGGCGGTTCCACCATCTCAAAGGTATACCCTTCTCGTTCAAACTTATTGGCAACAGCTCGTAAATTCGATTTTTTCTTTCCCGACAGAGAAAATGTTTCTAAATCGACCATCGCTTCTTCCCCAAGCTTAAAGAAGTGAAAACCTAAGTCATGATAGAGAGCCATTCCCTCACGTTCTACTTGATAAAATGCAACGCGATAGCCTGCATTTTCGGTCTGCTGCAAAAACTCTTCAAGTACAAGCGGATAAGACGCTTGACGTCCAGATGGATCACCGAGCACAATGACGCAGCGGCCAATTCGGCCAAACTGAAGCATCGCCTCTCCATCACTTGAGAAAAACAGCTTTTTATCTCCTAAAAAGCCAAGATGACTGAGTGCATTACCTCCCTTTTCTTCTAAAAACGTTTTTAATTTTTCTTCATCTGCTTCTTCTCCAATAGGAAATGCTTTTTTATTAAATATTAATTTACTAACGAAAAAGAAAAGCGGTACCCCGATTAAAGCAATCATGCTTATCATTGTGATATGCCGTTCATTATGCACCAAATAGTCTTTACTTAGGAAATGCCCGATTTTCAACCAGATAAAGTTACCAATGACATGATAGTTAAACAAAACGAGTAAGTATCCGGCGGCAGCTGCCACAAACTGATATAAGGAATAAGGCGCCTGCTGCTTCACAAATTGATTTCGTAAAGAGAAAAATACCGCCATGATGACTGGCAGAATAAAGATCGAGCTCAGATTAAATCCTTTTAGCAGGGTAAACACAAAGCCACCAGCTAGGGCAATCATCGTCAACACGTATGACCTTTTTGTCCTTTTGTACACTTCAATAGACAAAATCATCAGAATGATCCCGAACATTAAAGAAAGACCATTAAATCCAGATAACAGAAGGCGCGGAATACTTGTAATTACACCTAAGCGATCGACAGGCAGCACAACGGAAGCCATAATTAATAGGCCGCTTCCAAACGTTAAAATGGATAAAGAACCATACAATAAACGGATTAATAGGGCTCGATGCAAGACTATTAACACGTTCGTTGTTTCAATGGCAGGTGCCATTTTGGGGTTACCTTCAAGACGTCTAAGAGTCGTCCCGGTTAAATCGTATGCAGCAAGACATAGTCCAAGGATAAACGGGAAGATCGAGTACACGAAGCGATATAATACAAGCGCCGTCAGCACCATCTCTTTATCGAAACCAATGTATTGCATACTGAGTAAAAAGATCAGATCAAATGAACCAAACCCGCCTGGAACCATACTGATTAAACCGCCAATTGACGCAATGGCAAACACACCTAATACAATACGGACATCGACGTTCATTCCCATTGAGACGACAGCCATGTACATGACAAGACCAGCTGCCAGCCATTCTAAAAACGATACACCGATATAAGCGTAAATCGGATGCTTCAGTCCATTTTCACCGCTCTCCATCGAGCTTTTTCGAACCGACGCCATGATGATATAAATCGGTACAATACAGGCAAAGATAATCACAAATGCCCATAGCCATGGCTCCTGACTGATAATACTTTCAACAGGCAGAACCCTGACCAAAATCAAATCACTGAAAATAGATAAACCCAAAAGAACAGAGGATGTCAAAAGGGCAATGCCTTTCAGCAGTTTTTTCGTATCTGATATGTATTCCTTATATAAAAGCGTTCTGAGCCCAGCCCCAGATAAACCGCCGAAGCCAAGTACACTGTTAAAGGAGTTGGCAATCCAAGAAATGCGAATCGTTTTCCACCCGCTGATGGGCATATCAAGACTTCTTCTTAAAATAAAATCATATAAGGACATCGATAAAACAGCGACAAGTCCAAGAAAGACAAGAATAAACAAATCCATTCGATTCAAGCTGTCGATAATATAAAACGTCTTTTTTATAGAAAGGCCGCTCAACTCCTGCTTGGCGACAAAAATCAAGACTAGAATGATCACGATCGGAAAGAGCATTTTTAAGATCGTCATACCCATTTTTTTGTTCCACATGTTTTTCCCAACTTTCTAGGTTGCTTCATTTATTTCAACTGAACATTATTATACAACAAATGCCACTTCATTCATGCAGTTTCACAATCAAAATCTTCGTGATACTTTCAATTAGAAGTAAAAATAAGTAATATAAAGAAAAGAGCCGCTTAAAGGAAGTGAACAAGCGTGGAATATCATATTCATGACACCACCGTACTAAAAGAAGAAATTCTATCTCCAGAGGAAAAAAAGACATGGGTGCTTTATATGAAAGTACTCACTGCAGCAGGTCTTGGAGATGTTTCTGAATGGATGAAGCTTGATATGAGCATGCCTCAAATGAAGGTGCTCATGCTGCTCAACAACCATGGCTCTCTGAAGGTATCTGAAATCGCTGAAAAGATGGGGGCTTCTTTGTCCAATATGACAGGTCTACTTGATCGGTTAGAGCAGTCTAACTTTGTCGAGCGAAAGCATTCTGAGCGTGACCGGCGAATCATTGTCGTAGAACTGACAGAGGAAGCCAAAAATATTTTCAGAAGTATTTATCAAAAAGGACACGAAAAGATTAAAAATTCCCTGCAACGGCTCAATGATGAGGAAAAAGAAAAAGTCAATGAAGGTCTAGCCATTTTAGAAAAGGCACTTCGTCCCGAACGAGGCTAAAAGGAGAAAAGGAAAAAGACGGTCACTTG
>NZ_NKHG01000272.1 GCF_002744245.1 Bacillus pumilus | reverse complement strand
GTGGCAGAATCCATTTTGTTAAACATGGAAACGATGTCTGCTCCTTTTTCAGCCATGCCCGCTAACTTCATTCGAACAGCCTCTTCTTTTACACTAATTGAATAACTCACTCTTTTTTTCATACAAAAACACCTCCAAATTGTTTTCAGGTATGCTATACCCGATTTTCAACTTAAAGGTGTTTTTTATTTGTCTCACTTTATGGGGT
>NZ_NKHG01000271.1 GCF_002744245.1 Bacillus pumilus | reverse complement strand
GTCTGTTCTCGGGAACGTCAGTTCTTTTCGTTGACATAGATTTATAACCCGCTTTTATAAAAGCAGCTCTCAACGTTTTCATTTGGTTTCTCCTTCCCTGAAAAAATAAAAAAGGGACACCAATCACACAGCGCTTTTGCTGTCATGATCAGTGTCCCCCGGCTTTCCGGTAGAACGGTTTTATTTGAATAACTCGCCTTCGTTG
>NZ_NKHG01000270.1 GCF_002744245.1 Bacillus pumilus | reverse complement strand
GCTGTAAATGCGTCTTCTACTTCTAGGGTTGCTTTTGCCGAATGAGCTGCGTCAAGGTCTTCCAGTAGTTTCATAAGATCACTTGAATTAGACAAAAACCCTTCTAGCTTCTCATATAATTCGTTTACGGTATTTTGTGTTTCTAAAGACGATTCAGACCACTCGATTTCTGTTGAAAGCGTCCCTTGAGGACCGTGAAGTATTTTGCTAGCAACAAATTTTAGAACTGCCACCATGCCCGCATCATACATATGAGCCTCTTTTTCATCTTGACG
>NZ_NKHG01000269.1 GCF_002744245.1 Bacillus pumilus | reverse complement strand
GTCGCTTTAGAAACACCCTCACCGTATAGAAGAGCCGATTCTTTTGCTTCTTCTTGTCGTTTCTTTTGGTTTTTCAGCTGCTCATTGTAAGCATACGTCGCAACGGCAATGCCTCCTAGTAAAGCCGTTCCGCCAACTATTGCAAGGCCCACTGGACCGGTAAATGCTAAAAGCGCACCAATACCCATCGTCAGCGTTGCAACTGCTGTTGTGGCGCCTAAAACACCCGTAGCAAACAGCGCAGTTTTAGCAACCGTTTGGGCTGTGGCAGAATCCATTTTGTTAAACATGGAAACGATGTCTGCTCCTTTTTCAGCCATATCACCGAAAGCAGGAAGTAAACCTTTCGTAAGTTTGATTTTTGCTCCTTCTACAGCAGAATTAAATGCAACGATGCTGCCTCGTGCATTATCAAGCATCGTATCTGCCATATCTTGAGCAGCACCATCTGATTCTTTTAGCGCTTTAGTATTTTCTTTCAATGCCTTGCTGCCTTTTTGTAAGAGAATAGCCCAATGTTTATAAGACTCAGCGCCGACAATGGTTTTAAGGGTTGCGGCTTGCTGTTCCTTCGTCATGCCCTTCATGCCCTTTTCCATTTCGGCCACAACTTCAGGCATACTTTTCATATCTCCGGCAGCATCAAAAAACGCAAAGCCTAACCTATCAATTTCCTTTTGGGCCTTTTTAGCTGGCGTTGCTAGTCTGATCAAAGACGTACCAAAGGCTTGTCCTGCGATAGAACCTTGTAAACCTGCGTCACCAAACGCCATGACCGCAGCCGCTGACTCTTCTAATCCCCAACCTAGTGAATTAGCGTTAGGGCCAAGAAATTTCATGGCCTCCCCCATCTGTTCAACGTTGGTGTTTGCGTTAGCAGCACCGTATGCAATTACATCCGATGCGTGACCTGCTTCCTCAGCTTTCAAGGCAAAAGCCTGCATCATGTTAGATGAGATGTCTGCGGCGGCAGCTAAATCCAGTTGACCTGCAGCTGCTAAATTCAACATACCTGGCATGGCTGCGTAAATATCGTTTGCTTTAAATCCAGCCATAGCCAGAAAACTTTGTGCGTCTGCTGCTTGACTAGCAGTAAAAACTGATGTTGCCCCAAGATCCATTGCTTGTTTTTCTAGCTTTTTTATTTCTTGGGCTGTACCACCTGAAATAGCTTGGACTTTACTCATTTGCTTTTCAAAGTCCATACCCACTTGTACTGCATCTTTTAGTGGGAGGGCCAAGCCTGCAAAAGCAACACCTGTAGTCATTGCTACCGAAGCACCTGTACTTCTCATTTTGTTGCCAACTGTATTCATTCTTTGGCCCATTTTATAAAGCGATGAGGAAGTTCGTTTTATCTCAGCTTCCATCTTCTGAATTTTGTTGGTCGTTTGTGTTAACGCGTTTTGCGTTTTATTCATTTCAGCTGTTGCATAGTTCAACCGACGGGCAAGGGTTTGTGTTCCTTCTGCGTCTTTTCCTTTCTTGATAGCTGAATCTGCATAAGCTCTTTCAAGCGCTTTGACCTTCATTTTATGCTGATCCAATTGCTGTGAAAGGGTTCTGACTTTCGTTTGTGACGTTTTCAGTTCATTTCCCCACACGCCCACAGCAGTCTTATTTTTTTCAAACTCAGACTT
>NZ_NKHG01000059.1 GCF_002744245.1 Bacillus pumilus | reverse complement strand
CCTGAATTTGATTGGGCGTATTGGTTTCTTTTGACCTCTCCGTATTTTAAATCACTTGCTTCGACTTTGACAATGCGTCCGTAGTGATCTGTTGTGTATGAGTAGCCTTGTTTTGTTGAATAGACGACATTTGGTTTTAATACTTTTTTGCGTTTCCACCTCACATAATGATCTCCATATTTAACGACTGTTGGTGGTGATTTGGGTGCTGGTAATCTTCTGCCTGTCTGCGAGATTCCGTAGCCTGAATTGTTATCTAGACGTTTGGCCATTGAGAGAAGCTTATTTTTGATATTCTCCCCGTCAAAAACGTTATACGGTAGTTTCCCTCCACCAGCTATTTGAAACTTTGGTGAATATGGCAATAGA
>NZ_NKHG01000119.1 GCF_002744245.1 Bacillus pumilus | reverse complement strand
ATACGTATCTCGCTCTTTTTCACCAAGCATTCTCCAAGCTAACAAATCTCCTTGTAATGATATCTCCTCTGGTAGCCAGAATTGTTTAGTGTTCTGGTTGTAAAACATTTGTGTAAAATCGTCCTCGTGTTTTGACCAATCTGCTGCTGTGTAATCTGTCAATTTACTGTCTCCTTCATTACTTCACACATCTTTTCAACTGTCGTTACTCGGAAAGTTACGTCATTTTTTCCGTACATTTCGCAATCAACGACCCAATCTCGAAATAATGTGTTCATATACTCTAGATCTCCTCTTCCGTATAACTTTCCATTTAAGAAACATGCATATCTCATTCCATAACTCCTTCTATTACGATCAAATGTTAAAGCCAGCAATTGGTTCCTTATGTTGTTTATACAAACAATGTGAGGTGATAATTTTGTTGGATCTGCTATTAAACTTAATTGAAGTAATTGCTGGCTATTTAACATTTGGAGATTTATTCAATAGGCTACTATTAAAACTTGTTAGAATATTAATAAAGCATTTCTTCAAAAAAATAATAAGAAGATTTAAACAACGCAGCTAAGACAACTATCCTGACCAGTATCCTTAGTTCTTGCATAGTAAAGAGTCTTGATTCCTTTGTGATGTGCGTATAGATCAATTCTATTCAAATCTCGTGTTGTCATAGTGTCTTTGAGGAACAATGTAAACGAGATGCCTTGATCAACATGAGTTTGAATAGTTGAAATTAAATCAATAACTTTGAACATATCCATGTCATATGCTTCTTTGTATAGGAACCAATTGTTCGGAGACAGTCCAGGCATAGGATAATAAGTCTTACTGTTTCCGTAGGTTCTTTCCTCAATTCTTTCCATGATAGGCATTACGCCTGCGGTAGATGACTGTACATATGAAATGCTTCCAGTAGGTGCTACGGCTTGTCTGTAACTATGATAAAGTCCATATTTCTGCACATCGCTCTTTAACTGCTTCCAGTCTTCAATTGAAGGGATATGCTGATCTTTGAAAAGTTTGGCTACCTTCTCAAGCTTCGGTGAATAATTAATGTTTAGATACTTATCAAAGAAGGTTCCTGATTTGTATGTAGATCCTTCAAACATGTAATAAGTTTCATTAGTCTCTTTTGCAATTTCCATTG
Source organism: Bacillus pumilus (assembly GCF_002744245.1). Taxonomy (GTDB): domain Bacteria; phylum Bacillota; class Bacilli; order Bacillales; family Bacillaceae; genus Bacillus; species Bacillus pumilus_M. Next base: position 28,199 of record NZ_NKHG01000119.1, on the reverse strand, counting down.
AACGCTTCAGAGAATAAAAATTGACCATCATAAAATATGTATTAGCAAAATCAATTGCTGCTTCTGATTCATAAGGGATACCGTTTTGTGCTAGATAACCATGTAAATTCATCTGACCTAATCCAATTGATTTCATTGTTTTATTAGCTTTATTAACTGCTGGTGCATTAACAATATTAGTCGCATCAGAAATCCTTGTAAGAGCGTCTACTGCTGTTCTAACCGTCTTCTCGATTGATTGATTATTCATGACATTTAAGATGTTCATTGAGCCTAAATTACATGAAATATCGAGGCCGATTTCATCTTCTTGATCGTAGTCTGTGTAAGTTGATACTTCAGAAGCCTGAAGCACTTCGGAGCAATTCCCTGTTACAATTCCATTGAAGATTAATGAGCTATAATCTTTTTGAGTAGTGTCATAAACATCTTCAATCCCGAAATAATCAATAGAAATTACTTCTGCGGTAAAATCATGCTTAGGTTTTCTTGACTTATCAGAAAGGGTCTCAGTCAATAGATTAAATTTATAAATGTCATACTCTTTCATTTGTACAATACTCATGAATTTTTCTCTTGAAACTCTATCTTGTATACTTAACTTATATGTAGGTTTTACATTGTAAAGCTTATGCCCTCCATTTCCGTCAGGTAAAAGCTCCTGGCTTCTCTTTAAATTAGAGTAAATGGTTGTATAAACGCCCATGTTTAGCAATAGTTTTTGGATTTCTTTTAAAAACTCTTCTTCTATTGAAGTGAGTTCAATGGTTAAAGCCTTTGCCTTATGATTAGCATTGACTGTTCCATCCGTTTGATAAACTCCTGACAAATAAGAAGCTTGAGTATCTCTGTCAGCATTAAAAATTATTTTCGGAACTCTTGTTTTAGTTTCTTTCGTCATACCGAATTTATTTAAAATATCAAACAATACTGTACTGCTCATATAAAGTAAGTCTTGCTTTTCAGGATTAGCAGCATTGAAACTAGGAGTAAATGAAGTGTTATGTTGATAAACTCTGTTAATCCTATGCTTTTTAATCACACGATGCACTGTTTCTTCAACAGTTTTTTCTAACACCTTTTTATTATCATATAAATAAATCTTTGCAGTTTTATCTGTAATCGTTCCATCTCCTGCAATAAGCCCCATCACATATGCCAGGTCTTGATCATTGATTGACCCATATTTACCTTCTCCTGATTGTACAAGCACTTTATCACCAATGTTGATTTCGTTTAATTGAACCTTCTTAACCTCTCCATCCCTTTTCACATAAAATTTGTGCCATTCTGTTGCTTTGATTTCAAATCCTTGCTTTGTTTGTAATTTATAAACTTCAGCATCTTTTTTCGTTAATTGCATCGGAATTGCTGTTACTAAAGATGTACCTTTTTCTGTAAGTTTGAGATCCTTTGTTCTGTTATCAATCACTACATTCAATTCTTTTTGAGACTTGAACAACTCCTCAGCCGTTTCATAACCGTTATCAGTGAGTAACAGAGTGTCACCAGTCACACATAAATTCGAGAACTTGACGTTTGAAATATGATTATTAGCATGATCGGAATTCACATTATCCTGGAACATGATATATGGATAGCCTGATTCGTATCTAAGCAAGAAGTTTCCGAGCACTTCCCTTAGCTTTTCTGACATTTGGATTATTAACTAATTCATCGTACATTTCATTGATGTTCATCTCGTCTAAATGTTGCCCGTATTCTTTATAGACTGAATGAGGATAGAACATATAGTAATCTTTATCTTCTCTGGCCAATTCGATGAATTTGTCAGGAACAACTACTCCAATGGATAGAGTTTTAGCTCTTACATCTTCATCTGCTGATATTTTTTTCGTATCTAAGAAATCATTAATATCAGGATGAAATACTGTTAAATATGTTGCTCCGCTCCCATTACGTGTCCCCATCTGATCTGCATATCTAAAGGCATTATCAAGAAGTTTCATAACTCCCACAACACCCTTTGTTACATTCTCTATACCTTTAATATCTTCACCCTTAGCTCTAATTTTGCTCAAATTAAGGGCTACACCGCCGCCCAATTTGGAGAGTTGCATTGAGATATCTACAGCTTTAGAAATGTCATTCAAACTATCTCCAACTTCAATTAAGAAGCAACTAACCATTTCACCTCTTCGCTTTCGTCCAGCATTCATAAATGTAGGAGTGGCTGGCTGATACTCTTGCTTGATCATGGATTCAACATATCTCAGAGCTTTATCAGTATTTCCCTCAGCCAAAAACAAAGCAACAATTGAGATACGATCTTCATAACGTTCTAAGATTTTCATCTTATCGTTAGTCTTAAGTGCATAGTCGTTGTAAAACTTAAACGCACTCATGAATGATGGGAATCTAAATTTAAAACTATAAGCAAACTTGAAAACCTTTTTGATATCGTCTTTGCTGTATAGACTTAAAAATTCTTCTTCGTAATAATCATGTTCCTTTAAATAATCTAATTTCTCCTCAAGATCATGAAAGAAAACCATATTCTGATTAACGTAATCAATAAAATAGCTCTTTACGGCTTCCTTGTCCTTTTCAAATTGAAACTTTCCATCCTTCTGAATCATGATCTCGTTATTCAATTGAATCCACTTAGGAATATTGTTTGTGCTGATTGTCAATAAATTTAACCTCCTGTAAAAACTTAGCTACATCAGAATCTGTCCCAGCTAATTCAAATTTAAGTAAGATTGGAACATTGTATTGGTTCGCTATCTTATCTGCAGCAACCCCAAAATTATTCCCCCAATTCTTATTTCCGCTAGAACAAATTCCTCTTAGCATATCTTTGTTGTTATGTATGAATATCTGAGTTAACTTTGGCACCTCACCAAATCCGATTGTGTATGTAATATGTATGAATGGTTCAGTAATCAACATGTCCTCAGTTATTTTCTTAACTTTGCAATATTTGTTATTTGTAATTTTATCAACGAATCGTTGAACGTTTCCAGTCAAACTATCATAAGTGATTAACATTACAAATGGTTTTTACCTGTAACAAACTTTGCTGTACTAAAATCAGCTTCTGATTCTACATATTCACTTTCATTAGAAATCCCCGAATTAATTTGTCTCATTTCCACATAGCCTCTGGCCATTCGATCATAGAAACTGGTTTCCTCAAGCTTCTCTACCTCAAAATAATAAGGTAAATGATTTTCTGGCACGAGATTCTTTTCCCCAAATTCATTTACTGATAGGACATCTCCAGGTTCTACGGAGTACGATGTACCGTCTGGATTATGAATAGTTGACGCTGTTTCAACTACTTCAAGATCTACCAAATGTCTACTATGTACATACGGCTTTTTTAATTTCTTTACAGCTCCCATTGTTTTTCCCCCAATTTTTATTTATATGAAACTGTGATTTTATTGCAAACTCCGATCCATTGACAATAACATTTCCTCATCATTAGTTAGCTGTTCAAATACTTCGTTAGCAGACAACTGTTTTCCATCATGATCAACTGTACGACTGTGACAAATTGCTGAAAACAAATCTGTTACCTCAGTGATTTCATTAGATAGATTACCGTCATCGTCAGCTACTGTATCTGTGTAAATCTGCATGGCTTTTTCTTTTGTTCTCGCTTTAATTAGTGCGCTGTAAGGCTCATTCACTTCGAAAAACTTCATATCACGCTTATCAGATTCCAGTTGTTCTGTGAAATATCCTTTAATTTTGACATCATCAACACCGTTTTTGAGTAAATCTCCTTTTATAGTGTTTCCTAGTACTTCTAACGCTTCCCTTTGTTCAGATGCACTTTCCTTGTTAAATCCTTCATAAGCATTGCAAGTTACCTTTATATCAAAAACTGCTGCTCTAATTTCCATAGTTTGTTCTCCTTTTAATCTATTTTTGTGAACCTATCTATCTCTTTTCCATCAACAACAACTTTTCCAAAGAACATCTCTTTAGGTCTTGCCCATAATACAGTACCATCCATATCATGGTAAACAACAAGCTCTTCTTCTGTTTCTGTATGAATGACTTCTCCAACAAGTTTATAGGTTCCACCCTTATAATGTTTGAAGTCGCACATGATATGCTCTAATATGTCTATTTAATTCTCCTCCTCAAACTTCAATTTCAATCGTTCATATTCAAGTCTTTCTCGCTCTTCTTTTTCCTTCTGAAACTCAATTTTACGAGCTTCTTCTGCTTCCTTAAGTTGCAGCTCATATTCAGCCCAGTTTTTCTCAGTGATTATTCCCAGTTTATCAAGCTCATTCTTTACGTATATGTCCTCATAAATCTTTTTTTGGGCTTGGTGCTCGTTATAAACAATAGTGCTTGGCTCTTCATCAAAATCAAAAACTTGTTTAACAATTAATATTCCACCATCTTTAGTCACGATTGTGGTTGCATCGTAAAATTGATTAGCATGAATGAATCCAACCTCTTTGCCGATTAAATCAGTTGGTTCTGTTATAAAGTACATGTGATACCTCCTTAAGCTTCCTCTATATTTAACACAAGAGCATTTTTATATGGATCTAGTTGAATTTCATCACTGGTTTCTTCGCCATCAATCCAAAATTCAACTCGTGTATCTCCGTAAAAATCGAGTTGATCTTGTAAAGCTTTAATTACATCGCTTACTTTAGGTTTACTTAGCCTTCCTTTATATTCATCATAGGCCATCTAGAATTTCCTCCTTTTGTTTACATCTTCTTATCAAGAATCTCTTTGATACCTTGTAAAGTTTCCTTGTACTCACTATCCAATCCACTTACATCAAGATTTGTTGAGACTCGATAGTGTCCAGAGTTGTCGTACATCGTGATGAAAGCCTCTGTGTCATCATCTTTAGCACTAAACGAAATATCATGAAGCTCAACCTGCTCTGCATCGTTTTCTTGTTTTAGTTGTTCAATAAAATCAGGCTGCATCATGTTGAACAACTCTTTAACTGTGGTGAATTTTACTTGTTCCAATACGCTATCCTCTTTATAATCAAATGAATGAAAATAAAGATTAAATGTTATGTACCCTTCTACTGAATTTCCATGTTTAGTGAATTGCATCCTATCCTCCACATCTGATTTCTCTTTGAAATCATCCTTTTATTTAGAAATTGATGACTCCGTCCCACTTTTCAAATTCCTCAATTTCCATATTAGTTTCTTTGTTCTTCTCTAAAGCTTTTTTCGCTGCTTTTGCAGCTAATTTAAATGTGTATTTAAGTGGATGATTGCTATAACTCAGATCCCCTCCTCGGTAAACAATTTTGTTGTTCTGCACATTCTTCACATCAATCCATTTAACCGACCATCTTCCTGGTATGTATGATTCATTTGCTGCGATTGTGATTCTAAACTTGTATTCATCAATCGAAACAATTTTTTCAAAAGTTTTCACCATCTAATTTTCCTTTCTTTATTTAAGATTTAATTATCCCGTCCCAATCATCCAGCTCTTTTAGCTCTTCCTCAGCTATTTCTCTTCTTTCAAAATGTTTTTTAGCTTCTTCAGCAATGTCTAATACTACTTTTTTTATTGGCATACCTATATACGATAATGACTCTTGCTTAATGAATCTGTCACTATTATTTACTTGCTTAACTGTAAAGCTTTTAACTTCCCATCCCCCCATATAAAGCGGTTCAGCATGGATTCTTATATACAACTCTTTGTTTTTGAGAGTAACACGTTTTGTAATATCCACCGTTTGTTCTCCTTTTCTTTAAAATAAAACTTTTAATTAAATTTCAATCAACTGAATCGAATCTAATCCTTGGATAAGTTGTGTCCTTATGCACTTCTTTCATGCACAATGGGCATTGAAATGGATACTTCGGCGGGTTTGATGCGAGCATCATATTTGAAAATACAAGTTCTGGCGCTTCATCGCATTCTTCACAATGTAGCGTCTCTCTAAAAGCTTTGACTAGCTGTGATTTAATCACGTTCAGATTCCCCCTTTAATATATGTAATTTGCATTTCATTTAGATAAAACTATGTTAGGCAGCAGAAAGCCAATCAAGTATCCAACTAAGAATGTTGGTACTGCCCATTTGATTAATGTTAACCAGAATTTCTTATCAAACTGCTTATTTTCTTTCAATAATGAAGACATCTCCTCTTTAGATAGATAGTGTTTAATTGAATCTCTTCTTAATAAATTTAATCAATTCATCAACATCCTCTTCGTTTGCCTTTTCATTAATTATGAAGAAATCAGCCATAACATACTTAGAGTAATCACCGTCTCCATAATACTCATCAGCTACTGTAACTTTTAAATCAAGGTTGTCGGTAATAGGGATTAAGTGATTGTCTGTGCCGCTTGATAAAGGAAAATCAAGTTGATAAATGTCCAAATTCTTTTCTGCGATGAAGTTGTTCACAGAATCAAGGATATACTCTGCCTGATCTTCATCAAAGCTGCCAGTGTAACCAGGCATTTGCTTTCTGAAATAATCACTTAATTGTTCATTTAGCTCGGTTCGTTTTCTTTCAACAAGATTAGTCATTGAAACGAGTAAACCTTTTTCAGTAGCCTCTCTAATAAGCATCCAATCTGATTTTTTCAATTTCATACGTTACCTCCATTCTCTATAAAACTTGAATTTTATTTAAATACTTCACCCATGATTGCAAGTGCGAACATTCCGACAGTGCCAATTACCCCAATCCATTTTGAAGCATCTGAGTTTTTCATGTTCGCTTTGCTATCATTCTTAATTAAACAACCTTATACCACATTCCTAAACTAGTTTTAGTGGAATCCCCTTTAAGTTTATAGGCATAATTTGCAGCTGTTTCAGCAGTATTAAATTCCATAACTGTTCCATCTAGATTAGTTAGTTTCCCACAGTAATCTTTTGAAGCATATACTTCGATTGAAAATTTTTTGTTCATTAAAAATTCTCCTTTTTCCATCTATTTTTTGAAATATATTATTGTTACCTTTGAAAATTCAAGACAAGCCCACACGATCTAAAAACTGCTTTCCCTTTTTAATTGCTTCAGAACGAGTAGAAGCCTCCATTAATCCAAAAGGAGCATCCGCATCTTTCACAGTGAGTTTTTGCCCACAGGTGGTTTCAACAGTCGTGTAGTATGCAGAATGCAGATCCTTACAATCTTCTTTCATAAAATTCATTCTCTTGGTTCCCACTTTCCCTGTGAATTTAACTTTTGACATTCATATCTCTCCCTTTTCGTTTTTTATTTAATAAGAATCCTATGCTGATTCTCTGTTCGCCTTCATCGTTTCGACAAAATTATCATCAAATGCTTTCTTAGAAAGAACATGATTTTTATAAGGCTCAACCAACGTCCATAAACCTCTTCCTTCTTTTTCAATTTTCAGTGCGAATTTTTCAGCAGCTTCCAAATCATCAAAAATTAAATCCTCACCTGTAACAAAGTTGTTATAAACATACCCATTGTTTCTGTCTCCATCTTGTCTAACAACCACCACATATTGTTCTTTTTTCATTTTCTAATTTCTCCCTTTTCATTGTGAATTTTTATAAGACTTAATATTATCAATCCCAAGCACTTTCAATGTTCTCTTTACATTCATCCCCTCACATTTTTCTCGAATTTTTTCGCTCAATTCATCAGCACATTTACTACAGCAATTAAATTCAATTCTGTCTTCTATGCTTTTTGCGTTCTCTTCTGTTAATCTTAAACATAAGGGGTATTTCTCAACCCCTTCTTTGCAAATCTCGCATATGTAGTCCATTGATTCTCCTTAGCTGTTATATCGATTATATATGTAATTTGTAATTTAATAAACACTTTTTATATGTTATTTTTATTTTATTGAGATCCTAAGTTCTTCTTTATTTCCTCTAATAATACCCATGACTTAGTAATTCTCGGCTCAATTAATTTCCATGTTTCATCATCAATTGATACATCCTCTTCCAGAGTAGTGTGTATATAATCCAGGTTGTTATGTACTGTCTCCAAATCATCTTCCATCTTAGCTTTATCCCGTTCTCTCAGGCTATCTTCTCCTCCTTAATGCAAGGGAATATGGTACGTCCAGCTGTCTATAAACTTATTATCATATGTACGTTCTTGTATCTCACAGGTGAATCCTTTTCTTCGTCTAACAAACACTTCTGCTTTTGCTTTGGTATCAAATTTCTTTGGAACTCTTGTTCCGTTCCATAATACTCTAAAATAATTCTCTATCTACTCCACTAACCCTTCTTCTAAAGTTTTTCTTTGAAGATTTAATTCAATAAACCAATCCTTATCTTTTGTATCTAATGCTTGGTCAATTAGTGAATTTATCTCAGCTATTTTAATCTTTCTAAATTCTTTATCTTCATATGTAAGTAATGATTCATCAAATTCCTGGGCGTACAAAAGCCCATCCACTTCAACCTTATATTTAATAACACTCAATTCTTTTCCTTTTTCAATTGATACATGGTGTGTTGCTTTAACAACTTTACCAACAACACCCCTAGATGAAATCAGAACGCTCTGCCCAATTTTAAATTTCATTCCTTTCTTCCTCTCTAATGGATTAGGTTGTTTTCATTTACTATTTGCATATTAGGATGGCCGCCAAGTGATTTAACCATATTCTCAAGGTATTCAATTCTATTATTCAACTCTAAACACTGCTGCATGTAGAACTGTTTAGACTCAGATACAAAGCCTTTTCCTTGTTTATATCCATCAGCTAAACCCGTACCTATCACTGCAGGAATAATATCGATCAAATCGTCTTTGCTAAAATTATGTATGTATTCATCAACGGTCATATCTTTGACCAGCTTATGTAATATTTGATTCACTTCTTCATTATGTCTAACGTAGATTGAATAATTATCTAAGTCTATGTGCAAGACTTTTAATGAGTTTATTTGATCCAGGATGCTTTTCATCTTCCTGCACCAAGGTTTTTCATGTCTTCAATTATTAAATTCATGCCTTCTTGATATGTATCTCTCATCGAATTCATTGCTTCAATTTCTTTAGATAAGAACTCAATGTACTTTTTCGGATCAACATTTTTCCCTTCAGCTAGAGCTTTCCTATACTCTTCAATACTCTTCTTAAACTCAGAAATCATATGTTCATATTTGTTCATATTTCACCTTCCTTTTCTGAATAAAATTGATCTTTTATTTAAAACTATATGATATTTTCATTTTTTAAAATTTTGTTTTCAACTTTAATTCCAGTATGTAATAATTTTTCAAATATCCTCTCTAAGACATCTACTGTTATGCTATTACCTGAAAATTTACCAATTTGCTCTTTTGTGAAACCTTCATTTAACAATGCTTCTGCATATTTCTTTTTAAATCCTTGCAATGCGAGTAGCTCTCTAGAGGTCATAACTCTATATCCCTTTTTATCTCTGATAAAATTTTGTGGATTCGCTAAATTTCCTTGTTTAGTAGTCTGGCAAATAATAATATCTGAGTTTAGAGAACTGTACTTCTTCTTTAATCTAAATTCAGAAAGGTACTTCATATCCTTCTCTCTTAGATAATGATCTTGACTAGCAAAAGAATCATAAAAGTCAGAAGCTTTTTTAGATAGCTGGATTTTTTCTGGGAATTTAAATTGCCCATCATCAATATCTTTTCTAATACTTACTAAAAATACACGATTTCGACTATGGGGTACTCCGTAGTCTTTGGAGTTTAAAACTTGCCAATAAGTGTTATACCCGATTTCATCTAAAAGTTTTAGCATTTCTCTAAATTGAGTTTTGAATTTTTTTGAAACCAGCATTCTAACATTTTCTGCTAATAGATATTTAGGAAGCTTCTTCTTTGCGATTCTAACAGCTTCAAAAAATAAACCACTCCTAGTTAAAGCTCCATTCTCATCCATTAATCCTTTTTGATCTCCTAATGCAGAAATATCTTGACAAGGAAAGCCATATGTCATTAAGTCAAAATCATCTAATTTATTTTCATCAATTGTTGTTATGTCCCCTAAGTTTAGCTTCTCATCTACATTATGAATAATTGAATAAGCTTTGCTTACACTACTATCAAACTCACAGTAATTCACTAATTTAAAATCTATATTTATATTTTTTAAAGCCTCTTCAAACGCTCCAATACCACTAAATAAACTTAATACTCTTAGTCCTTTCAAATACTCACTCTCGTTTCTTTGTAATTTTTTGTTTAAAAGAGATATTTTATTGTAAGCTTTAATCAACAATCCTAACGTAGACTGAATGACTATCAAATTTTCTTTTTCTTGGTCTTTTTACGTTAAATAGAATTTTAGAACCCTGATATTTCTCATTTTTAGGAATCGTATGTAAATCAATTTCGATAACTTCCGTATCCATCGGTGTATCATTTGCTAAGAAATTTTGGCTAACACCATTTAACACCAATTCCACGTCTTTCGCTGATTGAAATTCAACCTCTTTATAATTCTCTTTTAGCTGAGAAATCTTTTGGTCGATCCAAAAATCTAATTTCATTTTTATTTTAATCTCCCCTCAATCTTTGTCCGATTTCTGTCCAGTTTTTAACACGTAAGAATCTGTTGTCATTTTCATTATGAGGTGCATCAAACACTATGCCTACACCCTCGAATGACTCTAAATTATGTATCCCATCATCAATCATATAATCAGCTTTAATGATCTTTTTCTTACCGCAAAGTACAACATGATCATGTGAGATAAATGGAAAGTGTTCCTGCAACCATTCTAATTTAGCTTTTAATGATTCTGGATGAGCTGTTGCAGTAGTAACAACATATACCTCGTAGAAATCACATAAATCCTTAACAACTTTCTGACTGTCTTTCTTAACTGACAAACCTTTAAAAAAGTCATACGTTAAATGCCTAAACACATCATTGTTTGTATTCACATAATCTAAGATGTTCCAAGATTTTATGTTTTCACATTTTAAAGAAGAATCATCATGTTGATTGATCGCTTTTACCCAAGCTGGTAAGAAATCTGCCAATACATCATCCATATCAATTGCGACTACTTTTCTTTTCATGAGCCTTCCTCACTGACCAAGTAGATAATGTCCTCAACAATTTCATCGCTGTCGTACTTCTCAGTGTCGAATGAGTATGTATGTAATTTTGATTTTGGTATCACATCATTGTATAGTTTTACAATTGGTTCAACGTCTTTCGTGTTAACCTGTTGATCACCTCTGCTTAGGAGCCTTTCTTTAATTACATTAGGCCTTGCATAGAGGTATATCAACTTCGCCTTACTTAATATTTTATTCTCGATATTGTTTACTTGCTCGTCCCCAAGCTTTGTGTAGCTAGGAAATTTTGTTGCATAAACCAGGTTGGAATATATGTATCGATCAATAATAAGGTTTTCGTGATCTGTAAGGTTGAGGCAATATTCATATAAGCTGTCTTGACTTCCTGTTGCCAATTCAAATGATGACCCCCTTAAAATCTTGTAATCTAGTTCTTTTGATAGCTTTTTGGCCACTGTAGATTTATAGCAGCAGTCACACCCTTCTAAAACAATTAACATTTATCATCCTCCTGTTTTGTTGCTTTGTGAAACCCCATAACTTCATATGAGCCGTCATTATACTGAACTTCGATTTGCGAATACCTTGCGTTAACTGTCACCACTTTTGCAACTTCTTTATTGTGATTGACTGTAACAATGTCTTTTACCTCAAACATGACTTCACCCCCTTAATTGAGCTAGTTCATCTCTGTCGTAAATCTCCACCAAGTTATATTCATCATCTGCAACTCCATATTTGTTGTTATTATGTATTTCTACTACCGTTCCTTTACCGTATAAAGTAAGGACTCTTTGCCCTAAAGTAAGCCTGTTCAACCAAGTCACTCTTTTCTGTATGTATTATTTTTATTTTATTTCTTTTACTGATAATGTTTTTCTTCCAAACTCCCTTGCCTTACTGACATTATTTATAAACAAGTCCAACCTGTTCCCCTTAATATCACCGCCTCTATCTTGACAAACTCTGATTCCAACTGATTCTATGTATAATTTTGTACCGAATGCCATATAAGGTGGACAAGCGATTGTAATTCCCTGCTTAGTACTCACACCACTCGCTGTTGTGCCATAGTCAGCGTGTCCTGGACGCTTGCCTGTGCTCTCATAACCATTGGTGTAAGCTGTAACAACCATTTTACTTGTTTGATTTTTTTGCTCCACTGCTTTTTTCTTTTGTTTGACAATACCTTCACCTCTCTTATGCTTTGTACTTTTCACTTTCTTTTTAATCGGTTCAACTTTAACTTTCAAATATTTCTTTTGTAACTTCTGTGTTATTTCTTGTTTTGTTTCTTTTCTTGGCAAGGGATCATGAAGGTCAATCTTATTAAAAGGATTTTCAAACTCCTTTGCCTTGCTTACAACTTTACTGGTTTTATCTTTGGTTAAACTCATTTCCATCTTAATCAAAGAGAATGTTAGCAACCATCCAGTTATGATTATTAAGATCATTGAGTTAATTTTATAATATATGTTATTTTTAGTTTTGTCTACAAGTTTTTTGATAATTCTCATCACTCCTTTAGGCAATACATTCAACTTCTTTCTTGTCTGCCCATGTTGATTTTGTAATTTCTAAATCAACTACAACTGGAACTTGCATCCAATCAACATCTTCCATGATTCTTTTAATGTGCGGAAAAACCCATTCTTCTCCTTTAAAAATTAAAAATTGGAGTTCATCATGTATGTTTGCTAACGGGAGAGATTTGCAATTGTTTTCCCTCAGAAATTGACCGATTTTTATGACATATGCCTTTAACATATCTGCACAGGAACCTTGCACAAGATAGTTACCAACCTTATATGCTTTTTCTGTATTACTTAGATAATAAACTCTTCCGTACATATTAGTGGCATGCTTATCTTTTTGTACCTTTTTCGCTACTTGTTTTTGGTAATGCGATACTTCTGGAAAAGTATTAGACCATCCAGAAACTAAAGCATTAGCAATTTCCATAGAAACCTCTAAAGCTTCTGATGCTTTTGCCGCTCCTCCACCATAGTTCCTCATGAAATTAAACATTTTTCCTATGTATCTCCAAAACTTTTTAAATGATTTTTCATCAACTGGAGAATCTGAATTATGTGTGTATTGTTTATATTTCTCTACGCATTCAAACGCTAATGCCATGAGCGTATTGTGCGATGTCTCGCTATGAACATCAGTTGGAGTCCAACTTTCTCCGTCCTCTAAAAGCCATACAGAGCTACCGTCTTCTTTCTTTTCAGACCATCTTATCCTGTCCTCTTTTCTTGTAAAACTGTACTCTTCGCCTGTTAAATAGTGACTGCATTTAAAAGGCATATAAGCTCTACAAAGGTTTAAATCAGGTCTATTTAGTAGAACTGTATAGTTTGCTTGGGCTCGTAATTCTATTTGCGATAAGTCAAAGTATGCAATTTGATCATAATCCCCTCCCTCTACAATAAAAGCTCTTCTTGGGGAGAAAATTTCAAAACTTGAGGGGGCTTTACCTTCACCATGTTCTTTTTCATATTTTTCTCCTTCTTCTGTCAGGATTCTCTCTTTAGGAAACTGCTGTGCATCGGAACCTAATCGACCAGATACGGTGTTGAATTGTCCATATTGAGTATAAAAATGCTCATCATATTGAGCTACTTCGATAATTCTAGAGATATATGTAGACTGCCATTTTTCTAATCTTCTTAGCCGAGTAATTAGTTGAGACAACCTATCATCTTTATGTTTTTTTAAAAACGCTTTATCTGTAGTAGGAGGTCTTTCTCCTAACTTTTTTTCAAAATAATCCTGTATTACAGATGCCTGTGAAGCTGTAAAATTTTCTCCGACTATACTCCAAAGTTCTTCGTAATGACTCTGTATTTCATCTTCGCATTTTTTGAAGCATTCGTATAAGTAAGGCATATCAACCTTCATGCCCACTCGTTCCATTCTCAGTAATTCCATAATCAACTTATTTTCGTGTTCAAGTATCGCTTTCTGTTTTCGTTTTAAAACTGTAGGATAAGTCATTTCCACTATTTCAAGAGTGTAGATTCCATCACTATGGACATATTCCATCATTATATCCCTGTCAACTTCTGAATAATTCGCAAAAGGATTTTCTTTTAACCAATTACGATACAGCTTTTCTATTTCGCCAGGAATAGTAATCCATCGCTGCTTCCTTTCGGTTGTAAATTGATCCATATCATTTCTCTTTTTTACTTTGTATGCATCTTTAATTTTTCCAATACCCCAGCCAATGTCTTTGTAAGGCTTTAACAATTCTTTTAAAAGATTTCTTTTTTGATCATTTATTCTTCTTAATTCTTTTTTCACTTCTTTTTCAAATTCTGCTGCTCGAGGATCAATATATTTTTCGGTGACTTTCTTTAACCCTAACATATCTCCACCATCTCTAGCTGAAACAGCATCAAATGTAAGTCTGCATAATCCCATAGTGTCTGTAACATTGGCTAAATTAAATACCTCTTCTTCTTCAACTCCACCATTAATCAACATATGCAAATCATATTTCACGTTGTGCCCAACAGTCATAGTGCATTTCTTAGTCAATTGTAATACTTGATAAAGTATTTCTTTGTTAGAGTTAAAGGCAAAACTTCTACCCTCTAATCCTTCTTTCCTTTTCTCTTTTGGTAGCTTGTAAGCAAATACCCACATAAAAGGCTTATCGTTGATAATATGCAACCCTGTAGTTTCAGAATCAATCACGCATAATCTAGGTTGGTCTTCATCAAAAAGATTTTTGATTTCTTCAAAATCCTCTATCCAGTGTTTTTCATATTTTTTAGTCACTTCTGTTTCGAGTTTTGGATTTATGATCAAGAGCATTCCTCCTTTCTAAAAAAGAAAACTATGTACCACTTCCAAGTCAACGATTTCAATGTACGGTTTATTTTCACTAGATAACTTGCATTTTCCTATACAGGTCAAGACATAACTTTCACTTTCATCTGTTAACTGGGGGAACTCATTTTTATAAAATTGTTTTTTAAACTCCACTTGATTTGATCTTATTTTCAGAGTAGTTGTTCTTTTTTTAAGTATCTCTATTTCACTTTTATTCACATGTATATCAGTAATAGCAACTAAAGGCTCTTCTAATTTGTATCCCCATAACTCTCTTTGATTACCAATCTCTAAGATAAAATCTTCTTTGAGAAGTTTAAATGGGATTTCAAAATTGACATCAAGAACTGTCTTGTGTTCAATATCTTTTAACAAATCGTTAAGTGCCGAATTAATTTTTTTAAAACTATTCTTTTTGATACAAAATCCTGCTGCATTAGCATGTCCTTCAACGAATTCAAATAGACCAGTCCCCACCAACAGCTCTTTAAAGTTTTTAACTTTCCCTTTATCATATCCTCTTATCGACCCTGTTAAAAACTCAGCTTTTTCTGCATCCCTAGCAAGTAAAACTGGTCTTTTAAATGTATCAGCAAGTTTATTTGCGACTAAACCTGTTAAGTTTTTTTCAAGAATACCTTCTATATATACAGTGAGTATCTTGTTTTCTAACAAATTTTCTTGGCGTATCTTTTGGACAATTTCATCAGTTGCTTTATCAACTAATCTCTTTTGCTTATTCTTTAAATTGGTTAAAATTCTTACAGTATCATCTTGAATTGAAATTGACTCTTCAACTGCAGATCCACGCTTCTTATAAAGAACCTTTTCTCTTGAACCTAGGAATGATTTGATTAACTGGTCTTTCTCTTTTTTTGAACCTACTCTAATCGCAGCATTAATAAGCGGATTAATATAGAATTGTGTATTCTGAATTGTTTTAACACCATTTGTCGAAAACTCTTGCTTTTTAAACAGTTTTTTCAAAAATGGATTTTTAATACCCTCTAACCCTTTTGATATGTAATATCTTGTTTCTAAACATCTTGAATCTGCAGAATCAGCAATATTGCCAATCGCAACTAAGTCAAGCATCTCTTCAGCATAGTTTTTTCCGAGTTTATCATCAAGAGCTTGACACACTTTGTAAGCTATTCCAGCCCCCGTTAAAGACTTGTTTAAATAATTTGGTGAAAGCTGGTTATTAACAACAATTGCATGTGGGGACTCAACATCACATTCATGATGATCGATAACCAATATGTCACAACCTCTTTCTTTAAGCTCCTTATGGATTTCGTATTGACTGGAACCTGCATCTGGAATTATTACTAAATCCGTATTGTCTGGCACTGTATCAAGAATAACTCCGTGCTCTTTCCCTTTATGCATCCTGTATGTTATTTTTGATTTCGGAAACATTTTCTTTATGTACTTCATTAAAATTACAGAAGAAGTTATCCCATCAGTATCACTATCAATTTGGATAAAAATATTACTGCCATTTTTCAAATGATCTAATAGCAATTCAGAAGCCTTATTTATGTTACATAATGAAGAATAAGGTTGCTCGTAGGCTGATGATGGGTTTAAAACAGAACCCATCTCAGAGCTAAAAATTCCCCTATTACTTAAAATAGTTTTGATGATACCCTGCTCAAAATCATTATTTCCAATTACCTTATACTCCAACTCTTCACCTCTATGTAATCTTATATTTACTTGAGTAAAGTTTATTCCAAACTTCTTCTCCTTGATCTGTGGGGGACTCTTTGTCCTTTAGTAAACCTTCAGTATCATATGCGCCATATTTAACTCTTCCTCTAAGCTTATTCGCTTCAGCAAGTACAAAATCTGGTGGCTTATCTTTATCAAAAGCAAATACATAAGTTATATTTAAACCTAAAGCTTTTAACAGATTTATTTGATCATCTGACAGAGAGTCTCCCTCTACAGAAACACAGTTTTTATATCCCCACTGTGTCAAAAACATTGTCGTTTTAGCACCTTCAACAATAATCACTTCTTGTTTTTCTTTTATGTACGGCAGAGCTCGATGATAATTAAACAGTTCAATTGATTTATTGCATGGAACAATATAAAGATATTTATACTTTTCTTCAATTTTTGAATCTTGTCCACAATAGCGTCCTTTAACACCGATTAATTGACCTGCAGCATTATGTATTGGAAAGGTCACTCTTTCTGATCTAATATCCAATCCAATTTGGAAGTACTTTTGAGTACTTATACACAACCCACTTCTAAACCAGTCTAAATATGGCAGTATTCCGTATTGGTTTTCATATGAAACTTCAATTGTCTTATTTTCTAAAGTAAGAGGTGTTTCACTCCTTTTGTTTTTAAGACCAGTTAACCATTTATTTAAGTTTGGTCTTTGCTCTTTTAAGGTGGTTTTGTAAAACTCATCTATGTATTCTAAATAACCATACTTCTTACAAATCCAAAACTTACTTTTATTTAGTGATTTTCCTCTCTCTTCATCCGACTGAGCTTCAAATACTATGTATGAAATAACATCATAAATATCTCCTGATATACCCTTAGATCTAATGTTAGTTGTAAGAGCAGGTGTGTTTTTAATCTGCACGCTCCTCTCATTATCACCATCAGGCAAACCAGCGACAATCAACTTTCCCTTTTGTTCGTTTTGGATGTTCCAGCACCCAATATCAGATAATATTTGTTTAATTAGACCCTCATCAAAAATCCGCTCTTTAATTGCCTTAAGTTCAGACATATGTCATCTTCCTTTTAATGCGTTCCAATTCGTGGGACTTGGACTAATGCAACCTCTTTAAATGTATTTATTCCATAGCTAACTTCAAATAATATCTGCTCTTCTTCACTTCCAAATCGATTTTTAGCTAGAAATAAAACTAAGTATGTCTTGTTAGGATCAAGATCATAATCTTCTCTGTAATAGGTTCCTGTGACTTCATCTTTTTTATAATTGTAAGGGTGTAATATGTAGGGGCTGTTTTTGCCATTCGCTGTTTTAGCTCCTGGGTATTCATCGTCATAAAGCAATCTTCCCATCATTACAACTGCTGCAACTTCATTTATCTCCATACTCTTTCCTGTTGCATCTAAATCCAAGAACCTTGATTCCTTACCTAGCTTCAGCTGTACAGTGGCCAAGGTGCCTACATTCTGATTATCTTCTTTAATTAAATCGTGTAGTTCCTGTGCTGAGTCAGAAAACGCCTCCCATCGAGCTTTATCTTTTGAAGACCTATCTGGTTTAAAAGTATCGATTATTAATTTTTTGTACCCTTTAGGTCTGTATAATTCCACCCTACTCAAAACATCTTCTATTCTATATTTCTTTAATTCAAGTGTTTTAATTAGACCTTGACCTTTTTCAACTGCCCACGCTTTGGCTTTGTTAAGTTTGTGGAGAGTATCTTTATCAAATTTACCTTCGTGCATTTTTTCCCTATTCAAAGGCATTTTTAATATTTTAGAACAAATTGTAGCCAACAAAAGCGATCTCCATTTCTTTACGCTCTCTTCGTTAATGGCCAATATTGCTTTTTCTTGGTTTTCAAATAAAGACAGTATGAATTTTTCCATTGCAATTGAACTTTTCCCAACACCAGATGCTAATACAAGATAATATAGAGAACCGTCCTTCCATCCTTTTATTTTCCTACTAAGTCTTGGTGAATCATGTAGAGGAATTCCCATTGACTCACCTGAATCCAGGTCTTCAATGGTTTCATCTAAATCATCAACTAAATCATGCTCGATCACCTCTCCAGCGTTAACATGTGCAAACATTTCCTTATGCTTGAATTGAATGTACATTTGTAGCTGCTTTAAATTCATTCGAGTTAATTTAACTATTTGTTCTTCGTTTCCAATATCAATTAGACCAATGTCTTGCATATTTCTCAGCACTTCGAATTTTTGAATTTCTGATAAGTGATATTCTTCATTTTGAGTATCTTTCTGACACTCATTCATTATTTCTTCTACTGTTTGAAATGCCCCGAAATCGTTATATGCATCAATGTAGCTTTTTTTGTTTTTTTCTTTTGGTCTGGAGACAACGAAAGAGTAAACTGTTTTATCATCAAAGTCACGAATCCCATTATCAAACATTTGGAGTCCGACAGTGTAGTAAAAATACCAGGTTTGTTCTGTGAAACTTTTGTTTGTTATTTTGTGCGTCTTATACCTTTGATACAATGCAGGGTTGCTCCAAAGATACCCTACAAATAAAGCTTCATGCACCTGCGAAGGATCTACAAATTCAGCTAAATGTTTTCCCATTAAACCCTCCTATAAAAATTCCGAGATATCCAAGACATCTTTTTTGTTATTGTTGTATTTTGCTGGTTCATCCGTAGAATAGGAGGTCTGATCAACTAAGTTATTATCGATAACTGCTTCTCTACGATTCATGACAGTTTCTTTATTTGAAGCAACACCAATTGAATCGTTAATGTTATTTATAACAATTGCAAACACATATGAAAATTCATTCCACTTAGCAGCGAAAACCATATTACTTACAATTTCGTTAATGTAAGTTTCATTTACCTCGTATGTATATAAAATGTCTCTAAAAGGTACTCCTTCTTTATACCTTTTAATTTTTTTCTTATTAAACACCACAGTTCCATTTCTGAGATCTTGGATTTTCTCCATCATTCGACCATCAAGAGTATCAATTCTGTGCAACTTCTTAAGATATGTAAACAATTCATCTAATTCTTTTAATTCTTTTTCTTTAAATGCTTCATTCTTCTTATACTCTTCATCACATTTTAAATGGACATATTTTCTCGCCATCTTCTCAGAACCGTTTTTGTTAAACTTACCCGTAGGTTTTGAATAACACTTCATTTCCAAATGATCATTTTTCAAACCACAAAATTTACATTTATAGCCTTTCATACAGTCACCTCTTGTACATTGAAGAGGGGAATATCCCCTCTTAATTTAAAAATGATTTAACAATTTCAAGAGCTTTAGTCAATTCTTCAACAGTTTTGAGTTGCTTATAGTTACCTTCACCAAATGCCTCTTTAAACTTCTCTGACAACTCAAGTTTCTTGTCTCGTTCAATATCTGAAACAAGAGAATTAATTTCTTCGAGAATTTCATTAGGGTTAGGTTCATTTACTTTATCTACAAACTCTTTAGCCTTCTCTTCTCTAACTTGATCTTCTTCACTCTTGAGTTCTGTAATAGATTTAGTATTCTTTTTAAGTTGGCCTTTAACTGCATTCTCAAAGACTTCTAAGAAGTTTTCCACACCGTAAGGAACTTTCTCAGGAAGATCTGTAAATCTCCCCCCTCCAATCCCAATATAACTAGAAGGAAGGAAGTACATATATGCTTCTGTTGAATGGTGCTTAGCTGCTTGCTCTTTCCCTCCTTTATTCTTCAAATTTTCTTCGATTTCGTTTCCGTTTTTATCCATAACCGTTACTTCATTGTGCAGTGTAACAATTAAATCAGCTTGAGACTCAAAGATATCTGCCCCCGTTTTACTCATCTTTAGTTCAATAGAGTTATATTTAAGATCGTCTCTGGTTGTTGTTTCTTTTTCTTTAGTCCACGCTAACCAAATGATACCGTATCCTGCATTTTTCAATAAATCTATCTGTTTCCAAACCTCTTGCTTTAATAACATGTAGCCATTCGTGCCTTTAATTGTCTCTGCAACTTCTTGAAGAGTTTTCATTTTCTTTCCGTACTTTTTATTTAATTCATCTAAAATATATTCTGTGGCCATGTCCATCAACCTATCAGCTGTATCAATACCGAGAACATTAGTCACCCGACCGCTTTTCGCTTCCTCAAGTAGCCCTTTCACTACTTCGCCTTTAAAAACCCTCCAGTCATAATCATGCATCGGAATTACTGAATCTAATTCCCAGGTATTGTACCCTGGTTCAAAAGCTAATAATAGACCTGCCTCCTTCTGCTCTGGATAAAAAGTTTCAATCAGCTCTTTCCATAATCTTGTTTTTCCTGACTTGTAACCCCCAGCAATCCCAATCATATAGGATTGCAAATCAACTTTAGGTACGATATTCTTAACCTTTTTTCTAAAACTCATATATTCAAACCTCTTTATATTTGTTATTTTTATTTTATTTAGTATGTATTTGAATTAAAATGGAAGCTCATCATCCGAAACAGAAACATTAGAAAAAGGATCTTGTTGCTCAGACTCTCCTGTAATCTCTTCTTCAGTAAGTAAATTTTTTGCGTATGTACCTGTGAAAACATTTAGAATTTCTAAACCTTTTTTTGTACCAGTCGAAACTTGTTCATAGGATTTGACTTTTTCATCAACATCAGCAAAAGGATTGTCTTCTTCCTGTTCTTCAACCTCAACAGTAGCAAATTCCGCTCTGTTATTATCGATGCCATGCACTACTAAGAAATCCAGTCTGTTTAAGTTTGCAAAGGCCTCTGCAATTGATCTTTTCCCTTCTTCTGGTTCTTTATGATATACAGTTAACTCAACATCGTACACCTGACTTCTTTCTTTACCATAGCCAAGAAATGCAGCATTAACTTTGGTGTCCTTTGATCCCTCTTCTTGATACACACTTTTAATTCCCATTTGCATCTCAAACTCATTGATTTCAGTAAAATTCTCTGATTTAAAATCTCGAATATATGGAATATATTCGTATGAACCGTCTTCTTTGTTGATTCTTATTGTACTTTCTACATTATTGACAACTTTGATTCTATCTGTTTCGCTTGTATTTTCATTATAAGCAACTTTAGCTCTTTTACCCTCTTCCCCATTACTGAGTTTAGTAACAAAGATATTACCGCCTTCTGGTGACAACCAACCAACATTTATTTTAACTGTCTCCTCTTTAGCTTTACCGTATCCAAGAACCCTACCTTTTTCTTCTGAATCATAAATTCTATACTCTTCACCAGAATTCACATTGTTGATTTCAACCAGTCCGTTTTTCAAAGGATAAACATGTTTAATAATTCTCTTTACAACATTAATTGTTTCACCTTCATTATTTTCGAAGGAGCTAAATTCATAAACTCCTCTAACATCAACCCACATACCAGGTTTAATAAATGTAGCCAGTTCATCACATAAGTCCCAATCGGTTGAAATCACTTTATAAGATTCGTCAGGAAATTTCGTTTTGTCGAATCTGTGATCCCATTCTAGTTTAAAAGAATTTTTATGTTTAGAGCTGTAAGGATAAACATAGCTCTGTTCCATTCCAGCAAGCTCGACTTTTAGCTCATTTCTATTAGCTGTTTCTACAATAAACTGAACTACTTTACGATCTTTGCCTGTTTTCGTTTGCGTTAATTCAGAAATCGCCGCTTCTACCCAACTATCAGTTGCATCATCCTTTTTCATAACAGGTTTTACTTTGCCTACAAATCTGAAAAAATTGCTAAATTCTTTACCTTCATGATTTTTATTGATTTTAATATCACTTTTCTTTTTTGCCATAAGTATAGTTGAATCCCCTTTATGTGTGTTATTTATTATTTAATTGATTTTCAATTGCTTGAAACACGCTATCTTCTAAACGTTTTTCAATTCTTAATTTGTAAGGTAGATTAATAACTTCTACAATCTTTCCCCATCTCACTTTAATCATTAAATTGCCATAAAGATAAACCTTGCCCATCAGCCCTTGTTTGATAACTCTATCAGGCTCTCTTTCTTGTAAACAAATAATGTGTCGGTTAAGCTTCTGTTGAATTTTATTATCCGATAATTTGTAATTACCTTTAACAGTATGCCTATATGTATCCGCTGCTTTCTTATTCACTTTCAATAGCTTCATATGCTCACCTCCTCTTTAACTGTAACTCTATAATATATGTAATTTGTATTTTAGTCAACACCTTTCATATATTATTTTTGATTTAAAATGACAGTTTTATTTAGAATTAAAAAAGAACGGCTTAAGCCGCTCTCCTCTTACTAATTTTGTTTTGATGTTTTTGAAATGAGATAATTAATCAATGTTATTACCAAGTAAAACAATGTTCCATAAAATACACCATTAAACAAGCTCACACCAATAAATTTGCTTATTAACACCACATAGTATGATGCTGGTGTTCCAGGGAACACGGCCATGTTAAAAAGACAAATCATGAGCGTTAATAAAAAGCATATTGAAAACACAACACGAAACAATTTTGATTTTAACATTGTCATTTTTAATTTCTCCTATAATCGATTTCCGTAGAATGAAACTTTCCCTTTGTTGTTGCAGTGGATTTCATTACTAATATGCCACTCTTCCATTATAAGGTCAAACCCTCCAACTGAAAAGCCTGTTGTAAAGTTCCCTTGAGCGTAGGCTACTGCTTTACCACTCACTTTCTTTGTTCCTTTTTTCCAGTTTTCGGCTTTCCAAGTAGATGTTTGCCCTCTTTTATAATAAGCATCTGTTTGAGTTGCTCTTGGTTCTTTACCTCCATAAACAAAATATGCAGAGTTATACACCTTAAACAATTGCAACCCGAACATGTTCTTAGCTCTGTACGTAAATTCGTACTCTGTAGAAGTGGCTTTCGTTGAAACTTCTCCACTCTTAGCTTTCTTTTCACCAGCATAAGTAATGAAATAAGTTGGAGAATCAGTGAAAATTACTTTGATTCCGTTGCCGATTTCATGTGCTTCAAATTCATCGGCAGATACATTCTTTTCTATGTACTTGCCAATATCAAAACTGTCTCCAGATTTAATTCCTGGTAACAGGTTGCGTTTCTTCTCGTAATAACTACCTAAAACATCATTACTCAATTTATTTTCTGAATAATATTCTGCAGCAATTTCACTTGCTTCTTCTTCATTCTTCGGTGCTGCATCTTTTAAGTACTCCAAAAAGCTTTCTTGTGAGTTTTTAATCTCTTTAATAGCATCCTCATACTTTGTATCACTTGTACTTGCTGCAGAAGCAGAGCCACTTATCAAGATTGAAAACAACATAACAAAACTAATAATCGTAAATATAGATTTTTTTAACAAATAATCACTCCTTTTTTTTAATTCAATTGCAATGATAGCACTCACAATTGTTAAATCAAGGGTAAAATGGAAAAATCACAAAATCTGAGACCTTGTGACTAACCATTTTCCTCATATTCAGTTCCTATTTCATATAGAAAGCATCTCAGCATCTATGATACTTTTTAAAACCTTTATTGATTCTTTAAATTTCCCTGCATTATTCCTTACTACATAATCATAGTATTTCTTATTTTCTATTTCACGATAGTATGACCTCAATCTCTGTTCAACTTTATCCAATGCATCTCCTCTTTTAATCATCTGATTGTACGCTTGATCATAAGGTGTGTATAAAAACACTGTGACACAGTTAGAATATATCTTTTTTATCTGCTGCATCCCATGATAATCAACAATAACAAATGCATTCCCTAAACTCATCTTATTTTCAAATTCTTCTTGATCAATTCCATAATAGTTTCCACTGTATTCAACTTTTTCGATTAGCTTGCTCTGTTCCTTTAACTCTTCAAATTTTTCAAGACTGATAAATTTATAGTCTACGCCATCAATTTCACCTTGTCTTGGCTTCCTGGTCGTAAATGATACTACTTCATTACTCATGACTTGTCGCATTACACTTGTTTTACCACTGCCGCTATGACCTGATAACACAATGAGTTTATTCATTACTTGCTGTAACCTCACTCCAACTCCACATGTCTAATGTTCTCAGTTCAAAACCTACGGGATATTTCTTCATCTCCTTATGAACTTTATGACGCTCACCCGAATTCTTATGTGTGACGCTTAATTCTTCGCCATTGAAGAATCTAATAATAGCTTGATCGAATTCGATTGGGCGTTCAACCACATACCCATTCTTAAAAGCAGCAATAAAGCTTTCAGGCTTTTCTTTATAGAAATTGTAAATCACATCAGCAAACTCAGAGTTCTTATCTTTCATTACATCAAATTGAACTAACCCCAAATAGAGATGTTTATCTGAATAGCCAAGATTTTTCTTGAAGTATTCAACTGCCTCGTGAATTTCTGGACTTAAAACAACTGTCATACTATCACCTCTATACTTTATATTTTTCTAAAATTTTACCTTTTTTATCGATCACAATTCCATTTAGCTGTCCATTAAAAACTGCGCCACCATCAATGCCTATGTAAGATTTACATTTACTTATCCAAATTTCATCACTCTCATGAATATGTCTAACTGGTGTATGTCCAAAAATGATCGTTTTCCCTGTTTCATTTGGATGGTTCCAATGACCTCTAGTCCACAGGAAATCTTTCTCAACTGATTTTCTCCAATCGTTTAAATGAGGATTAATCCCTGCATGTACAAAAAGGGTATCTCCAAATTCACAATACAGAGGCAACTGCTTAAGAAATTGAATTTCCTTGTTAGACTCTTGCAGCATCTTATTGGCTCTCTCTTCATAACTGTGAAAATACAAAGGGAAACTAAGCCGTGTGAAGCTTTCGCATGTTCTGTTTCCACCATTGTTAAAATACCAATCGCCTGTTTCATAATCCTTTTCAGATAAGAAAATCGAGAGCATGTCTTCATGATTCCCTTTTAACACAACAACCTGCTCATTGTAAGTTTCTTGTAGATCCATGGCCAATTGAACGACCTCTAGGGAGTGTTCTCCTCTATCAATTAGATCACCAAGGATAACCAGGTTTTCTTCATTGGGTTTCCAGTATTGAAGCAGCTCCTTAAACTTTGCTAATTCACCATGTATATCGCTTAAAACGAATGTTTTATCGTATTTCATTAAGCTACCTCTTTGACTGAATTATAACCAAATGCAATTTGATAGCCAAAAAACGTTGCGAAAATTTCAGATTTATATCCTTGATGCGTAATGTCATTTTCATATCCTTTCATGTAGTGTTGCATTACCTCTCTGTTGAAGCCTAGTGCAACTGACCAATTATCCAACCTTGGAATATTTTCTAATTCAACAAACCAGCCTTTTTTTGGATAAAAATCTTTCTTTCGTTTATTCATCATTCGCTCTCACCCGCTCTCGAATCGTCGATTACTACAAGGTCAGCGTCATTGATATAGTCGAATTCTCCTCTGATATATTTGTATTTACCATCCTCGATTTTTTCTACCGTTTTTTCGTACGTACGCATACTAAATGCAGTTCTTCCCCTTACAACGTCACCCACACGAACTTCTGTCGGTTGTCGAACGTTTAGATATTCCGCTGGTACCGACCATCCAAGCGAACGTCTTAACGCAATAGCCTTACCGATGTGTAAGTTGAAGCAATCGTTAGGGGCGCATTTAGCGATTCCTTTTCGGACTATATTCGTACACCCTCTTATTTTTCTCAAGTCAACAACGGTTCTTTTAGCGTTGTTAACGATGAATTCGTGATCATTTCCGCAGTCGCTTTCAAGTAACTGCCTAACGTCTTCCTTCGCCTTTTCAACGATCTCATCCCGCTTCTGCTGATCGGACTTCTCATACGTACCATGCGCCGCATCAAAACGACCTTGTTCGTAGCCCATATATGTCCGTGTTCTTAACGCCTCCATTACGTTTTCACTTAGCACAATTAACTGGTCATAGTCCATTTCGTCTAGGTTCGGGAAGGGCGTTTGTTCACAAACGTTTGCTTTACGTTTCTCTGTCTTATATTTAGTCTCAGTCATTTTAATTCCCCCTCAATAGATTTGCTTTCTTTTTAATTTAATATCCTTTTCCATGCCACGATGCTCAATATTGCTTAAAAGGTGTTTTAATTTCTCATTCTCGATTCTCAATAATCTGTTATCTGCTTGTAATTTGTTAATTATTGCTTCTGAATTCAACATATATCCTCCTAATAAAGCTCAGATGAATTGGCCTTTACCTCTCTATAGCCTAGCCCTTTTAAATGTTCTTCCCAAACTTTAAATATCTTGTCTATTTCAGGCTTTAACTCCCTCTGTTTTTTCAATGTCTCATTATTCCTTTTGATTTCTTTGTGACACGATTTAATTCCATCTTCATGGTTTTTAATTAATTTTGTAAGCATGCCTATGTATTCATTCTTTTTAAATGGATGAACCAGTAACGTGGAACATTGAATTGCTATGTACTTAAAGGGGTTCTTAATGAATCGATTGTTATCTTTTAAAAGTCCAAAAGGGACTTTTTAAAACTTCTGTGTATCGTTTAATATCAACTTCAAACTCTCGAATTCTGTCTTCAAGGTCTTGATCCATTCTCTTGTAGTGATTTTCTGAAGACCAATCAACAGTTCGTCCGTATATTTTTGATTCCCAATTCACTCTAAGAACACTGCCTTTATCGCTGATAATTGCAAAGGGGTTTAAATTTACAGTAGATATTTTGACACTGCATCCATCGTATATGTTTTCCACATACTCATTAAGAAGCTGCAAAACTCGCTGTCTAATATCTATTGAAAACTTACTCTTTGCTTCCTTGTCTAAAGCATTAAATAAATTCTTTTGGACAATGGTTAGACTTGCTAAGTATGTATTTAGGTTGCTCAAAACATTGTCCTTTTCTTGGATAATGACTGAGTAGGCATTGCATAAATAATCCAAATCAGCTTGTTTATTTAATGTGGCCTGTTTTAATTCGCTTAACATTAAATTCCTCACTTTCGTTAAAAGGTTGTTTTTATTTGAAGTTATCTATGATAATTAGGGTGCCTATAACAGCAAGTGCGCTTACATTAAGTAATGTAAGTATGAAATGTTGTCTTTTCCAGTTTTTCATGGTTACATTAGTTTTCTTTACTATGTCTACTGATTCAAATAATGATTTTTCAATTTTCTTTATTTGTTTTCACCTCTGCCAAAGAAATTTTCATCACATTCCTTACTACACGTTGGTGGGTGGATAGGAAGACCTTTACATCCACACTCATAACCATCACAGCAAAACTCAATATCTTTAGTTGTTACTTTTCCACATTGAATACATGGAAATGTTTCGTTCACTCTACTTCCCCCTTGTTTTTCTTCTCAATATCCATTTCTGTCATGCCGCAGTCTGCACAGCATTCAAAGTCGGTATCTGCAAATGATCTTCTCCCAATGGCGTAATATAGCTCATTTCCATATGTTTGTGTTCACAGAACTCCTGACGTTTCTTATGTTCAATCATTGCTTCTCTCTGTCTAACAACTGAACAATACTTAATTTCATGTAATTTAGCACCATGCGGCGTAAGAAGACGTTTTCCGCACTGTTCACATTGATAGAGAGTTTGATTCAACAATACCTTTGCCATTAGTCACCCTCCGCTTTCAATCTAATACCTGCGGTTAATGCATCCTGGTAAACA
>NZ_NKHG01000268.1 GCF_002744245.1 Bacillus pumilus | reverse complement strand
CATAGTTCAACCGACGGGCAAGGGTTTGTGTTCCTTCTGCGTCTTTTCCTTTCTTGATAGCTGAATCTGCATAAGCCTATGAGCTGATGTCATTTGAAACGACTGGAGATCACGTAACGATTCGTGACGTCACCGATAAACAAAAACTCATTCCCAATTGGGGAGTCAAAAAATTTACGGAAAGAAGGTAAAACAAATGGAATTGTT
>NZ_NKHG01000267.1 GCF_002744245.1 Bacillus pumilus | reverse complement strand
TACAGGGCGTGGCAAACCTCGGTGATGATTTCACTGGAAAAGGTGCCGATAACATTAAAAGCTTTTATAAAGAACTAGCAGGAAATGTGGACATGTTCATCAGCTTCATTGATAAGCAAAAAGCCTTTCATGAAGGTGTTTCTGGTACACTTGAAGATACGAGCTTTGGCGGCTCTACCTTTGTGGAAGAACACTTTTTAGACAACGCAGTACATATGGGAATCAAAAACGCCAAAAGCATTGTGAAGGATCAAAAAAAGGTACTCAAAACCATTTTTCAAGACATCGATGACCTCATTTCTCTGGAGGTATTTGATAGCCAAACCTTTGATGAAAAGATCGCAGATGCAGAAGATGAACGAAAAAAGACAGTAAAAGAATTAAGAGAGCTTGATCAAAATTTAAAAGACGAATATGCTTTGTCAGAGACGGAGCAACAGGCTACATTGGCATTGTACGCAGAAATGATGAATGCCACAAATGATGGAAAAACCATTTCGCCTATGAATTTTGACAAAAAAGCATACCAAAATAGCGAAATCTATCAAGCAAAAAGCGATATTGAGAAGCAAACTTCTGAATATCTTAAAATCAAAAAAGAACAAGAAGAAGCCCGAGAGATTGCGAAGGAACAAGAAGCACTCGCCAACCGTCCTTGGTATGAAAAAGCGCTCGATTATGGTGGAAATATCGTCAATGAACTGACAGGCGTGAACGATGCCAAACGTGCCGCAACGGGCGTTGATCCAATCACTGGTGAAGAGCTCACCGCAGGCCAGCGAGTCGCAGCCGGCGGCATGGCAGCAGCAGGCTACATCCCAGTTGTCGGCTGGGCAGGCCGTATTTTCAAAGGCGGAAAAGCCGTCTATAAAACGACTCAAGCCACATCAGCCGCAGTCAGAGCGGTCGACATTTACAAGACATCACAAAAGTCCTTTGACGCTTTGAAAACATCTCAAAAAGGCTTATATGGCCTCACCGCCACCAACGGCTTTAGCGAAGCGATTACGGGTCGAGACATGTTTGGAAACAAGGTCTCGAAAGAACAGCAGGAAGCGAGCATGAATGCGGCGCT
>NZ_NKHG01000016.1 GCF_002744245.1 Bacillus pumilus | reverse complement strand
CTGACACCGAATGCGAGGGTTTGTCTACACGCTGAAACGTTTTGACGATTCAAAACGGTTTTTTTAAAACTATTGTCTCACTTCATTAAAATAATGGACGGATGTCATGGCCCCTTCATCGACCATCTTATTATCTTGAATATCTAACGGATCAGGATTGCCGGCTTTTTCAGGAACCTTTTCATCTGACCGGAACATGCTTGCCCACTTTTTCAGATGCTGTTTATTTTTAACTGCTAATAACACAGCACCTCCAACACCTAATCCTGCAAGCACATACGCATTTGGACGCTTATTCATGTATGCTCCCTCCCCATTTTATCTTATTTTTAAATTACCCCGCCTTTTCATTTTTAAACGTCACAATATGTTCATGTGGTTTCTCTTTGAACGAAATGTGGAATAACAACAGCAATTGAAAGAGAAAAGAGGGGATTTTCGTGACAACCACTTTCATTGTCATAGCCACACTGCTAGCGATTTGTTTGATCGTACCAATCATCCTATTCATCTGGATTTGGATGAGGGATGAAAAACAGGAAGAACATTCTGTCCTGCGAAATTATCCGGTCATTGGAAAACTGCGGTTCATTTTTGAAAAAATAGGACCTGAGCTTCGCCAATATCTCTTTCTCAATGATCGAGAGGAGCTCCCTTTTTCGAGAAGAGAATACGAGCAAGCCGTGATGTCTGGAAAGTACAACAGCCGGACGATGGGATTTGGATCAAAACGTGATTTTGACAAGCCCGGTTATTATATTCGAAACGTGCTGTTTCCAAAGCAGCGAGATGAGCTGCGAATCGATCAATCCGAAAAAATCCAAACAAAAGTGTATGAGATTGACCAAGATAATTTACTGCGAAGAAGCGAACATTTGAAAGAAGTCGAAGCAAATCCTTATTATCTTCATGAAGAGGATGTACAAATCATTGGCGAACACACATGTCAAAAGCCTTTCCACGTAAAGGGACTGATTGGTCAATCTGCTATGAGCTATGGCTCCTTAGGCGACCGGGCGATTACCGCTCTATCCTCCGGCTTAAAAATGGCTGGCGGCACATGGATGAACACAGGTGAAGGTGGACTTTCCCCCTACCACCTCAAAGGCGGTGCTGATATCATTTGCCAGATTGGCCCTGGTCTTTTTGGTGTGAGAACAGAGGATGGTGCATTTTCCTTTGAAGAGTTTAAGAAAAAAAGTGAACACGATGAAGTAAAAGCCTTTGAACTCAAGCTTGCGCAAGGAGCGAAAACACGCGGAGGTCACATTGACGGAAAAAAAGTCACAGAAGAAATTGCACAGATCCGCAAATTACCGCCTCACCAATCGATTGACAGTCCGAACCGGTTTGAGATGTTCAACTCCATTCCTGACATGTTTGATTTCATTGAACAACTGCGAAGCATTGGCGGAAAGCCAGTTGGAATGAAGCTTGTTGTCGGGCATAAAGAAGACATTGAAGAGCTTGCCGTCTATATGAAAAAAAGCGGAAAGCACCCTGATTTCATTACGATTGATGGCGGAGAAGGCGGCACAGGAGCTTCCTTTCATGAATTGGCTGATTCCGCGGGGCTGCCGATTTTCACCGCACTCCCAATGGTCCATCAAATATTGAAGGAATATGGTGTCAGAGATCAGCTCAAGCTGTTTGCTTCTGGAAAACTTCTCTCACCTGATAAAATTGCGATTGCCCTTTCCATGGGTGCTGACTTTGTGAATATCGCAAGAGGACTGATGTTCTCAGTCGGCTGCATTCGCGCGCAAGTATGCCATACGAATAAATGCCCAGTAGGGGTCGCCACGACGGATCCAAAGCTGCAAAGAGCCTTATCCATTGAGGAAAAGAAATACCGAGTCTGCAATTATATCCTGTCTCTTAGAGAAGGTTTATTTCATTTATCCGCAGCAGCTGGAATTGAATCGCCGATCCATTTTAACGAAAAGCATATTATTTTCAGACAAGAAAATGGCCAGACAAGTGAAGTGCCTATGTTTTCAGGCACACAGCAGTCTGTCTAGCTTCAAAAGGTGCGGAAAAACACCTTTTTTACATGAAACCTTGTTGACATTCTTGATCAATCACGTATAAAGAACTTAGAGAAGTGACTGGAAATGGAGAGATAGAGCATGCGTGAGAAAAAGGTTCGCGGAAGGAAACGGAAGTCTTATCAAATGATAAAAGAAATCGAGACAAGTACACGGGAGTTTCCGGCAGATTTTCATAATGGCTGATGGCATCTGCCTCTTCCCGTGGCTTATGATTTTATTAGTTCCAACAGGACACCGAAAAAGATCAAACGACTATGTATTCAAACACTATTGAATAGAGCTGAACATCTCATTAATTTGAAACCAAATGATGAAGAAACATATCGTGTAGTGGTTGCAGTAGATGTACCTGGGTTATGGGGCTCACAAATCATTGTGTTTAAAGGGGATTCCTATTTTAAAGATTTCTTCAATAGATATGATGAATATCAGAAATGGCTCCCCCTTTCCGATCAGAGAAACATTCAAACTGAATGGAGATTACCTGTTTCACCGGATATGCAAATATTAGGTTTTAAGGAAATCATCACTGAGGAAGATGGAGACCCCTATGAAAGTGAAAAATGGGTTATGGGGGAGCTAAAGTAAAAGAACAGGGATCACTTCATCAGTCCCTGTTCGTCATCATTTCACAGCGCTCTCCATAAAAAAACTGCAAACAAATCCATTTCGGAAAAAGGATTGTTTACAGTGAAGACTGCTTTATTTTGTTTCGTCATTTGCTTGTTGCTCTGCTACACGGTCAAGTGCCATTGTATAGGCATCATTTCCGTAGTTCAAGCAGCGTTTGACACGTGAGATGGTTGCTGTACTCGCACCTGTTTCCGTTTCAATTTTATGATACGTGTTTCCCTCGCGAAGCATACGCGCTACTTCAAGACGCTGTGATAAAGATTGGATTTCGTTGATGGTGCACAAATCATCAAAGAATCGATAGCATTCTTCCAGGTCTTTAAGGGATAAGATGGAGTTGAATAACTGATCTAAGCTTTTGCCCCTTAATTTATCAATTTGCATCTTTATACATCTTCTCCTTTACTATTGGCACACCGCTTCGCATGAAAATCTTCCGAGAAAGCGGTATCTTTCCTGACTAATTTTTTTCAACCTCAGCAATGAGCTTTGCACGAATCATGACAGGTTTGGTTCTACGCTGAAAATGCCGTCAGGTTCTTTCGTAAGCCGAAGCTTCTTTATCGTAAACAAATTCGACAAGCTTTGTCATATTCCTTGTGCGACAATCTGACAAACTTGTTTGCTTCTGATATCGAGATCACTTCTGCTCTGTTAGGTCTGCCCTAAAATACAGTATGTGTAGAAAGCTCGGCGGGACAACAACAAACATGCGTCCCGCCTTGCTTGAACAATCAAAATATAGTAGTCGGCCAGCGTAACTGACAGATTCATTTTACAATTAGGACACTTCATTCGTCCTGTCAAAGCCCTCTGCTTTGTCAACATCTTCATATAAGATGATCTCACCTTACATGGCAGCGAAGAGATCATTGCTCACTTCTGCCCTATAACAGCAGTCAGAAATCAGACTAAGATGATACAGCTCCACTCTGTTATATTTTAACGCATTATAGACGGAAAGAGTACAGTTTTTTTCATGACATCAAATATTCCTCTTGGTGTCACTCGAATATACGGCAAGTGTGTACTTTGGAAAAAGACAAGTGTATCAATTGGACAGTCAAATGGATACCCGCGCTCAATGAGCAGCTCGCGTAATGTTTGTTCCTGCTGAAGAACAGTCTCAAACGGTTCTGCTGATGCACAGCCGGATAATTGCAGCGGTATTTCATGCAAAATCTTTCCGTTCTCTGTGAGCACAATTCCTCCGCCGATTTCTTTCATTCGTTTATGAGCCAGCATCATATCTTCTTTATTTTTCCCGATGACTAAAATGTCACCAGTCGTCGAAAATGAGCTGACAAAGCCTTGTACCTTGTTTGCAAAACCTTTTAGCATTGTATTCACACGCCACTCGCCTTTTCGGTCAATCAGGCTAAAGAAGCTTTGATCATGGTCACATGACAGCTGGTTAACAGAGTTATCAATCTCCACTGTATAAGGCTCCATGATGACGGCATTTCTCATTTTTACACCAAGCGGCATAGAGAATTGCAAATCACTCATCGTCAGGTCAAAGTCTAAGTCTAGTGGAACAAGCCCGCCATTTTCCCATTTTGTTTCTTGGAATTGATGCTGGTTTTCGCCTTCTAATTTGAGAATAACCCCTTTGGATAAAACTGTTTCAGGATTTGGATTTAATGGATCATCTAAAATATTCAAAGAAGCCAAACGACCAGGTCCGACAACTCCTAATAAGTCATCAATTTGATGGTATTTCGCAATGTTAAATGTCGCCATATTGTACGCATCAATGATGGGTACGCCTTCTTCAAGCGCAATTGAAATTAAGCGATTAATCATGCCTTCCTCATAAAAGTGAGGGGCGGATCCATCTGTTGTATAGAAAAAATGATCGTACTGTCTAAAGTCACGCTCATGCAGTTCTCTTAAGATGTTCACTAAATCTGGGCGAATGGAAGAATGCCGCAGTGAGACATAATAGCCAAGGGACAAGCGTTTGAGCACATCGTCCGCATTCATCGCTTCATGATCACTGTCCGTTCCAAACAGCTTCATTTTTGTTAGCGTTTTCTCAGAAGCACCGGGAAAATGCCCTTCAATTCGTTTTCTCTGCTTCTTCGTTTCTTGCATGCAATATAAAATGAGATCATCACCGTCCATCAATCTTGGCCAGCTTGTTAATTCGCCGCCTTGAAGGACGTCAGGATGATCAATCCATTCCTTGCGATAGTTGATGGGAAGCACCTCATCTTCATATCTCACTTCGGTTTGAAGATCGTATCTGGACCACCAAAAATATTGAAATGGCTGCTTTTTTAATTCACATAAAGTGGAAAGCGCTTTCTTTTCATTGCTCTGCAAGAGAAGAAATAAGTTATCGCTGACCATCGTTGTTGTGCCAAATTGAGACACATATTCTGCAAGTGATTGGGGATTATAAATATGGAACGGATGCGCGTGAGGCTCTATATACCCTGGCACAATGTATTTCCCTTCACAATCAATCACACGTTTAGCTGATTTATTTTGAGGAAGCTCTGCTCCGACATAAACAATTCGATCATCATGTATCCAAATATTTGCCCTCACCCATTGCTTCAAAAACGGGTTTAGCACGAGTCCATTCATTAAAAGGAGTGTTGGAACTATTTTTGAGTCGACTACATCGATTTGTGTGCGGATGTCATTGTTTCTCCAATTAAAAGTACGTTCGGACATTCACATACTCTCCTTCATTTGTATTAGCCCTATCGTAACATAACGAATCATGTTACGCATTAATCAAACGTTACAATTTCTTGAAATCACACTTAAAATAATTTAAAAAGGAGATTCACCTTCAATGAAACCTAATCTTGGCTTAATGGAAGCGCTCATAAGAATTGCCTGCGGCATGACGATATGTACTGTGGCTGGATCCCTATATTCAAGAAAACCATGGAGTAAAATGCTTCTTTTCAGCATCATGTTTGGCGGTATGAAGATGGCATCTGGTATTCTTCGTTTTTGTCCAGTGACGTATATGTGTGAGCAGCAGGACACACATAAAGAGAAGGCTGAGTGAGACAGCCTTCTTTTTTATGATCCCATCATTCTGCTACTTCACACCATTTCACTATCGTACCAGCGATAATTTCAGCTGCTTCGATGACATGTTCAATGTCGATGGATTCATTCGGGTAATGGGCAAGCTCCGTTGTTCCAGGTCCGAACACAATGATGGGGATATTGGCCGCCTGTGACAATAGTCCGCCATCTGTTCCCCAAGGGGCGGCTTCAATCTTTGGCGGCTGCTTCAATACCTCTTCATATTGTTCCTTCAATAAATCTAAAAGTGGGTGATCTGAATCGATTGAACCTGGAAGCCATCTTGCACCAAACCATTCGACCTCCACAGGATGATTTTGAAACCATTCATCCTTTTCAGCAAGTCCCGCCATCCAATTTTCTAATTCCTTCTCTGCCTGCTCAACCGTTTCACCCGGCATCACGCCGAGTCTGCCTTCCATTGTGACAAGGTCTGCTACAGACGACGGCCAATCACCGCCTTGGATTTTCCCAATGTTGATCGGGATTGGTATGGGGATATGCTGAAACAGCGGCTCGGTGATTCGCTTATTTCTCTCTTCTTCAAGTGACGCTATATGTGAAAGGACAATGGTACTCTTTTCAATAGCGGAAACACCGTGATATCTTGTTCCGCCATGGGCTGCCCTTCCTTTAATGTGCAGCCTGAACCACTTTGATCCCTGCTGAATCGGAAAGATCTTCATATGGCTTGGTTCCGGAATGATAGCAGCATCTGCTATATACCCTTTCAATATCGCTGCAAGTGTGCCTGCCCCGCCACTCTCCTCTTCGACCACACTATGGAACACCACATCTCCTTTCAGCGGAATCTGAAGCGCATGCAGCGCCTCAAGTGCGAAGAGTAAAGAAACGTTCCCGCCTTTCATATCTGTTGCTCCGCGTCCATATAGTCTCCCGTTTATGATATGCCCGCTATAGGGCGGATATGTCCATTGTTTCACATCTCCTTCTGGTACAACATCCACGTGCCCATTTAATAAAATGGATTTTCCGTTTCCTTTCCCTCTTAATCGCCCAGCTACATTGGGACTTTCTTTAAAGGAACGCCGCGGGGAATAAAAATAGGGGTGTTCCAGCAATTCATCGCCGCCGATTTTCCATACATCTACATCAAAACCAATGGCTGAAAGCTTATTTACAACGATTTGCTGTACTTCTTTTTCATTTCCTTGTGTACTGTCACATTGCACCATTTGCTGAAGAAGTGTAATGGCTTCATCCTGGTGCTCTCTCATCCAGTTTCTGATACGTGTGATTGGCTGCAAGTTGGTCATCCTTTCTACACAACAGATTTGACATCAGGCGCTAAAATTAATGGAGCCTCTGTCGCCCTGATGACATCTTCCGGCTGAAACGGCGGCATGACTTCACGCAAAATGAGCAGCTGAGACTTGACCTCAATGACCGCCATATCCGTGATAATGAGATCCACACAGGATTTAGCGGTTAGTGGCAGCGTACAAGCTGATTTCACCTTTGATTGTCCGTGTTTATCAAGATGGCTCATCACCACCACAACCTTTTTCGCTTTTTGTGCCAGCTCAATCGCTCCACCCATACCAGGTACTCTTTTACCTGGCACGATCCAATTCGCAAGGTCACCCTGGCTGCTTACTTCAAGTGCACCTAAAATCGTCATATCCAGCATCCCTTTTCGAATGATGCCAAAAGCGGTCGTGCTGTCCATGTATGAGCCGCCTTTTGTTAATGTAATTGGAAAACCCCCGGCATTGCACAAATTCGGGTCTTCTTCACCTTGTATTGGTGAGGCTCCAGCCCCCATAATGCCATTTTCTGCATGCAGCCACACTTGATAATGCGTGGGGATGTAATCGGCCGCAAGGGTTGGGATTCCGATCCCAAGATTCACAATCATGCCATCTTCAATTTCCTGTGCCGCTCTTTTGGCAATACGATGTCTTAAATCGATGTCTCCCATGCCCATGTCCAGTTCACTCCTTTTGATTGCACGATCTGGTTCACAAATACGCCTGGCGTCACGATTTCTTCTGGGTGGAGCTGACCCACCGGCACAATTTCTTCTACTTCCGCAATGGTCCAGTCACCTGCCATCGCTACAATCGGATTTGTATTCCGTGCACTTTTATCAAAAATCAGATTTCCTGCTTCATCTGCTTTGAAGGCATTCACGATGGCAACATCCGCTGTCAGCGCAGGCTCAAGAATATAATTCTTCCCATTTAGCGTGACCAATTGTTTCTCATCAAGGTTCAGACTATCCATTCCGACATCTGTCAAAATGCCCGCTAGCCCCATTCCGCCTGCTCTGATCTTTTCTGCTAGGATGCCTTGCGGGTAAAAGAGAACGTCTAATGTACCAGCCTGCATTTTCTGTCCGGCAATGGGATTTGAGCCAATATGAGAAGCGATGATTTTCTTGACTCTCCCCTCTGTGATGAGCCGGCCCACACCAATTTGCGGGAAGCCTGCATCGTTTCCGATCAATGTCAGATTTTTGATATTTGCTTCTAGTATGGCCTCTATCAATGATGGCGGTGAGCCCACGCCGCCAAATCCGCCAAACATGATGGTCATGCCGTCTTTAAAACGTGTGATTACTTCTTCAAAGCCCGCTGTTTTGTTCATCATCTTACCTCCCTACATAGCAGATGGGAAAAACCCTCGATTGATGACTTCTTGTTCAACCTGCGCTATGGTCTGCCCGAATAGATGAATGAGTTCATCCATTTCCTGCTGCGTGATAGAAAGCGGCGGTGCAATCATGACAGCTGCGCCTCCCACTCCATCCTCTCCGGCACTTGCTGGATAAACGAGCAAACCATTTTTCTTTGCCGTCTCAACGACTAGATTCGTCATCTGAGCATGTGCAGGAAATGGCATTTTGGATAATCGATCTGCGACAAACTCAATGCCGATGAGCAGTCCTTTTCCTCTTACATCTCCTATGATGAGACTGTTTGTTTGCAAATCCTTTAAGGCATTCATTAAATATCGACCTGACAGGTCCGCTCGTTCAGGAAGCTGATGCTTTTTCATATAGCGAAGAACGGCCAGTGAGACGGCTGCTGAAAGCGGATTGGCACTATACGTGTGACCTGCCATCACAGAGCCTGATCCACTGAGAATCGGTGCGATCACATGATCCGCTGATACAGTTGCCGCAATCGGTGAATAACCGGCACTCATTCCTTTCCCGAGAACCATGATATCTGGTTCGACACCCCAGTGTTCCATGGCAAACATTTTCCCTGTTCGTCCAAAGCCTGTCATCACTTCATCTGCAATCATTAAAATGTCGTTTTCCTCACAAACACGCTTCATCGCCTCAAAATACCCGTCTGGGGGCACAAGTGCCGCTCCAGCCGCTCCAACAATCGGCTCTGCTATAAAGGCAGCAATCCTCTCTTTTCCTATACGCTGGATGACAGTTTGAAATTCCTGGACATACCACTCGACCTGCTTGCTTTCTTCTTTCGGCAGCCATGACCGGTAGCTATATGGTGGTGACAGCACCGGGTGTTTTTCAAGCAATGGTTCAAAGCGCTCTCTCCTGGCAATATGACCTGACATCGACAGCGCACCAAGTGTAATGCCGTGATAACTCATCCATCTTGATATAAAGTGATTCTTTTCCGTCTTCCCCTGCTCCTGCCAATGCTGAATCGCAATCTTCATCGCTGTCTCCGTTGCCTCTGATCCGCTTCCTACAAAAAAAGACCAGTTCAGGTTACCTGGGCAAAGCGTACTCAATTCATACGCAAGCTCTTCCGCTGGTTCATTTGTAAATTGTGATCTGTACGTAAAAGTCACTTTTTTCGCTTGCTCTGTCATGGCCTCAATGATGTCTTGTATGCCGTGTCCAATACTTGCCGTGACTGCCCCTGATGATCCATCTACATATCTTTTTCCGTCCCGATCATATAAATAAATCCCCTCTCCTTTCACAGCCACAGGATAATTCTGATTCAACATCGGTTTGATTAAGTAATCCCGGGTCTTCACGTTGTCATTCCTCCCTCTCTTGTCAGCAGCTGCATCTTTCTTTTTACATGAATCGCAAGAAAATTTTGTATACTTGTTATAAGATTAGCTTAATCAAAAGGGCAGTCATCCTCCATTCGCCACATGCCCGAATTTCACACACATTTTTTATACATCGTGTATAAGAGTGTTCAAAAGGAGGTCATGAGTCTATGGCGATTCTCGTCAAAGATGCACTCTCGCTTGATATCATGAAGGAAACAAAACTGCTTGCTGGAGAAAATGGACTGGATCGCCTCATTCAGTGGGTGACCATTGTGGAAATCATCGAAGATACATCCAGACTTTCAGAAGGAGAACTACTCGTTACAACCGGGTTTGGGCTTGCAGAAAATAAAGAAAGACGTGTTCGGCTTGAAG
Organism: Bacillus pumilus; assembly: GCF_002744245.1. GTDB lineage: Bacteria > Bacillota > Bacilli > Bacillales > Bacillaceae > Bacillus > Bacillus pumilus_M. The sequence continues at coordinate 62,387 of NZ_NKHG01000016.1, read as the reverse complement.
AATTGATTCAATCTCATCGTCTATCAGCCATTGCGATTTATAAAGGCGTGTACTTAACAGAGATTCCAGCAACACTCATTGAAGCAGCCAAAAGTAGCGGCATCCCGCTCATTGAGATTCCTTCACATGTCAATTTCTCAGACATTACAAAAGCCGTCCTAGAGCAAATCGTCAGCAGTCAGCTCCATCAACTCAAATATTCTTCAGCGATTCATCAAAGACTGACCCATTTAAATGTGAGCAATAAAAATGTGACGCAAATCACGGATGAGCTTGCCCATTTAACTGCGGCGAACATCGTGGTGCTGGATATGTTTTTACATCAAACAGCTGCTCATCTTGTAAAGGATGAAGTGACGTATTCACCTGCTTTTGGCTTTGTAACAGATCGTGAACCAATTGAAACCACCCCACTTCTCAACCAGGCAGAGGAGAAAGGACGACTCGTTTATGACACATATGGAGAATTTGTATTGGCTGCGTGTCCTGTCATTGCGATGGGTGATATTTTTGGGTTTATTGTGTCTTTAAAGAAAAAGGAGGTTTGGCATCATCTCGATGCGATTGCGATCGAGCATGCCGGAGCGGTGTATGCCATTGAATGGCTGAAACAAAAAGCCATTCAAGATACAGAAAACCAAATGCAGGGTCATTTGTTAGATGATATGTTGCAGCAGCAATACACAGAAGAAAGCTATGTCGTCGAACAAGCAAGAAAGCTGCAATATGATATGAGTGATGAACAGGTCGTCATCTACTTTCAATTTCAGCATCAGCACACACAGCTCGATCACCAAATGGTGCAGCGCCTATCTCAATTACTCACATCCATATTTGAACGCAAACATATTCCTTTTTTACTGAAGGCAAGGCTTGATTCCATTTTTGTCCTGACACCCGCAGGGAAAAAAGCGTTTCGAGAAACGGAGTGGTACAGCGCATCAGAGGAGTGCCGGAGCACTTGGTCTTATTTTTTCCCCGTCCATCCAATTGTGATTGGCATTGGGAGAGCCTATGACCAGATCAATCTCTTTGCAAAAAGCGCAAAAGAAGCCCAATATGCAGCAAGGCTTCTTCCTCTTTTAAAGACAGACGAAAGCATCATTCATTACCAGAAGCTCGGCTTATATGGCATGCTCCTTGAGATGAACGAAGCCGGAATGAATTTGCATGACTTTTACGTAGATCTGTTAAGCCCTCTGCTTTATACGAAAAAACAAGGGGCTGACCTGATCCATACACTCGAAGTGTATTTGGCACACAATGAAAATATTCAAAAATCTGCGGGGGAATTGTTTATTCACCGGCATACGTTAAGCTATCGCTTGAAACAAATTGAAACGAGAACAGGCTGCAGCCTCAAATCCACTGATGATCGGATGAAGCTGCAGCTGAGTATCATGGCTTACCGCCTATCTGGTCTACTTGATCAGATGAGAACCATTTCATGATTCATTCGGCGTTTTCACCCATAGATTCATATCTTCAATTTTGTCAAAAATATAGCAGTTGTTTTGAAAGCGCCCGGTATACGTATACCCAAGCTGATAAAATACTTGATTCATCCCATAGGACAGTGCCCGCGCAAGAGAATAAAAGACATAGATATGCATGGATTGAAGCTCTTTTTCAAGTGCTAGAATCAAATGATGCATGAATCCTAGTTTTCTGTATGATGGAAGGGTTGCACAATCTGTTAATTCCGCATGTCCATACGACGCATTGATTTCAGCGGATGCTGCACTCACAATGTGACCGTCATGTTCAACGGCATAAAAAACAGTCCCTTCCTCCATTACCTTTTGAATGTAATTTGGGTCGTTCATTGGAGTGGGATACGTCTCAAAGACCGTATCATAGAGCTTTGCCAGCTTGTGCACATCCTTTGGGTCGGCTTTCCTCATGACATACTCATCCTGCCACGTGCTCTGGTCTTTTTTCATCGGCTTATCTTGAATAGACGCAACAATTTCATCCTCCTTCAGCCAATACGGACTATTCATCCGATTCTCGGCGAGAAAGAGCGACATTCCGTACGCATCACTTCCCAAGAAATAATGAGAAAACACCCCTTCAAGCCGAAAGCCTTTCTCTAAAAAAAGAGGCATATGCTCACGCCTTACTTTTACAATGACCTTAGAAGCCTTGCAGTCCGCCGCTTCCTGAAGAACGGACTGAATCACATCCCGCACCCTGCCGCTGTAGTCATCCAAACGAATTCGTTGATTAAATGAATCAATACAGATCAAGGCAGAAAAACGCTCGTTTGCAAGTTTCTTCAATTGCACCATACACTCATTCCTCTCTTATGAATCAGCTAATAAAAAACTTCCAAATTAAAAATGAAGCAATTGCGATGCCAGAAAGAATCGAAATGACAATATAACTAATGGCTGAGCCTTTTTTGACTTTGTTTTGCTTGATTGCAAAACACATGACGTTATTTGAAAATATTAGAAATAAAATAAGTATGACGATTGCAAATATGATGATTCCTTTGGTAACCATATTGCCTCCTCGTGAATTCGTGATCCCATACTACTTCTGCATATTCGATCTGCATCCCTTCTCATCATCAAAAGAAGAAAAAACACCTTTCCATCTCATCAGATAGAAAGGTGTTTTGATTAAACGGATTTCCCCGCAGCCTTCAGCGCACGGGCGCCAATGTCACGGCGATAAAATAGACCTGGCTGAATGATTTCTTCAACGGCTCCATATACTCTTGATCTTGCCGCTTCAAATGTGTCGTCAAATGCGGTCACATTCGCTACACGGCCGCCATTTGTGACGAATTGATCGTTTTCTTTTTTTGTTCCTGCATGGAAGGTGACCACATCAGAAACAGTCGTTTGCAAAGCACCGATTGGCGTGCCTTTTGCGTAGTCCTCCGGATATCCCTCTGATGCAAGGACCACACTGACAGCAGCGGTGTCTTTCCACTGTAAGTCCACACCTTTTCCATCTAAAATATCGAGAAATACTTGAACTAAATCCGATTCAAGACGAGGAAGCACAACCTGCGTTTCAGGGTCGCCAAAGCGTGCATTGAATTCGATGACCTTTGAGCCTTCTGGTGTCAGCATTAAGCCTGCATATAAAATGCCTGTAAACGGACGCTCTTCCTGCACCATCGCACGAGCCGCCGGCTTTACAACGTCTTCCACCGCTTTTTGTACCACTTCATCTGAAATTTGTGGAACTGGAGAATAAGCCCCCATACCGCCAGTGTTCGGTCCTTTGTCATCTTCAAATGCTCGTTTGTGATCCTGTGCGATCACCATCGGATACACCTTTTCTCCACTGACAAAAGCCATAAGTGAAAACTCTTCGCCTGTTAAAAATTCCTCAATAACCACAGATGCACTCGCATCGCCAAACTTTTCATCCTCTAAAAAGTCATGCAGACAGTCGATCGCCTCTTCAAGTGTCATGGCGACCGTCACGCCTTTTCCTGCTGCAAGACCGTCTGCTTTTATGACAATCGGTGCGCCCTTTTCTTCCACATATGCCTTCGCTTCTTCAAACGATGTGAAGGTGGCATAAGCGGCTGTCGGGATATCGTAATTTTTCATTAAATCCTTTGCAAATTCCTTTGAGCCTTCAATAACCGCCGCTTTTGCATTTGGTCCAAATACTTTGAGACCTGCTTTTTCAAATGCATCAACGACACCTGCAATTAATGGAACCTCTGGACCAACAATCGTTAAGCCGATATCGTTTTCTTTTGCAAAATGAATTAATGCCTCATGATCGCCTTCGTCGATCGGTACAAGCTTTGCATCGCCTGTCATTCCATCATTGCCGGGTGCGACAAATACTTGGCTGACAAGCTCACTTTGATTCACTTTCCATGCGATGGTATGCTCTCTTCCGCCTCTGCCGATAATTAATACGTTCACACTGTCATCCCCTTAATGTTTGAAATGTCTAACGCCAGTGAAGACCATGGCGATGCCGTATTCATCTGCCTTTTGAATCGATTCTTCATCACGAATCGATCCCCCTGGCTGAATGATCGCTGTTACGCCTGCCTTTGCAGCAGCTTCCACTGTATCACCCATTGGGAAGAAAGCATCAGAGCCTAGTGCGCTTCCTTTCGCCTTTTCACCTGCTTGCTCAATGGCAATGTTAGCCGAGCCGACACGGTTCATTTGACCAGCGCCGATACCTGCTGTCATTTGATCCTTCGCAAGGACAATGGCATTTGATTTCACATGCTTAACGACTTTCCATGCGAGCTTTAAGTCTTTCCATTCGTCTTCAGTTGGTTCTCTTTTCGTCGGAATGGAGATCGTTGCTTCATCTAAGCCGTAAGTGTCGATATCTTGAACGAGCAGTCCGCCATGGACACTAGTCAGCTGCTTTTCTTTTTTCTGAAGATCCGCATCTACATCAAGTGTTAATAGACGAAGGTTCTTTTTCGCTGTTAACACGTCAAGCGCTTCTTGGCTAAATGAAGGAGCAATGACAATCTCTAAGAAAATCGTATGAAGAACGTCAGCCGTTTGTTTGTCTACTTCACGGTTGAGCGCAACAATGCCGCCAAAAATCGATGTTTCATCTGCTTTGAAGGCACGGTCAAATGCTTCTGCAATGGTTTCCCCTGTACCAACACCACATGGGTTCATATGCTTCACAGCAACAGCTGCTGGCTCAGTAAATTCACGTACGATTTGAAGAGCTGCATCGGCATCTTTGATATTGTTGTAGGAAAGTTCTTTACCATGTAATTGTGTCGCTGTTGCCAAAGAGCCTTTGCTTGGAAGTGCATTTTCATAAAAAGTAGCCGCTTGATGCGGGTTTTCCCCATAACGAAGGGATTGTTTTTTCTCAAACGTGACAGTGAACTGTTCTGGCTCCGTTTCGCCAACATAGTTCGTTAAATAATCTGCAATGAGGGCATCGTAAGCCGCTGTATGACGGAATACCTTTGCCGCAAGCTCACGTTTTTTCTCTAGAGAAACGCCGCCTTCTTTGATTTGCTGAACCACTGCATCATAATCACGAGGGTCTACAATGACTGTTACGTCCTGATGGTTTTTAGATGCGGCACGAAGCATGCCCGGTCCGCCAATATCAATGTTTTCAATCGCTTCTTCATACGTCACATCGTCTTTTGAGATCGTCTCTTTGAATGGATATAGATTCACGACAACAAGATCAATCGGCTGAATGCCGTGCTTTTCAATCTGTGCCATGTGCTCATCGTTTTCTCTCACTGCTAATAGACCACCATGAATGTTTGGATGAAGTGTTTTGAGTCGTCCGTCCATGATTTCTGGGAATCCAGTCACTTCAGAAATGCCAATGACATCAATGCCGTTCTCTTGAAGAAGCTTGTGTGTACCTCCAGTTGAAATCACTTCAACGCCAAGTTCTGTTAATTCTTTCACAAAAGGTACAAGATTCGTTTTATCGGAAACACTGATTAATGCGCGTTTGATCATCATGCCTTCGTCACCTCATTAAGATAATTCTAAAAGTGATTTGATCACTTTTGGATATAGTGTGTGTTCTAGTTCATGCATTCTTTTTTCAATCGATTCAAGGTCTTCCCCTTGTTCGATGTGAATCGCGGCTTGGTCAATAATCGGGCCCGTATCCATGCCTTCGTCGACATAATGGACCGTGATTCCTGCCACTTTGACCCCTGCTTCATAGGCTTGTCCAATGGCATCAAGCCCTGGGAATGCTGGCAGCAAGGATGGGTGGATATTCACGATTTTCCCTCTGAATGCGTCAAGTAATGTCGGACCAATCAGTCTCATATACCCAGCTAGGAAAATCCAATCCACTTCATGCAGCGTAAGCTGTTCAATAATGGTTTGTTCAAAAGCGGCTTTGCTTGGAAAAGCCTTTGGCGTAAAAGCAAAGGACGGAATGCCCTCTTTCTCTGCCCGCTCCAGCACCTTCGCACCCGGTTTATCACAAATCACAATGGCGGCCTCTGCCTGCCACTGTTCTTCTTTTAACGTATCAATAATGGCTTGAAAATTTGTCCCGCTTCCAGAGGCAAAGATCGCAAACTTCTTCATGAGAGGCTTCCACCGCCGAATGTGACGCCTTCTCCTTTTTGAACACGCCCGATGAGAAATGCTTTCTCCCCGTCTTGTTCAAGTCCGCTGATCACATCAACTAAATGATCCTCTTTTACCGCTAAAACAAACCCAATGCCCATATTAAACACGTTAAACATCTCTTCTGCCTTCAATTGCCCTTTTTCCTGAATAAAGGAGAAAATAGGTGGTACCGGCCATGAGCCGTTATCAATCTCAACGCCAAGCCCTTCCGGGAGCATACGTGGTAAATTTTCAATAAAGCCACCGCCCGTCACATGCGCCATGCCGTCAACCTTGCCGGCTTTCACTTGTTTAAGAACAGGCTTCACATAAATTTTCGTCGGTTCAAGAAGCTCTTCCCCAAGCGGTCTTGTAAAAGGCTCATACGTTTGATGAAGATCAAGACCAGCGTCTTCGAGCAATACTTTACGTACAAGAGAGTAGCCATTGCTATGAATCCCGCTTGAACTGAGTCCAATGAGTAAATGTCCCTCTTTGATGCTGTCTCCTGTCACGATTTCATCCTTTTCAACGACGCCTACAGAAAAACCAGCAATATCATATTCTTCTTCTGTGTAAAGACCCGGCATTTCTGCTGTCTCTCCGCCGACAAGCGCCGAACCTGATTGCTCGCAGCCATCAGCCACACCTTTGACAATCGATTCAATTTTCAAAGGATCTGCTTTTCCGACTGCTAAGTAATCTAAGAAAAAGAGCGGTTCTGCCCCTTGTGCAAGCACATCGTTGACACACATTGCAACGGCATCTACACCGATTGTATCGTGTTTATCCATTAAAAAAGCGAGCTTTAATTTCGTACCAACACCATCTGTTCCTGAGACAAGAACGGGCTTTTTGTATGGTAGCTCAGATAAATCAAACATACCGCCAAATCCGCCTAGAGCGCCCATAACTCCTGCTCTTTTTGTACGTTCTACGTGTGTTTTCATTCGTTTGACGGCTTCGTATCCTGCTTCGATGTCGACACCGGCGTTTTTATATGCTTCTGACATCCCATTCACTCCTTTTATCTGCTTCTCTTCCATGTATTTTCGGCAGAATGAAAGAGCAGCATATCAAATCATCTTGACTGCTGCTCCATTATTCGATTATTTCGTCAGGACTGTTTCCTTCACATGCGGAAGAACAGTGTCTTCATAAATTTCAGTCGGGTATTTTCCAGTAAAGCATGCTAAGCATTGACCACGCTGCGGATCATCATACTGCCTGCCAATCCCGGCCATTAAACCGTCTACAGATAAAAATGCAATGGAGTCTGCACCGATTTCCTGTCTAATTTCTTCAACTGAATGAGAAGAGGCAATTAGCTCTTCGTGTGTAGACGTATCAATTCCATAAAAACACGGATGAGCGATTGGCGGTGAACTAATACGTACATGTACTTCAGTTGCCCCCGCTTCTCTTAGCATCGTGACAATTCGGCGGCTTGTTGTTCCTCGTACGATGGAATCATCCACCATGACGACACGCTTTCCTTCGACAACCCCGCGCACAGCAGACAGCTTCATACGCACGCCCTGCTCACGCAATGCTTGGGACGGCTGAATAAATGTCCGGCCAACATATCGGTTTTTAATTAAACCAAGCTCATACGGAATGCCTGTTGCTTCGGCATAACCAATTGCTGCAGAAATACTGGAATCTGGTACCCCTGTCACGACATCTGCTTCCACATGCGCTTCTTCTGCAAGCTTTTTGCCAAGATTCTTTCTCGCACTATGAACGTTGATGCCGTTAATGTTGCTGTCAGGTCTTGAGAAATAAATGTATTCCATGCTGCACATGCTGCGGTTAATGTTCATAGAGAATCGCTCAGATTTCAGCCCTTCATCATTAATAATCAGCATTTCGCCAGGCTCCACATCGCGTAAATACGTTGCACCGACAACATCAAATGCACATGTTTCAGAAGCGACAACATAAGCGTCTCCAAGCATACCAAGTGAAAGTGGACGTAAGCCGTTCGGATCAAGCGCCACAATCATTTCTGTTTCCGTCATAATTAAGAACGCATACGCTCCTTTAAGCATAGACAGGGCATTTTTGATCTGATCCTTCAAATTAACATACCCGCTTCGCTTAATTAAATGAGCCAGCACTTCGGTATCAGAGGATGTTTGAAAAATGCTTCCTTGGTTCTCTAGCTGCTGCTTTAATTGCGTTGCATTGACTAAGTTCCCATTATGAGCAAGGGCAAGACTGCCGTTGTTTTGCGAGCGGAAGTAGAGGGGCTGCACATTTTCAAAGCCGCCTCCGCCTGCTGTCGCATACCGAACGTGTCCGATCGCACCTTTTCCCTTTAAATCCTTTAGCTCACCATTTTGAAAAACTTCCGTAATCAGTCCAAGGCCTTTGTGTGACGTCAGGTTTTCACCATCTGTTGCAATGATGCCCGCACCTTCTTGTCCTCGGTGCTGAAGGCTATGCAATCCGTAATATGTGATTTGAGGGGCTTCCTCGTGTCCCCAAACCCCAAAGACACCACACTCTTCGTTTAAGCCTCTGATTTCAGCAAGCATGGGATCGCTCCTTTCCATGCACGTTCAAGCTCGTTGACCGCCGCATGAATCCATTGTTGTCCTTCTTGATTTTTGACGGCAAATACACCATCATTTGTGACCGTTCCGACTTCTTTTGCATCTTTCACAGCTGCAGCAAATGCTTCGCTGTTCTCTGGTTTGACTGTGACGACAAAACGTGACTGTGATTCACTGAATAATGATGCTTCGCTGTTTAGATCAATTTGGATATCAGCGCCAAGTCCGTCTGTTCCAAACGTACTCTCAGCAAGTGCTACACCAAGACCACCTTCAGACACATCATGCGCTGATTGGACAAGTCCGTTTTGAATGGCTGCTAGAAGGGCTTCCTGACGTGCAAGCTCTACATCCAAATCAATTTCAGGTGCTTTTCCGTAGATGCGGCCTTCTGTCATCTTTTGAAGCTCACTGCCTGCAAACTCTTCCTTCGTCTCACCAATGACGAAAATCACATCGCCTGCCTGCTGGAACGATTGAGTCGTAATATGAGCCGTATCTTCAACCAAACCAACCATCCCAATGACCGGTGTTGGGTAAATGGCTGTTCCATTTGATTCGTTATATAAAGAGACGTTACCACCGATAACCGGTGTGCTTAGCGTGCGGCATGCTTCGCTTATGCCGTCAGCAGACTTTTCAATCTGCCAGAAAATTTCTGGTTTCTCCGGGTTACCGAAGTTCAGGTTATCTGTCACTGCAAGAGGACGAGCACCCGAGCAGACAATGTTACGTGCTGCTTCTGCAACGGCGATTTTTCCGCCGACCTCTGGATCAAGATAGAGATAACGTGCGTTACAATCTGTTGTCATCGCAAGGGCTTTTTTCGTTCCACGGATTCTGAGAACACCTGCATCAGAGCCCGGTGCAACGACTGTATTTGTCCGTACCATGTAGTCGTATTGATCATAGACCCATTCTTTACTTGCAATCGTTGGCTGCTGAAGGAGCTGTTTTAATGTATCTGCTGCATCTGTGATGTGAGGTGCTTCGACTTTTGTTTCTAAGAACTCACGATAGTATGCAGGCTCACTTGACGGCTTGTGATAAACCGGTGCTTCTTCTGCAAGTGCATCAACAGGAAGCTCACAAACCACTTCACCTTGATGGAGTAAACGAAGCATTTTATCGTCTGTCACATGACCGACTGATACAGCTTCAAGATCATATTTTTCAAAGATATCAATGATTTCTTGTTCACGGCCCTTTTCAATGACCAACAGCATTCTCTCTTGAGATTCAGACAGCATCATTTCGTATGCCGACATGCCTGTTTCACGCTGCGGAATGAGGTCTAGGTTCATCTCGATACCAGAACCTGCTTTACTTGCCATTTCCGCACTTGAGCTTGTTAAGCCAGCCGCTCCCATATCTTGAATCCCAACGAGCGCATCATTTTTGATGACTTCAAGGCACGCTTCAAGCAATAGCTTTTCCATGAACGGATCGCCCACTTGAACAGCTGAACGCTTTTCTTCTGATTCATCAGAAAATTCTTCAGAGGCAAATGTTGCACCGTGAATCCCGTCACGTCCCGTTTTGGCACCTACGTACATGACCGTATTGCCAACACCTTTGGCCTGCCCTTTTTTGATGTCCTCATGGTTGATTAATCCAACGCACATCGCGTTAACGAGCGGATTGCCTTCATAGCTTTGATCAAAATGAACCTCTCCGCCGACTGTTGGAATACCGATACAGTTTCCATAGCCTGCGATCCCTGCCACTACTTCTTCAAACAAGTACTTCACGCGCGGTGAAGTCAGTTCACCAAAACGAAGAGAGTTTAATACAGCAATTGGACGCGCACCCATGGAGAATACATCACGGATAATTCCGCCGACACCTGTTGCTGCTCCTTGATACGGTTCAATCGCAGATGGATGGTTATGTGATTCGATTTTAAATACAACCGCTTGGTTGTCTCCAATATCAACGATTCCAGCGCCTTCCCCAGGACCTTGAAGAACATGTTCTCCTTTTGTCGGGAACTTGCTTAAAACAGGCTTTGAGTTTTTATAACTGCAATGCTCTGACCACATCACAGAAAAGATGCCTGTTTCTGTGTAGTTCGGCAGCCTGCCAATAATGGATTCGATTAAAGCGAATTCTTCATCACTCAATCCCATTTGCTGATACAATTTCTCTTCTTTAATTTGCTTGTGACTTGGTTCAAGCAGTAGTGACATGAGTGTCCCTCCAATTTTTCACGATAGATTGAAACAATTTAAGTCCATCTGCGCTGCCTAGTAATGAATCAACCGCGCGCTCAGGGTGCGGCATCATGCCGAGTACATTGCCCTCTTCATTCGTTACACCTGCAATTCGATTGACACTGCCATTAATATCGTCTCCGTAAGTGAAAGCGATTTGGCCTCGTTCAATCAGCTTCGCTAAAGTGTCTTCGTCACAGTAGAAGTTGCCTTCACCGTGTGCTACAGGAATCGTAATGGATTCGCCTTTTTGATAGCCGCTTGTAAATTGCGTTTCGTTGTTCTCTACAATGAGTTCAACTGGACGACAGATAAATTTCAGGTCTTTATTTCGTCTCATCGCACCCGGAAGAATGCCAAGCTCCTGAAGAATTTGGAACCCGTTACAAACACCAAGAACAGGTTTTCCTTCCGCAGCTGCTTTTTTCACAGCCGGCATGATGTTAGAGAAACGAGCAATCGCACCGCATCTTAAGTAATCCCCATAAGAGAAACCGCCTGGTACGAGTACACCGTCAAATCCGTCAAGACTCGTTTCGTCGTGCCATACATATTCAACTTGTTCACCTAACTCATCTTGAATCGCATGGTACATATCGATATCACAGTTAGAGCCAGGCAAGACGATCACTGCAAACTTCACTGTGCGACAACCTCCTCCACCTCATAGCGGTAATCTTCAATCACCGTGTTGGCAAGCAATTTTTCACACATTTCTTTTACCACTGTGTCTAAATCACGATCTGATTTTTCAATGACAAGCTCCATGTATTTCCCGATACGGACATCCTTTACTTCCTGATAGGACATGCTATGCAAAGCGTGCTGCACGGCACTTCCTTGTGGATCAAGAACGCTCTCTTTTAAGCTGACAAAAATTTTCACTTTATACATGTTTATGGCCTCCAAGTCTTTTGAAAATTTCTTCATATGCATTCGTTAAGCCGCCCAGGTTTCGTCTGAACACGTCTTTATCAAGCTTTTCGTTTGTGTCTTTGTCCCAAAGCCTGCACGTATCAGGTGAAATCTCATCAGCTAGCAAAATACGATTCTCGTGATTTATTCCGAATTCAAGCTTGAAATCAATTAAATTCACATGGCAATCTGAGAAGATTTGCTTTAACTCTTCATTCACTTGTCTTGTGATTTGTTTCATTTCCTCCACCTGCTCAGGAGTCGCTGCATCTAAAATGCGAATATGATCTTCTGTAATGAGCGGATCACCGAGTGCATCATCCTTGTAGTAAAACTCGATCAAAGGTGTGTCCAGTTGCGTTCCCTCTGGAATGCCGAGGCGCTTTGACATACTGCCTGCCACAACGTTTCGTACAACCACTTCAAGTGGTACAATCTGCACCTTTTGAATGAGCTGTTCCGTTTCAGAGAGGCGTTTTACAAAGTGATTGTTGATCCCTTTCTCATGCAGCATTTGAAAGATTAAGCTTGAAATTTCGTTGTTCAGTCTGCCTTTGCCTTCAATTTCAGCTTTCTTTTCGCCGTTAAATGCTGTGGCTGAATCTTTATATTCGACATATAAAATATGCTCGTCATCGGTCTGATAGATTTTTTTCGCTTTGCCTTCGTAGAGAAGTTCTTGTTTCACAGTCATTCAGATTGGCCTCCTAATTTGAATGTTGGCAATTTTCAGGATTGGGCGCCTGACTAGCAGGCGGCCCATTTCTTACATAAGACCTAGACGTTCGAAAATCATATCGACATTTTTCAAGTGATAGTTGTAATCGAAGCAGTCAGCGATTTGTTCAGGTGTTAAGCGTGATGTGATGTTCTCTTCCGCTTCTACTAATGAACGGAATGGCACTTGCTTTTCCCATGCTTCCATCGCCTTTGGCTGAACAGTGTCATAAGCTTCTTCACGGGCCATGCCTGTATCAATTAATGCGAGAAGGACACGCTGAGAGTAGATCAAGCCAAGTGTGCGATCCATGTTGCGTTTCATATTCTCAGGGAAGACCGTCAAGTTCTTCACAATGTTGGAGAAACGGTTCAGCATATAGTTCAGTGCAATCGTTGCATCTGGTAAAATGATACGCTCAGCAGATGAATGAGAGATATCACGCTCATGCCAAAGCGGTACATTTTCATAGGCTGTCAGCATATAACCACGGATGACGCGGGCAATCCCTGTCATATTTTCAGAGCCGATTGGGTTCCGTTTATGCGGCATAGCGGATGATCCTTTTTGTCCCTTTGCGAAGAACTCTTCTACTTCACGTGTTTCACTCTTTTGAAGACCACGAATTTCTACAGCAAATTTCTCAATGCTTGTAGCGACTAAAGCAAGGGTTGCCATGTAATCTGCATGACGATCACGCTGCAAGGTTTGGGTTGAAATTGGTGCAGCTTTGATGCCAAGTTTCTCACATACATATTGCTCAACAAACGGGTCAATGTTCGCATATGTGCCAACAGCACCAGAGATTTTGCCGTATTCGATGCCAGCTTTTGCTTGTTTAAAACGTTCTAGGTTACGCTTCATTTCTTCGTACCAAAGAGCAAGCTTCAGGCCAAATGTTGTCGGTTCAGCGTGTACACCATGTGTACGGCCCATCATGACGGTATATTTGTGCTCTTTTGCTTTTTCTTTTAGTATGTCAACAAATCTCTCAATGTCCTTGAGTAAGATATCGTTCGCCTGTTTTAATAGATATGAAAGCGCCGTATCCACCACGTCTGTAGATGTTAATCCGTAATGAACCCACTTTCTTTCTTCTCCTAGAGATTCAGATACAGCACGCGTAAAGGCAACCACGTCGTGGCGCGTGTCTTGTTCAATCTCTAAAATACGTCCAATATCAAAGCTTGCATTCTTGCGCATTGTTACAACGTCTTCTTTCGGAATAATGCCAAGTTCTGCCCAAGCTTCACAAGCGAGAATTTCTACTTCAAGCCATGCGTTAAATTTGTTTTCCTCTGTCCAGATTGCTGACATTTCTGGTCGTGCGTAACGTTCGATCATTTCCCGTTTCCTCCATCTCTTTCAGTCCATATCTTTGTGATGTTTGTCATCCATTCATCATCGAGCTTTTTCATAAACGTCATATGCCCCATTTTGCGGCCGTCTTTCACTTCATGCTTTCCATATAGATAAAGCTTCGCTTCCTTTAGAAGCTCAGGGTGCTCTTTTGGGATATCAACTTCATCGCCTAATAAGTTCACCATCATGCCCTCTGATAAAAGGGCTGTTCCGCCAAGTGGCAACCCACATATCGCACGAATGTGCTGTTCAAACTGACTAGTCTCACATAAATCGAGTGTGTAATGACCAGAGTTATGCGGGCGTGGTGCGAGCTCATTGACGAGTAGTTTTCCTCCGTTTGTCAGGAACAGTTCTACAGCAAGCGTACCGACTAACCCCAGCTTTTCAGCAAGTGTCGTTGCCAGCTCCTTCGCCTTCTCTTGAATACTGCTCTCAACTCTTGCAGGCACAATGCTTTGGAATAAAATGTTGTGCTGATGAATGTTCTCAGCGACTGGGAATACCGCAATTTCCCCATGAACAGAACGCGTAACGATAACGGACAGTTCCATTTGAAATGGGACCCAGCTTTCTAAAATACATGTCCCATGCGAGAGCAATGCGGCTGCTTCATGAAGCTGACCCTTCTCTTTGATCACGTACTGTCCTTTTCCGTCATAACCGCCTCTGCATGTTTTTAGCACGGCCGGCAATCCAAGCACAGCCGCTGCGTCTTCTAGCTCCTTTTCATCATGAATGATGCGATAAGGCGCTACTTCACAGCCTGCGTCTACAATCCCTTTTTTCTCTGTTTCACGGTTTTGAGTTAAAAGAAGCAGTTCGCTTCCTTGCGGTAAATAGGCATCTTTCTTCAGCTGATTGAGTCCATCATAATCGATATTTTCAAACTCATATGTCACCACATCGCTAATTTCTGCTAGCTTTCGAATCGCTTCAAGATCACTATATGCTGCTGTGATTTCTGTATCAGCAACCTGTCCACAAGGAGATTGTGTGACTGGGTCTAGGACAGCTGCTCGGTACCCCATTTGCTTTGCGCTAACGGCCATGTATCTGCCAAGCTGTCCTCCGCCGATCATACCGATGGTTGCGTTTGGAAAAATGGTCTGCTTAACCAAGCTGATCACTGCTTTCTAGTACAGTCTGTTTTGTTTGCTCTCTTCTTTCTTCAAGACGAGCTGCGATTGTTTCATCAAATGCTGAAATCATTTGTGCGGCTAAGAGGCCTGCATTTGTTGCACCGGCTTTGCCTATCGCCACTGTGGCAACTGGCACACCGCCTGGCATTTGAACGATGGATAATAAGGAATCCAGCCCATTCAGTGCCTTTGATTGAACGGGCACACCAATGACCGGCAGTGTCGTTTTTGCAGCGACCATCCCCGGTAAATGTGCTGCGCCTCCAGCACCGGCAATAATGACTTTTAGTCCTTTACCTCTTGCTTCAGTCGCATATTCAAACATCAAATCAGGTGTCCGATGTGCGGATACAACCTGTTTTTCATACGGAATGTCTAGTTCCTCTAAGATGTCGCACGCATTTTTCATTGTTTCCCAATCAGATGTACTTCCCATGATGACACCTACAAGCGGCTTCATTTTGTCCCCACCTTTAAGCTGATATTCGATTTTGTATCGTTTGACACGCTCCCCAAACCTAAGCAGCTTGTCAAACGCCGAACAAAAAAGCCCGATTTGTATTGCATTGTTAGGAAGCAACACAAACCGGGCCATGGTAAGCGCTGTTCGCTTTTAAAACGCCATGTCAGTTTTGTTCACTATCCTGCATAGTCCAGTCATTTACGGTAACTGGGTAGAAACTTATGGGCCATATTCCCAAGATTATATGAGGTTCGTGTTTTGATTTCATGTTTATCTTAACAACGGATGTTCATGATGTCAACGGATTTATCGAACAATCTATGAAGTCGTCGTTTTAATGTTCGGATTTAGACTGTTTTTCCTTCAAATACGATTTTTTTCCCAATCGGAATGATCTGAATCGACCCATTTTCCTTTTTTTCCTGAAAGATCGGCTCCTCCATTCGGCGGACAGGCGAGTAGCCTTCCTCTGCCATCTGGGACAACACTTGATCAATCGTCATGTTGTCTTCTACATAGAATTTCTTCTTCTTTGGTTTTGCGGTCATTCTTTAATTCTCCTTTTCTTCACAGCCTTCACCCAGAAGCCGCCATGAATTGATTTGGGCTCATATGAGATGATAAACGCTTTTGAATCAAGCGTTTTAATCGTTTCATATAATTGCAGTTCATATTTCCTCGGTGTTAAAATTTGCATTGCTGACCGGTCTCCTTCAAGACCGCCTACTACCCAGTTGGTGACACCATATCCTTTTTCCCTCAATTGTCTCGGAAGATCAAGATCCAATTCCTTTGTAATCACATTCACAGTAATGTAGCCAAGTGCCAGCTTCTCTTCAATTTTCATCCCGACAATGATCCCAATCCCATAACCTATCGCATATGCCATGATATTTTGTACTTGGTCTAAGTTATCGAGGACGATACTTAATCCAATCACATAAATAAGCATTTCAATCGTACCAGCAAATGCTGCTGCGTACCGTCTTCCTTTCATTGTTAAAATCAATCGCATGGTGGAGAAAGAGACATAGACAATATTAATGACTAAAATGATCAAAACCATGGTGAACGCATTGGATAAAAGTTGTTGAAGCACGATTCGAACCCCCTGCACTAAAAATCAAATAAAGCACCCCATATTCTACTAGAGAACATACCTTGATACAATCAAATTTGCGCGAGAAAAACACATATATCTTTCGACAACAAGGGTGGTCTTTGTTACCAAGAGTTTACCCGTTTTTGCCTCTTCTCAACATGAAAACCTCCTTTTCTAAAAAAGGAGGTTTTCAACGTTTTTTATCCAAATCGGACAGGCACAAGTGATGGAATCAAATACTCTCCAACAATGCTCCACAGCAGTGCAATGATCATCAGCTCAACCAATAAAAATACCCAGCCAGCATACATCAAATCTCCATGTACGGCTTCATGCTCTGATTGAACCGAGCGAAAGAGCACAACTGCAATCAACTGAAGACCGAAAAACATCATCACGGATAAAATGACGGTCACATATGGAATATTCAGCAAGGCAAATCCAAGCCAAAAGATAGATAAAAGAAGCACCGGCACAAGCGCCGCCCCAAACTTCATCATTACTTCTTTCAGCGATATGTTCCCTTTCAGCATGTACTTGCCGAGCACCCAGACCGTAAGCATCATCAATGTCAACAGGATGAGTGTAAAGATCGCTACCTTCAAAAAGGCGTCACCAAAGGAATAATGAATGCCAAAGCCTAATAAACGGGTCTTTGACACCTTTAATTGAACATAGTTGCCTAAAGCAAAAAACACGCTGAATAACACAATCGAGATCCAGGCATACTTCATGCGTAATGTTTCTGTTTGATTCATCGCTTGACTTGGCGATTTTAACATCGCAAGTCCATATGAACCATAGCGCTGAAACGCACCACCTACACCTCTCATCATGCGCTGAATGGCTGAACGCTCATCATCAGCTGCTTTTGAGGTTCTTCCTCGTTTTGCAGCGCTGCGGCTGAGGCGAGATTGTCTTGTTTCTTGATCTATTGATGGCTCTTCATTTTTCATTTCAGGTGTGACCTGCTCTTGATCTTTCTCTAACATCTCATATCAACTCCTATCCCAACCGAACAAGCTCAACAAAGTGACCTGTCCGGATGACTCCTATCTAAAGTAGCGGAGTCTCTCTATTCAGTCAAGATTCCTTGACCTTCGTACGAATAGACGGATAAAAGGTGGCAGAGGTTTTAAAACGGCGAGAAAATAAGATAACAAAAAATCGGAAGACTGCATCAGCTTATATGAGCTCGTCATGAACGATAGTGACCCCAAGAAAAAAAGGCACTCTGAAACCTTCTATTGAAAAAAGGAAATCAAAGCGCCTTGGTGATCCAATCAGCGAATTATGTCTTTTTCATTAAAAAATATAATTCCTATAAGTAAATTGTATTTTAACATTCCCCTAGAAAAAACAGCAGCTTCAATGAGCTGCTGCTTCGTACGAACGATTAATGATTTAAGAAAGCAAAGTATAGAATAAAGATGACAAACAATCCGTACATAATTGGATGCACTTCTTTTGCTTTCCCTTTAAAGATCATTGTAATTGGGTAGAAAATGAAACCAATCGCAATCCCAGTCGCAATGCTGTATGTGAGTGGCATCATAATCATTGTTAAGAAAGCCGGTACAGCAATTTCAAAACGATCCCATGCAATCTTCGCAAGCGGCGCTACCATCAGTGCACCGACAATAATCAATGCAGGCGCCGTCACATTCGACGTGACAACAGATAAAAGTGGCGAGAAGAACATCGCAAGCAAGAAGAAGATACCTGTCACGACGGCTGCAAAACCAGAACGAGCACCAGCTGCAACACCCGAGCTAGATTCAACATAAGACGTCGTCGTTGATGTTCCAAGGACAGAACCGACGACGATAGAAGAAGAATCCGCTAGCAGTGCTCTTCCTGCACGAGGCAGCTCATTATTTTTCATTAAACCAGCCTGTGTTGCCACAGCCACAAGTGTACCAGCTGTATCAAAGAACCCAACGAACAGGAACGTTAAAATGACGACAAGCATTTGGATCGAAAAGATCTCTGGTAAGTGAATCAAGGCTTGACCAAAGGTTGGAGACAGACTTGGAATACTTCCCACAATTTGAGATGGTACTGGCACAAGACCAAAGATCATCCCAGCAATGGCTGTCACAAGCATCCCAATGAAGACACCTGCATTCACTCGAAGAACCATCAAAATGACGGTTACCACGATACCAAACACCGTTAACAGCACAGGACCACTATGAATGTTTCCAATAGAAACGAGCGTATTATCATCATTGGCGATAATGCCAGAGCCTTGCAGACCGACAAACGTAATGAACAAACCAATACCAGCGCCGACAGCCAGCTTCAGCTCAGCCGGAATGGCATTGATGATTTTCTCGCGGAAGCCTGTTAAAGAAAGGGCAACGAAAATCAATCCTGAAACAAAAACACCTGATAATGCCGCCTGCCATGAGATGCCCATGCCAAGAACAACCGAGAAAGCGAAGAACGCATTCAGCCCCATACCTGGTGCAATTGCAATCGGATACCTGGCGATCAATCCCATCAGGAAACACCCTGCCGCAGAAGCTAACGCCGTAGCTGTAAAGACAGCCCCCTGATCAATTCGTAATTTATCTGGAAAATCCGGTACTGCCACGAGAGCAAGTGTGATCGGATTGACAAACAAGATGTAAGCCATCGACAAAAATGTCGTTAAACCGCCGATGATCTCTCTGCGATAATTCGTTCCTAACTCATCAAACTGAAAAAACTGTTTCAAAGCCAACTGACTCCCTTCATGTCCTTTTGCTTTAGGCTGTCCCATTCACAAGTCAAATAAAAAACGCCCCAACAATTTGGGACGCTTGACTACAAGTGTGAATTCAGGCCGTGACATAAAACAAGAACAATGCATGATTTATATCAAACGAGTGTGAATTGACGTAGTCAAGCCATTTACGGTAGCTTGGTAGAAACTTGCGGGCCATATCCCCGCGATTATACGACTTCTATCTATTTGATTTCTGTGTCTATTGTACCAACTTCATTTTTAAAACACAATACGAAAAGCGAACATTTTTCAAAGAAATGTCCGCTTCATTCGTCTTATTACACGAATTTGGAAAATAGCATCTAGTTCTTTATACACCCTTCGTTGAATTCCTTTCTTTTGCAAAAACTGTTTCGGCTACATGGAAAAACTCTTTCAGAGCAGGAGAAGCATGTGAGATAGATGGGCAAGCGAGTGCGACCTCACGATGATGCGACACATTCAGCTGACTGATCTGCACATGTTGCTGGGTTTTCAAAAATAGCTCAGGACCTATCGTCACACCGAGACCTTCCCCGACCATACGGGCAATGGTCGTACA
This sequence comes from Bacillus pumilus, assembly GCF_002744245.1. Classification (GTDB taxonomy): domain Bacteria; phylum Bacillota; class Bacilli; order Bacillales; family Bacillaceae; genus Bacillus; species Bacillus pumilus_M. The sequence goes on along the minus strand of NZ_NKHG01000016.1, from coordinate 42,538 downwards.
ATCATGTACTTCAAATAAAATAGCTGGCTTGATTTGGGCCTCTGAAAAAATATCCTCTACATGTGATTGATACATGCCAGTTGGCATAATAAACGGTTCATCCGCTAAATCTGCCATCTCTACGATGCACTGCTTCTGAAACCGATGATTTGAGTGATAGGCAACCACCATTTCATCTTTGATGAGTGGCAGCAAGTCAAAGGCAGCATCCTCTTTGCCTTTCACAACAAAACCAACATCGATGATGCCAGAATGCAGCCACTCCAATATTTCTTCATACGTTCCTTCATAGAACTTAAATTCAATTTTCGGATGTTTTTTCTGATAGCTCACAAGCAGTTTAGGCAATAAACAAGCAGATGCACTTGCAAATGTCCCGATGCGAATCAAGCCAGCTTCAATATTATTCGTTAACGCTATTTCCTGCTGGATCATCTCCACTCTATTTAACACTTCTCTTATATGCGGAAGAAGCGTTTGACCGATCTCTGTCAGCGTGATTCCCTTTTTTCGATCACGAATGAATAAAGAGACACCCCACTCTGCCTCCAAGCTTGCCACAGCATGACTCACTGCAGACTGCGTCATATTTAATGCTTCAGCAGTGGCTGTAAAACTTCCTAACTCGACCACTTTCGCGATAATTTCAAAACGAACAAAGCTCATGAGTATTTCCTCATCTCCTTCATTAAAAACATCAATTTTACTTATGTTAGCACAGGTTTTAAAATGAACACAACGTTTCAAAATGAAGGAAGGGTTCAAATGAAAAACACATCTCATCAACTACTCATATTTCTTTTAGCCATCGGTTCTTTCGTCACAGGCACTTCAGAATTCGTGGTGTCTGGGATTCTAGACATCATTTCTGACGATCTGCGCATCTCAATCCCAGCTGCTGGACAGCTCATCACAGTCTATTCTCTCTTTTATGCAGTGGGCGCCCTATTTCTAGTCATCGCAACATCGAAATTGAACCGAAAAAGGGTTCTTTTATCGGCTATTTTCGCATTTATATTAGGCAACCTGCTCGCCTTTTTTAGTCATCACTTTGTACTGCTCATGCTATCTCGGGTCATCATGGCCATGAGTGGCGGCTTATATATTGTGGTCGCAACGAATTATGCAGCGCAGATCGCCCCTCCAGAAAAAAAGGGCAGTGCGATGGCAACTGTGATTACTGGGTTTACAGTTTCATTAGTACTTGGCGTACCAATTGGCACATTTTTATCAGGGCATGTGGATTGGCATTATATTTTTCTCATCATCGCTCTAGGTACCGCTTGTCTCTTGATCCTTCTTTATCAATTATTGCCTCACATGAAGGGACATTCCCATGTGCCATTGAAACAGCAAATTCAAATCCTTCAAGATCGCAGGGTAATTAGCGGCTTAGCAACGACAGCCTTTTGGATTTTAGGCTACACGATGGTATTCGCTTATATCTCACCATTATTAAGACAGACTGCCGGCTTTTCTCTAGAAATGACAAGCATCGCCTTACTCGTTTTAGGGATTTCTGCTTTTATTGGCTCACGCTTTGGTGGATACGCGGTCGATCAATGGGGACCAAAACGAACCATTTCAATCAGCATCACAGTTCAAATGTTCACTCTCTTTGCATTACTCTTTACACAATTTTCTGCGGTTGGCGTCTTCATCACTCTCGCCATATGGGGCACCGCTACATGGACTACAACACCAGCGAAGCAATTTTATCTGATCTCACTTAAACCCCAAGCATCGGAAACCGTGCTGAGTTTTAATACAGCGGTCATGAACATCGGCATGATGCTCGGCTCGTCAATTGGCGGCGTGATGATACAATATACAAGCGTAACGAATTTAAGCTGGATTGGCGGGTTAGCCAGTTTTGTTGCGTTGATGTTCATTTCTTATTCCTTCTATTTACACCAACGCCCCCAACGAAAGACACAGGAAAACAGATAGAAAACATTTCAATTTTTGGTATGATGAAAGAAACCCATTAAAAGGAGTATGTCAATTGTTTCTATTTGAAGAACCCACGTGTGCTAGCTGTCAGAAGAAGATAAAAGGAAACGAAGAAGTGTACGTCAAGCTGATTTATCCAAAAAGACGAGGGATGACAGAGGTAAAGGCTTGGCTGAGGAATGAAGGGGTTTTTTATTGTAAGGCATGTACAGAACAAAAGACATCGCATGGAGGATGAATGAATGAACAACATTACGTTCCCACAATCATTTCCAACGATACATACCGAAAGACTGATCTTAAAACAAGCAACGATCGCAGATGCTGCGGATATGCACATCTATTTATCCAATGAAACCGTGTGCCGCTACATGGGAATCGATGCGCATGAATCCCTTGAAGACACAAAAGAAGAAGTCAAGTGGTATGACGATATCTTCAGAGAACAAACAGGCATCCGGTGGGGCATTTCTTTAAAAGACGACCCGGCCATCATTGGCAGCTGCGGCTTTCTCAATCTGGAAAAACAGCATCTCCGCACTGAAATTGGCTATGAATTGCACCACGATCATTGGAGAAAAGGCATCATGAGGGAAGCGATTGCTGCAGTGATTCAATACGGGTTTCAAGAAATGAACCTGAATCGAATTGAAGCGATTATCGATCCAGCAAACACGTCCTCTGTTCAATTATTGGAGAATTTTGATTTTGTGCGAGAGGGTTTATTGAGGGAGTATGAATGTGGTCAAAATGGATTCGATGATGTGTATATGTATTCGATTTTGAAGAGAGATTACAAATAAAATAAATGAAAACGGATATTCATTTCATTCAAAAGCCGCAATCAGAATATGTTTCTTTTCACATTTATGAGCTTAATTCGACGTTTGAAAAGCTTGTCCAGCAAGTGGAGCAATCAGCCCCCTTCTTCCTAGCGAAAGATCCTGAGAAAGAAAGCACGAAAAAGATCTATTATCACGACATCTTATATATAGAAAGTGTTGATAAAAGATCGTTTTTGTATACGACAGATGGGTGTTTCTTATATTCAAGCATTAAAAAAGAAGCTTGGGTTACGGAGGAAGTGAACAGGATGGGACGTTATATCATTAATCTTTTAATCACATTTTGTATGATCTTTACGGCGTTAGTGCTAATTTACTGTTTCACATTTGGATCAATGCCGATTTACATGTTACAAGCAATCATGTTCAGTTCCTTTTTTTCCAGCGCCCTGACCTTCTTGCTATACCCTAAACATACGTACAGTCATAATCGGATTCTTTTTCAACAAATCTTATATATCATCCTTGTGATGTGTATGATTATGACAACGATCATCATCGTCAGTGGTGAAATTAGTCTCCTTTCGTTCATCGTGAATTTTCTTGTGGTCATGGCTTTATTCTTTTTAATCAAGTACCTATTGTATAAAAAAGACCAAGCATCCTCATATTAATTTCCTTCTTTCTATAGATTTTTGTAGCTTTTAAAAAGCTACAAAAGGGAGGTTTAATATTCTATTGAGTACTTGTTAAGTTTTGCAGCCTAAAAAAACTACAAATATTTTCACAAAAAATAGCCCAAGTCAAATGACTTGGACTATTACCTATTAATCTAAATCAACATTAAATCTATTCATTAGATGTTCGAAAGATGAATTTACCAATATTTGTTTTGAGGGAATAAACACATGCTTCCAAATTTTATAGCCGTTTGCTAAACTCCACTCATTCACAATTTTACAATAACTTGAAGCTCTTTGTTTTTTTGCTAATACATCATTATCATTAACTTTATCTTCACCCTTGACCTCTATTAGGTAAATATTATCGCTTGTTTCAACCACAAAATCTGGTTGGTATTGTTTATCTTTATCGTATTTTATGCCGAATTGTGCCAATGATGGACGCAACCAATTCAAGCTCATGGGTGCATTATCAATAATTCTGGCTAGTACTAATTCGGGAACACTGTCAAATTTTATAGGATCAAATACCCCTTTTTTACTTCCTGTAAAAATGACTGACTTAATATTTCCATGAACCTTAGAATCATAGGGTTCGAACAAGCTAAGTTTTGTTTCATAGGTATAATTTGATTTAGAATTCTTTTTTATCGGTGGGAGAACTTCCTCAACTAACATCCCATCTAACTGACAAAAGTGAACCATCATCTGACGAAATATTTCTTTAGAAATATCATTCTTGTACATCATGACAATATTCTTCATGCCATTCTCACCAAAGTTTATTTTCATTTTTTCAAGAAACTGTGAGAGGAGTTTGAATATCAGCTCAGAATCTCGCTCATAGTCAATTTCAGCTTTCTTTCGTAGTTCTGCTAGCAGTAATTTGTGAGGTTGATAACCATTAAAATCCAAGTTACCTGCATTAAGATGTTCAATGTTTTGGACGTTTGTTAAGTCTTGAGCTATTAGTTCACTTTCAACCGGTTGATATTTTAACGTTGAAAAATCTAAATCAAAATCTTCAAAATAATATTCAGCCACTCCATCTTCTTTTACTAAAATTCTGGGTATGGGAATATATTTATTAACAGCCTTCTTTACTTTACGTGTTACTTCTTTATTAATCCATTTAGAAAATGGGTCTTGGTTTTCTTTGAAAATTTTACCTAAATCCTCATTCGATTGAATTTTATGCTTTACTTTCTCAGTAACTTTTTTTCTAACTTCTTCTGTATCTTCTATCTCGCTTACATCCTCAATTGCTTCGGTAACAAACGTATCTGTTTGGACAAAAAGCCTATTATTTTCTTCATTCTCTTCCAGCTTGGTTTGCGAATATCCCTCATTAAGTAACTCAACTTCATCTATAGGAAACAATAATTGTGTTGAAGTAGTTTTCTGTTTCTCTAGTTCTTCAGCTTTAATAATATTTCCTGCCTTAAATATAGAGTTCCCTTTTTGAGCCGCTTCAAGAATATCATTAAACTTGTCATGAGCAGTAAGCATCACTGAATCTATTGCATCATTTCCTGTTCTTTCTCCATAAGGTAACCTAAGTCCCCTACCCACCATTTGCTCCCGTAGGATTAAAGACGTAGCAGAACGCAATGGAACAATTGTATAAAGATTGTTTACATCCCAACCTTCTTTCAACTTATTCACATGAATGACTATTTCTACTGGATTACCTTCTTTTTCGACATCTAGCAATAAACGTAAATTATTATCACTTTCAGACTTTAATTGATTAGAGTGAACAATGATGGTTTTATTCTTGTATGTACCAGCTTTAAATTCTTCTGATTTAATGTAATTTTCAACCCATGTAGCATGTGTAGTATCTTTACATACCACTAACATAAACGGTTTTACTTTTCTTTCGTTCGTAGTATTTGCATATTGTTCAAGACTGATCTTTGCCTTTTCATGGCATAAAATACCGTCATTAAGCATTAACTTATCTTTTTCTACATCTCCGAAGTTAAAGAAATTCACATCAGTTCTTGTCACTGCGAATGGTGTTCGAGTATATCCATCAGCAATTGCTTGCGACAATGGATACTCATAAACCACATTCTTAAAGAACACTTGCTTATTCCCCTTTTGTACGAAAGGTGTAGCAGTCAATTCTATTCCTAAAATAGGTTTCAAATCATTTAGTGCTTTTGCACCTTTTGCCGCACGGTAATGATGACTCTCATCCATTATTATCACAAGGTCATCTAAATTTGATAACTCTCCAAAAAAGGAATTTCCTAAGTTTTCATTTACCGACCGCATCCTGGAATCTTCTTGATTAAATTTATCAATATTATAAATATAGATATTAATTTCACTTTCAAAAAAATTAAACTGTTTTGTTCGGTAATCATCATCGGTAATTATTTGAGGAGGATTTGAAAAACAACTCAACCCTTTAAATACATACTTAGAATTATTTTCATTACCCAAGTCTTGTTTTAGCTTCTCATAAATTGTTTTCCCAGGTGCGACAATAAAAAAATTCTTTATATCATGATTTGTATACAGATATGTAATAAAAGCTCCCATAAGTCTTGTTTTTCCAACACCTGTCGCCAATGCAAATGTCAAAGATAAAAAATCTCGTTCTGACTTAGAGAACGTTGGGTACAAATCATTAACAAGTTTTTCATTAACATCTAAGCTTACATCATGCTTGATATCTACTGTTGATAGGAGCTTATCCAAAATAGTTAGTGACTTCTCTTGAGGTTTGCGGAGCGATAACGTCCCTATTATATCTGCAATTGAAAATTGTAGATTATTCATTTTCTTCACCTTCCTGATCGTCGTATTCATAAATTGGTGGAGAAACAATATTCAAATTGTAGTCGTTTACAGCATATTCACAGTCATTTAACAAAGATTGTGGAATCTTCTTAACTGCAATATTATCGAATAGATTCATTACTGACTCATCAAAAGATTTACTAGCTATAACTAAATATTCTCCATCCTCCATTGTTTCATGTATTGCAGTAATATAGGGTTCATTAATGTAACGAGTAGTAACGTAAAGATATGACCTTTCGTTCGCTTTAGATTGCTTCCAAAATACTTCTTCAGAAGGTGAATAGGTATATCCCTCATGTATTGCAACAGCAGCAGCAAGCATTTCCGGACTATATTCTTTGTTTATTATCTCTTCGCCAAATGAGTCAATATTAATTAATGATGGAGCAAGTTCGTAAAAATTATATCCGCCTCCTCCTCGCCAATCGACGTTCTTCGTAATACCATTCGTATCTTTACCCGTAATAATTAAGTCAAGACGAACCTTACTGTGTGTGTACGCATGATCACCCATTTCAATACCAATCCATTTTCTACCCATTTTATGAGCCACCGCTGCAGTAGTCCCCGAACCTAAGAATGAATCTAGAACGAATTCACCCTCTTTAGTTGCCATTTCCAAAACTTGTTGAATTAATTTTTCCGGCTTCTTACCATTAGGGAATTGTACTTTTCCTTCTTTAGTTAAATTCTTCATATCCCCTGTCACATCCCAATAAGATCCAAGTTTGTCTTTTTTATATAAGGTTCCATTAATTTCTTCACTAGTGTCTCTTAACCAAACAAACAATCTGAACTTATCTCCTTTATAAAATTGCTCATATAGTTGACCGGAGTTTTTACCAGATTGTGGAACATACTCAACCGAGATAATATCAGTTTTACCTTCGTGCTTCTCTGCTTCTTCCCAAACTCTTGTTCTAATAGATGTTTGAGCATTTGTTGTTTGGAATAACTGTGTCGAATATTTTACATATGCTTGTGCTTCGGTTAAATCTTCCTCTTTCATCAACTTGTTTATACTTTTTATTTCAGCACCAACACGATTATAAATTTTGATTGGTTTTCCAGAACCATCTACAGTTTCTGCTAAAAATTGTTTTTCCCCCTCATTTACAAGAACTGAAGTATACTTCCAACTTTTGTTTTGTTCTCGATAATCTTCAACAACTTTACTGATATCTTCATATACATACGAAGGCTTAAATGTTCGAAGTTTAGAGTAGTCTTTTGCGTAAATCAAGATATACTCACAATTCTTTTTCAAACGTTTATCTTCACCACCACCAGAAGCACCAGCAGTATTCTTCATATTTACTGAAATCATATTTATAAAATTATTGCGCCCAAAAATTTGGTCACAAAGAACCTTTAAATAGGCTTGTTCATCATCATCAATTTGAATCCAAATACTACCAGTTTCCTTCAATAATTTCCTCAATGACTTAAGGCGATAACTCATCAAATCTAACCAGATACTATGTTCTAAATTATCGTTATAATGTTTAAACGCCGAACCAGTATTATAGGGCGGATCAATATATATACACTGAATTTCTCCTGCATAATTTTTCTCAAGAGCTTTTAAAGCAAGTAAATTATCACCATGAATCAGCATGTTTTCGGTTTCATTGTCATGTTCTAAATTTGAGTTTTTTTCATCCTTTAAGAGAAGACGTGGCTCAATTTTTCTTTGATTTTCTTTTCCTAACCAATTCAATTCAAGTTTTAACTTATTCATGATATGGCGCCACCTTTAGAAATGATGGCATCACAAATAACTGCACCATATCATTTTGTATTTCGTTTACTATATTAACTTCTTTTGATAAAAAAATTATCTGTATTGAGTTGTAACACATTATACGTGCCTCCATTTTCCAAATCATTGTCGAGTTCAGTTTAGATTATCGTTCCTTGCTATCTGGTTTTAGTTCACCTTTCTTCTTTATCATTGCACTTCTTACAATAATTCGAATTACGTAAGAGATAGTTAGGTAGGAAATTTTTCGGTAAATACTCAGGGAATATTTTCTTTAGTTCATTAATCCCATCAATAATTTCCTGACTTAAATCTAAATTGGTCTGTAACCCCAAATTCTTTTTATCTATATTGTCTTTTGGAATTTGGGGATTTTTAATCACCATTTCCCAATTGTATCTTTAGATATGCTTGATTTACTACAAAACCATTTGTTAGGCTAAGTCCACTATATAATGGCTCACTTTTGAGAATCTCTTTCAATACATTAATTCCGCTTTTTGTTTCTATATCTAACCTTACCGCTAGTCTCAATTAGTTCACCTTCCTTCTAATTATCCAAATCTATTGTACCAAATATTGAAAGAAAAGTGCTTTTTGTTAGCGACAAAAACCCCACCGAGAAATTTCTTGGTGGGGTTTTTGTTGGGGAACTTCTTCATCTTTAGTTGTTTTTCACCCATATACAACACTCAACACGTTGTTAAATCAACGTAAACACTTCATTTTATTTTTCTAGGCTACTCCCACTCAATCGTAGCAGGCGGCTTACTCGTAATATCATACACCACACGGTTAATATGCTTCACTTCATTCACAATACGAGTTGAAATCTTCTCAAGCACATCCCAAGGGATTCTTGCCCAGTCACTCGTCATTCCATCAATAGAAGTAACGGCACGGATTCCGATTGTGTAATCGTATGTTCTTGCGTCACCCATAACACCTACGCTGCGGATGTCTGGGAGAACGGTGAAGTATTGCCAGATGTCGCGCTCAAGGCCGAAGTTGGCAATTTCTTCGCGAAGAATGGCATCAGATTCACGAACGATTTCTAGTTTTTCTTCAGAAATTTCGCCTAGGACACGGATACCTAGTCCTGGACCTGGGAATGGCTGTCTCCAGACGATGTCGTCAGGAATGCCTAGCTCTGAACCTAGGGCACGGACTTCATCCTTGAATAGCGTATTCAGAGGCTCAATCAATTCGAACTGCATGTCTTCTGGAAGACCGCCTACGTTGTGGTGAGATTTGATTGTTTGTGCCGTTGCTGTTCCGCTCTCAATGATATCTGTGTAAAGTGTTCCTTGTGCTAAGTAGTCGATTCCTTTTAGCTTGTCCGCTTCATCATCGAATACATAGATGAATTCGTTCCCGATGATTTTACGTTTTTGCTCAGGATCAGATACACCTTTTAGCTTGTTTAAGAAACGATCTTTCGCATCTACTTTAATCACGTTCATGTTGAAACCTTCGCTAAATGTTTTCATAACTCCTTCTGCTTCGCCTTTACGAAGAAGACCGTGATCAACGAAAATACATGTCAGCTGATCGCCGATTGCTTTGTGGATCAATACCGCTACAACAGATGAATCAACACCGCCGCTTAGTGCGCACAATACTTGTTTGTCGCCCACTGTTTGACGGATTTTCTGCATTTCGATTTCAATGAAGTTCTCCATTGACCATTTGCCATCACAATCACACACACCGAAGACAAAGTTTTTCAATAGGTCGTTCCCGTACTCAGAGTGACGAACCTCTGGGTGGAACTGAACGCCATAGAAGTTCTTCTCAGCAAAGCTCATCGCTGAGTTTGGACAATGGGCACTTGTTGCATCCACTGTAAAGCCTTCAGGTACTTCAACGACAAGGTCACCATGGCTCATCCAAACGACTTGCTCATTCGGAAGGTCTTTGAATAATGCAGGTGTTCCATTAATGTGGATATCTGCTTTTCCATATTCACGCTGGCTAGCAGCTTCTACTTTCCCGCCTAAATAATGAGTCATGAGCTGCATGCCATAGCAAATGCCTAGAACCGGAATGCCTAGATCAAAAATCTTTTCATCACAGCGGAAAGATCCTTCATCATAAACACTATTTGGTCCGCCAGAAAGGATGATTCCTTTAGGCGCCATTTCTTTAATTTCTTCAGCAGTTAAAGTGTGCGGATGAAGCTCACTGTACACACCAAATTCACGAATACGGCGTGTGATCAGCTGATTGTACTGACTGCCGAAATCGAGAACCAAGATCATTTCATTTACTAAATTTGTCATGGTGTCACCTCTATGTCCAATATAGTTTTATAAACGCACAGAAAAAATGAGAGGAGAAAACCTGCTCTCAGTGTGAAATCACGCTTTTGAAGCGCCCAGACTCACATCCGAACGCTTCAATTTCATGTATTTTAGAAGGTTTTAATATTCACCTATTCTAACAACAGGAAGGTACGCGGTCAAGACTATCTCCTGTTTATTAAATTTTCCCATAACTTTGCGGATTGCCGCCAAAGCGCCGATGCGTCTTCTCGTCGATAGAGCGCCCGCTCATAGAGCTGCGTCAGCTCTGACATGTGATGATCTCCATCCTTGCCATCTATCAAAGAAGCGAATTCTCTTAGCGTCATGCCTGGTTTTTTCTCCATTCCCCTGCGCTTTAGCTGCTTTAATAAGGCAGCATACGCATAGAAAAATGCTTCCTCATCTGGCAGACGGTTCACCTTTCGAACAATAAAGAATGGCAGCCATCTTGCTCTGAATCGATAAAGCATCCAGCTGATGAATCCAAGAAGGACAACAGCACCTGCCACATACCCCAAGATCGAACCAACATTCACCATACTTGGCTTTGTTTGAGCTGTTTGTTCCTTTGGCTCTGCAGGCTGCCCCGTCTCCTGCTGCTGCGGCTGCTGTGTCCGCTGATCTTCTTGTGCATCAGACGCAGGCTGATCTTCTTCATCCTTTTGATCATCTGTTTGATCGCTAGAAACGGCTTCATTTGTAAATGTCTCTGGATTCGTAAATCCTTTTGTCGGTTCAAAGGTCACCCAGCCCCGATTTGGAAAATAGACTTCTACCCATGAATGCGCATTGTTATTGGTCACTTCATACACATTGTTTCCATCTATCTGTGTTTCATATAACTGACCAGACGTATATCCTTTCACCCATCTCGCCGGAATACCGATCGAACGAAGCATCACAATCATAGAGGTTGAAAAATTATCACAATAGCCAATCATCGTATCAAATAAGAATTGATCGACATAATCTTCATTACGTCCCGGCACTGCGACATTTTGTGTTTCATATGAAAACTTTGCAGAACCTAAATAACCCTCAATCGCTTTTGCTTTATCATACATATTATCCTTCGTTTCCGTTAAGCTGTTGGCCAATGTTTTCACACGCTCTGGCAATGTGGAAGGGAGCTGCAAGTATTCACTTCCGACCTGCTGATTCACCTGCTGCTTGGTTGGCACTTTGATCTGCTGTAAATCCTCAAGGATAAATGTAGGTGATAAGAAGCTGATTTGATAGTTCCCTAAATTTTTAGGCGGGTTTTGATTAGTCGGCACAATTTTCTCCGTCTTACCCATCATTTGCAACGGGATATTTTCCATTGGCGTCAGTGTGATCGTACCAATCGGATAAACGGCATGGTTAAATCGATAGTCCGCCTCCATATCGACTCTCGTTTCATGAACCTCTGTTTTCACACGCTCGGTAAACCACCGGTTCGGGACATCGTCGTCTTTTAACCGAGTAGGCTTTGCATCATTTGAAGCATCCTCCCAGCCTTTTCCCGTGTAGATGCTTTTTGTTTCTACACGAAAATAAGAAGGCTCTTTTCCGCTCCATTTAAATACTGGTGTGCGGTCCTCACTAAACGGCCCGCCAAGCGATGAATCGTCTGCACTATATCCCACCTTATTCTGCCCTGCTGTTCCATCTTGATTCGTGACCGCCTTAAAAAACGGTACTGGATCGGGCCATTTTGGATTAGACTTTGGCAAAGAAGCACCGAGTGACGCTGATACGAGGACAAGCGCCAGCATTGGTAAAAACCAGTGAAGACGAGCTTTCTGTGACACCCGCACGCCTTCAGCCGAACGAAGTCGATCGAAATACAGCAATCCAAGTAAACAAAAGCCAAACACCATAATTCGAACGATCGCAAAGGTCGCGTCATAAGGTGTAAACGTATCAAGAATCGTGACATACACAATCGTCATGAGTAAAAAGAAAAAGATGCGCTGCTGATAGACGACCCAATAATGAAGCAAATAGACAAGCAGCCACAGCAAAATATAAAACAACAATGTGCGGAAAGACGGATACATGTCACTCCACATTCCTGTGCTCATTAAAGTGATATTATCTTTCATATCAGCAAATAATGCAGCCGGATAGCTTGGCTCTGATTGATAAAAGATCAGATATAAGGCAAGGAGAATCAGTCCAGCACATATAGGAAACGTCACATACCACTTCAGACGAAAGAAAGTGAACAAACACGTAAGCCCTATAAAAATAATGAAATAAGACGTATGACTCGTCTCTGTAAAATCTTGAAGCGGACGAAGCCATTCCCAAAGCAGCAGAAAGGCTACAACATAATAGATAAACAACTCAAAACGGCTTTGCCGTTGATGAGTAAGCAACATAAATGTTTGTCACCTCACAGTTCTTTCGTGCAACCGGTCTTCAAATAAAATTGTGGTGCGTATTCCAGAAGCTTTGAACCGGTCTACAAGCTGTTTTTCTTTTGTCGTCAATCGGTCAACGGCTCTCTTCACTAAAAGAACGGTGATGTTCTTTCTGTTTGGATTTCCAAGAAGACTGGCAGCAAGCTCTTCCTGCAGCTGACCCGTGACGACATATTTTCCGGTGTGCTGGTACTCACTCGATGCTAACGGTTTATAATCTTGTGCGCGAGAAGGCTGATACTGCACCCTTGTTAAATAATAGAGCATGTCCTGTAAATGCAGCTCTCCTTGATCCACTCGAAACGAGTGCTGATCGCCAAGTGGCACAAGACCTGTCGGCACCCCTTTTTTCACAGCCGTTTGAAGAACAGATGCCGCAATAGACACAACCGTCTCAAAAACGGCTTCATCTGTAAAATCAGCGAACACCAAAAGGTCCTTTGACTGATTCTGTTCAAACTCTTTGGTCATCAGCTGACCTCTTCTAGCCGTCGTCTTCCAGTCCACCCAAGCAAAGCGATCCCCTTGCTGGTATTCCCGTACGCCTGTTGTGACATTAGTCGGTTCATTTAACCACGAGTGAACCGCTTTACCTCCATTTTCATTCACTGACTCAGCAGATTCAACTGGAAGATCCAGCACCTTCGGATAGACGAGGAGCTTTTTTTCTAACGGAATGATCACTTCTTTTTCAACAAAACCAAACATATCGCCCGTTTTGATTCTGACCGCTATCAAATGATGCTCCCCCCGCACGATATCATTCAAGTGATAAGAAAATCGCCACGTTTTCCGAAACCAAGGAAACAGCATTTGCTTCATTTCCATTTGTTCCTGCAAGTGGAAGGTGTCCGGCGGATCATCCTCAATAATCACATACACGTATGGAAATGGATTCGTCCGCTTGATTTCAAGGTCAACAGATAGCACGTCCCCCGCCTTCAACCGGGTATGCTGTAATGTCCTTTTGGCTGTCACACGAAGCGGAACGAGGGCAAATAGCAAAGCATACAAAGCATATGGAAAAAATGCATAAAACAGGAACCAACTCACAAATCCGCCCTGAAACATGGCATAGCAAAAGGCTGCAGCAGTGAGGATCAGGAGCATCATAACCCGTAACCATAATGACACAGCGAAACGGTCACGTGATTTCATTGAGTCATCGACTTTTGAACTGGTACGCCAATATGCTCAAGCATCTGTCGCAGCATTGTCTCCGCCTTCTTCCCTTCATACGTCGCTTCTGATGTTAAAATCATTCGATGCGGCAGCGTATAAGGCGCCAAATACTGCACATCATCTGGAATCACATAATCCCGCTGATTCAAAAGCGCATACGCCTGCGCTGCCTTCATGAGTGCAATCGATCCCCTTGGGCTCACGCCTAAATAGACGGATGGGTGATGTCGAGTCGCTTGGGCGATTTCCACAATATATTCTTTAATGGATGCATCCACATGTACGGTCTGAACAGCTTGCTGCAAAGCATGGATATGATCCTTTGTCATCACGGCTTGGAGCGTGTCGATCGGGGATTGCTTCTCCTGCAAATTGAGCACCTCTAGCTCCTCCAGCATGGTCGGATACCCCATCTGCAGCTTGAATAAAAACCGGTCCATTTGCGCTTCTGGCAGCGGATAGGTTCCTTCATATTCCACAGGATTTTGCGTAGCCATGACGAAGAAAGGATCTGCAAGTCGCATCGTTTCTCCGTCCACTGTGACACTGCCTTCCTCCATCGCTTCTAGCAGCGCTGATTGTGTTTTAGGAGATGTCCGGTTAATCTCATCCGCCAAAATAATCTGCCCCATAATCGGTCCTTGTCTGAATTCAAACTCATTTGTCTTTTTATTATAAATCGATACACCTGTCACATCTGAAGGCAAAAGGTCAGGGGTGAATTGGATTCGCTTAAACTCACAGCCAATTGATTTTGCCAAAGCACGAACCATCATCGTTTTCCCAACGCCAGGCACATCCTCTAATAACACGTGCCCCTTTGCCAAAATTGCAGCAAGGCTTAATATCGCAATGTCTTTTTTTCCAACCATGACTTTATTGATGTTATCTACGATTTTTTGTAAATCTGAATGCATCGGTTCATCAAATGCCATCCTGATCCTCCTATCACGTTTCCGTCAATTTTCATCTAGTCTAACTTTACCATACAACACGCATTTGCATAAAACATCAGCACGTCAGAAACGAAAAGAAGCCTTCTCACGATGGAAAAGACTTCTTCGTTTCTTTAGACGCACTTGCTGGCTCCATATGAACATGAGAGTGTAAAATATCATGTTCTTTTTTCATCCTGCGTTCGATTTCATCTGCAATATCATGGCTTTCTGAAATGTTCAAGTGCGGCTCTACCTCAACAACCACATCCACATGGACCGTACTTCCAAGATAACGAGCCTTAATATCCTTTAAATCGCCCACGCCTGGTGTCGCCTCAATGGTCTCTTTATACTTCGACATATCTTTTATATGAAAACCGTCGGTTAACGAATGAGAGGCATCTCTGAAAATCGCCCACGCCGTTTTACAAATAATTAAGCCAATCACAAACGCAGCAAGCGTATCAATCCATGCCAGCTGAAACTGAGAGGCGATGATCCCTACAAATGTCCCGATACTCACATATGCATCTGATTTATTATCTGCTGCTGCTGCATAAAGAGCCTGGCTATTGATCCGTTTGGACAGATTGCGGTTGTATATATACACACCGTACATCACAACAGCACTTCCTGCTGCTGTCCAAGCTGCAATCATATCAGGCGTTTGATGCTCAGATGAGAAAAGCGACTGGCCAGCACTCAGCAAAACCTGAAGCCCAACAAGCATCATAATAAAGGAAGCCACAAGGGACGCAATATTTTCCGCCCTAAAATGACCGTATGGATGATCTTCATCAGGTGGCTTCTGAGAAATACGGAGCCCAATTAACACGGCAAGCGATGCAATAATATCTGTCGTATTATTCAATCCATCCGCCGAAAGAGCTTCTGAATGAAACACATACCCAATGATGAGTTTGACAAAAGATAAGATCACATAGGCAATGATGCTGACCCAAGCACCCGTTTCACCTTGTCTTAATTCGTTATAGCGCTCCATGTCGAACAGCGCCTCCTCACACATCACTTTTCTATTATTTATTTTACAAAGCAAAGTCCGAGTGGGTCTACAGCAACATGATTCGCTTTCGTCAGCAAAATAGGATACATGGAAATGTGTTGACCTAAGCAAACTTATTTTTATAAGGTCAATTGACCTCAAGACCTACTCCCATCAACGTTTTTCAAATCCGCTTCGACATGTGTATAGGGGCAAAATCGCTCTTTCGTTAAATTGTCAGAATACTTTTATTTCGGAACATAACTTTCCCTCTCCTTTCTTATGCAATTTTCAGAATGAGCCGAGGAAAAAGAGGGAACATAATCTCTCAAATCCTTTATACTTTTTAACATCATGTTAAGAGGTTTGAAAAGTCAGTTTGATAACCTGTCCAACGCTGAATGACAATTCAGTATGATAAAATTTAAAATATTCTAAAAATAATTTCTCTACTAAAGAGAAGTGTTTGGAGGTAAAGAAATGTCCAACATGACAAACGGTCTTCAAAAAAATCTTAAAACAAGACATATTTCAATGATCTCCATTGCCGGGGTCATTGGGGCAGGGCTATTTGTTGGTAGCGGCGCTGTCATTCATTCTGCAGGGCCCGGATCCATTCTTTCCTATTCATTTGCCGGACTTCTGGTCATCTTTATTATGAGAATGCTTGGAGAAATGGCGTGTGCCTATCCGACAAGCGGTTCTTTCTCTCAATATGCAAGCGATGCCATCGGCCCATGGGCTGGGTTTACAATCGGCTGGCTTTACTGGTTCTTCTGGGTGATCGTGATCGCCATCGAGGCCATTGCCGGTGCTGCCATTATTCAATATTGGTATGGAGATGCTCCTGTTTGGCTCACAAGTCTTATCCTCACGATCCTCTTAACATTGACAAATATCTTTTCTGTTAAATCTTTTGGCGAATTTGAATATTGGTTTTCATTGATTAAAGTCGTGAGCATCATTCTATTTCTATTGATTGGTTTTGCATTTATCTTTGGTTTTGGTGGACATCATACTGCAGGACTTGCAAATTTAACGGGGAACGGTGGTTTCCTTCCAAACGGATTCAGCTCTGTGTTACTCGGCATTGTCGTCGTGATCTTCTCCTTCATGGGAACCGAAATTGTCGCAATTGCGGCCGGTGAATCAGCAGACCCTGTCAAATCTGTCACAACGGCTACTCGCTCTGTTGTCTGGCGTATTATTGTCTTTTACGTCGGATCAATCGCTGTCGTTGTCACCTTACTTCCATGGGATTCAGCAAGTATTTTAACAAGCCCATTCGTTGCTGTATTAGAATACATCGGCGTCCCATCAGCCGCTCAAGTCATGAATGTCATTGTCTTAACAGCGGTTCTTTCTTGTTTAAACTCCGGCTTGTACACAACGTCCAGAATGCTTTATTCATTAGCGGAAAGAGGCGAAGCGCCAAAACGTTTTATGAAAATTAGCAAACGTGGTGTTCCTGTAGCGGCTACAGTCGCAGGGACCTTCTTCTCCTATATTGCCGTCATGATGAACTACTTTTATCCTGAAACGATCTTTTTGTTCCTTGTCAATGCATCTGGTGCCATCGCACTTCTTGTCTACTTGGTCATTGCCGTTTCTCAATTAAGAATGCGACGTAAAATAGAAAAAGAAAATCCAGAACAGCTCAAAATCAAAATGTGGCTGTTCCCATACCTCACGTACTTTACCATTTTGGTCATTTGCGCCATTTTGGCCTCTATGTTGTTTATCGAATCGATGAGACCACAGCTCATTTTGACGAGTATCATTACCCTTGGTGTACTGGCTGCTTATTTTATCTTTAAACCGAATAAAAAAATGCCTACAAATGCAGCACTTGAAAATAAACACCCTTGATTCTCCCGCTGAAAAGCGGTTTTTTTATTTTATTCACCTATTTTGATGTCCGCACTTATAATGTATCAAATTGAATGTTAAGTGAGGATTAGTCAACATGAACCTAGAAAAATTTGTTGACGAGCTGCCAATTCCAGAAGTAGCGGAGCCCGTCAAAAAGAACCCAAAACAAACTTATTATGAAATTACCATGGAAGAGGTGTTTTTAAAAGTTCATAGAGACCTCCCTCCAACAAAGCTATGGACCTATAATGGCAGTTTGCCTGGTCCAACCATTCAAGCGAATCGAAATGAAAAAGTAAAAGTGAAATGGATGAATAAACTGCCGCTGAAGCACTTTCTGCCGGTCGATCACTCCATTCACCCCGGTCATCATGATGAACCAGAAGTCAAAACAGTCGTTCATCTGCATGGCGGGGTAACACCGGCGAGCAGTGACGGCTATCCAGAGGCTTGGTTTTCACGAGATTTTGAAGCGACAGGTTCTTTCTTTGAGCGGCAAATTTACGAATACCCAAATCATCAGCAAGCATGCACATTGTGGTATCACGATCATGCGATGGCATTGACGCGATTAAATGTGTACGCAGGCTTAGCTGGCTTTTACTTAATCTCAGATGCCTTTGAAAAGTCCTTAGAATTACCGAAAGATGAGTATGATATTCCGTTAATGATCATGGACCGTACATTTCAGGAGGATGGCTCACTGTTTTACCCAAGTAGACCAAATAACACGCCAGAAGATAGTGATATTCCAGATCCCTCCATCGTGCCCTTTTATTGTGGTGAAACAATTTTGGTCAATGGAAAAGTATGGCCGTATTTAGAAGTAGAGCCGCGAAAATACCGTTTTCGCATATTAAATGCGTCCAATACAAGAGCTTACGAGCTGCATCTAGACAATGATGCTACGATCCTGCAAATTGGATCTGATGGCGGCTTTTTGCCAAGACCTGTTCATCACCAGTCCTTTAGCATTGCACCTGCTGAACGTTTCGACGTCATCATCGATTTTTCAGCTTATAAAAACAAAACGATTATTTTAAAGAATAAAGCAGGCTGCGGTCAGGGAGTCAATCCAGAAACAGATGCGAACATTATGCAATTTAAAGTCACACATCGGCTAAAAGGAAGAGCACCTAAATCATTACGTCCAATCTACAAGCCGCTACCACCGCTTCGGCCAAGTCGAGCTGATAAAGAGCGTACTTTGACACTTAGTGGCACTCAGGATAAATATGGCCGTCCTATTTTATTGCTAGATAACCAGTTTTGGAATGATCCCGTCACCGAAAATCCTCGACTCGGCAGTGTAGAGGTTTGGTCCATCGTCAATCCAACAAGGGGCACACACCCTATTCATTTACATCTTGTTCAATTCAGAGTGATAGACAGAAGGCCATTCGATACAGAGGTCTATCAATCGACAGGAGAAATCGTATATACAGGACCGAATGAAGCACCGCCTTTGCATGAACAAGGCTATAAGGATACCATTCAGGCGCATGCCGGTGAAGTCATTCGAATCATCGCCAGATTTGTCCCATATAGCGGACGGTATGTGTGGCATTGTCATATATTAGAGCACGAAGATTATGACATGATGCGGCCGATGGATATCATAAAGTAAAAATGAAACCATTCCTCCGTAATATGCATAGAAACATATATTGATGAGGTTATTGCGAAAGGGCTAACGGACATCTATATATTAGCCCTTTATTTCCTTTTCATCATCATTCGAAAATCGAACAATATATCGCGTGAATGGCCTTTCTTTGAACATTCCACACTTAAAAAGTTGACGCAGCAAACCGATAATACTACTATATACCCATTACCTCTATCAAAATGGACATAAGAAACGGTGAACGAACAAATGGTAAATCGCGATAAAAAACGGAGGAGTTCAATTTGAATCAAGAAAAAGAGACTTGCCAGGTCAAACACGAAGCAGCGGCAGGTAAAATGGAGAAGCTTTCAATTCATGACAACGAGAGCATTCGATCAAACATTGAACAACTAACAATTGAACTCGGTGAACAAAAAGAATTCAATCACTTCATTTTAGATGATAAACAGAAGGCGATCAGCACATTATCTGCCCTCATCACAAAAGGCAATTGTGATGAAGAATTAAAAGCTCATTTTAAACAAGCATTACATTTCGGACTCTCTGTCATAGAAGTCATGGAAATTATTAAGCACTGTACAAAAGTTGCCGGATTTCCTCATTCTATTAATGCCCTATTTATTTTTCAAAACTTACTAGACGAGAACACCAAATAAATAAGAGAAAACGAGAAGCCGTCTGCCCTCTCGTTTTTTTATTTCCACTCATTTTACTCCCATTCTCCTACCTTGTCACAGCAGCAAAATACGAAAATAACATACGTTTCC
Organism: Bacillus pumilus; assembly: GCF_002744245.1. Classification (GTDB taxonomy): domain Bacteria; phylum Bacillota; class Bacilli; order Bacillales; family Bacillaceae; genus Bacillus; species Bacillus pumilus_M. Next base: position 22,432 of record NZ_NKHG01000016.1, on the reverse strand, counting down.
TGCTTAAAAAACGACTTTCACTTTATAAATTCACATATTTCTCCGAATATCAAATGACAAAATAAAAAAACGTCCAGTTATATCACATAACTGAACGCACCTTTTATCGATTGACAGTAAAATTGTTCACAATCCCGCCATCCTTCTCCCAAGCGGCTTCTACCTGCTTCTGCTTTATATCGTATTCAAAAATGGTTCTGACCTTCGCCTTTCGTCCGGTGTCATCTTTTATTTCCTTTGCGTTCTTTGCAACACCTAAGAAATAAACAGATGTACCATCCATAGAGAATTGCGGCTGTGCAGCACTTAAAATATGCATATCCCGGCTGTTTTTAACAAGTGTATTCGTTTTTCCCGTTTCTACATCAAGCATCTTAATAGAGGATACTTCTTTTTCCTTTCGAACCTTCACCTCTGTATAAATCAATTTTTTGTGATCTGGTGAAAATGAAATATCATTGATTGTTTGAGAGATGCGTGCAATACGTTTACCCTTCTCACCTGTTTGAAGGGTGATCTGCATGGTCGTTGGTTCAGGATCCATCCCTTTTTCATTAGCTTCATCGGTCTTCTTGTAATCTTCTTTTAATGAATAATGCTGGATGGCCAAAAGGTTTGAAGTCGGATCATATGCAAAAGAACTGACCGTATCATCATCGCTTTTTTCTGGGTACAACATCTTCACTTTGTGATTTTTCAAATCAAAAGAGGCTACATAAAACTGTTCCCCTGAATCCTTGTTATACCTTAGATACAACTGCTTTCCGTCACCAGATAGCCTCATACTATCAATTGAATCTTCACTGGTAAACAGCGTTTTTTCTTGATCGGTTTTCACATTCAATTCCCGAATACTGACGTTTTGCGTTTCTTCATCCGTATACGTGTAGTATAAAAGCTGCTTCGTAGAATCATAAGCAATTGAAGGATACGCTGTTAGTTTCTCCGTATGAAGCGCCTGATCATGCAAGTAATATGTATTGTTTAACTGTTGATCCGTAAATGAAACAAGCAATTCGTCTTTTGCATCTTGATTCGTTTTGACTTCTCCTGCATGTTTCGCCTCTTGAGCCGGCTTTAGCATGAAGAAAATGACTGCCGCAATCACTGCGGCTCCAATGACCGTAATGATCCACCTTGTTGATTTTTTCATTGACTTTCAGACCCTCTCTACAAGAAAAGAAGCCAGAAAATAAACTTTTCCCGCTTCTTTGCATGCCTATGTATTAATAAGTGTAATGTCCTTTTACGACACCTTTACTTGTTTTATAGCCAAGTGCTTTGAATGCTTTCGGACTCACATCTAATACAGCGTTTGGCATTCTACCTACATCATATTTATATACTGTAATCACTTTATGTGGTTTCGCTTTTGTTGTCACTCTTAGTTTTGTACCTTTTTTCGGTACGTCAAATCCCATTTTAGTTGCTGCATCCCAATGACCGAGTTTTTTTCCATCTGCACCTTTTTTACCTACACCATTATACCAAGTAATATTGCCGCTTACTTTTTTTGCACTTGCTCCATGTGAGAAACTAAACGCTAAAAATAAACTAGCTACTGTTACGATTGTCGTGATAAGTTTTTTATTCATTAAGAAATCCTCCGTATTTGGTTTCTGCACCTATTATACATGAAGATGCATCCAGTTTTTTTACAGTCACATTACAATTCGAATACAAGTTGACCACTTTATGACCGATTATGTTCATAATTTTTACCAAAAAAAGCCATAAAATTGTAAGTAGCTCCCTCTCTTTCATTTATATAATAAAAGTGAATTCAAATATAAGGAGGAATTTCCATGAAAAAGTGGTTAACGATTTTCAGTGTTAGTTTGGCGTTTGTTTTGATGCTTTCAAGTCTACCTGCCTCAGCGGCTGGTCCTCGTCACGGTGCGATTGTGACACAAACGGATGAAGCCAAGTGGTCAGGTATCTCTGCTGATATTGTACTTCCGAAACAAGCGACGATTAAAAATGGATACGCTGACTGGTACCTCGGTCTTGGTTCTGCCGTTGTAGAAAGTGGTATTTCAAAAACGCCTTCTGGCTATAAGGTCTTTCTTGGTAGTGGATCGTCAAGCGGCAGTCAATACTGGAACAGTGAATACGATTCAAGCATTAAGGACGGTGCACGTGTCAACTTAAAGCTGATCAACAATGGAGATGGCACTGTATCACTATATGTCAATGGAAAATTGCGCTATAAGCAGCCTGTTGCCAATCCTAGCCGTCTGAAAAACCTCGATGTCGTCAAAATGGTGCACGGTGTGCAGGATAATGGGACAAACAGCTACTCACAAGCAAGCTTCTCGAATGTACAGCTTCGTGCGAATACATCAGGAAGTGTCTATAAAAAATGGGATGGTACCATCAAATCGTCTCTTTTGCGTAAAAATCTAGAGTCTGGTGCTCCGGCTCCTAAATTTACGGTACATTCTTCTATTCCACTCAGTACAACCCTTTCAGCACAATAAGAAAAAAAGCGCCCAGCCTTGGGTGCTTTTCATTGTTCACAGCTTGTCAACACTTCTCTTTTAATCAAAACAAGGATTCGTGGTAACATAAGCATACACACCTCGAAGAAAAAAGGAGAAAGAACGTGAAAAAAAGTCTACTTGTTTTCATGAGTCTCGCTGCGAGTCTCTTCATTCTAGCAGCTTGCTCTAATACGACAAAAGAACAAAAAACAGAATCGACTGTCCTTCCAACAATCAATGAACGAATTCAAAATGAAACGAAAGAGATCATGGAACAATCTAAGCTTGTGAAAGACACAGCTGTCACCGTTGATCAAAAGAAAAAAGTTATTTCTTTAACCGTGACTGCTTCATCTGATACAAATAGTGATTACGCTGAAGTGATCGGTCTAAACTTTGCCAAAACGCTGGCCATTGGGGCAGCAACTGAAAAAGAAAACAACCTGCATAAACCCGAAAATGACAGCCTCGGAGCCCTTTACTCTTTTTATGATCTGCGTATCACCGTGAAACAGGAAAGCGGTAAGGTGCTGGCAAAAGGAAAGAAAGCAACAAATGAAACAAAGATTACCTGGGAAAGAGCCCAGTAACTGGACAAGAAAATTCTTTATGGGTTTTCTTGTTTTTTTAACAAAACTATTAACATCATGAAAAGAATGCCGATGAGTAAGATTGTGTTGGTTCTTAAGTACCAATAATTCTTATTTACATATTATCAGAGAAAAGTATCATGAAAAGAACGACAGAATTTGTTTTAGGCTTAATTGGAGGAATTTTCGGATTTTTCGGTGCAATGTTCGCTCTTGCTTTCGGAGGAATCGATGCCGCATTTAGCGAAACAGGCACTAGTGAAATTACAGGCTTAGGCTGGGCAGCGATGCTTTTCTCTATTCTTGCCATTGTCGCATCTGTCATCGTGAAGAAAAAAGCAAAGCTTGGTGGGATTTTATTATTAGTATCTGCTGTTGGTGGAATTATTTCTATTTCTATGTTCTTTATCCTTCCAGCTGTATTAATCATCATCGCAGGCTGCATGGGCGTGTTTAGAAAAGAGCCTGTCAAAACAGTTCCTGCTGAATAATGTTTACATAAAAGAAGCTTGTAGAGGCCGCTCTACAAGCTTCTTTTATTGTTCATCCCAAATCTTCTCTCATCATATCGATCAGTGTATCGATATCCGAGTGAGCCCTTGATGCTAATCGTACCAACAAATGATCTATATACTCATACAAATGACAATCTCTCAAAATATACTCCCCATAAAACGGAATGACAAAGAAATAGAGCAAATCAGCGATTTCAAGTGCGACGTCATCTTCATCCTCATCGTCTAACGCCTCTCCAACACATTGAATCAACCAATCCAAATCTTCTTTCTTTTCAATCGGAACATACATCACTTGATGAATATCATCCGTATCCTTCGTTTGCAAAATCCGCTCTGCTATTTCTTTTGATAGAGCGCCAATATCTTTAGAAGAAATATTAAGAACTTCTAATTCATTCTCTGTACTTTCTTGATTCATTTGCAGCACTTTTTGATCCATCTCAACTCACTCCCTGGTAACAGATACCTCTATTATAAGGAAGTTATATAATTTTTTATGGAAATAGAGGAGGTTTTTATGTAATTTTAAACAAAAAATGACATCAAAAGATTTGCGTTCATCTCCAATTGACATGAAAAACATTGCACTATTTTCAATCTATTTCAAAATATGTAGTTATTAGACCTTGGAACAACAAAAGCACTCTTGCTCATAAAGAGTGCTTCTCATACATCATCTTCTTTTTCTCATCGCATCAGCCAATTCCACGTCGCCCTCTGCTTCTAGCTGTTCGATAATGTGAGCATAATCCCTTTCATGGCGATTTTGGCTTAATTTAAAAGCAGCCTGAACTTCATCAATGAGGATTTTAAAGCCTACAATCCCTTTCAATTGTTTCTCTAATAGTTCATCAGATAACGTATGCCATAACACTGGCTGTTCCCTATGGCTTTCGTATGTCTCCAGCATCGTTGTTAATTCTTCGACCAGTTCCGCTTTTTCTAGCAGCACAGCCTTTCCATATACATGCACAGCTTGATAATTCCACGTCGGTACGGCTTCTTTTTCATACCATGAAGAGGATATGTAAGCATGCGGCCCCTGAAAGATGACGAGCACCTTCTCATTCTCTTCAAACGTTTTCCACTGAGGATTCCCAATCGCCATATGACCTGTGATCACATACGAATCCTCGATTTGATGAAAACTCACTGGAAGATGTGTCGCAATAGGCTTTTCATCCGCTGTGGTCACGACTGTTGCAAATGAATGTGATTGAATAAATGCTTTTACTTCCTCCTTATCCTTCACTTGAAAAAATGATGGAATATACATATCTTCCTTCCCCCTTTTTTGATCAGCTAAGTGTTTTGGTCATAATGAAATCCATTTGCTCCTCGTCTGCCATAAGGAATGCGTGCACTCCTGTTTGAACAAACCCAAGCTTTTGATAAAAAGCGATGGCCTCTCTGTTGTGCTCCCACACCCCAAGCCAAACATCACGTTTATCATATTTCTTCGCGATCTCAAAGGCTCGATTAATTAAATATCGTCCTAAGCCTTGCTTTTGAAAGGATTGCTTAATATAAATTCTTTCAATCTCTAACGCTTCACTTCCCATCTCTTCTGACTGCGCATCGTCCATATTGACCTTTAAATAACCAGCAACTTCCCCATTCACTTGAACAAAATAGAACTGTGAAGAGGGATGGTGTAATTCCTTTAACAGCTGGTTCAGATGAAAGGCTGTCTTTACATAAGCGTCGATATGTTCAGCTTTGTTTTGATCCTGAAAGGTTTCTTTAAACGTGTCGATGCCGACCTTCTGTAGCTCCTTTACATGCTGTTCTTTGCATGGAACAATAGTGACGGTCATTGAAGTCACCCTCCTTATCATTTAGTAGCGTCGCTTATTTCCTTTTTTCACATAATCCCAATCTTTTTCGATATTTTTTCGCACTCTTAGAAGATACTCATAAATCTGTTCCGCTTCCTCTTCAGAAAACCCATCTAGCGCTACTTGATTCGAATAATCATTTTCTCGTTTGATAACTGGATGTACCGCTTCCCCTTTATCGGTTGGAAACAGCTTTTTGATTTTTTTATTCACGGGATCATCTTTCTTCTCAATAAAACCATGCAGCTCTAATTTTTTGATAGCCCGGGCAGCCGTTGTTCGATCCACCTTGATCATTTCCGCCAGCTTTTCCTGAATGATGCCAGGCTCCTCACAAATACGGACAAGGTACAAATACTGCCCCTTCGTTAAATCGTACTCTTTAAATTCAATATTACTAATCGAATCCAGCGCCCGAGCAATCACGCCGATCTCTCGCAAAATTTCTCTCATTTATCACGACTCCTTTTTGTTGCATTTGCAATAAATTATTAAAATTAGTATATTGCATTAATGTTGTATTTGCAATAAAAAACCACTTCCTCTGTGGAAGTGGGTTTCAACCTCTTATTTATCACGATTTTTTGATCCAAACAATCCAAACACGACGGCCAGTGCAACAATAATCGCCACCCAAGTCGTCAAGCCCATACGATCACCGCTTTTCTTTTTAAAAATATCGATTCTTTTAATGTTGGTAAAAGATCCATGTAATAATTGTCTCTTATTTTAAAGAATACAAGTGATGAAGGTTTCGATTTCATTTGTTCTTATTTTTTTCCATCATTTATTTGAATGCAAATCCGCATCAAGTGACCAATTAAAAAAAGACAAAACAAAAACCCCTATATTTCAAGGGGTTTCAGAGGGTGTTACATCATTCCACCCAAGCATTGCCTTGTTATATGTGTTTTTATGACTTTATATAAAATGAAGCAAAAAACTTTCGAAATATGGTTTAATACAAATACTTTTACTTCTCTATATTCATTTATACAGCTCTCGGCATCAAAAAAGCCGTCCTTCGGGCGGCCAAGGTGTGAGTAATATTAAGAAGAAGTCAATCATTGAAATATACGAATTTTTTAAATCCCGTTTCCGCGGGTAAACCGTATATTCTAATTATACACCACCTTTAGACACCTAACGAACATTCTGTTAAAATGTTTTTGGTGGTGGTGATATGACTGATTTCGAAGAGAATGGAAATGGGATAAACATAAAAGAGAATGGAAATTTTAATTCTCTTCATATGGACGGTATTTCTTCCGCCCTTCTTCTAAATCTTTTTTCAGCTGCTCAATATCTGATTTTAAGAATAAAACAGTTTTCCCCACTTTTTTTATCGGTCGTATTCGATCATCAATATGCAATTTACTCATGCGCTGCTTGTTAACGTTTAAAATTCCCTGTGCTTCAGATGAAGTGAGGACCTCGTTTTTCATGAAGTCCTCAACCTGCTGCCGGTTCTTCAAATGATATTCCATGTTATTTGCTCCTTACATCTTTGATGATTACAAAAAGCGTTGCAAGTATTAAAGCGGCCATGATAACCGTTGTGAAAATGTTTGTCCATATTAAGCGCAGTCCAATTGAAACTGCGCTTAACAGGATCATAAAGAAGATCAATTGTTTTTGGTTCATATTATATGCTAGACTGGTTATAATTATATTGAAAAGCGAGCGACTAACTCGCTTCCGTAGTCAATGTTAGTCCTTCTTATTATCTTTGTTTGCGTCCGTGTGATTGTTGGGCAATCCACGCTATAGATGCAACGTAAAAGATGATTTGAAGGACTTTTATTATGTTGTCTAGCATTTCCTTACCTCCTATATTTATTATACTATAGACTCAAGTCTATATTTTAGGTAAAAAATCATCTCTTTTCCCCAAAAAAATAAAATATTTTTATACTTTCGACAATAAATTACATTCTTCTTACATTAATCATGTTAATATCTGGTTATTATTGGTTGTATTAACCAATAAATATTACTTTAGGGGGAATTTTAAATGAAAATCAAAATTAAGAAAGCCTTAGGTAATCTTGCTCTTGCTGGTGTCTTACTAATATCAGGGGGACAAGCAGCAAGTGCAGCAGTAACTCCAGATGATTTAATACCTATTCGAAACAAAGAATTCAAATTTCCTGTAACTCAAATTAATTACAATAGTGCTAAGAAACAAGCAACCGTTTATATGACGAATGATGAGGGGAGAAGTACCTACGAAATATATCAATGTATGGAAGTAAAACAGGGTACTTGTTATGTATATAGAAATCAAGAACCTTTGAATTAACTTCAAAAAAACAAGCAGAAAATCACTCTGCTTGTTTTTTATTTACAAATAGCTTCTTTTTTTAAAGTGTAACTTACATTTAGCCTACTAACATTGATAGTCATTTTAATAACTTAACTAACTTCGCTTTTGTTCTTGGCCCATAAATGCCATCAGCCACAAGACCATGCATCATCTGGAACCGCTTGACCGCATCCGCTGTTTTCGGTCCGTAATAGCCATCAATGCCGTTATTTTTTGCTCCTTTTTCGGGATAGAAGAAAAGAGCGGCTAGAGCTTCCTGTAAGGCTTTTACGCCTACCTCTTTTGGTTAATGGCTTGGTCACTTTAATGATGCCAGATGGTAAGCTATACGTCTTTTTAGAAGTGCTTGTTTTTACAGATCCATGCTGATAATAGATAATGAAGGATCATTTTTGTCTGAAAAGCAATCACGGGTTAATAAAACTGGATTAGATATTAAAAATAGAATTATAGGTGGTGGAATTGCTGAAGATCCACGAATTTATTTTGTTTATAAGGATCAATCAAAGCTAGCAGTTCCAGACACATTCAATGAATCTTATAAAGTGAAGGAGTAGCCTAATTAAAGGCTTTTCTTTTCAAACAAAAACAGAACATATATTCTTATTTCAGGGGTGTTTTAAATGAAAGGACTATCTCATTTAGAAGAAGAAGTGAAGAAAATATACACAAAAATAAACATGCTTACACCAGAATCAATTGATATGGAACGTATAGCAGCTTCACTAAGAATATGGCTTCACTTTGAAAGAAGAGCGAGCGTTGTCTTCTGTGTGAATGGCTCATACAGCATGGTTATTGATAAATGTTTAACCAAAAAACAGCAATGGGAAGAGTTGGTCACGAGTTGTGCCATGTGATAAAGCACTACGGAAATCAGTTTGATATGCACAAACTCTTTCGAGAACTGCAAGAATACCAAGCTAATAGTTTTATGTATCATTTCTGTGTGCCTTCTTTTATGCTTCACAAAATGCGCCTCCCTCCCCGAGGCAATAAAACTAATTGGAGACACCTTTAATGTGACTTACTCTTTTGATGTTGCCCGCTTAGAAATATTTAGAAGAAAAAGCTTTGCTTTATATGAGAATTCCTTAAAACAAATTAATTGAGGAGGATTAAGTATGGGAAGACTTCAAAAATATGAGACAAAAAAGGGCGACCGCTGGATGTTTATAATTGAAGATGGAGTAAATCCGCAAACTGGCAAACGGCAAAGGATTGTTAGAAAGGATTTTCTAAAAGAAAAGATGCCGCCAACGCTATGATCGATTTGGAATACATTCTCGGCAAGGCAAAATTGGATTTTAAAAATGATATTACATTCAAAGACATGGCAGCTGAGTGGTTGGATGTTTACAGTAACACCGACAGAAAAATTAGCACCATTAGCGTTAAAAAGCACGAAATTGAGCATTTAAATACAGTCTTTGGTTTTCATAAGCTAAAGGATATTACTAAAAAAATGTATCAGGATGCTATAACCAGTTTGAAAGTGGAGAAGAAATCGAAAATGAAAAAATAGAAGAAAAATACTTTGAGAAGAATGAATTAAAACACTTTTTAGATACAGCATATCAATTAAATTTTGAGTATTACGTTATGTTCTATCTGTTAGCTTGGACCGGTTTAAGAGCTGGTGAGCTTGCGGCTTTAAAGTGGTCAGATATTGATTTCAAGGAATGTACCATCAGTGTTACAAAAACTTATTACAACCCAAGTAACAGCACAAAAAAATATACTCTCTTACCTCCTAAAACTAAAGGTTCTATTAGAAAAATTGACGTTGAGAGTGAAGTTCTACAAGCTCTAAACAAATTTCGAATTCAACAAAATGAAATAACAATGCAGATGAAACATGAATAGCATGATCACAATTTTGTTTTTGCTAGAATAAAGGGACCATACTGGGGATATCCTCACTTTATTAAAACTATTGAAAACAGGTTTAATGCAGTTCTTAAAAAATCAGGTATACAGAACAAATTAACTCCTCATTCTTTAAGACATACTCACACCTCTCTTCTTGCTGAGGCTGATGTGGATCTTCAAAGGATAATGGATAGACTTGGACACACAGAAGATCAAACAACAACTAAAATATACCTGCACAAAACAAAAAACCGAAAAAAAGAAGCTTCTCAAAAGTTCGGAGAACTAATGAAAAGCCTCTAATTTTTCTAAGTGGCATCAAAATGGCACCAAAATGAGTGTGACTAACGGATAAACCCTTATCAATCAAGGGTTTTAATCCGTTATTACATCATTCCACCCATACCGCCCATGCCGCCCATATCTGGCATTCCGCCGCCTGAGCCGCCTTCTTCTGGTTTGTCAGCAACTACTGCTTCAGTAGTCAGAAGCATTGCTGCAACAGAAGCTGCGTTTTGAAGTGCAGAGCGAGTTACTTTTGTTGGGTCAACGATTCCTTTTTCGATCATGTTTACCCATTCGTTTGTTGCTGCGTTGAAGCCTACGCCAATTTCTTCGTTTTTCAAGCGCTCAACGATGACTGATCCTTCAAGACCTGCGTTGTAAGCGATTTGACGGATTGGCTCTTCAAGAGAACGTAGAACGATGTTCACACCTGTTTGAACGTCACCATCAGCTTCGATTGAAGCGACTTTGTTGTATACATTCACAAGTGCTGTACCACCACCGGATACGATGCCTTCTTCAACTGCTGCACGCGTTGAGTTCAGTGCATCCTCGATGCGTAGTTTACGCTCTTTTAGTTCTGTTTCAGTTGCCGCACCAACTTTGATGACAGCGACGCCGCCAGCTAGTTTTGCAAGACGTTCTTGTAATTTCTCTTTATCAAATTCAGAAGTTGTTTCTTCTACTTGCGCACGGATTTGGTTCACACGTGCTGCGATTTGAGCAGAATCTCCTGAGCCTTCAACGATTGTTGTGTTTTCTTTTGTCACAACGACTTTAGACGCACGGCCAAGCTGACCGATTTCAGTTGATTTCAGGTCAAGTCCTAGATCTTCTGTGATTAATTCTCCGCCAGTTAGAACTGAGATGTCTTCAAGCATCGCTTTACGACGATCACCGAATCCAGGTGCTTTTACTGCCACTGCGTTGAATGTACCACGAAGTTTGTTCACAACAAGTGTTGCAAGCGCTTCGCCTTCTACATCTTCAGCAATGATCAATAATGGTTTCCCTTGTTGTACGACTTGCTCAAGTACAGGCAGGATTTCTTGAATGTTTGTGATCTTTTTGTCTGTAATTAAGATGTAAGGATTTTCAAGAACCGCTTCCATCTTATCAGAATCAGTCACCATGTATGGTGAAGCGTATCCACGGTCAAATTGCATCCCTTCAACCACTTCAAGCTCAGTCGTGAATCCTTTAGATTCTTCGATTGTAATCACACCGTCGTTCCCTACACGCTCCATTGCTTCAGCGATCAGGCTTCCTACTTCTTCATCTGCCGCAGAAATAGACGCAACTTGAGCAATTGATTCTTTGCCTTCGATAGGCTTAGAAATCTTGTGCAAGCCTTCAAGTGCTACTTTAACTGCTTCTTCGATCCCTTTACGAACGCCAACAGGGTTTGCACCAGCTGTTACGTTTTTCAAGCCTTCACGGATCATTGCTTGAGCTAGAACCGTTGCAGTTGTTGTACCGTCACCCGCTACGTCGTTTGTTTTGCTTGCCACTTCAGCAACAAGTTTTGCACCCATGTTTTCAAATGCATCTTCTAATTCGATTTCTTTTGCAATCGTTACACCATCATTTGTGATAAGTGGAGAACCGAATTTTTTCTCAAGAACCACGTTACGTCCTTTAGGTCCTAAAGTTACTTTTACAGCATCTGCAAGTGCATCTACACCACGTAACATCGCGCGACGTGCTTCTTCACTGAACTTAATATCTTTTGCCATAATAACGAAACCTCCTCAGTCTTTTTAGAAATATATCTCAATGTTTTTTATGCGATTACCCAATAACAGCTAAAATGTCGCTTTCACGAAGGATTAAATATTCTTTTCCCTCATATTTCACTTCAGTGCCTGCATATTTTGAGAAGATAATGCGGTCGCCTGTATTGACTTCTAACGCAACCCGCTCACCACTTTCAAGTACACGACCTGAACCTGCTGCCACAATTTTACCTTCTTGCGGTTTTTCTTTTGCAGAATCCGGTAAGACAATACCGCTAGCGGTTTTTTCCTCAGATTCAACGAGTTCAATGATTACGCGATCGCCTAATGGCTTTAACATAAGAAACAACCTCCTCAATTCTTATATGTAGTCTTTTTTAGCACTCATCACTAGCGAGTGCTAACACATTTATTATAATAAAGAATGTCTTCTGCAATTTCAAGTAAAAACCTTTAAAAATTTTTACGCTTTCATGATCTTTTTTCAACTCAGATTCTTTCCTTTTCATCGAAAAAGAAGACTTGTGTTACAATAAATCTAGTTCTTTTAGTAAAGGGGTTTTCGTTACTTGAAAAAACAATATTGGTACATCATCTTAACGTATATATTGGTGCAGGTTTCTGTGATTCCTTATGTGCTCATTATGAAATGGTTAGGATTTATACAGACACCGATGACACAAGCAGAGCTCTCAAAATTATCTGGAACATGGACAATCATCAGCTTCTGTATCGGATTAATCATTATTCTGCTCATCCTTCGAACCGTACCAAAAGCTTCACTTCGAAATGAAGCACCGGTTTCAGTCGGCGTGGCTATCGCCTGGATCATTGGCGGTTTCTTTCTTTCACTTTTTACGCAATCAATTGCAGGCATGATTGAACAATATGCATTCGGCATTGGTCGTGAATCTGAAAACACGCAAAATATTTTATCCATTATGGATGCTTTTCCTTTTCTGGTTGTTATTATTGCACTAATTGGTCCGATACTTGAGGAGATTATTTTCCGAAAAATCGTTTTTGGTGTAATTTATGAAAGGTCGAATTTTTTTATTGCGGCACTTGTTAGTTCAGTATTTTTCGCTGCTGCACACTCTGATTTTGCCCACTTCTTTCTCTATACCGCAATGGGCTTTACCTTTGCCTTTTTATATGCGAAAACAAAACGAATCATTGTTCCAATCGGTGCTCATATGCTGATGAACTCGCTCGTCATTCTTGTGCAGATTGAGCCAGTAAGGAAAATGATTGAAGAACAATCTCAAACAATGCAAATGATTATTGGAGGCTTTTTCTCATGAGAAACCCTGTCGTATGGGGCATCATTTATTTTGCCGTAGGTGTTGCTTTCACCTATATGGCCATCCAAAACCCAGGTGACATGTGGTCATTTTACAGCATTTTGCTGATGGTGTTTGCGGCCTATAATATCAATATCGCGTTTAAAATGTTTGCCTTCTCTGTTAAACTGAAAAAACAACAGCAAAAATAAACCAAAAACCATTTTCCGCCGCTTGGAAAATGGTTTTTTTATGGGAGACATGTCTTCATGGAACAGGAAAAACTGAACATCATGAACGATCAGCATGTTACGATTGGTACGGCCGACCGGTCTGATGTCCATGCTCAAGGCCTTTGGCATGAAACATTTCATTTCTGGCTTCTAAAAAAGGAGCATGACACTGTGTATCTCTATTTTCAGCTAAGAAGCCATACAAAAAAGGATTTCCCTTCTCTGCTTGATATCACGGCAGCAGGCCACCTTCTCACAGAAGAACAGCCTTCTGATGGCATTAGAGAGGTAGAAGAAGAGCTTGGTCTCTCCATCCTTTTTGAGGACCTTACCTTTGCAGGGGTCATACAGGATGAAATCCTTATGCCTTCTTTCATGGACCGTGAGTTTTGCCATGTGTATCTTTATCTCAATCAAGAAGAGCACATGAACGTTCATTTACAGAAAGAAGAAGTCGCTGGTCTTTACCGAACGAGATTCATCGATGCACAGCATCTTTTAACAGGGCAATGTGAAAGAATTCAGGTAGAGGGTTTTGAGATTGATGCATCCGGAGAACGACTTGAGGAAAGCAGAGATGTAGGTAAACATGATTTTGTCCCACATGAGCCCGCATATTACCAGCACCTATTTCAAGCTATAAATCAAATGTTATCAAAATAGAAAAAGCATCTTGATCACATGTTGGATCAAGATGCTTTTTTATGAGACATAATGACTGTCTTTCTCCTCTGTTTGCTGCATTTTGCGATAGGTTACTCTTGAAATGGCAATACTCACTTCATACAAAACAAGCATTGGCAAGGTAACCATGAGGTGAGAAACAAGCTCTGGCGGTGTAATGAGTGCGGCAATGATAATGAGGACAAAATAGGCATACTTGCGTATTTTCGATAAAAACATCGGTGTGATAATGCCAAGTCTTGTGAGAAACATCAACACAACCGGCATCTGAAACAAAAAACCAAATGGAAGTGTTAACTGCATCAGAAATGTAAAATACTCATGAATCCCAATCACTTGCTCCACATGTAAATTGTTCGACATCCGTATCATAAAATCGACGACGAATGGAAACAAAATAAAATAAGAGAAAGCCACACCGCTCAAAAATAAAAGCAGTGCAATTGGAATGTAAGCAAGTGTCACCTTTCTTTCTTTTTCATATAAGCCAGGACTCACAAATGCCCAAAGCTGATATAAAATAACGGGACACGTCAAAACCAAAGCAATGACAAATGCGAACTGCATAAACACGTACAATGGATCCGTGAGTTTAAATGCGTTCAGTGTCAGTGTTGCGGCTTCATCGGTATTTTGTAAATAAACAATGACCGGCTTAGCGAGAAAAAAACCTGCCACCAAAAAGATGACAAAAAACATCGCAATGATCACTAAACGTTTTCGCAGTTCCACAATATGCTCCATAAGCGGCATATCTTTGACATTCATGAAGCTCATCCTATTCTACAGATCTTCTTTTTTCTTTTTTTCTTCCTGATCATCTGCTAAACCTTTTGTGGCATTTTTGAATTCACGTAATGTATCTCCTGCTGCTCTTCCTAATTGAGGAAGCTTTTTCGGCCCAAAAATAATGAGCGCAACAATCGCAATCAGAACCAAACTACCAGGACCGATCGGACCCATTTGCTCCACCCCCTTTACCCCAATTCGTCAGTCCTCCTGTGTAACAGAGTAATGCTTTAAGAAATACACAAGAGACTGAAGTTCAACCGCCAAATCTATATGATGAATTCGAATGTGTTCCGGCACATTCAATCGAGCCGGCGTAAAATTAAGGATTCCTTTGATGCCAAGGGCAATCAAACGATCTGTAATGGACTGAGCTGCTACGGCAGGTACTGTCAAAATCGCAACAGGGATATCTCCTACCTCTTGAACATGCTCTTCAAGCTTATCCAAATCATAGACAGGCACGCCGCCTATCTCACTTCCTATTTTACTCTCATTGACGTCAAAAGCCATTGAAATTTTTGTATTATTATTTTTTATGAAATTATAGTGTAAAAAAGCAGTCCCTAAATTCCCGACACCGATGAGCATGACATTGGTCATTTCATCTTGGTCAAGGGTCTTTCTGAAGAAGGTCAACAAGTAATCGACATTATAGCCATACCCTTTCTTCCCAAGTGCACCAAAGTACGAAAAATCTCGGCGAATGGTGGCAGAGTCCACTTTGACTGCATCACTAAGCTCTGCCGATGACACCCTTTGTTTTCCTGATGCATGCAGATTTTTTAAAAAACGGTAGTAAAGCGGCAAACGTTTGGCTGTCGCTTGTGGAATTTTTGACTGGTCTATATTCATATAAGATCCTCCAACTTAAATATCAGATGCTCTGTGAAAATCACCATTTTTCCCGCCTGTCTTTTCAACTAGATAGGTCGGACCGATGATCATGCCTTTATCAATCGCTTTGCACATGTCGTAAACGGTCAGTGCACATACTGAAGCAGAAGTGAGCGCTTCCATCTCCACACCCGTACTTCCTTTTGTTTTCACCTGTACTTGTATGTTCAGAATGTGCGCATTTCCGTCTTCCTCCCAATCAAAGGAGATATCCACGCCTTTTAGTGCAAGCGGATGACACATTGGAATGATGTTGGATGTTTGCTTTGCTGCCATAATGCCAGCAACCTGTGCGACAGACAGCACATCCCCTTTTCCAATTTCACGATGTTGTATTTTATGAAACACTTCTTTTATCATACGAATACTTGATGCAGCAACCGCGGTTCTCACTGTAGACGATTTGTCACTAATGTCGACCATCTTTGCTCTTCCTTGTTCGTTAAAGTGGCTAAATTGACTCATCTTTCAACGCTCCCTCACTCAAATCATACACTATTTTTTCCTATCTGTCTTTCATTTGACCATGGCGGTCATATGTAAGATTTGCCGGTTTACTGCTGATAAGCTACACTTAACATATTATAGCAGAGGTGAAGTTACATGATAATTCTACAAGTGAATCAGCTGTCCAAATCGTTTGGCGCTGATACCGTTTTAACGAATATAAAATTGGAAGTCAAAGCAAAGGATCGTATTGCCATTGTAGGTCGTAACGGCGCAGGCAAATCCACGCTTTTGAAAATCATTGCCGGTCAAATGTCTTACGAACAAGGTGAGATCATCAAGCCGAAAGACCTATCGACCGGATATTTAGCACAGCATACCGATGTCACGTCTACACGTACGTTAAAAGACGAATTATTATCGGTTTTTGATCATTTAAAAGAAATGGAACAAGAGATGAGAACCATTGAGGACAAAATGGCTTCTTCCACAGGTTCAGAGCTAGATTCCCTCATGAAAACCTATGACAGACTGCAGCAGGAATTTAAAGATCAAGGCGGCTATCAATATGAAGCAGATGTGCGCTCCATTCTTCACGGGCTCGGCTTTAGTCATTTTGAAGATGACACAACCGTTCAATCCTTAAGCGGCGGCCAGAAAACCCGTCTAGCGCTTGGAAAACTATTATTAATCAAACCAGAACTCTTAATTCTGGACGAGCCGACCAACCATCTAGATATTGATACCTTATCATGGCTTGAGCAGTATTTGCAAAATTATACAGGGGCGATTCTCATCGTTTCCCATGACCGTTATTTCTTAGACAAAGTCGTGAATCATGTCTATGAAGTGTCAAGAACAGCGATGAAAAAGTTTGCAGGAAACTATAGTAAGTATCTTGAGCTGAAAGCCGAGCAGCTAGAGCGTGATATGAAGCTGTACGAAAAGCAGCAAGAAGAAATTTCTAAGCTCCAGGATTTCGTGGATCGCAACCTAGCAAGAGCATCCACCACAAAGCGGGCTCAAAGCAGACGGAAGCAGCTAGAACGAATGGATCGTTTAGATAAACCATTAGGTGATGAAAAATCAGCTAGCTTTCATTTTGATATTACAAGACAAAGCGGTAATGATGTGCTGAAGGTGCATGATCTCGATATTAGTTATGATGAAAAAACGCCGCTCCTATCCTCCCTTTCTTTTCATATCAAACGTGAGGATAGCGTTGCACTCATTGGCCCTAACGGCATCGGGAAATCAACTCTTTTAAAAACCTTAACGAATACATTAAAGCCTGTAAAAGGCGACATCAGCTTTGGATCTCATGTCACAATTGGCTACTATGACCAGGAACAAGCCAAATTGACATCCTCTAAAAAAGTATTAAATGAGCTTTGGGATGATTATCCACATATGAACGAAAAAGAAATCCGGACATGTTTAGGGAATTTTCTTTTCTCCGGTGATGACGTCTTAAAGCCTGTTCACGCATTGAGTGGTGGAGAAAAAGCGCGCCTTGCGCTGGCCAAGCTAATGCTGCAAAAGGCCAATTTTCTCATTCTCGATGAGCCTACTAACCATCTTGACTTAGATAGTAAGGAAATTTTAGAGAATGCGCTGATTGATTATCCAGGAACTATTTTATTTGTCTCGCATGACCGGTATTTTATCAACCGGCTGGCAACAAAAGTACTCGAACTATCACGAGCTGAAACAAAAGAGTATCTTGGTGACTACGACTACTACCTTGAAAAGAAAAACGAGCAACTAGAGCTTGAAGCGCTCCAAGATCATGAACCGTTGAAAAATCAAGCAGCAAAGCCAGTTGAAACAGCAAAGCTTTCTTATGCGGAAGAAAAAGAGCTGAAAAAGAAAGAAAGACAAAAACAACGCAGAATCGAAGAAATTGAAGATCGGATCGCCGTCATCGAAGACAAGCTCGGTGACAATGAACAGCTTTTATGTGATCCTGCTATTTTCCAAGATCACGAGAAGGTTCAAGCCATTCAAACAGAAAATGACGCGCTTAATCAAGAGCTCGAATCACTTTTTGCAGAGTGGGAAGACCTATCAGAATCTTAAAGGGTGCCCTAACGGGTGCTCTTTTTCTTTCAGTGATAATTTATTATCCACAATGATACCCACAATAACTTCTTGATTATTATTAAACACTTCGGACTTATCCACTTTATCCACAGAGTTTTAATCACATATCCACAGAAAAGATCCTATTTGTACACATTCTCTTCATTTTAAAACGAAATTTTCTAATAATTGTGGATATATAACGTTTACATGTGAATAAATCGCTTTCATTTTGAATGAAAAAACCCCTGTATATCCACAGGAGTCTTCATTCATATGAGACAAGCGGTAAACCTGGCTGACCGTTCATTGCCATATCGCCTCTTATTCCTTTTTCAAACGCAATGGTTCCTGCAGCAGCAATCATGGCTGCATTGTCTGTACAAAGAGACAATGGTGGAATGGTAACATTCACTTCAGGAAACTTCGCAAATGCTGACGTTAAGGCCTCTCTAAGCCCTTTATTGGCAGCGACTCCCCCAGCTAGAACAACCTGCTTCACACCATAGGCTTCAGCCGCTTTTAAGGTTTTTCCAACAAGCACCTCAATGACGCTTTCTTGAAAACTTGCAGACAAATCCGCTGGAGCAATCGTTTCTCCCTTTTGAGACGCATTGTGTAATGTGTTGATCACAGCCGATTTTAAACCACTGAAGCTAAAGTGATAGGACCCTTCTTCAAGCCATGCTCGTGGAAGCTTAATTGTCGGCTCGCCCTCATGTGCTAATCGGTCAATATGAGGTCCACCTGGATACGGGAGACCCATCGTACGAGCCACTTTGTCATAGGCTTCTCCAGCCGCGTCATCTAATGTTTCTCCGATAACCTCAAAGGACCCGTGCTCTCTCATCAGAACAAGCTCAGTATGTCCGCCAGAGACGACAAGAGCTAAACAAGGAAACAACAGCTTACCAACGAGCTGGTTCGCATAAATATGTCCAGCAATATGATGAACACCAACGAGAGGAATTTGATGAGCAAAGCTCAGTGCCTTCGCTGCATTGACGCCAATCAGAAGTGCTCCGACTAAGCCCGGTCCTTCTGTGACAGCAATAGCATCTAAATCCTTAAAGCTCATATTGGCCTGTGCCATCACTTCCTCTAATACGATAGTGACTTGCTCCACGTGATGCCTTGAAGCGATTTCTGGCACAACACCGCCAAAGCGTTTATGACTATCTATTTGTGAGGCGACAACATTAGCTACGATTTCTTCCCCATTTTTCACGATGGACGCAGCTGTTTCGTCACAGCTTGTTTCTATTCCTAATATGAATCGATTTTTTTGTTCACTCATTTATATTCACCCACATAACTAATGCATCTTCCCCATTATCTGTATAATAATTCTTTCGAATAGAAGCTGGTCTGAAACCAAGCTTTTCATAAAGGGATTGTGCTGGTGTATTAGAAACCCGCACCTCTAATGAAAGATGATCTGTCTTTTTTTCTTTGCAAAATCCCATGACATATCGAAGCAATACTTCCCCATAGCCTTTGCCTCTATGCTCAGGCAGAATCGCAATGTTCGTAATTTGTGCATCATCCATGACAATCCAGACCCCGCAATACCCTACAGGCTGCTGATCTTCCTCAATGAGGAAATAATGGCTGTATTGATTGTGGAGAATCTCATAGACAAACGATTCTTTTTTCCAAGGTGCTGTAAACGAATGCACTTCGATCGTATACACCTCTGGTATGTCCTCTACCGTCATTCTTCGAATCTCTACAGTGTTGAGATTATTTTTGTCCTTCAAGCCACTTCACTTCCGCTTCTGCCAAACGAATATAGTTAGGGACAAGCTGATGTACATCTTCAGCAGGACGATCTGCCCCTAAAAACGCAAGCACTGAAGGTCTTGGGTTATGAAATGCCCTGTCCGCCAAAACAGCGGTTTCTCCTAAGATGGAACGAATGCTCTCTTGGTGAAGCTGCACATCATGTCCAAGAAATAAGACAGGCTTTCCTGTCTGCTTCAGCTCATGAAGCCAATCCGTGAGCAGGATATTTTGATCTTGTTTGACCTCTTTGATCTTTCCTTGTTCAAACATATATAGCCCAGTATAAACTTGTCCTCTTCTCGCATCAAATATAGGCGAGATCCATCCATCGAAATATCGAGCATTTGCCGCCAAGGTTTCTAAGCTTGAAACAGCGGATATTGGGATAGAAAGCGTCCATGCAAGTGTTTTTGCAATGGTCACACCAATTCTGACGCCAGTATAGGAACCAGGTCCTTTTGCAACCACAATATTGCTTAATTCGCTCGGCGCTACACCGCATTCTTCCATCAGTGCTTCAACTGTCGGCATCGCTCGGACTGAATGATTCTTTTTTAAGTAAGTAATGCTTTCTCCAATGACTGTGTCATCTCGGACAAGTGCAATTCCTAATGTATGGTTTGACGTATCAATCGCCAGTATGGTCAAATTCTTTCATCTCCTTACAAAGGGTCTCGTAGCGCTCCCCTTTTGCATAAAACGTGAGATGACGTTCTTCTTCACGTTCTGTTCTCAACATTTCAATTTTTAAATAGGATGAAGGCAATTGCGGCTCAATGAGATGTGCCCATTCAACCAAGCATACACCTTCTCCCTCAAAATATTCCTCCAGTCCGATATCTTCTTCAGCATCTTCCATCCTGTACACGTCCATATGATAAAGTGGCAGTCTACCATCGCTATATTCTTTCATAATCGTAAAAGTAGGGCTGTTGACGATACGGGTAATACCTAAGCCTTCCGCAAACCCTTTTGAAAAAGTGGTTTTGCCTGCGCCTAAATCTCCTTCTAAAGTCAATACATCGCCTGGCATCACACGTTTAGCCAAAGCAGCGGCAATTCGTTTCGTCTCATCCGCACCTTTTGTCGTCCAAGTTAACTTCACGTTGATGTCACCTCATTTCTTAAAATGATTATATCCTTTTTTCCTTAATGTTGTTTGTTGATCATGTTCTTTTAAAATGACGCTGGCCGCTTGCTCATGTTTGACTTGTCCAATGCGAGTGACCTGAATTCCTTTTTCTTTACATTGATTCTCAAAATTTTCCCAATCCGCCTCTGGAATTGTGCCAGTTAAAACAAAGTCCTCTCCACCAAATAGTACCCATTCAAGCCACTCTTTGCGTAACAACGGTAAATCAGCGTGTACTGGGAGCTTATCAGCCTCAATTTCTAATGTCACATGGCTGGCTTCAGCTATCTCGTTCAGCTCACTAGCTAACCCATCACTCACATCATTCAAGGTCACCCTCGGGAAGCTTGAGCAAATGTGTCCAGCAGCAATATGGGGCTGAGGCATTTTGTGACGTTCAAGAAAAAAAGCAGGATCGACCGCCATTACTGGATCTACTTCGTGCATTAAGAGTGACAGTCCAGCAGCTGATGAACCAAGCTCCCCTGTGACAAAGACGACATCTCCTGTCTGAGCACTGTGACGATAACAAGCTGTTCCCTTTGGAACCTCGCCAATGACAGTCACCGTAATGACAAAGTCACTGCGGGTGGCTACCGTATCCCCACCGATTAAATCCATATGATATGTATCAGCCAAAGCTTTCATTCCCTCATAAAGAGCCGTCACGATCGCCTCATCACCATGAGGCGGGATCGCTATTGATACAAGATAATACTTTGGTGTTCCTCCCATTGCTGCTATATCACTGACATTGACTGCCAGCGCCTTAAAACCGACCTCAAAGGGTGTGGAAAAATCAAAACGAAAATGAACATGCTCCACCATTGTATCAACACAAACGACCTCTTCACAATGTGAATGAGGTTGATAAACACTTGCATCATCACCGATGCCCATGACCAAAGAACGTTGATGTGTTTTTTTTGGTGTAATCCGGCGAATAAGATCAAATTCATCCATAAAAGACAGCCCCTTCATGCAATCAATTGATTAGAATAGACATGATATCAGACACAGTTAGTACTAGTGTAGCGAATATGAGCCTCAGTTCCAACTAAAAATAAAGAAAGCCTGGTAAAGAAACCAGGCTGTGTTAAAGTCATCTATCTTTTCTTTTCACTTATAGTGTAGCCAAACACAAGATATTTCATCGCATCATGGATACTTGTTGAAAGAAAAAGACATAAAAAAAAACGAAACTATACGTTTTCGTTTACAAGTCATAAAAATGGCGGTCCGGACGGGACTCGAACCCGCGACCTCCTGCGTGACAGGCAGGCATTCTAACCAACTGAACTACCGGACCATTTGGGTTGCACTTAATGAGTACTCCCTATTGGTGTATAAAATAATTTGGTTGCGGGGGCAGGATTTGAACCTGCGACCTTCGGGTTATGAGCCCGACGAGCTACCGAACTGCTCCACCCCGCGACGATATAAAAATAACAA